>NZ_JBGFQZ010000001.1:0-732310 GCF_041295535.1 Cellulomonas sp. ICMP 17802 | reverse complement strand
CGGCGTCGGCGGTGATCCGGTCCTGGGTGCCGTGCGGTCGGTCCACGGTGGTGCCTCCTGTCGCGCTCCCGGTGGCCACCGGGAGCCCCTTGCCCGGGGTCAGCAGCCCCGCGGTCCTGCTCGCCGTCGGCCCGCACTCCGCGGAGGCGGCCTCCTGGCGGATGCGCCGGTCGCTCACCGCGACCACGCGCAGCGCCTCGGAGAACCGGTCGTCCGCCCGGGACTCGAGCAGCTGCTGCCGGTGTCGCAGCTTGTGCGGCACCAGGTACGCCACCCACAGGCCGACCAGCGCGAGCGCGACCGGTCCTGCGAGATCGTTCACGTCACGACGGTAGGCGTCGGGGTGCCGCGTCCTCGGGACCACCGCGGCGTGTCGGGCTGTGCGTCACCCGTTCCGGGCCCGCCAGCGGGCGAGCAGCCCGCCGGGCACGTCCTCCACCGTGAGCGCGAACGTCCGGTGGTCGCACCAGCGGTCCTGGATGTGCAGGTACCGCTCGCGCACGCCCTCGTCGCGGAACCCCAGCTTCTCGACGACCCGCAGCGAGGGCCCGTTCTCCGGCCGGATGTTGATCTCCACCCGGTGCAGGTCCAGCGCGGTGAAGCAGTGGTCCGTGGCCAGCGCCACGGCGGTCGGCGTGATGCCCAGCCCGGCGACGTGCTCCGACACCCAGTAGCCGATCGCGGCGGACCGCAGCGACCCGTAGGTGATCGAGGAGACGGTGAGCTGCCCGACCAGGCGGCGCTCGAGGTCGATGGCGAACGGGAGCGTGACCCCGGCCCGCGCCTGCGCGGACAGCGACCGGACGAACGTGCCGAACGACGGCCGCGGACCGGTCACGGGCACGGGGCTCGTGGCGTCCCAGGGCTCGAGCCACGCGGCGTTCTGCGCCCGCAGGGCCATCCAGGTCTCCTGGTCCCGCCGCCGCAGCGGGCGCAGGCGCACGCCGCCCTCCGTGAGCACGGCGGGCCAGCCGGTCGCCATCAGCCCTCCAGCACGAGGCAGTGGATCACCTGACGGGGGTGCACCGTCAGGTCCTGCTCACCGACGACCGCCAGCGCGTTGGCCTGCGCGAGGGCGTTGATCGTGGGCGCCGAGGGGTCGCCCAGCGGCGTGACCCGGTAGCCCTCCTCGGGGGAGCCGAGGACGGTGGCGGGCACGAACTGCCGCAGCCCGGGCGGCGAGACCCAGCCCTCGGTCGCCTCGGCCGCGACCGACGGCCGGAACAGCTCGGCGTGCCCGGCCATGGCCCGCAGCGCCGGCCGGACGAAGACCTCGAACGACACCTGCGCGGCGACCGGGTGCCCCTGCAGGGCGAAGATCGGCACCGACTTGTCGCTGGCCAGCTCGTCGGCCACGGTGCCGAACCCGTGCCGCTGACCGGGGGTCATGGCGACCTGGTCCAGCCGCACGCTGCCCATGGGCGCCAGCACGTCCTTGACGGTGTCGTGCGTCAGCTCCGAGAGCCCGCCGGTGATGACGATGAGGTCGGCGCGCACCAGCTGGTCCTCGAGCGCCTCGCGCAGCGTCGCCCGGTCGTCCGGCAGGATGCCGACCCGGACCGCGGCGGCGCCGGCGTCGCGGACGGCGGCCTCGAGCGCGTGGCCGTCCGCCTCGAACACCCCGCCGCCGGTGCGGTCGGCATGGGTGCCGGGCTCGACCAGCTCGTCGCCCACCGAGAGCAGGACCACGCGGGGCGTCGGGTGCACGCGCAGCCGACCCCGCCCCATCGCGGCGGCGAGGGCCAGCTGGCGGGCGCCCAGGCGGGTGCCCGACGCCATGACGACGTCCCCGGCGCGCACGTCCGAGGCCGTCGCACGCACGTGCTGCCCGGCGACGGCGGGGCGCTGCATGGCGACGCGCGCGGTCCCGCGGTCGGTCTCCTCGAGCGGGACCACGGCGTCGGCCCCCAGGGGCAGCGGCGCGCCGGACGCGATCCGCACGGCGGTGCCGGGCACCAGCCGCAGCGGGCCGCCCGAGCCGGGTCGCACGTCGTGCGCGACCTGCAGCGCCTGGGCGCTCGCGTACCCGGCGCCGGCCGTGTCGTGCGCGGCCACGGCGTACCCGTCGCGGGCGGCCACCGCGAACGCCGGCAGGTCGTGGGTGGCGACGACGTCCGCGGCGAGGATGCAGCCCACGGCGTCGCGCAGCACGACGTCGAGGGGTGCGACCGGTCCGACGGCGGCCAGCACGGCCGCTAGGTGGTCCTGGACCGATCTCATGCGCGCATTCTGCCCCGCCCGGCGGCTCAGTCGGTCAGCGTGCCGACGAAGTCGCCCAACCAGCTACGGAAGTCGGGTCCCAGGTCCGGGCGGTCGACCGCGATCTGGACGACGGCCTTGAGGTAGTCCAGGCGGTCTCCGGTGTCGTAGCGCCGGCCCCGGAAGACCACGCCGTACACGCCGCCGCCCTCGGACGCCGGCAGGTCCGCCAGCGTGGCCAGCGCGTCGGTCAGCTGGATCTCACCGCCGCGGCCGGGCGCGGTGCTCTCGAGCACCTCGAACACCGCCGGGTGCAGCACGTACCGGCCGATGATCGCCAGGTTGCTGGGCGCCTCGTCGGCCGGGGGCTTCTCGACCAGGCCCGTGATCCGCACCTGGTCGGGGTCCTCGGCACCGTCGAAGGCCTCGACCGCCGCGCACCCGTACATCGAGATCTGCGCCGGCGGCACCTCGAGCAGCGCGATGACCGAGCCGCCCGTCCGCTCCTGCAGCGCGAGCATGGTGCTCAGCAGCTCGTCGCGCTCGTCGATCAGGTCGTCGCCCAGCAGGACGGCGAAGGGCTCGTGGCCCACGTGGTGCTTGGCCTGCAGGACCGCGTGGCCCAGGCCCTTGGGCTGGCCCTGCCGGACGAAGTGCACGTGGCCGAGGTCGGTGGACTCCCGGACCTTGGCCAGGCGCTCGAGGTCGCCCTTCGCCTCGAGGGCCGCCTCCAGCTCGGGCACGGCGTCGAAGTGGTCGGCGAGCGTGCGCTTCGAGCGGCCCGTGATGAGCAGGACGTCGTCGAGACCGGCCTTCACCGCTTCCTCGACCACGTACTGGATGGCCGGTTTGTCGACGACCGGGAGCATCTCCTTGGGCGTCGACTTCGTGGCGGGCAGGAACCTGGTCCCCAGGCCCGCGGCGGGAATGACTGCCTTGTGGATCGTCATGCCGGGACCTTAGTCGCGACCGGCGGACCCCGCAGTGGCGTACGTCACGACGTGCAGGAGTTCACACGTCATACCCCAGTCGGTCGTTCGGGCGGCGCCAGGTTTGAGAGACTGTCCGCATGAGCAGCGTCGCCCAGCCGTATCCGCGCGTGTCCGAGGGTGACGAGGTCGAGGACGTCAAGGAGCGGCTGCGCGTGGCCATCCGCGACGCCCGCAAGACCCGGTCGGTCCGGCTGCGCGAGGCCGCCGCCCGCGCCCTGGCCGACGTGGTGCTGACGATCCCCGCCGTGGCCGACGCCGCCTGCGTCTCGGTCTACGCGTCGCGGGCCACCGAGCCCGGCACCGGCCCCCTGCTCGAGGCCCTCGCCGCCCGCGGCGTGCGCGTGATCATGCCGGTGCTCGGCAGCGGCCTGCAGCGCGACTGGGCGGAGTACGCGGGGCCCGACGACCTCCGCGAGCGCGCGCCGGGCCGGCCGCCCGAGCCGGGCGGCGAGACCCTGGGCGCCGCGGCGCTGGCCGAGGCCGACGTGGTCATCGCGCCGGCGCTGGCCGTCGACACCACCGGCGCCCGGCTCGGCCAGGGGGGCGGCTGGTACGACCGCGCGCTCGAGCACCTCCGCCCGGGCGTGCCCGTGGTCGCGCTGGTGTTCCCCGAGGAGCTCTACGACGCCGGCGTGCGCCCGCTGCCCCGCGAGCGCCACGACCGCCTGGTCGACGCCGTCGCGACGCCGCAGGAGTGGCACCCCATCACGGGGTGAGCGTCAGCCGGTCCCGCACGTCCGCCTCGGTCGCGGCCCGCGTGAACGGCCACGGGAAGGTCTCGCCGCGCGACCACGGCCCCAGCTGGTCGGCGTAGTGCACGCTCGCCGGGTGGCCGGAGGAGCCGGTCATGGTCACCCACGTCGAGCCGTCCAGGTCGCCGAGGTCCACCACCATCCGCATGGACGGGGCGGCGGTCACGCCGAACGACCCCGAGCTGGCGTCCCACGCGGTCGCGTCGACGATCGACGAGCCCCCGCCGACGGCCACCGGGTCCGGGTTGACCAGGCGGCGGATCACGCCCGGGACGGAGTCGCCGCCCAGCACCGGGTGCTCGGGCGCGGCCGTGTGCAGCCGGCCCCAGCGCCAGTCGGCCGCGTCCCGGCCCAGCTGCGCGGTGAGCTGGCGGCGGGCCGCGATCATCGCGCGCGTCAGCACCTCGTCGCGGCCCTCGACCACGCCGGGCGTCGACTTGTCGTCCCACCACGGCGACGCGGGCTGGTCGAGCAGGCGGCGCACCACCTCGAGCCAGCGCGACCCGCCGTCCGGCCCGTACCCGTCGGGCAGGTCGTCGGCGAACGCCGACTTGAGCACGTCCACCCAGACGGCCGAGAAGTACGCCGCGGCGGCCGAGTCGGGCGACTGCACCCGGTCCCAGGTGCGCAGCAGCTGCTGGCCGTCGTCGTCGAACGTGTTGCCGATGTGCAGCGTGAGCAGCACCGGGACCAGGACGTCCGCGAACGGGCTGTGCTGGTCGAACTGGATCCGGTTCATGTCAGCCACGTCGACCTTGCCGGCCGCCGTGGTGCTGCTCAGCAGGTTGCGGATGCGCTGGGCCCGGTAGCCGTAGTCCCAGTCCGCGGTGAGGAACGGGCCCGTGCCGGCGGGGGTGACGGCCTGGTTCGCGGTGACGATGAACCCGTCGGCGGGGTCGAGCGTCCGGGGCATGTCCGCAGGGTCGACGTAGCCGGTCCACGCGTAGCGGCTGTCCCAGCCCGGTCGAGGCCACGTGCCGTTCGACGGGACCGGGCCGCCGGGCACGGTGGCGCGCAGCGGGATGCGCCCCGGCGCCTGGTAGCCGATGTGGCCGTCCGTCGTCGCGAAGACGATGTTCTGCGACGGCACGTCGAACAGCGCGGCCGCGGTCTGGATGTCGTCGGCGCCCTTGGCGACGTCCATCGCGAGGACCGCGTCCATGGTCCGGCCGGGCTGCAGGGCCGTCCAGGCGAGCGCGACCGCGAACCGACGGCCCGGGGCGTCCTCAGGCACGGGCGCGGTGCTGACGCCGGTGAGGTCGAGCACGTCGGACAGGATCGGCCCGTGCACGGACTCGCGGATGGTCAGCCGGACGTCGGCCGCCCCGTTCACGTGGATCACCTCGGTGCGCTGGGTGATCGGGGCCGTGCCCCCGTCCAGCTGCGTGGTGTCGCCGTCGACGCGCTCGAGGAAGAAGTCGGTGACGTCGGCCCCGAGGTTGGTCAGGCCCCAGGCCAGCTGGGCGTTGTGGCCGATGACGACCCCGGGCGTGCCGGCGAAGGCGAAGCCGGTGACGTCGTAGGGGCACGCGGCCGAGACGTCGGCGCAGCGCAGGCCGACCTGCTCCCAGATGCCCGGCGCGGAGATGCCGAGGTGCGGGTCGTTGGCGAGCAGCGGCTTGCCGGACGTCGTCAGGTCGCCCGAGACCACCCACGAGTTGGAGCCGACGCCCTCCCCGTCGCCCATCAGGTGCGGGACCGCCGCGAGCGCCGTGCTCGCCGACGCCATCGCCGCCTGCAGGTCCGCGTCGTCGAGGTGGAGCGGGGTCGTCGTCGCGGACGTCTGCGCGACCGTCGCCGGCTGGAGGTCCGCGGCCGAGAGGATCGGCTGGTTGAGGTCCTGCGGGTAGGCGGGGAACAGCTCGTCCACCCGGGCGATGTCGCGCACCGACGAGTACGCCGCGGCACGGGCCAGCTCGTCGTCGTAGTTGCCCCGCAGGTCCCAGGCCATCGCCTTGAGCCACGCCAGCGAGTCGACCGGGTCCCACGGCTCGGGCGCCCCCACGTGGACCTGGCGGCCCAGCACGGTGTACTCCACCGCGATCGCGCCGGGGTCGCGGCCGTCGAGGTAGGCGTTGACGCCGTCGGCGTAGGCCTGCAGGGCGGCCCGGGTGGACGACGACAGCAGCGGCCACTCCTGCTCGGCCACGCGCCGCCAGCCCAGGGTGCGGACCACCTTGTCGGCCTTGAGCGCGTCGGCGTTCTGGCCCACCAGCTCCGACAGCCGCCCCGCCGTCACGTACCGCCGGTAGTCCATCTCGAAGAACCGGTCCTGCGCGGCCACGTAGCCCTGGGCCCGGAACAGGTCCGCGCTGGTGGAGGCGGTGATCGTCGGGACGCCGCGGGCGTCGCGCGTGACCGTCACGTCGGCGTCGAGCCCCGCGATGCGCTGCTCCCCCGCGACCTCGGGCAGGGGGCGCCGCACCACGAGGAAGGCGGTGACCACCGACGCCACGAGCGCGACGACGAGCACCGCGGCGACGGTGATCAGGATGAGACGGACGAGGCGAGGACGAGACACGCTTCGGAGGGTACTTCGCCGTCCGGACCCAGGCCGTCCCACCGCCCCGGAACGGCGGGCGGAATGTCCCGAGCGGCCGAGCGGTTACGATTGGCACTCGGACCATACGAGTGCTAGACCATTCCGACCCGCTCGTCCAGCTGCCAGGAGACCTTCAGTGCCCACCTACGCCTACGCCTGCACGGCGTGCGGTCACGCCTTCGAGATCGTGCAGTCGTTCAGCGACGACTCGCTGAGCGTCTGCCCCGAGTGCGAGGGACGGCTGCGCAAGGTGTTCTCCTCCGTCGGTGTCGTGTTCAAGGGCTCCGGCTTCTACCGCAACGACGCCCGCGCCGGCGCGAAGTCCTCGTCGCTGAGCCCCGCGACCACCACTCCCGCCCCGGCGGCAGCCGCGTCGGCCGCGCCGTCGGCCTCCTCCACGCCGTCGACGTCCGCGAGCACTCCCGCGGCGAAGCCGGCAGCCGCGTCCTGATCGCCCCGGGCTGACCCCCGGCTCCCCGCCGCACCCCCGACTCCCCGGGTTGCGCGGTCCGAGCCGCCCCCAGCCCACCGCCGCGCCTCCGATCCCCCGGGTCGCGCGGCTACGAGCCACCGGCGGGCCGGACGCGCCTACGGTCGCCGCCATGCAGCCCCACCCGCTCGCCGGTCGACCGCCGCCGCTCGCCCCCCGCCGCCGGCCCCTGCCCCTCACGCTGCGGATCGTCCTGTGGCGGTCCCGCTTCGCGCTCGGCGCCGTGTGCCTCGGGGTCGCGGCCGCGTGCACGGTGCAGGCGCTGCGGCCCGCCGACCCGCCGACGTCCCTGGTGGTCGTCGCGGCGCGGGACGTCCCGGCGGGCACCGAGCTGACCAGCGCCGACGTGCGGGTGACGCGGTTCCCCGTCGCGGTCGCGCCCGACGGGTCGATCGCCGACCTCCGGGCGGTCGTCGGCGCCTCGGCCGCCGTCCCGCTCGCGGCCGGCCTCCCCGTGCTGCCCGGCCTGCTGGCCGACGACGAGGTCCGCGGCCCGCCCGGCACCGTCGTCGCGACCGTGCGGTTCGCCGACCCCGCCGTCGCCGGCCTGCTCTCCCCCGGCGTGCGGGTCGACGTGCTGGCGGCGACGCCGGAGGGCGGTCCGGGCAGCGTCGTCGCCACGCGCGCGCTCGTCCTGCCGGTCGCCCACCCGGACGCGTCCGGGGGGCCGCTCGGCGTGGGTGGGTCCGGCGACACCTCGGTCCCGGTGCTGCTCGCCGTCGCGCCTGCGGAGGCACCCGCCCTGGCGGGGGCGTCGGCCTCCGCCTTGCTGTCCGCAGTCGTCGTGCCATGATCGGGCGACCGGACCTGCTCCCTCGGTGACGTCGGCCGATCCGACCGTCCCGTTGGACGGGCTCGACAACGGACAGACTCACCCCCGGGCTGCGCACCGCAGACCACGGACGAAGGGATCCGCAGCCATGCTCCAGGGTTTCAAGGACTTCATCTCGCGCGGGAACGCGATCGAGCTCGCCGTCGGTGTGGTCATCGGCGCCGCGTTCGGCGCCGTCGTGAAGGCTCTCGTCGACGGGTTCATCGGGCCGCTGATCTCCGCGATCCTCGGCAAGACGGACCTGAGCGCGGTGTGGAGCTTCACCATCAACAACGCCACGTTCTCGTTCGGCCTGATCCTGCAGGCGCTGATCCTGTTCCTGTTCACGGCCGCGGCGGTGTACTTCTTCATCGTGGTGCCCATGAACGCCCTGGCCGCCCGCCGCAAGCGCGGCGAGGAGGTCGAGCCCCAGGCGCCCGCCGAGGACGTGCTCGTCCTGCAGGAGATCCGCGACCTGCTGGCCCGCAACCTCACGCCGGCGATCGTCAACGACGCGGGAACCGCCGCGCCCACGACCACCACGGCGACGACGCCCCCGCCCCCGCCGTCGATCCCGCCAGCCGTCTGACACCGACGGCCGCCGCGGCGGAGGGCTGACGCCTCCGCCGCGGCACGGTGCGCGTCGAGGGTCCGGCTACTTGACGGCCGCCAGGAACGCGAGCGCGCGCTCCGTGAGCAGCTGCGCCGCCGCCGGGTCGTACGAGGGCAGGCTGCTGTCGGCGAACAGGTGCTGGTCGCCCGGGTACACGAAGAGCTCCGCGTCCGGGCTCTCCTTCACCAGCGCGCGGGCGGCGTCGATGTCGCCCTCGCCGGCGAAGAACGGGTCGGCGTCCATGCCGTGGATCTGCACGGGGACGCCCGCGGGCCACGGCGTGCCGAACTCCGACGTGGGCACGCAGGACTGGAAGAACAGCGCTCCCTTGGCCCCCGGACGCGTCTGCGCGAGCATCTGCGCGGGCAGGACCCCGAGGGAGAAGCCGGCGTAGACCAGCCCCTCCGGCAGCTGGTCGACCGTGTGCTGCCCGCGGCCGAGCACGGTGTCGAACCCGACCTCGTCCGCGTAGGCGAGCCCGTCCTCGAGGCTGTCGAAGACGTGCCCGTCGTACAGGTCGGGCACGTGCACGGTGTGGCCGGCCGCACGCAGCGTCTCGGCGAACGCGAGCACGCCGGGCGTCAACCCCTGCGCGTGGTGGAACAGCAGGACCTCGGCCATCGAACTCTCCTTCACGTGGGCACCCGGGCGGCAGCGATCATCTCGCACCGGTCTGACACCGGCGCTACCAGTGCGGCGGCTTGTCCTGCGTCAGGCGGTCGTCGTTGGAGCCCGCCTCGCGGTCGCCCCACCCGAGGTCGGAGTCGTCCACGCTGCGCCGGGCGACCACCGGGTCGGGCGCCGGCACGACCGGCGACGCGGGCGCCGGCGGCTCGGCGGGCGCGGCGGGGTGAGTCGAGACCAGGTTCGCGTCGTCCCCGCCGACCGTCCCCGCGTGCCGGACGGCGCGGCGCGGCCGGCGCACGGCTGCGGGCTGCTCGGACGACGTCACGGCTCGATGATCCCACCCGCGGCCGACGGACCGCGACGCCGCGGTCAGCGCATCGCGCGCGTGATCGCGCTGCGGACCGCGGTGTCGATCCGGTACGAGCGGCGCGTGATGCCCAGCTCGTCGCGGAGCGCGGCGGCCAGCTGCTCGCGGGTGCGCTCCTGCTCGTCCGACTGCAGCCAGGCCACTAGCTCGTCCAGCTGGTCGTCGCTGTAGGCGCCGATCGGCAGGCCGCGCCGGACGTCGGGGCGCTGCCGCGTGGGCACCGCGAGGGCGAGCTGCAGGGCGCGGCTGGTCGGTCGCGCGTCGTGCTCGTCCGTGTGCTCCTCGACGACGTCCAGCGGAGCGGGCGCGGGCTCGTCGGCAGGGGCGACGTCCACGGGAGCGTCGTCGACGGGCTCCTCGAGCGCGGGCTTCTCGGGCGCGAGCTCCTCGGCCGCGGGCTCGTCGATCACGTCGACCGTCGACCAGGCGCCCGTCGCGGGCGCCGCGGGGGCGTCCGTCGGCGCCGGCAGCTCCTCGGTGTCGTCGGCCTCGTCGATCAGCCCCAGGTGCAGAGGGGCGGTGCGGGGCGGGGCGGGTGCGGGCACGCGCGCGTGCACCGCGCGGCGGATGCGGTCCACCTCGGCCTGCGGGTCGATGAACGCGGCCGCCGACCAGACGCGCACGACGCTCCACCCGACGCGCTCGAGGCGGTCGGCGGTGAGGCGGTCGCGGACGCGGACGCTGGGCTCGGCGGTGTACGACTCGTCGTCGGTGAGGACGGCGACCAGCATCTCGCCGGGCAGGTCCGGGTGGCCGACGACCAGCGGGATCCGGTCGCCGCCGGGGATGCCGTGGTCGGCCTCGACCAGCAGGCCGTGCTTCCAGAGCCGCTCGGCGAGGTCGAGCAGCAGGCGGTCGGGCTCGGTCGCGGCGGCGAGGGCCTCGTCGGCGGCGGCGGCCGCGGCCGCCAGCTCGCGCAGCAGCGGGTCGGAGGGCTCGGGCCTGACCAGGTCGGTGACGTCCTGGCCGGCGGCGCGGCGGGCCGCGAACGCCAGCAGGTCCGCCAGCAGCCGGGGGCCGGCGCCGCGCAGGCGCTCGGGGTCGAGGTCGTCGGACCCGAAGCAGGACACGACCGTGAGCCGGTGCCGCGTGGAGCCCAGGGCGTCCAGGAGCAGGGCGTCACCGCCGGGACCGGAGATCGGCCCGAAGGTGTGCAGCACGCGCCGGTGCGGGGTGCGGCCCAGCCCGAGCGACAGGATGATCGCCTCGCGGCGCAGCCCCGCCACGTTGGGCAGGTCGGTGACGACGAACGGGTCGACGCGGCCGGAGTCGAAGAACGCGGCCAGCGCGGGGTTGCCGCGCACCTCGGTCAGCACCGACTCGCGGACGGCCTCCGCGTGGGTCGCCGTCGCCGTGATCACCGCGAGCGACTCGTCGGGACGCAGGAGGGCGTGCGTGAGCACCAGCTCGACGACGTGCTCGACCTCCTCGCGCGTCGAGTCGACCGAGCCGGACTCGGCGTCGGGCATGCCGGTGCCGTCGACGAGGTCGAGGGCCACCAGCGGGAGGTGCTGGGGCAGGGGCGTCGGGCGCAGCACGCCGCCGTAGCCGTGCGCCGCGAGGAACGCGGTCAGGTAGGGGTCGCGGCGCGAGGAGTCGGCCCGCAGGGCGACCGACGGCAGCACGGCCGCCAGCTCGCGGACGGCGGTGCCAGAGGCGCACCTCGCGTCGCCGACGACGACCACCTGGCGGCCACGGGCGACCGCGGCGAGCGCGACCTCGACGGGCAGGTGGGCGGCCGAGTCGATGACGACGAGGTCGACCGTGCGGGTGGGCGGGAGCACCTGCGGCACCAGCATCGGGCTCGCGGCGATGACCGGCCGCAGACGGCGCGCCACGTCGGGGTGCCGCACGACCGTGTCGCGCAGCGACGTCAGCCGCTCCTCGACCAGGTCGGCGAACAGCGCCTCGGCCTGCTCGCGGTGCTGGCGCAGCGCGTGCGAGACGTGCCCGACGACGGCGCCGAGCACCGGGCCGGACAGGCTGGCCACGTGCGCGCGGTCGAGCGCCGCGTACTGGGCCGACAGCGCGCCCAGGGCGGCGCCGTCGTACCCGGCCAGCGCCGGGTCCTCGCCGAGGATCTGCTCGATGACCGTGCTCCACCAGGCCAGGTCCAGCTCGGCCGCGGCGAGCGCGGGGTCGATCCGGCGGGTGGCCAGGTCGTCGACCAGCGGGCCCAGGCCCGCCGACCGCAGCCGGTGCAGCAGGCCCGTGCGGTCGGGCAGGTCGGCGAGCGCGTCGGTGTCCGAGCGCAGGCGGGCCAGCCGCTCCGTCAGCGCCGCGAACGGCAGGCTGGACAACCCGGCGCCGCCGGGGGTGGTCGCCAGCACCTCGTCGAGCGCGTCGAGGTCCGCGCGCACCGCGGCGAACTCCTCCTCGACGTGCTCGAGGCCGTCGGGCAGCCGGGGCCATCCGCCGGAGGGGCAGTGCGCCTGCCAGGTCTCGCGCTGCGCCTGCACCTCGAGCAGCGCCGAGTGCAGGTCCGCGACCGGCCGGCCCGGCCGCAGCATGTCCTTCGACTGCTTGCTCAGCCGACGCCGCAGCCAGTAGCCCATCTCCAGGCCGCGCTCGGCGCGCCACTCCTTGGTGGCCGTGGCGGCCACCAGGTCGGCGGCAGTCCGCTCGAAGACGATCGGCTGGAAGACGTCGAGCGCGGCGCGGACGCCGTCGAGCATGGTGAGCTGCTCGGCCCACGCGACGGCCGACGTCGCCTGGGTCAGCCCGGTCTCGGCGGCCACCTGTCCGGTGCGCTCGACCAGGGCCGGGAGCGTGGAGTCGAGCAGGCGCGCGAGGCGGCGGACCACGTTGTCGGCGTCGGCGCGCGTGCGCAGGTCGGCGCCGTACCAGGGGGTGTCGACCGGCCGGACGCGGAACGCCCCGAGCTCGCCGGCGCGGACCAGATCCGCGGTGAGGTCGGCCCGGCGGGGAGCGTCGAGCACCCGGGCGACGTCCGGCGTCAGGCGCACGGTCGTCTTCGGCGTCGGCCGCGCGGACGTCAGGCGGGCCAGCTGCTGCAGGGCGTCGTACGCGGACACGCCCCACGGCGCGCGCTCGGCGTGCAGGGCGTCCACGTAGGACCGCAGCCGCTCACGGGTGGCGACGAGCTCGCCGCGCAGCGCCACGACGCCGTGCGTGTCGACCGCGGGCGCCTCCAGCGTCATCGCGCCCAGCAGGCGTCGCGAGATGGCCGTCCGCCAACCGGCGTCGGGGGCCACGTCGAGCAGCAGGTCGCCCAGACCGAGCGCGGCGAGGCGGTCCGCGAGCGCCGTGGCCGCGCGCCGGTGGCCCGGCACGTAGAGCACGGTGCGGCCCGTGGCGGCGGCGTCGGCGACCAGCGCGGCGAGCGTGCCGGTGACGTCGGCCCCGGCCGGGGCGTCGACGAAGAGGTGGGTGCCGGTGGCCACCATGTCGAGCACGTGCTGCTGCGCCGGGTCGAGGTCGCCGACGCCGCGCTCGAGGCCCGGGTCCCGGTCGCCGCGCACCGGCGGTGGCAGCTGCCGACGCAGGCGGGCGCGGGACTCGTCGACCCCCGCGAGCGCGGACACCACCTCGTGGCGCTCGAGCGTGCCGGAGAGGTTGTCCAGGTCGTCGACCAGGATCTGGCCGGGGTGCACAAAGGTGCCGACGACGACGCGCTCGCTCATCGAGAAGTCGTCGAGCACGGCCTCCCCCAGCGACGTGAGCCGCTGCAGCGCCCCGCGCGGGTCGAAACCGTCGGTGGTGAACGTGCCGCGAGCGACCGCGCCGGGGTCGAGCAGCGCGCCGCGCGAGCGCAGGGCCCGCGCGAGCACGGGGTTGACCTCCAGCGACGGCTCGAGCGCGAGCTCGTAGTCGCTCTCGCCCGAGCCGCGGGCCCTCAGCGTCACGGGCCGCAGCAGCACGGGCGCACGCACGGTGCGCGGGGCGGCCTCGGCCTGCTGCTCGCCCTCCGGGGTGCGCTGGCGCGTCACCGACGCCAGCGCGGCGACGTCGTCGCTCGCCACGTCGGGGGTGGTGCGCTCGGTCCAGGTGGCGACGCCGATGGCCAGGGACGTCGGCGCGATGCCGTACCGCTGCGCGTAGACGGCGGCGCGGGCGCTCACGGCCCGCGCGCGGCGACGGGCGGTCGACAGCGCGGCGCCCTCGCGGATGAGGTTGGACAGCCGGGTCTCGCGGCCCGCGAACAGCTGCGAGATGCCCGAGGGGTGCGCGGCGGAGAGGTCGAGCGCGGCCTCGCCGAGCAGCTCGACGTCGACCAGCGTGGACCCACCTGCGGCCTCGACGAGGGACGCGCGCCAGGTGGCGACGGCGCTCTCCAGGACCTCGGCGGGCGTCGGGGGCTCGACGAGCACCGGGCGGTCGGTGGGGTCTGCGCCGGTCTCAGGAGCCTGGTCGGGTCCCGGGCCGGTGGTGCGCACGGGGACGGTCACCCTGGGAACGCTAACCGCGCTGCCGCATGATCCCGGGCATGGCGCGCCGGAGCGCGGCAACCCCGCAGACACGAAGAGCGGGGCGGGTCAGGGGACCCGTCCCGCTCTCCGGACGTAGAAACGGTGCGCACCGCGCAGGGGGCAGGCGATGCGCACCGTCAAGACGAGTGTGCGGCACGAATGTGGTGCTGGTCAAACGTCCAGGCCGCCCGTCCGGGTGAATCCCGCGGGTGGAATCGCGCACCCCGGAAACTTCTGCATCGACGTGACAAACGTGCTGTATCCCTTGACGATCATGCGGCTCCTGGAGGATGACGGACCTATCCAGGACACAGGAGTCGAGCGATGGACGAGACCGTATCTCCGGACCGCACGCCGGCCGTCACCTCCCTGCAGGCCACAGGCCCGCTGAGCGTCGCACCGGCGGACGACATGCCCCCCGGCGTGCTGATCGAGAACGACACGATCCCGGTCGAGACGTACTCCGCGGACCCCGACCCGGTGGTCGACTGGCTCGACCCGACGGGCACCGGCCAGACCCGCGACCCCATCGCGCCGCCGCCCCCGCCGGGACCGCCCGGCCCGGGGTACCAGTACGACTACGTCTCGCCCGCCCACACCGCGCTGGGCATCGCCCGCGCCGAGCTGGGGACCATCGGCGGCTCCAAGTACCGGCAGTACTGGAGCGCCCCCGCCAACGCCGCGTGGTGCGGCTACTTCGCGTGCTGGGTGCTGCGCAAGGCCGGCATCGCCGACGGGCCTGCCACCGGCTGGACCCCGAACATCGTCCAGTGGGGCAAGGACCGGGGGAAGTGGAAGACGTCGGGCGCCCACCCGGGCGACCTCATCCTCTTCATGTGGCCCACCGTCTCCTCGAGCGGCCGCGGCACCCCGCCCGTCTGCCACGTCGGGATCGTCGAGGCCGTGCACGCCGACGGCACGCTCACCACGATCGAGGGCAACACGTCCGCCAAGGTGAACGGCTCCCAGTACAACGGCAACGTGTGCGCCCGGAAGGTGCGCAAGGCGAACGTGGTGGGCTTCGTGACGATCTTCGAGGGCGGCGACACCCAGCAGACCGCCGACCCCGCGCGGCAGGAGGTGCAGACGATCCTGCACCGCCTCGGCTTCTACACCGGACCGGTCGACGGCATCACCGACCCGACCGCGGCCGTCAAGGCGTTCCAGCTGGCCGCCGGCCTGGTCCAGGACGGCATCCTCGGACCCCTGAGCCGCGCCGCGGCCGCCTTGGTCCCGGCGTTCCCGGGGTCGACGGAGAAGGGCCGGTCGGGTGCCGTGACCAGGGCCTACCAGCAGCGGCTGCACGACCGTGGCGCCGTCATCGACGTCGACGGCGTCCACGGCCCGCAGACGTCCGCCGTGCTGAAGACGTTCCAGCAGGCGAACGGCCTGGAGGTCGACGGGATCGGCGGACCGCAGACATGGACCGCCCTCTACACGCGGGGAGTCTGAGCGCAGCGCCCCCTTGTCGCCGCACCGGGGGGCGGGTGCGGCGACACGACGCTCGGCCTGCTCAGATCTTGCAGCAGGGGCTGGCGAGCACCTGGGAGTCGGCGGCTGACGCGGTCGCGCCGGCGAGCACGGCGGCGAGGGCGAGGACGAGGGCGATGCTGAGCTTCTTCATGAGGGGACCTTCCCGAGGGTGCGCCGGACTCTCCGGTACACCCCGCATGGTCCCCAGACGAGTGTCTTGGGCGCAATGACGCGCTCGACACCGCGGTAGACAGCACGACCCCTCAGCGCCTCGGCGGGAGCGGCACCGCCCCTCGGATGCCCGCCGCGGCGAGCGCGCGACCGTAGGCCTCGACGACGCGCTCGTCCGCGTCCCCGGCCACCCGCAGGCGGTCGCCGATGCGCCGCCAGAGCGTCGCGGCCGACCGGCCCGACGCGATCATGTCCAGCAGCTCGGCGGCCGACCGGTACTCCTTGACGGCCTCCGTGCGGGCGCTCTGCGCGAGCAGCGCGTCGCCCAGCGCCTCGTGCGCCGCCGCCGCGTCACGCCGCACGCCGTCCCGCAGCAGCTCGACGGCGGCGGCCGCGTGGCGTTGGGCCGCCCCGGGCTCGTCGAGCAGCAGCCACGCGCGCGACCGCACCGACTCGACACGGGCCAGCTCGATCTGCGACTCGCCGATCTCCAGGGCGGTCTGCGCGGCGTCCAGCTCCGCCAGCGCCTCGGTGGGCCGCGGCGGGTCGACGGTGACCAGCAGGAACGCGCGGTCGAGACGCAGCCGGGGCAGGTCGCGGTCGATCTCGTCGGCGCCCGCGAGCGCCATGGCCGCCTCGAGGTGGACCAGCGCGGCGTCCGGGTCGGCCAGGGCGTCGTCGACGAAGGCGAGGTTCCAGTGCACCGACGAGACGGCCCGCGCCGAGCCGTGCTCGCGGGTGTGCGCGAGCAGCTGCCGCCCCCGGAAGCGCGCGTACGTGGTGTCGCCGCGCGCGACGTAGGCCCAGATGATGGTCGACTCGAGCCGCACGACCTCGTCGGAACCCGCCACCGACGCCGGGAGCAGCGCCAGCAGCTCCTCGCCGCGGGTCACGGCGCGCTGCAGGTCCCCCACCTCGGTCAGCGCCATGACGATCCGCATCGCGGCGTAGGCGGCCTGCGTGTATCGCCGGCCCTCGATCAGCCGCGCGCAGACCCCCTCGAGCACGTCGACCGACCCCTCGAGGTCGCCGGCCACGTCGAGCGCCTCCGCGTGCGCGAGCCCCACCCGGGCCGCGGCGTCGACGTCGAGCCCCGACACGTCGGCGCCCGCGAGCACCTCGGCCGCGTCCTTGGCCGACCCCATGCGCGACAGGCGGCGGGCCTCGACGATGGCGCTCTCCGCCGAGCGGTACTCGGGGGCGCGCTCGCCGTCGACCAGGTACGCCACCGGGACGCCCAGGACGTCGGCCACCCGGGCCAGGGAGTCGGGGCCCAGCGTGCGGGTCCCCCGCTCGACGTGGGAGATGTAGGTCGGGTGCACGCCGGCCGCTCGCGCGAGCTCGCCCTGGCTGAGCCCGGCCTTCTCCCGGGCGTCGCGGACTCGTCGGCTCAGCGGTTGCACGGTCTCACGATAGGTACGGGCGGCGCGCTCCGATAGGTGGCGGCCGCCGGGCGCGCCGCCGCCGGGCGCCCTTGACGGCACCGACGCGGGCGCGGAACGTCGAGTCGGGCCGCGGTCCTGCGGTCGGTCGTTCCCTCCCAGGAGTCAGGAATCGCCATGCACAGGTCACTCACCGCCGCCGTCGTCGCCGGCCTCGGCGTCCTCACGCTCACCGGCGCGTCGCTCGCCGGCGACTCGGCGAACCGACAGCCCGCCCCCGGCCGCACCCTGACGTTCGACGTCCGGTTCTCCGACTTCTTCCTGCTCGACTTCGGGCCCACGGGGGTCCGCGAGGTCACGTCGTTCCAGGACCCCGAGCTCAGCCCGAGCCGGGGCGACCAGATCGTCTTCGAGGACACCCTGCTGCGCCACGGCACCGAGGTCGGCGCCGGCGGCGGCACGTGCACGGTGACCACCGTCGTGGCCGCGGACCCGCCGATCCTGCTCAGCTGCCAGGTCACCTACCAGCTGCCCGACGGGCAGGTGGCCGCCCAGGGCCGGGCGTCGAACGCGCCGGTCAAGACGCTGGCGATCGTCGGCGGCACCGGGCGCTACGTCGGTGCGGGCGGCGAGCTGACGCTCACCGAGAACGGCGACGGCACGGGCACGCTCGTGCTGGCGCTCGACCGCCGCTAGCCGACGCCTGGGCCCTCGTCGGGGATCCACTGCCAGGTGGCCAGCACCCGGTCGAGCGCCTCGACGGCCCGGGCGTGCCAGGCGTACGAGAGGACGCCGACGACGAACGCCCAGCCGTCGTGGTCGACGTGCGTGTCGGTCAGGACGGCGGCCCCGCCGTAGGTGCAGGTGGTCCGCCAGGCGACGCCGAGCGCGCAGTCGACCCGGTCCACCGGCCCGATCGCGGCCTGCGGTGCCACGTAGCCCTCCCGCACCCGGTGGACGCGCTCGGCGGCGGGCCTGATCTCCTCGCCGCCCGACAGCCGGCCCACCCGGCCCAGGCACACGACGAGGAGGTGGGTCCGCTCGGCGATCAGGACGCGCGCGTCCTGGCGTGACCCGTCGACCCCGAGGTCGGAGAACCCGACGTCGGGGCCCGGCGCGCGGAACGACTCGCCCGGTCGGCCGTCGCCCAGGGGCGCGACGACGATCCGGTGGGTCAGGGCGGAGGGATCGGCCGGCGCCGGCGCCGGCCGGGCGAACAGCGAGATCGACCGCGCCGCGGCGCGGAGCTGGTCGGCGCTCTCCGGGTGGGCCCGGGCGACCTTGCGGATCATCCGCTCCCGCCACCACACCAGCCGCAGCCAGACCAGGGCGAGGACCAGGGCCGCCCAGACCCCCACCGTGACCAGGAGGTCGAGCAGCGGCGGGACCGGGTCGGTGAGGACGGTGCCCGGTGGCAGGTCCAGCGCGAGGGTGACGATCACCCGGGGGTTATCGGCGCGCGACGCCGCTCGGTTGACCGGGGACGAGGGCCGCGGTCAACCGAGCGGACGTCAGTGCGCGAGGACCGGTGCCTCGTCGTGCACGGCGGGGGCGGCCAGCGCGAGCCGTGCCGCCCGGTCCGCGCGGGTGCGGAACAGCGTCGCGGTGAGCACCGCGCCGAGCAGGAAGATCCCCGCGGCCCAGGTGTAGGCGACCGAGAAGCTCTCCAGCGCGGCGTTGGCGAGCACCTGCGGGGTGGCCGGGGCGTGGTCGGCGACGTACGCGGTCGCGGCCGTGGCGGCGAGCGTGTTCAGCACGGCCGTGCCGATGGCCCCGCCCACCTGCTGGCTGGTGGAGACCATGGCCGACGCGGCGCCGGCCTGCCGCGGCGCGATGCCGAGCGTGGCGATCTGGAACGACGCCGGCATGATCGAGCCCATCGCCATGCCCATGACGACCAGGCCCACCAGCACTCGCGGGTAGCCACTGTCGATCTGGAGCGTGGTGAACCACAGCATCGCGCTCGCGCCCAGCAGCATGCCGGTGGGCACCAGCAGCTTCGGGCCGAACCGCGGGACCAGGATGTTCGACTGGACCTGCGCCGTGATGATGATGAACACCACCATCGGCAGGAACGCGGTGCCGGTCTGCATCGGGGTGTACCCCAGCGAGAGCTGCAGGTAGTAGGTCAGGAACAGGAACACCCCGAACATCCCGGAGCCGGCGACGAGGATGGCGAGGAAGCCCGCCCCGCGGTCGCGGTCCTGGACGATCGACAGCGGCAGCAGCGGGTGCTCCGCGGTGCGCTGCCGCAGGACGAACGAGACCAGCAGCACCACGCTGGCGGCGAGCGAGCCCCAGACCGCCGGCGCGTCCCACCCCTGGGGCTCGGCCTGCGAGAAGCCGAACACGAGGGCGAAGAGGCCGGTCGAGGCCAGGATCACGCCGGGCACGTCGACGCGGGTGTCGTGCTTGGTGTCGATGCGGGACAGCAGCACGGAGCCGGCGACGAACGCGACGACGGCGATGACCACGTTGACGTAGAGGTTCCAGCGCCAGTTGAAGTTCTCGGTGAGGTAGCCGCCGAGCAGCAGGCCGATGGCCCCGCCCATGCCGGCGATGGCGCCGAAGACGCCGAAGGCGCGGGCGCGCTCCTTGGGGACGGTGAACGTGGTGGTCAGCACGGAGAGCGCCGCGGGCGCGAGGACGGCGGCGAACACGCCCTGCAGGGCGCGGGCCCCGACCAGCAGCTCGAAGCTCTGCGCGGCGCCGCCGAGGGCGGAGGCGACGGCGAAGCCCACGAGGCCGATGAGGAACATGCGGCGACGGCCGAACATGTCCGAGAGGCGGCCGCCGAGCAGCAGCAGGCTGCCGAAGGCGAGCGCATAGGCGGTGACCACCCACTGGCGGTCGTTGTCGCTGAACCCGAGGTCCGCCTGGGCGGAGGGCAGCGCGATGTTCACGATGGTCGCGTCGAGCACGACCATCAGCTGGGCGAGCGCGACCGTGGCCAGGACGAGCCAGCGGTGCCGGCTCTCCGGTGCGGTCGTGAGGGGTGACGACATGGCGGTGCTCCTGAGGACGTCGTGGTCGGTGGAGCGACTGTAATACGGAACTGGTGAGTTCCGGAACCCCCCAGTATCGATTAGTGCGGCTAGAGTGGGCGGCACGACGAAAGGGCGACGAATGAGCGTGGACGACCTCACCGGGACGACGACGACCCGGAAAGCCGGACGCCGCCGCGACGTCTCGAAGGACGACGCGATCCTCCTGGCCGCCCGCGAGCTGCTGGCCGAGCGCGGCTTCGACGGCATGACGATGGACGCCGTCGCCGACCGCGCGGGAGCCGGCAAGGCCACCGTCTACCGCCGCTGGTCGTCCAAGGTGCAGCTCACGGTCGACGCCGTCGTCTGCGCACGCGGCGTGGCGCAGACCGTCGACGACATCCCCGACACCGGCTCGCTGCGCTCCGACCTGCTCGCGATCCGCTACGGCCGGCCGCGCACGGACGACTCGGAGCTGATGTCCGGCCTGATGTCCGCCGTGAAGGAGAACCCCGAGGTCGCGGCGGTGTTCCACGAGCAGTTCGTGCGCACCCGCGTGAACCTCATGCGCGGCCTGCTGGAGCGCGCCCAGGCCCGCGGCGAGGTGCGCCAGGACATCGACCTGGACATGGTCGCCGCGGTCGCGCCCGCCATGATCGCCTACCGCAAGATGGTGGCCGGCCAGCGGATCGACGACGAGTTCGTGGTGCAGATGATCGACACGGTGATCCTGCCGCTGGCCACCGGCTCCCCCGCGACGGCCGCTCCGCTCGACAGGTAGGCGCGGCAGGGCCACACTGCGAACGGCCCTGTCTGTTTTGTCGGATTTCTCGGGTGGAGTGCGATGCAGCCGATCACCGTGAAGGTCGAGGAGTCCGGTCGACCGGTCGAGGGCGTGGAGGTCTCCGTCGATGCCGGTACGGAGCCCGTGTCGGCGACGACCGACGACACCGGCCAGGCGGTCGTGGAGCTCGACGACGCGGTCGACGCCGAGACGGTCATGCTCATCACCGCACCGGGCTTCCAGTCCCGTCGGTCCTCCGTCGCCGACGCGATCTCGGCAGGGGCTCCCATCACGATCTCGCACGCACCCGAGCGGGACTCGTTCGCCTTCCGGGTCGACCCGCGCGTGGAGTCGAACCGGGAACGGGCCGGTGGAGAGCCTCCAGTCGGCCGCTTCCCGACGAACGGCGTCAGCACCAGCTACACGCTCCACCAGCTCACGCCCCTCGCCGAGCTGGGCCCGGGCGTGGCCCGCGGACGCCTGACCCGGTTCCGGACCTACTGGGAGCCCCTCGGGTGGGCGCTCGACGACTGGGTCTCGACGCGCCACCTCGCCCCGGCCGAGGACAGCCTGGTCAGCGCCGTGATCGCGCGCTCCTCGGCCCGCAGCGACGCGGCCGGCCGGTCGAGCGACGAGTGGCGGCACGAGGCGCACTCGCGGTCGCTGGCCACGACGTCGGAGGCGATGCGGGTCGCGTTCACGTCCCGGTCGCACGCGCGGGGCATCGATCTCGGCCTGGGCGGGAGTCGCACGACGTCGACCAACCCCGCGCTCAACCCGGTCGCCGCGCTCATCAGCGAGGTGGCCGGAGCCTTCCAGGTCGGCGTCACCAACGCGACGGCCGAGGCGGAGGTCGACTCCGGCGCCGAGGTCGGCCGGCGGATCTCGGCGGGGATCGACGAAGCGGCCGGACAGCTCCGGGCGGCCGCCCTGGAGTCGCTGGCGTCGACCTCGAACGAGGTCACCGACGACCGCACCCTGCGCGCGCTGCGCAGCACCAGCACCCACGCGGCCACCAACCTCGCCGCCTACTCCGTCGTGCGGCAGTGGCTCGTCTCGACCGTCGAGCTCGACCGCCGGGACGTCCTGCTCGTCGAGGTGGACCGCCTGAGCGAGCCGCTGACCCTGGAGGACGCCGTCCTGCACCGCGCCCAGCTGCAGGGTCGGCTGCTGGACCCCGCCCTCGAGCCGGTGCTCGGGCGCGCCGCGGCGGCCTGGGTCGCGGGCGACCACGACGACCCCGAGCCGACAGTGCCGGCGCCCGTGCGACTCGTCCGCCTGACGGGTTCCGTCGTGCTCAGCGACGACGCGGGCGGCCGGGGTTCGAGCATCGGCCTCGTGGTCTCGAGCGGCGACGACGAGCGCGCGACGACCACCACCGAGCACTCGCTGGGGCAGCCGCCGGTCTCCCAGCCGACGGCGGTCGACCTTCCCGTCGACGTCGCCTGGTCGACGTTCGCCGGGATCGGGCTGACCTTCCACAACCCCGGCGTGAAGGTCGACCGTCGGGCGGAGGTCAGCGAGCTCCGGCTCACGGCGACCCTGTCCGACGGTCGTCAGGTCCCGCTCCAGCCCTGGCGGTCGATCGAGCTCGCGCCGGAGGAGACCAGCTACCTGCCGCCGAACAAGCCGCTGCCGCCCGACCGGGCACCGGCCTCTGCGGCCGACGGGAAGACGCCGAAAGACCTGACGCTCCTGCTGCGCCACCTCAACCACTACCTGAGCTACTACCGCTTCGTGATCGACGTCCAGGCCGACGCCATGTCGCGGTTCAGCCGCCTGCGCCTCCGCTTCCCCGGCGAGCGCTTCGGCGACATGCAGCCCCTGGGCGCCGTCGGCAACCACCTCGCCTTCTACACGGCGAGCGACGACGTGCACCCGACGTGGGGCTTCGACCCCATCCGCGAGCTCGTCTCCACCCCGACGGGCGGCACGTGGGTGGAGTCCATGCGCGGGGCGGCGAGCGCCGAGCCCGACCTCCAGCCGTCGCGCACGGCGCTGGGGTTCGACACCATCGGCTGGCCCACGGTCTCGCCGCCGCCAGCGCCCGCACTCCTGCAGGCCACGGCGCCGGACGGGACCGTCGCGGCCGCTCCCGCCCCGGGGGTGACCGATCTCGGAGCGCTGCTCACCAGCCTGGCTCCGCTCCTGCAGAAGACGCTGGATGCCGTGGGAACGGCAGGCACCGCGGCGACCACGGCGGCGACCGGCGCCGAGCCGGCGCCCGCCGCGGGGGCCGCCGCCGGCGAGGACGCCTGACCGCCCTCAGGCCAGCCAGACCGCCCGCCAGGGCGCCAGCCACAGGTTGTCGTCGTCCCCCGACGCGGCCTGCTCGCCGGTGAGCGCGTCGCGTGCCGACGACAACCCGAGCTCGCGCAGCCGCCACCCGGGCACCGGCCGCCAGTCGGGCGTCACGTTGTAGGCGGCGAGCAGCGGTCCCAGCGGGTGCCGGCGCACGACCGTGAGCACGCCGGGGTCGTCGGGTCCGACCACCTCGCTCGCCACCGACGCGTGCAGGTGCGGCAGCGACGCCCGCACGTCGGCCAGGTGCTGCAGCCCCTCGAACACCCGCCGCTCGACGGCCTCGGGGTCGTGGCGCCGGGCCGCCGCCGCCGGGTCGAGCCGCGGGCGGTGGGCCCACCGGTTGTCGTCGCTGTGCCCCGGCTCGTCGGCCCAGGCGGGGTCGTTCGGCATGCCCAGCTCGTCGCCCGACCACACGACGGGCACGCCGCCCCAGCCCAGCACGACGGCGTGCGCGAGCAGCAGCCGCGCGACCGCGGCGTCGACCCACGCGGGATCGCCGGCGGCCCGCGCCGCCTCCAGCCCGACCAGGCTGGCCGCCGTCCCGCTGATCCGCCGGTCGCCCGTCGCGGCGTTGTGCTGGAACACCAGCCCCCGGGCGTCGGACCCCGGGAAGAGCCCCGCGTACCAGTCCGACAGGAAGTGCCGGTGCGGGTACCCGCCCAGGCCCACCGCCGCGGCGTCGTCGTCGGAGATCGCCCACCCGATGTCGTCGTGGCACCGCACGTACGTGACCCAGGCCGTCGTGGCCGGGATCGGCGGCAGGGCGCGCAGCGCGTGGCTGGCCAGCGTCGCGTCCTTCGAGGCGAGCATCGACCACACGTGGACCATGAGGGCGTTGTGGTACGCCAGGTCGCTCACCTTGCCGTGGTGCCGGCCGGTGCCCAGGTAGTGCACCAGGTCGGCCGGCCCCACGATCGCCTCGGCCTTGAACACGACCGCGGGGCACGCGATCCGCGCGACCGCGCGCAGCGCCTGGGTGATCGCGTGCACCTCGGGCTCGTTCTGGCAGGACGTGCCCATGCGCTTCCAGAGGAACGCGATCGCGTCCAGGCGCAGCACCTCGACGCCCTGGTTGGCCAGGTGGAGCACGACGTCCGTCAGCTCCGCGAACACCTCCGGGTTCGACCAGTCGAGGTCCCACTGCCACGAGTGGAACGTGGTCCACACCCAGCCCTGCAGGTCGTCGTCCCACGTGAAGCTGCCGGGCGCGAAGTCGGGGAACACCTCGGGCAGCGTCTGCTCGTAGGCGTCGGGGAGCGTGCGGGTGGGGTAGACGTGGAAGTACTCGCGGTAGCGCTGCTGCCCCGCGCGCGCCCGGACCGCCCACTCGTGCTCGCGCGCCACGTGGTTGAGCACGAGGTCGAGCACCAGGCTGATGCCGGCGCGCCGCAGGTCGGTGGCCAGCGCCCGCAGGTCGTCCATGGTGCCCAGGTCGTCGCGGACCCGGCGGTAGTCGGCCACGGCGTAGCCGCCGTCGTTGTCGCCCTCCCGCGGGCGCAGCAACGGCATGAGGTGCAGGTAGGTGACCCCCAGCTCCCGCAGGTAGTCGACCGACCCGCGCACCCCGGCCAGGTCGCCCGCGAACCGGTCGGCGTAGGTGGCGTACCCGAGCATGCGTGGCTGCTGGAACCAGTCGGGCGCGAGAGTGCGCTGCTGGTCGAGCCGGTGGAGCTCGGGGTCGCGCTCGGCGTAGGCGCGGGCGGCCGCCGCGACCAGCCGGGCCGGCAGGTCCTGCGCTCCGGGGTACACGGCGGCCAGGCCGTCGCGCAGGTCCGGCCACCAGCGCTCGAGCCGCAGCGCGAACAGCTCCCGGCGGCCGTCGTCGAGGCCCTCGAGCGCCGGGGCGGCGGCCGTGAGCACGTCGGTCGGTATCGCCATGCGCTCCCCCTCAGGGACCCGGCGCGGCGCTGCGCCTGAGCGAAACCCTAGGGGCGCGCGGCGGCGCCGTCATGCGCTACACGGTGATGACGACCTTCGCGCGCGCGTGCTCGCCCTCGAGGTAGCGCAGGCCGTCCGCCGCCGCGGGGAGGGGGTAGGTCCGGTCGATCACGGGCACGAGGGTCCCGGCCTCGGCCAGCTCCCGCAGCGCGTCCAGGTGCTCGGCGCCCGGCACCACCGAGAGCACGACGACCCGCTGGCGGACCAGCGGGGCCAGCGCGCGGCTGCGCACCAGCAGCCCGATCGGGCCCAGCAGCGACCCACCCTCCGAGACGCCACCGCCGGACAGGATCAGCGTCCCCGTGGGTGTCAGCGCGCGCCGCAGGTCGCGCAGGGAGCGGTTGGCGACGAGGTCGAACAGCACGTCGTGGCGACGCCCGGTCCGCATCGGGTCGTCGCGCGTGTAGTCGACGACGTGGTCGGCCCCGAGCGACCGGACGAGCTCGACGTTCCGGGTGCGGCACACGGCGGTCACCTCGGCGCCGAGCGCGTGCGCCAGCTGCACGGCGAAGGTGCCCACTCCCCCGGACGCCCCGTTGATCAGGACGCTCTGGCCGGGCTGGACCCGACCCGTGAGCCCCTGCAGCGCGGTCGTGGCCGCCAGCGGCATGGCCGCCGCCTGCTCGAAGGTCAGGTTCGCGGGCTTGCGCGCCACCAGGCGCTCGGGGGCGCAGACGACCTCGGCGAGCGCCCCGTCGGACTCCCCGTAGACCTCGTCGCCGGGCCGCAGGCGCGTGACGCCCGCACCCACCGACTCGACCGTGCCGGCGAAGTCGGAGCCCCGGATCGGCTGCCGGGGTCCGCGCCGGCCGAACTGGGCGGACAGCCGCGCGACGTACGGGTCGCCCCGCATGAGGTGCCAGTCGCGGGCGTTGAGCGACGCCGCCCGCACCCGGACCTTGACCTCGTCGGGCGCGGGCTCGGGCTCGTCGACGTCGTCGAGCGTGAGCACGTCGGGCGAGCCGTAGCGGCTCTGCACGATGGCCTTCATCGGACACTCCCTTACGTTGTAAGGCTGCGTTCGACCAGCGTGCCTTACGCCGTAAGGTTGGTCAAGGGCCTAGAGCTTCCGCCCGAGGCCGTCGAGCAGGAGGTCCAGCCCGAACTCGAACTCGGTCTGGTCGTCGCACCAGCCCAGGGTCGAGCCGGGGTCGTCGTGGCCGACCTCGGCCAGCATGGCCACCAGGGACGGGATGTCGGCGGCGAGCGCGGCGGGCAGGGGGGCGGCGGACGCCCCGGCGCCCGGGTCGAACAGCTCCTGGCTGAACCCGAGCGCGCGGCTGCCCAGCGCGTGCAGCGCGTGGTGCACGAGGTCGTAAGAGAACCCGCCGGCGTGCAGGAGCCCGACGAGCCGGTCGTGGTACCGCACGACCTCGGGGCTCACGGCCGTGCGCGTCTCCAGCACGCGGGACGCCCAGCGGTGGTGGAGCAGGACCGCGCGCGCCGTGAGGATCCGCGCGCGCACCGCAGCCTTCCAGTCGGGCCCGGGCTCGAGCGCGTCCACGGCGTCGTTGATCTCCGCGACCACCAGGTCGACGGCCCCGTCCAGCAGGGCGTCCTTGTTCGCGACGTGGTGGTACAGCGACATCGCCTCCGCGCCGAGCTCGTCGGCGACCCGGCGCATGGTGACCGCCGCGATGCCGTGCTCGTCGGCGATCGCGACCGCCGTGCGCAGCACCCGCTCGCGACTCAGCGGCACCCGCGGCTCCGTCGCCCGCACCGGCTCTGCCGTCATCGCCACCACCCTCTCCTCCCCCGGATCGTACGGCGACGGCCCGGGCCGCACGGCGACGGCGCCGGCCCGATCGCTACGATCAGCCGATGCCGCACGACAGCTGGATCGAGCACCGCCGTCCGGGCGACCGCGAGCCGGTCGGCTGGATCCGACCGGAGGGCGACGGGTTCGTGGCGCTCGACGCGCTGGGCCGCGAGGTGACCGGAGCCGTCGACTGGCTGCAGGCGGAGGAGGCGCTCGACGAGCGCGGGCTGCACTGGATCGCGGACCTGTGGCAGCTCGACCGGCCGGACGGCACCCGCGAGCGCGTGCGCATCGTGGAGGTGACGCCGGAGCGCGTCGTCGTGAAGGTGGACGACTTCGGCGCCGTCGACGCCGTGACGCCCAGCTACGTCCTCCCGTTCCCCGCGCCGGACGCCCTGCGACCGTTCGAGGGCGACCGCCGGACGCTCGACGGAGGGTTGCGGGCCTGATGGACGGCCTCTTCGCGGACCTGACCACGGCGCACGTCGCGGACGCGTGCCTGCGACTGGGGATCCCCGTGCGGTGCGCACCGCCGTCGGTGCACCCCCTGTGGCCCGGCATCCACCTGGTCGGGCACGCCCGGCCCGCGCAGCACGTGGGCAGCGTCGACGTGTTCCTGGAGGCGCTCGGGCACGCGTCGCCGGGGGACGTGCTGGTGGTCGACAACGGCGGCCGCACGGACGAGGCGTGCGTGGGTGACCTGGTCGCCCTCGAGGTGGCCCGCGCCGGCCTTGCGGGCATCGTCATCTGGGGTCTGCACCGCGACAGCCTGCAGCTGCGCGACATCGCCCTGCCGGTGTTCAGCCTCGGGGCGCATCCCGGCGGTCCGGAGCGCCTCGACCCGCAGCCCGCCGACGCCCTGACCGCGGCCGCGTGCGGGACGCACACGGTCACCGCCGACGACGTGGTGCTGGCCGACGACGACGGCGTCGTGTTCCTGCCGGCGGACCGGGCGCCGGAGATCGCCGCGGTCGCCGCCCGGATCCGCGACACCGAGCGCCACCAAGCCGACCTCATGCACGTCGGCACGACGCTGCGGGAGCAGACCCGCTTCGCCGACTACCTGGTCGCCCGGGACCGCGACGGGACCACGTTCCGCCAGCACCTGCGCTCGCTCGACGCGGCGATCGAGGAGTGAGTCAGGCCGACGGGACGCGGGACCGCCGCGCGCGCCGGACGGACGGCCCGCGGCGCCGGATCCGCGTGATCCGCCGCGGCGGCCGGACGGCCAGGGGCTCCCCGACGTCGCCGGTCACCGGCTGGAGCGCGAGGCGGCGCTGCGCGGCGACGTAGGCCGGCGCGAGCAGCACCACGGCCCCGATCCACGCGAGCGGGTTGCCCCACACGACGCCGCCGTAGCCGTACGCCGCGCCGAGCACGCTCGCGGCACCGACCCGGCAGACCAGCTCGATCACGCCCGTCATCGTCGGGACCACGGTCTGCCCGAGGCCCTGGAGCGCGCCGCGCAGCACGAACAGCACCCCGAGCACGACGTAGAGCACCCCGTTGACCAGCAGGTAGTGCGCGGCCATGTCGACCACGCGCCGCTCGCCCTCGCCGACGAAGATGCCGATGATCGAGGACCCGCCGGTGACGAGCACGACGCCGAGGACCGCCGAGCCGACGACCGACATCCCCATGCCCTGCACGACGCCGCGCCGGATGCGGTCGGGCCGGCCGCCGCCGAGGTTCTGCGCGACGAACATCGACACCGCCAGGCCCAGCGACGCAAGCAGCGCGACCGCGAGCCCGTCGACCCGGACGGCCGTCGTGTAGGCCGCGACGGCGTCGGGCCCGAGCTCGTTGAGCCGCACCTGCACGGCGAGCGCGCCGATCGCGATGATCGACGCCTGGAACCCCATGGGCAGCCCGAGCCGCAGGTGCCGACGCAGCTCGACCGCATCGACGCGCCAGGCCGCCCGGGGGACGTGCAGCACGGGGACCCGTCGCCGCACGAACGCGAGGCAGAGCGCGACCGACACCCCCTGCGAGAGGACGGTCGACACCGCTGCACCGGCGACGCCCATGCCAAGGCCGGCCACCGCGGTGACCACGAGCACGATGTTCAGGACGCAGCTGATCGTGAGGAACACCAGCGGCGTCCGCGAGTCACCGATCGCCCGGATGATCGCCGACAGGTAGTTGAAGAACATCATCGTGCTGGCGCCCAGGAAGCTGATCACCGCGAAGGTCGTCGCCTCGGGGAGCAGCTCCTCGGGCGTCTGCAGCAGCCGCAGTGCCGGGCCGGCCAGCAGCGGGGCCGCGACGGTGAGCACCGCGCTGGTCGCCGCCGAGAGCACCGTCCCGGCCGCGACCGACCGCCGCACGGCCGCGTGGTCGCCGGCGCCGAACGCGTGCGCCGTCGGGATCGCGAAGCCGTTGGTCATCCCCCACGCGAACCCGAGCAGCAGGAACAGCAGGCTGCCGGTGGCGCCGACGGCGGCGAGCGAGTCGACACCGAGGACGCGGCCGACGACGACGGCGTCGGCCGCTTGGTAGAGCTGCTGGACCACGTTGCCGACGAGCAGCGGGACCGCGAACAGGAGGATGACGCGCCAGGGGCGTCCGGCGGTGAGGACCTTGGGCACAGCGAGACCTTGGGACTGTGAGGGGCAGAAGAAAGGGCGCGGAGGTCCGTGGTGCGGGGTCGCGTCGATCTCGATCGTATCGATACGACCCGGCCCGACGAAGCGAATTGATGCAGGTCACACCCGGTGCGTCGCCGGATCAGGAGGAGTCGGGCATCTGCCGCGGCAGCACGACGTGGCTAGGGCGTCGGCACGGGCGTCGGGTCGCCCGTCGGGCTCGGGTCCGGGGTCGGCGTGGGCGTCGGCGGGGCCGACTCGCTCGGCGACGGCTCCGGGGTCGGCGTCGGGCTCGGGGTGGGCTCCGGAGTGGGGGTGACGGTGGGCGTCGGGGTCGGCGTGGGCGTCGGGGTCGGCGTGGGCGTCGGCGTCGGGGTCTCGGTCGGTGCGGGGCTCGGCTCGACGGTCCCCGGCTCCGCGGGGGGCGTCGCCGGGGTCGCCGGGTTCGGCTGCCCGCTGACCAGGATCGGCGTCGACGTGCCGCTGCCCCGGTCGTCGGTCGTGCCGAACTCCCAGTGCCACGGCTCGTGCGGTCCGCGGCCGCCCTCGTCCATGTAGGTCGGGTGGTGCCACCCGTAGAGCGCCGCGTTGGCCCGCAGCCACGCGTACTGCGCCGAGCGGTAGCTGTCGACCTGGTCGCCGAGGTCGACGGCCAGGCCCCACCCGTGGTTCGACGTGCCCGGCACGGCGGCGAGGTACCCCTTGGCCGCCTTGGTGGTCACCTGTGCCGCGAGGCTCCGGTACGAGTCCGTGATCACCAGGTCGTGCCCGAACACCGCGCGGTAGCCCTCGTTCATCCGCGCCAGCGCGTCGGCGGCGTCGCAGCGCAGGTGGTGCTCGGGCGCGAACGCGACCGCGCACAGCACCTCGAGAGGGATGTTCCCGTTGGTGTAGCCGTCGGTCGACCGCGCCTGCTCCTCGGCCTTCGCGATCGTGGCCTTGGTGGCGTCGTCCGCCGTCGTCGCCGCCTGCTGCGCGGCCAGGGTGATGCCGGCCGCCGCGTCCCGGGCCTGCACCGCGGACGCCGCGGCGGCCACGACGTCGCGGAGGTCGCCGGCCGCATGGGTGGCGAGCACGGCGGTGTCGAGGGCCGCGACGTGCGGGTCCGCGCCGACGAGCAGCCGAGCCAGGGCCGCGTTCTGGGCCGACTGGTCGGCGAGGTCGAGGGCCACCAGCAGCACGTCCGTCTCCACCGACTGCACCGCGCGCGCGGCGGCGGCGACGTCCCCGTCGGCCACCTGCTTCTGCGCGACCTGCACCCGGTCCGGCAGCCGCTCCGCGGTGAGCGCGGGCGTGGCCGCGGGCGCGACAACCGCGACCGCCACGTCGGGCCGCAGCCGGGGCAGGGCAGCCGGGCCGGCTGCCGGCTCGACGGGGTCGAGGGGGCGGCCGACGAGCGTCACGGTCGCGGTCTGCACGGCCGCCACGCGGTGGTCCAGCCGGTCCAGCGCCCACCGGTGCGCCTGCCGGGTCGGCTCGGGCGGCGCCGACTTCTCGACGGCCGGACGGACCGCCGCCTCCGGCTGCGTCGGCTGCGCGAACCCGACCGAGGACGTCGGCGCGGCCGCCAGGGCGGCGGACAGGACCAGCACCGACCACGCGGCGGCGACAGCCTCGGGCCGGCGCGCGCCCGGAGCAGGGCGCGCACGGTGGCGGCCTCGGGTCTTCCGTCGCGATACGAGCACAGGCCTGCCTCCGCGGTGCCTCGTCAGTCGACCATGCCACTGCCTGCGGGCGCGCGTCGAGTGGTGGCGAGGGCGAGATTGCCCGAGGCGGGCGAACACGAGGTGAGCCCCCGGCACCCGTGGGATGAATGCCCGCCCCGCACGGTCTCCGGTTGCGGCCGGACCCGGACGGCAGTCCAATGCCAACCGAGGGGGCCTGACCGAAGGAGGTGCACCGTGGACCAGACAACCGTCTGGGTCATCGTGGCCATCGTGGTGCTCGTCGTGATCGTCGTCGCCGTCGCCGTCAGCCGGCGCCGGGGGACCCGCCGGGAGGACGCCGAGCGCGCCCGCGCGCAGAAGATCCGCGAGCAGGCCGCCGCCGACCAGGTCGAGGTCCAGCGCCGCGAGGCGGAGGCCGCCCGGCTGGACGCGCAGGCGCGTCTCGCGCAGGCCGAGGCCGACTCCCGGGCCGCCGACGCGGCCGCGCTGCAGAACGAGGCGCGCGCCCGCAGCGCCGAGGCCAGCGGCGCGCGCTCCGAGCTCGACGAGCGGCTGAGCACCGCCGACCGCATCGACCCCGACGTGACGGTCGAGGAACCGAGCACCGCACCGCCCGCCGCCGCGCCCGCCGAACCGCGCACCGAGCCGCGGGCCTGACGGGCGCCGGGCAGGTCAGGCCCGGGCGCCGCGCCGGTTCGGCTCCTCGATCGGGGCCGCGTCGACGAACGTCCGGGCATGCACGACGTCCAGGTCGTCGACGAGCCACAGGTGCAGGCGCGCCGGGCCGTCCGGCGGCGGGATCTCCAGGGAGACCGCGCCGGACAGCCGGCGCGGTCTCTGCAGGACGACTCCGACGACAGGCAAATGCTGTCCCGGCGCACGGCGGCCACAACTTAAGGTGACGCCCGTGACCGTGGAGCGGACCCTGGCACGGGTCGACGAGGACCTGCGCAAGGGCGACGTCGCCATGGCGCGCACCCGTCTGCAGAGCCTGGTCCTGAGCCTGCCGCAGGCGCTGGACGCCCGTGAGCGTCTCGCCGAGATCTACCGGCTCGACGGTGATCGCGTCGAGGCCGGGCGCTGGTCGTACCTCGCCGAGCAGCGCGACCAGGACGAGGTGTCTGCGTTCGAGCGCGCGTGCGGCCGCGACCCGGTCCGGATCATGCGGGGGCCTGCGCTGGACCGGGTCCGAGGACGGCGCGGCGACCGAGCTCGCGCGGGAGCGCCTGCTCGAGGTCCGCACCCGGCGCCGTGACCGTCGTCCGCTGGATCTTCTAGCCGGCGGAGCCGGCCGCGATCAGGTCGAGGTCGCGCACCGCGAACCGGTGGTGCTCCCACTCCTCCTCGAGGATCACGTGCAGGCAGTGCAGCACCGTCTCGGTGTGCTCGGGGTTGTGCGGGTTCGTGCGGATCTCCGCCAGCTGGTCGGGCGTGACCGTGGCGAGGAAGTCGCGCACCATCGCGACACGCCCCGCCCGGACCTCGAGCACCTCGGCGTAGGACGGCGCCGTGGCGTCGAAGACCGAGGGATCCTCGCCGTCGGCGCCGTACGAGGTGTCGGGCTGGCCGATCGGGTGGAAGGGGTGCTCCAGCTCCAGCACGCCCTTGCCCAGCCAGATGTCGGTGGCCATGACCAGGTGCCGCAGGGTCTGCGCGAAGGACCACTCTCCGCCGACCGAGACGTCGACCGAGCCGGCCGGCATGGCCGCGGCGCGCTCGAGCGTCGCCGCCCAGGTCTGCTGGAGCCGGTCCCAGGCCGCGCGCAGACCCTCCGGGCTCTCGGCGCGACGCTCGGCCCTGCCGGGGAACCGGCGATCGAGCTCGGCCTCGACGAACGGGATCACGTCGACCCCGTTGACGCGGAAGCTGTCCCCCTCCGGCAGCCACGGCGAGTCGATGTCCAGGCCGTCCACCTCGACGCCGCGCATGACCACCCCGGAGAGGTCGGACTCGACGAAGCGCGCGCCCCGCAGGTTCGCGCCCACGAACTCGGCCCCCTGCAGCTCGTCCGTGCGCGTGAAGGTGGCCATGGGTGTTCTCCTCGCCTGGTCCGTCTGAGTCGCTACCCAGTGTCCTGACGGGGTCTGACACTGTCCACGGAAACGAGGCGACCCCGGCGGGGGTCGTGGTGTGAGATCGGGGCATGGCGATCGAGCTGCGCGGACCGGGGATCGAGGGGCTGGCCGACGCGGTGCACGCCCTGCGCGACTGGCAGCACGAGGGTGGCCCGATGCACCTGCACCCCGGCGACGTGGGCTGGTTCTGGCGGTTCGGTGCCGACGCGACGGCGGCGGCGGTGCGGACGTGGAGCCGGGCCGGCCGGGTGCTCGCCGTCGGGCTGCTGGACGAGCCGACGGTCCTGCGGCTGACGGTCGCGCCCGACGCGCGTCGCGACGAGGAGCTGGCGCGCCGGCTCGTCGACGACCTGACGACGCCGGAGCGCGGCGTCCTGCCGGCGGGCCGGGTGAACGTCGAGGCACCGGCCGACGCCCTGCTCCGCGACCTGCTGGCCGAGGCCGGCTGGCCCGTCGACGAGCCGTGGGCCCCGCTGCGTCGGGACCTGGCCGCGCCCGTCCCCGACCCGGGCGTGCGGATCGAGGTCGTCGGCCCGGAGCAGGCCGAGGCGCGCGCCGCGGTGCAGCGGGCGGCGTTCGACCGGTCGGTCTTCACGGCCGAGCGCTGGCACGCGATGGCGGCCGGCCCGGCCTTCGCGGACGCCCGGTGCCTCCTCGCGTACGACGGGCGCGGCGAGGCAGTGGCGGCCGTGACCGTGTGGTCGGCGGGTCCGGGCAGGCCGGGACTGCTCGAGCCGATGGGCGTGCACCGGGACCACCGCGGCCGGGGCTACGGCACGGCGATCACCGTCGCCGCCGCGGCCGCGCTCCGGGACCTCGGCTCGTCGAGCGCGCTCGTCTGCACCCCGAGCTCGAACGTCGGCGGCGTCGCGACCTACCGGGCGGCCGGCTTCGAGCCCCTGCCCGAGGTGCGGGACCGGTACCGGGCCGCGTCCTGATGTCGGAGGGCACTCCTAGCGTGTGCCCATGAGTGTCCGCCCGTTCGCCGTCGACGTCCCGCAGCCGGTCCTCGACGACCTACGCGACCGGCTGTCGCGCACGCGGTTCCTCGACGACTCCCCCCGCCGGCCGGAGTCGGGCATGACTGCGGCCTACCTGCGCGACCTGGTCGCGTCCTGGCAGGCGTTCGACTGGCGCGCCCGCGAGGCGTGGCTCAACCGGCACCCGCAGCTCCTCGTCGACGTCGACGGCGCCACGGTGCACGTCGTCCACCAGCGGTCGGCCATCCCGGGCGCCCCCGCGCTGCTCGTGATGCACGGCTGGCCGCACACGTTCGCGCTGCAGCTGGAGTTCGCCGACCTGCTGCCCGACCTCGACGTGGTCGTGCTGAGCCTGCCGGGGTTCGCGTTCTCGCCGCCGCTGGACCAGCCGATCACCGAGCAGCGGCTCGCCCGGCTGGCGCACGCGCTCATGACGGACGTGCTCGGGTACTCCCGCTACGTCACCTACGGCGAGGACGTCACGGCGAACGTGAGCGACCTCGTCGCCGCGACCCACCCCGAGTCGGTGGCGGGCATCGTCGTCACGCACGCGCACTTCCTGTCGCAGGACGAGCAGGCGGCCAGCACCGATCCCACCGAGCGCGACTTCTACGACCGCATGGCGGCGGGCTGGTACCAGCAGGCCGGGTACGCCCACGTCCAGGGCACCCGGCCCGACACCCTCGCCGCCGGGCTCAACGACTCCCCCGCCGGGCTGCTGGCGTGGCTCACCGAGAAGCTGGTCGAGTGGAGCGACACCCCGCAGGGAGACCCGGCCCGCCTGGAGCGCCGCATCTCCCGCGAGCGGATCCTCACCGAGGCCACCCTCTACTGGGCGACGCAGAGCATCGGCACGTCGTTCCGGCCCTACTTCGACGGGGCGGACGCGCAGATCCCGCCGGTCGAGGTGCCCGCCGCGGTCTTCGTCCAGCGCCACGAGCACGACAACCCCGAGTCGGTGGCGCGGCGGTTCTACCGCGACCTGCGCGTGTTCGAGCGGCTGCCCGAGGGCGGCCACTTCACCGTCGCCGAGGTGCCCGAGGCCATGGCGGAGCGGGTGCGGCGGTTCGTCCAGGGGCTGTGAGGGCCCGCTAGTCGGACGCCTCCGGCTGCGCGTAGAGGATCTCGCGGGCCTGCTCGGCGGCGCGGGAGATGCTCTCGCCGACGAAGTCCATGAAGCGCGCGACGTTCTCCAGCCGGACGGCGGCCGGCGTGCCCGGGCCGAGCACGCTGACGCCCTGGCGCGCGGTCTCGGCCAGCTCGGCGTTCGAGCGCGCGCTCTCGATCATCGACTGGTACCAGACGCCCGCGTCGGCCAGGTAGCGCTCGCGACGGCGCTCGTCGCGCTGCCGGAGCACCAGACCCTGGCTCTCCAGGAACGCGATCGCCTTGGAGATGGACGCCGGGCTCACCTGGAGCCGCGCCACCAGCTCGGCGGCCGTGAGGCTCCCCGCGTCGGTGGTGTAGAGGCAGGTCAGCACCCCCGCGGCGATCCTGGGCAGGCCCGACCGCATGAGGAGCGTCGTGAACGTCTCCTCGTACTCGCGCACGGCCTCGGCGTCGCGGCCGTCCGCCTCGGGCACCGGTCGCGCTCCCCGCGGCGGGACCGGCCGCCGCCGGTGCGCCCGCCGCTCGGTGGCGCGGTGCGCCAGGTCGGCGCGGTAGGCGGTCGGGCCGCCGTTGCGCATGACCTCGCGCGTGATCGTCGAGGTCGGGCGGTCCAGCCGCCGGGCGATCTCCGCGTAGGCCAGGTCGTCCGCCAGACCGAGAGCGATCTGCTGGCGCTCCTGCTGCGTGAGCCTGCCTCCTGGCATGGCGACCTCCCGTCTCCGTTCGACACCTTAGCGTTCACGCCACCTCCATTGCAACGCCCCAAACAAGGTCTTGTTGCGTTGAAACTTCGTCCATTGCAATGATTAGTGGCATCTGAACTGCGAATATGCACGTGCAACGCAAAATCCTAGTTGCTCAGTGTGCGAACGCAACGTAGCGTTTGCGATGTCAGAAACACCGATCCGCCACCGAGCACAGGAGTTGAGCACGATGCCGAACTTCGACACCCGCACCCCCATCACCGCCGTCCTCGACATCCCCGCCGGGCGCGTCCAGCTGATCGCCGCCGACCGGTCCGACACCGTCGTGGAGGTCCGCCCCGCAGACGCCTCGAAGGCTCGCGACGTCAAGGTGGCCGAGCAGACCACGGTCGACTTCCGCGACGGCGTGCTGCGCATCGAGGCCCTGGCCAAGAACCAGGTCCTGGGCAGCTCCGGCTCGATCGAGGTGACGGTCCAGCTGCCCGCCGGCTCGCGCCTGGAGGCGAAGGCGGCCAGCGCCGAGCTGCGCGGCGTCGGCCGGCTGGGCGACGTCTCCTTCGAGGGCGCGCAGGGCGAGATCAAGCTCGACGAGGCCGCGAACGTGCGCGTCCGCACCCACGCCGGCGACGTCTCGGTCGGCCGCCTGAACGGGCCGGCGGAGATCAGCGTCGGCAAGGGCGACATCCGGATCGCCGAGGCCTCCCGCGGCAAGGTCGTGCTCAGCACCCAGGCCGGCGACGTCTCGGTCACCACCGCGGCGGGGGTCTCCGCGTCGCTCGACGCCGGCGCCGCCTGGGGTCGGATCCAGAACGCGCTGGTGAGCACCACGAGCACCCCGGAGCTGACCATCCACGCGACCACCGCGTACGGCGACATCACCGCGCGCAGCCTCTGACGCTCGCGAGCAGTGGCGGCGTCCACCGGCACGACGCCGGTGGACGTCGCTGCGCACGCGAGAGGCAGGAAGACGCATCTCCCTGCCGCTGTCAGGTTATCGGCCCGCAGGGGGCTTGCCGCAAGGCCCTCCCCCACCGCCAGGATGGTCGGCCGAGAGCACCAGAGGGGGACGTCCATGATCGACGTGATCATCGCCGGCGGCGGGCCGACCGGCACGATGCTGGCCGCCGAGCTGCGCCTGCACGACGTGGAGGTGCTGGTCCTGGAGAGGGACGCCGAGCCGAGCCCGGCGGTCCGCTCGCTCGGGCTGCACCCGCGCAGCATCGAGATCCTGGACATGCGGGGTGTGCTGGACCGGTTCCTCGCGCTCGGGCAGCAGTACCCCGGTGGCGTCGGCCGCTTCGCCGGGATCGAGACGCCGGCCCCGGTCGCCCTGGACACCGCGCACGGCTACGTCCTGGGCATCCCGCAGCCGGTCACCGATCGCCTGCTGACCGAGCGTGCCGACGAGCTCGGCGCGCAGATCCGCCGCGGCACCGAGGTGACCGGCGTCGAGCAGGACGACGACGGGGTGAGCGTCGAGCTCGCCGACGGCTCCCTGCTGCGCGCCCGCTGGCTGGTGGGCTGCGACGGCGGACGCAGCCTGGTGCGCCGGCTGCTCGGCATCGGCTTCCCCGGCGAGCCCGCCACCACCGAGTGGATCCTGGGCGAGGTGCAGGTCACGGCGCCCCCGGCGGAGATCGCCGCGGTGTCGGACGAGGTCCGCAAGACCCAGAAGGGGTTCGGCATCGGACCCACGGGCGACGGCCTGTACCGCGCGGTCGTCCCGGCCGCGACCGTGGCCGAGGACCGCACGGTCCCCCCGACGCTGGACGAGTTCCGGACCCAGCTGCGGGCGTACGCGGGCATCGACTTCGGCGTCCACTCCCCGCGCTCGCTCACGCGCTTCACCGACGCCACCCGGCTCGCCGAGCGGTACCGCGCGGGACGGGTGCTCCTGGCCGGCGACGCCGCGCACGTCCACCCGCCGCTGGGCGGGCAGGGCCTGAACCTCGGCATCCAGGACGCGTTCAACCTCGGCTGGAAGCTCGCCGCGGAGGTCGCGGGGTGGGCACCGGACGGGCTGCTGGACACCTATGGCTCCGAGCGTCACCCGGTCGCCGACGAGGTGCTGACCCTCACCCGCGCCCAGAGCGTGCTGATCTCCACCGAGCCCGGGCCGCAGGCCGTGCGCCGGCTGCTGACCGAGCTGATGAGCTTCGCGGACGTCAGCCGCTTCCTCGCCGAGAGGGTGGCCGGGATCGGCATCCGCTACGACGTGGGCGACGGGCCCGAGCTGCTCGGCCGACGGCTTCGGGACCTCCCCCTGTCCAGCGGTCGCCTCTACGAGCGCACGCGCGACGGACGCGGGCTCCTGCTGGACCAGACCGGCGGGCTCTCCGTGGCCGGGTGGGCGGACCGGGTCGACCTCGTCGCGGACGTCAGCGCCGAGCTCAGCGCGCCCGCGGTGCTGCTGCGGCCGGACGGCCACGTCGTGTGGATCGGCGACGACCAGGACGACCTGCGCCGGCACCTGTCGCGGTGGTTCGGCGCCGGTTCCGCTCCCGCGTAGAGCGTGCGTCGCCCGCTGGAAGACTGGGGCGGTGGCGATGCCGTACGTGCAGGAGGCGGGCTGGGCCCGGCTGGTGCTCGACCTGACCGTCGCCGCCTTCGTCGTGGGCGAGCTCTCGCAGGCGGTGAAGCGGCGTCGCGGCGCCACGCGCACCGACCTGCGGGGCGAGGTCGCCTTCCGGGTCGTCTTCTTCGCGGGCATCCTCGCGCTGCCGCTGGCGCAGACCGTGGCCCCCGACGCCGTGCTCGAGGGCGCCGCGGTGTTCGTCGTCGGCGCACTCGTCGGGTGGTCCGGCCTCCTGCTGCGCTGGTGGTCGTTCGCCACCCTGGGCACGTACTTCACGACCGTGGTGCAGACCTCCCCCGACCAGGCGGTCATCACGCGCGGCCCGTACCGGCTGCTCCGGCACCCCAGCTACACCGGCCTCCTGGCGGCCTTCCTCGGCGCTGGGCTGATGCTCGGCAACTGGGTGGGGGCGTGCGTCGGCGTGCTGCTGATCCTGCTGGCGCTCGTCTACCGGCTGCGCCGGGAGGAGCGGGCCCTGGTCGAGGCGCTCGGGGACGCGTACCTCGACTTCGCGCGCGGTCGGGCCCGGCTGGTCCCCTTCGTGTGGTGAAACCCTTGACGCCCCACTTGTTTTTTGCAAGTGTCGGTCCTGCCACCTACCGCACCCTTGAGAGGCGATCCCCATGACCGCGATGTTCGTCAACCTGCCCGTGACCGACCTCGAGCGCGCGAAGGCGTTCTACACGGCCATCGGGTTCACGCTCAACCCGCAGTTCTCCGACCACAACGCCGCGTGCGTCATCGTCGAGGAGGACCACAGCTACTTCATGATCCTGGTGCGCGAGTACTTCCAGACGTTCACGGACCTGCCGCTCGGCGACCCGAAGGTCAACCCGTCGGTCTCGACCGCGATCTTCGTCGACAGCCGCGAGGCCGTCGACGCCACCGTCGCCAAGGGGCTCGCCGCGGGCGGCTCCGAGGACCGACCCGCCTCGGACTACGGCTTCATGTACCAGCGCCAGCTGGCCGACCCCGACGGCAACATCCTCGAGTTCGGCTGGATGGACCCGGTCGCCGCCGCGCAGGGCCCCGAGGCCTTCGCCAACCAGCAGGCCTGAGGCAGATGGCTGCACGCGACTACGGCCAGTACTGCGGGATCACGCAGGCCCTCGAGCTCGTCGGCGAGCGCTGGGCGCTGCTCATCATCCGCGACCTGCTGGTCGGGCCGCGCCGCTACGGAGAGCTCGCCGCGGGCCTGCCCCGCATCCCGAGCAACATCCTGGCGGCGCGGCTCAAGGAGCTCCAGGCGGCCGGCATCATCCGCCGGGCACCGCGCTCCCGCTTCGTCATCTACGAGCTGACGCCCTACGGCCGCGAGCTCGAGCCCGTCGTGCTCGCGCTCGGGGCCTGGGGCTTCAAGGCGATGGGCGAGCCGCGCGACGAGCAGATCATCACGCCCGACTCGATGACGATGGCCCTGCGGACCGCCTTTCGCCCCCAGGTCGCGGCGACCCTGCCCGCCACGGCCTACGGGGCGCGGTTCGGTCCCGCCGAGCTGCTCGTCCGGGTGGACGGCTCCGCCCTCGACGTGACGCGCGGCGACGGACCGGTGGACCTGGCCTTCGCCGCCGGCCCGGACATCCGGCGGCTCATCTCCGGCGAGCTCTCCCCGGACCGCGCGATCGCGACCGGCGTGGTCGAGGTGCTGCGCGGGCGCGGCGACCTCCTCGACCGCTTCGCGAGCACGTTCCACCTCGCCGCCTGAGGGTGTCGGGGGTCGGGTGCAGGATGGGCCCGACCCCGTCGCGCGACCTCGGAGGACCCTTGAAGCTCCTGCTCACGTCCGGCGGCGTCACCAACCCGAGCATCCACGCGGCGCTCGAAGAGCTCCTGGGCAAGCCGGTCGCCGAGTCCCACGCGCTGGTCGTGCCGACCGCCCAGTGGGGTCACCCGATGTGCGGTCCGGAGTCGGTGCGCGGCCTGGTCGCGGCCGACCCCGGCTTCCGGCACTTCACCGGCCTGGGCTGGGCGTCGCTCGGCGTCCTCGAGCTCACGGCGCTGCCCACCATCGGCGCCGAGCGATGGGTCCCGTGGGTCCGGGCGGCCGACGTGCTCCTGGTCGACGGCGGCGACGCGACGTTCCTGCACCACTGGATGCGCGAGTCGGGCCTGGCCGACCTGCTGCCGTCGCTGCCCGACACGGTCTGGGTGGGCGTGAGCGCCGGCAGCATGGTGATGACGCCCCGGATCGGGCGGTACTTCGTCGAGTGGCCGGCCGCGCCCGACGACCGCACCCTCGGCGTGGTCGACTTCGCGATCTTCCCGCACCTCAACGCCTTCCCGACGAACACCCCCGCCGACGCGGAGCGGTGGGCCGCCGACATCGGCGTCCCGGCCTACGCGATCGACGAGCAGACGGCCATCCGCGTCGTCGACGGCTCCGTCGACGTGGTCTCCGAGGGCGAGTGGACGAGGTTCGACTGAACAATCGCCGTTGACTGCGGTGACGCCGGTCCCCCATCGTCGGGTCATGCACGCGGCCATGGCGTTCTCCGGCGACGACGACGAGGTCGCGCAGGCACGGTTCCGGTTCTCGCCGCCCGACAACGAGGCGCCCGGCGCCGTCGGCGTGAGCGGCGTGATCGCGCGGTCCGCCGACGCCGCGATCCTGCTGGTCGGCCTCCTGCACTACGCGAACGGGGTGCAGATCGACCTGGCGATCCGTCGTCGTCTCGACCCCGGGCCGGACGACCAGATGTACGTGGCCTACGACGCGGGGCTGCTCGCCGGCGTCCAGCTCTCCGACGGCCGCACGGTGGTCGCCGGGCGGCACGGCTGGGCCAGCTGGCCGGCTGCGGACGGGCCGGTGCTCGTCAACCGCAGCGGCGGTGGCGGTGGCCGCGAGTGGTCGAGCACGCTGTGGCTGACGCCCGCGCCGCCGCCCGGAGACCTCGTGATCGTCGTCGCCAGCCCGACCCTCGGCATCGACGAGTCGAGCGTCACCGTGGACGCCGAGGCGCTCGGGGCCGCCGCCGACCGGGCCGAGATCCTGTGGCCCCGCGAGCCCGACCAGGCACAGCCCGCCCCCTACCAGCCGAAGGTCGACGTGCCGCCGGGCGGCTGGTTCGAGCGCGCGCTCGGCGACGAGCCGGCCGACTGACCGATCAGCTTTGCCGCTCGGCCGACCACTCGTCCTCGAGCACGGCGTACAGGTACGCGTCGTGCCAGAGGGGCCGCCCGGCGGCGTCCGTGGCGAACGACGCGGCCTGCTCGAGGAGCCCCTCGCGGCGCATGCCGAGCCGCTCGAGCAGCCGCCACGACCTGGCGTTCTCGGGGTTGCAGCGCGCGGCGACGCGTTGCGCGCCCCAGTCGCGGAAGCAGACGTCGAGCAGCGCCCGGGCGGCCTCGGTGGCGTAGCCGTGGCCCCACTGGGCGGGGTCGAACACGTAGCCCAGCGTGTAGGTGTGCCACGAGCGCGGGTCGTCGCGGTGCAGGTACAGGTTGCCGATCAGCAGCTCGTCCTCCGTGCGGCACACGGCCCAGAACGCCTCGTCGCCCGCGCGGTCCAGCGCGAGCTCGTGGCACCGCAGGCGCGTCTGGACGTCGTACGGCTCGAAGCGCACGGCCTCCGGCTGCGACAGGTAGCGGTGCAGCGCCTCGCCGTCGCCCGCGTCGAACCGGCGGACGGTCAGCCGGTCGGTGCGGATCCTCTCGGCGGCGCCGGTGCCGTGGACGGTGATCACGAACACCAGGTTGGTCCCGGCGCGGGCGCGAGGGAGTGGACCTTGGTCCCCACGCCCTCGGCGGGTCAGCGCCGCACCACGCCCAGCCACCGCGGCACCCGCCGGCGGTAGTCGTCGTACGCCGCACCGAACCGCTCGTGCAGGAACCGCTCCTCGGGCTGGATCGCGCCCCAGAGCACGAGCAGCACGGCCGCGGGGAAGAGCACGAGCCCCCAGAACGTCGGCGCGAGCAACGCCACGCCGAGGTAGAGAGCGAGCAGTCCGACGTACAGCGGGTTGCGCGACAGCCGGAACGGCCCCTGCTCGATCATGGCGCGCGTCGCCTGCCCGGGCAGCAACCCCGTCCGGCTCCGGCCGAACATCCACAGGGCCCAGCCGTTCCACACCCCGAACGCGACGACCAGCGCCCACCCGAGCGGCACCCGCCACGCGCCGAGCTCGACGGGGTCGCCGGCCACGCGCGTCACCCACCAGCCCACGAGAAGGGGCGCGCCGATGGCGACCGGCGGCCAGAGCCGGAAGGAGACCTCGTCCTGCGCACCGAGCGCCATGCAGGCCATCGTCGCGGGTGGCCTGGCCCGGAGGCGAGGGCTAGTCCAGGCCCTCGGCGACGAGCGCGTCGGTGAGCAGCCCGACCAGGGCGTCGAGCTGCACGTCCGTGGACGACGAGCCGTCCTCGTCCGCGGCGCCGTCCAGGGCCCGGGCGGCCAGCGCCGACTTGCTGTCGATCAGCTCGGCGATCTTGGCGTCGATGGTCTGCGCGGCGATGATCCGCCACGCCGTGACCGGCTCGGACTGGCCGATGCGGTGGATCCGGTCGATCGCCTGGGTCTGCTCGGCGTCGGTCCAGGACAGCTCGGCCAGCACCAAGTTGGACGCGACCTGCAGGTTGAGCCCCACGCCGGCGGCCATCAGCGAGCAAACGGCGATCTGCACGTCGGGGTCGTCGGTGAACGCGGCGATGTTCTTGTTGCGCGTCCTCGTCGTCTGGTCGCCGCGGATCGAGGCGTACTTGATGCCGCGGTCGGCGAACGTCTGCTCGGCCTGGTCCATCACGTCGACGTGCCGGGCGAAGAACACCACCTTGCCGACGTTGCGGGCCAGCTGGGCGGCGTAGTCGGCGGCCAGCCCGGCCTTGGCCTGACCGATCCGTCGGACCATGGTGAACACGTTCTCGCCCCCGGCCTGCGAGCTCGAGTCCTTGAGCTCGGCCGCGGCCACCCGGCGGACGAGCTCGCGGTCGATGCCGTCCACCGCCTCGCCCGCGCGCCACTCCAGCGCGGCCCGGTAGCGCCCGACCAGACGCTTGGCGAGCGCCTCCTCGGCCGCGCGGATCGAGCGGCCCACCGCGCCGTCGAGCTCGACCGGCAGGTCCGCCACCCGGCGGGCCGGGATGTCGGCGACCACATCGATCTTGCGACGACGCACGATGCCCATGTCGATCACGCTGGCCCGCGCGGCGCGCGAGAACCCCGGGTCGGCCGGGGTGAGCCCGGTCTCCTCGAGGGCGGTCATCAGCGCACCCAGCGGCTTGGCGTCGTCGATCCACCCGAGGAACTGCCAGATCGCGCGGAAGTCCTCGATGTCGTTGATCAGCGGCGTGCCGGTGAGCGCCATCAGCAGCGGCCGGGCCGTGCGAGCGCGGATCCGCTCGGAGAGGGCGAGCACGTGCTTGGAGCGCTGCGAGCTCTTGTTCTTGATGAAGTGCGCCTCGTCGACCACCATGCCGCGGAAGCCGAGGGCGCCGAGCCAGCCGACGTGCCGGTCGAGCAGCTCGTAGTTGACGATCACGACGTCCGCGAAGCCGTCGACCCGGTCGCCGTCGCCGTGGACCACGGTCGACCGGCGGAACGGCGTCCACAGCCCGACCTCGTGCGCCCAGTTCGTCTTCACCACGTTGGGCACGACGACGAGCAGCGGATAGGCGTCGGCCGCCTGGGCCGCGAGCAGCGCCTGCGCCGTCTTGCCGAGGCCGGGCTCGTCGGCGAGCAGGAACGTGCGATGGCCGCGCGCCGTGGCCGCGACCACCTGGGCCTGGTGCGGCATCAGCGCACGGCCCGCGGGGACGGGCACCGGGCGCGGCTCGGGCAGCTCCATGCACGCGGGCGCGCCGGTCGCCGCGACCTCGAACGACCGGAAGAGCGGCTCGAGCAGCTCCCAGCCGGCCAGGCGGCGGGCCTGCGCGGCGCTGCGCTCGGCCGCGGCGGCGTAGTCCGGGGCCAGGAACGGGTTGGCCAGCTGGCGCGCGATCACCGACCTCGGCACCACCTGCGGTGCAGCGGCCGCCACGGGCGCGACCGGCGGCGCGGGCTCCGGCTCCTCCGGCGGCTCGAGCCCGCCGGCGCGCATCAGCGTCGCCTTGTAGGCGCGGGCCGCGTCGGAGACCCGGGCGTCGTCGGCGAGCAGGGCGAGCAGCGAGGTGTCCCGGGCCGCGGTCCGGGCGAGCATCGTCGCCACCCCGTCGAGCCGTTTGAGCTGCTCGGTGCGCCGCGACGACCCCAGGGTGGCGTCGGCCATCACCCGCGCCCGCTCCTCGCGCACCAGCAGGGCCACCACCTGGAACTTCGTGCGCATGGCCGGCCGCGTGGGCGGTCGCTGCACAGCCCGGTCGACCTCGCGGGCGACCTCCGCGAGCACGGGGATGATCCCCTGCTCGGCGGGACGCTGCGGGGCGCGCCGGCCCTGGTTGCCGGAGTCGGAGCGCGCGCGACCGGACCCGCGTTGGCCTGGTCGAGCCACATCTCCTCCTTCGTCGCATCCACACCGCGACCGCGGGGCGGCGCAGGGCGCCGTGCCACGGCAGCGCGGACCGATCGGCCGCCGGGTGACAGGCGCGTGCTCACGCCGATGGTGACCGGCGGTATCCATCCGGCCACGCCCGGGTGCGGCCGACGACGCCCGTTCTCATCGCCTCGGTCCGTCTAGCCCGCTGCAGCCACTGCGTTCGAGCATCGCTGCCTGCGCTGAACTGCAACAACATACAGCGCCTCGGGGGTAGTTCGACCTGGCGACATCCGCATGCGGAGCTCGATCCGCAGGGACGATCAGTGAACTGACCTGCCGGTACAGGTGCGCGCGAGCGTGGATCCTGCCCGGTTCGGGCGTCAGCCAACCGGGCGCGGCATCAGCGCGTGCTCGCCTCGACGTGGTCGGCGGCCCAGCTCGACAGCAGCTGGAGGGCGTCGTCGTCGGGCGACGCCGGCTCCGCACTGAAGGCGATCAGGCTCAGGCCGGACTCGGCGGGCAGCTCCATCACGTCGAACGCCAGGTGCAGCTCGCCCACGACCGGGTGGCGGAAGTGCTTCACGCCCGTGCGGTGCAGGCGGACGTCGTGGGACGCCCAGCGGGTGCGGAAGGCGTCGCTACGGGTGCTCAGCTCCCCGACCAGATCGGTGAGGCCTCGGTTGAACGGGTCGCGGCCGGCTTCCGCGCGCAGGGCGGCCACGGCGTCGTCGGCGGCGCGCTCCCAGTCGAGCCAGAAGTCGTGCGCGCGAGGGTCGAGGAAGGTGAACCGGGCGTGGTTCGCGGGTCGGACGTGGTCGTCCAGCACGGGCGAGAACAACGCGCGCCCGAGCGTGTTCGCGGCCACGAGGTTGAGCGATCCGTCGTTGACGATCGCGGGCAGCCGCGTCATTCCGTCGAGGACCCACTGCACGCTCGGCCGGATCTGCTGTGCGGCCGGTCGCCGTCGCGCGCGGGCGCCCGGTCCGGCGGCACGGGCGAGATCGGCGAGGTGCAGCCGCTCGGCCTCGTCGAGCTCGAGCGCGCGGGCCAGCGCGTCCAGGACGCTCTCGGAGACCCCGCTCAGGTCACCCCGCTCGAGGCGGGCGTAGTACTCGACACTCACGCCGGCGAGGTCGGCAACCTCGCTGCGCCGCAAGCCAGGGACGCGCCGGTTGCGCCCCGCAGCGGTGAGGCCGACGTGCTCGGGCGTGAGCTTCGCGCGCCGGGAGGTGAGGAAGGCCTTGACCTCGCTGCGGGTGTCCATCACTCCACGCTAGGCGGGGCAGGCGGGATGAGGGATGCCCTGCCAGTGAGCGTCTCAGCAGTGACTTCTCCGCGTCCGCGCGACCGCGTTGCATGAGGTCGTCGCCGACACGAGGCGGCCGCCGCGGATCGTCGCGGCGCGGAGCTCGATGAAGGACAAGACATGCGCGAGAAGCAGGTGTGGCTGGTCACCGGGGCGAGCCGGGGCATGGGCGTGGACTTCGCGAGGGCGGCCCTCGCGGCCGGTCACGCGGTCGTCGCCACCGGGCGCGATCCGCAGAAGGTCACCGAGGCCGTCGGGGCGCATCCCGAGCTGCTTGCCGTCACGCTGGACATCACCGACCCGGACGACGCGCGGGCCGCCGTGCGCGCAGCCGTCGATCGTTTCGGGCGCATCGACGTGCTGGTGAACAACGCCGCGAACTTCTACGCCGGGTTCTTCGAGGAGATCGCCCCCGACGACTTCCGCGCCCAGATCGAGACCAACCTGTTCGGCCCGATCAACGTCACGCGCGCGGTCCTGCCGGTGATGCGGGCACAGCGATCGGGCCTCGTGCTCACCATCTCGTCGACCGCGGGCCTGGCCGGCGGGGAGTTCGTCTCGGCGTACGCCGCCTCCAAGTTCGGCGTCGAGGGCTGGATCGAGTCGCTGGCCCCCGAAGTCGCGCCGTTCGGAATCCGCACGATGCTCGTCGAGCCCGGGTTCTTCCGCACCGACCTGCTCACCCCCGAGTCGACCAGCTACGCGCAGCCCACCATCGACGACTACGCCGAGCGCACCCGCCAGACCGTCACCGCCTGGAGTGCGATGAACGGCCAGCAGACCGGCGACCCCGCCAAGCTCGCCGACGCCCTCGTCCAGCTCGCCGCGCTCGACGAGCCGCCGCTGCGCTTCGCGGCCGGCACCGACGCCGTCGGCGTGTTCGAGCAGAAGGCACAGGACCTGCTCGCCCAGGCCGACGCCCACCGCGACCTGTCCTCCTCCCTCGCACACGACTGACCAGCCCGAGCCTGCTCGTCTAGGCCGTCGCCATGAGTGCGCGCACAGTCCGCTCGACGGCCGGCCGCATGTCGAGCGTGGGGTCGACGGTGAGCCGGTGCAGCATCAGCCCGTCGCCGAGAGCCATCAGCGCACGGGCGGCGGGAACGGGGTCGGGGATGCCGGCTGCGGTCACCAGCTGCTCGGTCCAGCGCTCGAACTCGTGCCGCTGGTGACGCAGCGGCGCCCCGAGCTCGGTGTCCGAGGCGAGCTCGAGGAAGAGCGCGTAGCGCGCCCTGGTGCGCGCCGCGAAAGGGCCGGTCTGCAGCTCGAGCATCGCGCACAGGCCGTCGGCCAGGGCGTCCGGGTCGGGTGCGACGGGTGGGCCGTCGGCGCGCTCGAGCTCGGCCATCCAGTCGACGATGCCGGCGAGGAGTGCCCGGCGGGTGCGGAACCAGTTCGAGGTGGAGCCCGCCGGCAGCCCCGCCCGGGCGTCGACGCGCGCGTGGCTCAGCGCGCGCACCCCCTCGGCGCCGAGCAGCTCGACGGCGGCGTCGAGCGCGCGCTCCTTCGTCGTCGGCATGTACACCTTCCGTTCGCGGTTCTACTATGAACATAGTATTCAGACCGCGCCGCAGGAGCCGTCATGAACACACCCCAGATCCGCGAGGTCGCCGCCGGGTCGTCCACCTGGTACCCGGCGATGCCCGAGGCGCCCGGCATGGAGCACCTTGTCGTCGAGACGCCAGGCCTGCACAGCCACGTCGCGACCATCGGCGAGGGCGATCCGGTGGTGCTGCTGCACGGGTTCCCGGCGCACTGGTGGCAGTGGCGCGAGATCGCCCCCGTCCTCGCGCGCGCCGGCCACCGCGTCCTCTGCCCCGACCTGCGCGGCACCGGATGGACCACGGCCGACGACCCGCGCATCGAGCGCGAGTCCCACCAGCACGACCTGCTCGCGCTGCTCGACGCGCTCGAGATCGAGCGGGCGCACCTCGTCGCGCACGACCTGGGCGCGATCGGCGCGAACCAGATCGCCTACGCGCATCCCGAACGGGTGCGGTCGCTGGTGCAGCTCTCGGTGCCGCCGGTGTTCATGTCGTTCAGCCTCAAGCTCGTCGGCGGCTTCCGCCACATGCCCGCCCTGATCTGGCACCGCCGCGGCCGCTCGCTCGCGGGCCTGTTCGACCCCAGCCACATCGCCCACCCGCTGCCGGCCGAGACGATCGACGCCTACCTCGCACCGCTAGCGCGCCCGGAGATCGACGACGCCGTGCGGCGGCTGTTCCGCGGCATCGCCATCCCGGTGTCCCTGCAGCTCGCGCGAGGCGCCTTCGCGCGGCAGCGGCTCCGGCCGCCGACCCTCGCCGTGTTCGGGCGGCTCGACCACCCGTGGGACGAGCCGCTGATCCGCCGCCTCAGCGGAGACCTCTCGCGCTACGCCGACCGCTACGAGCTCGCGTTCGTCGACGACGCCGCGCACTTCCTCACCGACGACGCACCCAACGCGGTCACCGCGCTCGCGCTCGACTGGATCGCCCGGGCGGCCTAGGCGCTGGTCACCACGAGCTCGTTGCCCTCGGGATCGGCCACCCGCCAGCGTCCCTCCGACTCCTCGAGGAGCCGGCCACCGGCACCGAGGGCAGTGCCGAGGTGCGCCTCCGCGAGGTCCGACGGCACGGCCAGCTCGACGTGGATGCGGTTGCGCTGCCGGAGCCGCTCCGTCTCCGCGGTGTCGATGTCCTGGAACATCAGCACGGGGTTCAGCCGCCGCGGGTCGACGATGTCGGTGAGCCTGTCGCGCCGGTCGGGGACGTAGCCGAGCGTGGCGAGCCAGAACGCGCGGACCGCGGCGACGTCGGCGGCGTCGATGACGATCTGGACGCAGCGCGGGAGACCCAGATCTGCGGCGGCCCCGAGCTCACGGGCTGCGGCCTGGAGCTTCCCGGCCAGGTCGGCGAAGTCGAGGTCGAGACCGTGCGCCTCGTCGTCCCCCTGGTCCTTGCCGGTGTCGAGGATCACGAGCCCGGGGCGCAGGTCGATCAGCAGCGGGAAGCCCGCGTCGTCGGCCAGCGCGGCTGCCGCGGCGGCCAGGTCGCGCTGCTGCGTCGGCGAGGTGGTGCGGTAGCAGGCCATCGCGCTGAACACCGCCTGCCAGTCGGCAGTCTCCGCCGTGTCGCCGAGCGGGTCGCCCGGCACGAGGTCGACCTCGTTGCCGTCGGGGTCGGCATGGCACACCCCGAACACCCCGTACGCCTCGCCCAGGCTCGCCTGTTCGACTGCCGCGGACGGCCGCACCACGTCGAGGTGGAAGCGGTTGCGCAATGGCCGCGGGTCGGTCGACTGCCGGATCCGGAACTCGGGGTCGCGCCGCAACGGGTCGTTGAGAGTGCCGTCCTCCGCGGACGCGTAGCCGAGCGCGCGCTGCCAGAACGGACTCACCGCCGACGGGTCCGCGGAGTCGAACACGACGCTCAGCTGCTGCAGCGCGGCGGGGTTCGCTGCCAGCCCGAGATCCCGAGCGGCCGCCGACACGGCCTCGGCGTGCTCGCCCGAGTCCACGCGCACCCGGACGCCCGCCGCGCGCAGGTCGACCGCCATCTCGGTTGACAGGGCCACGATGCGCCCGGCCAGCGCGGCCCCCTCGGTCAGCGACGCCGCGTCGAACCACGCCGTCGTCACGCCATCGACCACGCGCCAATCCGTCGAGTCCATGTCCGACGATCTCCTTCCGGATGATCCTGTCCGGCCGGGCCTCTGCAGTGCCCCGCGTGCAGTGGTTGGGGAGTGCGCCGCTCTCGATCGCCGCGGTGGGGTCAGTATCGCGGGTGAGGCCGTCTGCGCACGAGGGTCCCGCTCGTCAGTGGCTCTTGAGGACCGCCCAGGCGATGAGGCTGTCGATGCGACGGATGTCGGCTCCCTTGGTGAGCTTCACCTTGATGTGGCCGGCCTTGGTCCACAGCTCGATCTCGGCGTCACGGTCGAGCATCCCGCCCGCGTTCTCCGAGGACCACATCTCGATCGACGTGTACGGGAGCGAGTAGATCTCGACCTTCTTGCCGGTCACACCCTGCGCGTCCCTGACGATGAGCCGCTTCGTCGTGAACGTCGCCGAGTCGCGGAACGTCTTGAAGGACGTCACCGCGGTCTCACCCTCCACGAGCAGCTGCTTCACATCCTCGGGTACCGGGATCTCCTTCTGCAGGGTCCACGCAACGATCGCGGCGGTCTCCACCACGGGCCTCCTCGGAACGTCGCGCCTCCGGAGGGCGCGATCGCGCACCACGGTATCGATCAGGAAGCGGTCGTCGCCGCCAACTTCGGCCTGCACCAACCGCCGTTGCGGCGGGGGTGGACTCGACCGTCGACACCCGCTTTAGGAGTTCGAAAACGAGGCATGCGCAGGTCGGTGACCTGCGGAAATACATGCATGAGGTTCCAGAATTGCGAGCTTTCGAGGGCGGCTGCTGACCATTCGCTGACCACGAGCAAGCTCGGCCCGGGCTCGTCGGACCTCCAGGGAGAACGCGATACCGACGTCGACCTCCCGCCGCCGGCTCCCCGTGGGATCACCACGACCTAGACCCCCCGGCTACCTCGCAAGACCCCGAAACACCGCGCAGTCGACTCTCGACCCCGAAGCGAGAACTACGTCTCATCGCGGTTCGCACGAGGTTCCCGCATCGCTGCGGGGACTGCCATTCCCCCAGCGTGCCTCCGTGATCGCTTTGCTTCAGAGCGCAGCACCAAGTAAAAGACTACGAGCGCGCAAGGATCAGTTGTTCTTCACCTGGAGTCTGTCTGCTCCCGGAGGAAGCTCCAACGGTTGAATAGCTGTGCTTTATCCGAGTCACCGACTCCACCCGCATCAAATCGGAAACAAGATCGACGACGTCGGTCCGCGAGGAGAGCAGGCCCTCGCTGGGATAGGAGAGTAGGAGATCCGCACCGCGGCTCCGGACGGCCGACACCATCGCGACAAAAGAAGCCTCGACCTCCGTCTTGACGCTGAACCCGCTCCGGAACCTGTCGCTGCGCATCCGTCCGGCTCCGAGCGAGTCGGGATAATCGTAAAGGTACATCGTCTCCAGAACGTGATACATCCGTGAATAATGGTCCTTTGTGTAGGGCGGGTCCGCGTACACAATTCCCACGCGATCCGCCTCCGATACCGCTCGAGTCGCATCTCCGACCGTCACCGCGTTGCCGGACCGCCAACTCCTAGAACCTATAGGCCCCACGGACGCGGCACGAGCAACGAAGATCTCTCGCGCGTCTCTCTTCCACTGTTTGAGGACCCTCTCGCGCCCAACGACGGTCGGCCGCAGGTACTGCGTCGCGTGTCCGGGCGAATTCATGATCGTGCTGGCCGTTGAAATCCACGCAGCCAGCAAGGCATCCTCGGGACGCGAAATCGTAGACTCGAGAACGTCGAACAATCCTCCGGGCAGCACACCACGGGCACCTCGAACAGAGTCGATCGCGTATCGTAGTGAATCAAGGACGATCGCCTGCGCCGTCGAGAAGAAACTTGCGGAGAAGTAGAGCGTCACCATCTGGTAGTGCTCACCGCCCAGCGCCCCTGCCGCTTCCTTCGCCGATTGGGAGTACTCATCGTCGTTTCCCACATGAGGAGCGCTATCTACCCATTTTCGAAGCGCCGCATCATCAGACACCGCAGCCGACTCGGCCGCGAGGCGATCCGCAAATCTCTCCCTCAGCCACGCGCACTGAGCTGCAAATGCCCGCTCGAACGCGTCGTCGGGTTCAATCTTCTCGTGACGAGGCGGAGGCTCAAGAAACCGCGCACGCGCAAGGCAAGACGTAAAGAGCATGGCGTCGTTTGCGACAACACTGCGCGTCGGAGCCAGCGCACCTGCTACTGAACCGAGACCCGAGAACGCGTCGAGAACCCGCCCAGTCGTCCGCGTCTCGAGAAGCGGGACGATGTAGCGCGTAAGGGACGCTTTGGTGCCCATATACCTAACAAGCACGACGCACCAAGCAAACGCGACACATCTCTGCCATCCTCATGCACCGCCGCTTCTCGGCGGAACGTCGACGCTAATGCCAACGATCGGGCCTAGTGCCTCTCGTTCAAGAGCTTGCTCGGCCTCCCCGGGTGACACGCGCCAAACCGAAGCATCTGGAAGATGAAGCGCTGCCGCCAGCAGTGCCGCAAGCGCGAAGGGCTTCGGGCCCATGGGGACCAGCGTCGGCCGCCGCGCCTGGAGGCTACTCACAACGGACTCGAGCGAAGCAAAAAGCGCGAACGGATCGGCGAGCGGGTAGTCAACAAATCGCGAACGAACGCCCGGGCGCGTATAGAGCAACGCGTTCGAATTGGCTACGATCGAATCGAATGCGGGCTCAATGCCGACCGGTCTAAAGATCACGGTGAGGCCGGGCTCAAGGTACTCCGCGATTCCCAAGGCTCGGTCCGGCTCGTATCCGACGCCAACAATCAGCGTCGGCGGCTCGCCCGGAAACGCACTAAAACCAGCAAAGTAGGGCGACACAGGCTGGCAGATTGCCATATCCGCGGGAGGTGGCGGTGGAGTGAACGTGGATGGCGAATAGGCAAAGACGCATTCGACGGCGAACGTCGGGTCAAGCGTTGTCACGGTTTCCACGGCCGCGGCCATCCGCGATCTACTTAACGACGAAATATCGATCATAATGCGCAAAGCCCGGCCCCTGGCGGCCAGCTGCTCGAAAATCAAGCCCTGCAGCCACGGAGAATAGTCTCGATCTTGTAGGTCAAGGAGCGATACACCCGCATCCTCGAAATGTGCCCGATTGGCATGGTAACTGAGTTCGTGTCGATCGGGAAACGTGACCGCAACCGTGTCATCGAACCATTCCGCGTGAGTAGTGTGAACATGAGCCGACCTCGCCTCGAAGCCACACGCGGAGATCAGAAGGTCGAATCGCTGATTGTCCCGATCGGGCGGTCCGACCTCGCGCTCGCTGGACCATGGCCGCACCCGAAATCTGTCGCTCGATGCCGGAATCATGGCCGATCACCGCCAGCAAGCTCGGAAAAAGTGCCTTGCCCTGGCCACGCTTTTGTCGGCCTCTTTCGGCGATCGTGTTGCGGACGCGTCCCGGTCGGGAGCCCGACGCTTAGGATGCTCGATAGCGAGATTGCCTTGTCTAGTCGCAACGGAAGCTCATAGTGCGGCGCCAGGAGATAGGAAAGGCGGAATCTGCACCCGCGCAGAGACGCGGTCATGGGCGAGCCCCCGCGCGCCGGCACCAGGACGATCGCCCCAGCATTAAGTGCCCGACCAAGTAGTAATGCCACTCCGTCAGTGATGGATTCATCAACTACGAATGTTCCGTACGGATCGGCAGTGAATTGGTCCTTAACCACTTCGTTGGCAAAGAACTGTCCTATGGTGTCCAGCAATTGAGTTACCGTCGGGAGATTTCGCGACTCCAGTGCCTGCGAGAGATTCGCGTCGTCGGTTGTGGCGTTGGGCGATGTCGCCATCGTCCGCAGCAGGGCGAGAAACCTGTCCGACGCCTTGCTGACCTCAGCACTTTGTACTGAATCGCGAAGTCGCCTTCCAGGACGCCGGTCGTACTCGTCGAGGAGTTGCGTTGTAACTCCGATTGTCCAACGCGGATTACCTTCCAGCATGGCGAACAGCGCAGGGAGGCCGGACCATATTGCGGGGTTCTTGCGGCCGCGGGCCGCCCCGTACTGAACCTGATCTGCCTTGCGAAATGCCAGCCGGATCGGCACCAGGCCAACGACCTTGCGAATTACAGCAGCTCTCTGCGTTCCGCTAACTGAGCGGATATCGCTCGGATCGATTTTACGATTGAGGAGATACTGTCGAAACGACCGGTCAACTCGGGCTAGTTCGAAGTACATGCGAGAGACGTCGGCTCTGCGCTCGCTCGCCGCGATCTCGGTGTCCGTCGGATCATATTCCAGTTGCGAGTGCCCGAAGAATTCATCAATACCGTAGGGCACGCCTCGCTCATCCAAGATCCCTTGCATCAGGGATCTTGTGAACCGATAGCCCTCTTGCTTATTTGGATAGTAAAGCGCAACAATTGTGTAGTCGTTGCCCGGTGATCCCGAGGTCTCACGATCGAGAACACGGAGATCCGTTCCGAACGGACTGTACGAAAGCTTGAAGATCAGTCGCTCATCGGTGCTCCGTAAAGCCCTAAGCAGTTCGCGTACAATGCCCGACGGGGCAAGCTCGAGTTCGTCGACCAGCAACGCCCATCGATCGTCAGGACGTCCGGACACGCGGTTGAACTTTGTAATTGCACTGGTCGCGGCCGCAATGGCGTTGACATGGAGCCAGGGTACCTCCGACAGTCGCTGATCCTGGTTTTCCCGCCCTCGTATCACCTCGGCAGACGCGAGCTCCGCCAACCTTTGCATGCGTTTAGTCAGAGCTTCCGAGACTGACGCGAAGCTGGGTACAACGGTGTCAAGATGCCAGTCCTCTGCCATCGTAGAAACGATCTCTGCCTGTTGCCACCGGCTGAGTTGAACGTTCCTATGGGCAGTTTCTCCCGCTGCGAGCGTCTTGGTGCGTTGATCCATCGCATTTGTAAGGCTGCGTAGCACGTGGGTCGTGAAAGCGCAGCGCCCAAAGAGTTCCTGAATCGCGGGATCGAGGACCCTATCGCCGAGCGCGGCGATCTGCTCCGACCAAGTGACGTCAGTAGGAATAAAGACGCCCGAGAAGTCGATTCGATCTCGGAATCCCGCCGACTGTTCGTGGTTCCACGCATCTAGGGCTTCCGACTGCAGCATCTTCAGCAGTGTGGTCTTGCCGCTACCGCGCGGCCCGACGATAACGGAGTGACCCCGGCGCGCAAGATCGGTGAACGCCGGGGGCGGGATGAAGGTTCGTGCCACCTGCTTCGGGCCGAGGCTCCGGGCATTGTAGGACTCAAATACGCTCGGCGCTTGCGTTGTCGCATGTGTACTCATGCCCGAACACTTTCCGATCCACTATTCGGGACATCCACGGTCGCGCTTGCGTCTGCGTGGATCGCGGCAAGGATCTCGGTCCTGGGCATACTAACGGTTTCGATTATGTGGGCACTCCCCAAGCGAACCTCGAGTCCGAGCTCTTCGAGCCGAGTCTTGAGCGCGGTTTCATCCGGAGGCAGCAAGTGGCACAGTTCTGGCAGTATGGCGGCGATTTCGTCTCGCTCGAGCCAAGGCTGTCCACTCGCTCTCACGGCGACTTCAAGCCTTCGAGCGAGGGACAACGGGTCCGTGCGGCAGCCGAATCCCCCGGATCCGGGAAGTTGAGAAGCTGCGTTTGCGGGTGTCCATCCAAGCGCGGGCGCCCAGTCGAAGGCACGAAAGCGGCCTGCGATGCTCAAACCCAAATCGCTGGCGGTCTCCGGGTCGAGTTCTATGAGATAGAACTGATTTCGAGCTCGCCCCGCCAACTCGCTATAGAGTTCCGCCGAGAAGCTTCCCGCACTTAGTACCACCGGCGACGTGGATGAGCCGGACGCGTAGTTCAACATGGGCATGTGCTTGTGCCCGTGCACTACCATCCATGGTCCGACGTTTGCCTCATCGAGAGCCTCGAGCAGTAGGTGCCCGCCTGTCATCTCGCTGTAGTCCTCGAGATCGATCGTCCCTACTCGATGGAGATGGTGATGGGTCAGGAGAATGTTGGCGGTTCGATGGGGGGCGCTTTGTAGGCTCTCGCGGATCTGATCTACGGACTCTTTCGTAACACGCCCATGCAGGTATTCGGTCCCATTTCGCTGGTACGCGCAGGAGTTGACGAGGATATACCTAGTTGCTCCGTCATCGTACTCTGCCCAATAGTGAGCCCAATAGTTCGTGTTCACGACGGGTCGATTCGTCGGAAAGTCGTGCATCGGGTAGACGATATGGCGAGGGTCAGGATTGTGAAGCGCGCGCGAATCCCAGTCGTGATTTCCAACTGCGCCGAGGACGGTCGTCGCACCAAGTCGTAGGGCAGTCTCTTGAATGAGTTCCCAGACGCGGCGCGCGGGCTCCGGCGCGCTCTTGTCCGTCATATCCCCGCCACATAGGACGACGTCAGCTCTCAGACCTTCGTCCGCGATTAGTTTCCAGATGCCTGCAAAGGGGTGCCGGTAGGGATCGATCTGTGCTTCATCGAGACAGAGTTGTCCGTCGTTTGGAACGATTCCGGGCAATGCATTTGCGCGCGAGAATGCATGCAGATCTGAGAGCACGGCCACACGGAGGGGGGAGAGGGCTGGCTGCGTCATTGCCCGCTCCGGGGACGCGTCAACAACGCCCGGGAGGTGGGAGCGGCTCGACGCAACATGGGTTCGCGATACGGCTCAAAGTGTGCCCCCCGCGGCACGACGTATCCAGCGTGTGCAGACACGGGGTCAAGGTAGCAGCGCCTCGGGCGCACCAGCTCCAATCATGGGGGTGGTTCTTCGTGGTTTCGACTTGCCCCCAAGGCGCGACGTTGCGCCGCGCAAGGCTAGGTCGAGTCACCCTTTCGCGATCTTCCAACGTCGGCGCGTCTCACCGCCATCCGAGGCTGCCGCTCGACGTGTGGGCGTCCATGGTGTCGATCGCACTGCGGCGTGCAAGAAGAGTCGGCCGGGTGATCGTGCAACGGCACTGTCGTGAGGCCAGCACGAGTCCCTCGTGGCCAGTTCCTCTCGAGCCGGCCACCTCTCGGGCACGATGCGCAATCTGATGGTCCCAAGCCCGTCCTTGGCCCCGCTGCGGTTGAGTCCGAAACGTGACTGGCGGACCACGCTCCGGTGCACCTGCCCGCGTAGCGTCACCCGCATGGCTTCGTCGGTGGAGCACCTGGAAGGGAGCAGCGTTGACGCACCGTCACCGCGCCCTGAGCGGCATCGGAGTGATCGGATTACTCGGCGCTCTCGCCGCCTGTTCTCCTGCCGAGTCCCGCGGCCAGCAACGAATCGTCGCCTGGTCCGTTAGTGACGACGTGCTCCATCTGGTGATCAACACCTGCAACGGAGACCCCGATCCAGACGTCGTCGAGACCGACGCCGACGTGACCGTCACGATCGTCTCGACGCGGCGCAACCCCGGCGATGCCTGCCAGGACACCGTCGAGGTGACGCTTAGTGAGCCCCTCGGCGGCCGGACGCTGATCGACGGCGCGACCGGCCAAGAGCCCGAGCCGATGGAAGGCTGAGTCGGCGACCTGCGGGTGCGCCCGGTGCGGAGGCGGCCGGCGAAGGACGGTCCGTTCGGAGCAGCCGAGATCAAAGAGCCGCAGGTTCCGAAAGCCGTTGACCGCCCAGGGGATGCCGATGAGGGCCTATTTCATGCATTCAGCCCTGGCTCTCTCCGACAACGCGTGCGATGCCGTGCAGGCGAGATTCGGACTCTTCGCCGGAATGGAATCGCCGATGGACGCCGCGGTAACTGACTCGACCCACCCCATCTCGATTGGGCGCGACAGCCTGCCTGGTTGCCGCAGTTCCGGGCGCGGGCCGCGGCAAGAGCGCGCAGCCTCCTTCGAGGACGAGAGGCCGGCCGTCTCGACCTAGTCGCCGCCCGCCCAGCCGGCGGCCCAGGCCACGAGACGATTAGCGAGCTCGTCCACCTGGCACCCCACAGGGTCTAGGCCGAAGTGATCTTCGAGCTCGTGCCAGAGGAACTCGCTGACCTCAGCCCGCGAGGCTCCCCGCGACAGGCGCACCCACAGTGGTGGCAGGAGGCAGTCGTACTCATCAGAGACGAGATCGGCAACGCCAATGGGATCCCACTCGTTGAGCAGGTAGCGAAGATTCGCCTGGCGATGCTCGATCAGGTCGAACTCGGGTTCAGTCATTTCGCCGTCATGACGGTGACGCGCCGGTGAGAGGTGATTCGACGACGCGATCCTAGTGACGCCTCCCCCGGCAGTGACGCACCCGCCAGGACAGCGGATGCGCGATACACGGCAGGCCGGACGTTCGCGGACGCGGGCGTCATGGGTGCCCGCCGCGGCACACGCAGCCCCCGTGGCTCGTTCCGCGGTAGTCGGTGCGAGGAGGGTTCAGAGCCCGTACTCGTCGCACCGGCGGCACTGATTGCGCCCTCGTGGAATCAACCACGCGTGTTACGCACATTTCCGCGCAACTACTTGTAGGAGCACTCGCCCGAGCTGCTCCCACGGGAGGTGCTCGCGGTGCTGTCGATGCACAAGCTGACCGTCGGTGACGGGTATGCGTATCTGACGAGGCACGTCGCGGCAGGTGACGCGGGGCTGTCCGCAGGCGACTCGCTCACCGCGTACTACGAGCAGACCGGCAACCCGCAGGGACGCTGGATGGGCGGTGGCCCGACCGCTCTCGGCGACGGGCGGCTCAGGGTCGGCGCAGCCGTGTCCGAGACTGCGATGACGGCGGTCTTCCGCGACGGGCGCGACCCGATCACCTTCGAGCCGCTGGGCACGCCCTACAAGCAAGTCGTGCTCGGCGAGGGCCGGCACACCGTCGCCGGCTACGACCTGACCTTCACGGCGCCGAAGTCGGTCTCGATCCTGTGGGGGCTGGCCGACGACCAGACGCGGACCGCTCTCTACGACACCCACGGCGCCGCGCTGGCCTCGACCCTGCAGTTCGTGGAGCGCTCAGTGATTCGGACGAGGGTCGGCGCGGCCGGCTGCCGGCAGGTCAAGACGCGCGGCATGATCGCGGCCGCGTTCGACCACTGGGACTCCCGCGCCGGTGACCCAAACCTGCACACCCACGTCGTCGTCGCGAACAAGGTCCAGGGACCCGACGGCGCGTGGCGCTCCGTGGACGGCCGCACCCTGCATGCCGCGGTCGTGACCGTCTCGGAGCTCTACGACGCCCTTCTCGCCGATGAGGTCTCGCGGCGGATCGGCGCGTCGTGGTCGTTGCGTGATCGTGGGGAGCGCCGCAACCTCGCGTTCGAGCTGCACGGTGTCGCGAGGATCTGTTGGCCGAGTCCTCCGCCCGCTCGGAGCAGATCCACTGCGCCGAGCAGCGCTGGGCGGAGGAGTTCACGGAGCGCCGCGGGCGAGCACCGTCACGCACGGAGACGACCCGGGCGCGGCAGCATCTGACCCGCGAGACCCGGCCACCGAGCAGATCCCCTGCCGCCGGCTCGGCACCGTCATCCTCATCCCGGCCTCGTGGGTCGATCGGGAGCCCGCGCAGCCGCGCCGACGCTGATGTCCGTCACTCGGCGAAAACTGCTTCGGGCACGGTGACCTGGCGCGCGAAGGTCTTCTTCGAGCACCGGGTCATCGCCGAGAAGTCCTTCCAGCGGAAGACCGACGCCAAGCGCTGGGAGGCCGACCAGCTGGTCAAGCTCCAGAGCGGCACCTGGCTCGACCCGACGCGCGGTCGAGTGTCGTTCGGGGCGCTCGCCGAGGAGTGGCAGGCGTCGCGACAGCACCTCGCGGTCCGCAGCCAGGAGACGACGCGGTTCCTGCTCGACTCCTACGTCATCCCTCTGCTCGGGCGCTTGCCGATCGCCGTGATCTCCGCGACCGACGTCGAGCGGGTCCTCACATCGATGACGGTCCGCGGGCTGGCGACGGCCACCCGGCGCCGGGTCCTGTCCGTCATCCGGCTGGTGCTCGACTACGCCGTCCGTGACCGGCGGATCTCGGTCAACGTCGCCCGCTCGATCCCGCTCCCCAAGGGCACGACCAAGCGCGAGCCGCACTGGCTGCGCGCCGAGCAGCTGGGCAAGCTCGCCGACGCCATGCCACCGAACTGCCGGCCAGTCGTGCTCTTCCTCGGCCTAGCCGGGTGCCGATTCTCGGAGATGTGCGCCCTGCGGGTCGACGACGTCGTCCAGACGCCGCACGGCCTCGGCGTCCGCATCCACCGCGCCGCCCCGCAGTCGAAGAAGACCAGCGGAGCGGTCTTCGGCCCAACGAAGACGCACCAGACCGCAGCGTGCCGGTCCCGCCGACGCTCGAGACCTACGTCCGAGACCGAATCGACAGCGCCCCGTCGGGCTCGTACCTGTTCCCGAGCCCCACGGGCACGATCTGGACCAACACCAACTTCCGGGTCCGCTCCCGTTGGACGGAGACGACACAGACAGTCGGCCTGGCCGGCACGACGATCCACGACCTCCGCCACACCGCCGCGTCGCTGCTCATCGCCGCCGGCGCCGACGTGAAGGCGGTTCAGATGAACCTCGGTCACGCGACCGCCACGATGACGATGGACCTCTACGGACACCTCTTCTCGGAGGCGCCGTGGGTCGCGATGGAGCGAATGCCGATGTTCCCCGAGCTTCCGAGGGTCGCGCCCGCGCCCAAGCCTGCGGAGGCATCCGACGAACGCGGAGATACCAGATAGCGGCCAAGGCGTCGGCCCGACGCGGTCGTCGGGCCGACGCCTGGCCCTACGCCTCCGGTACGGGATTCAGGTAGGCGATCGGACCACCGGCTGCAGCGTCCGAGTTCAGGATGCGCGACGCCATGATCTGGGCGGCGCGATCGCGAAGATCCTTCGGCAACGCCCGCTCAACAACAGGCTCCAGTCCACCCTCGTGAATCCTGGCGAGAAGACGACCGCCGTACGAGTAACGACGGATGCCCCGCGACGCTTCGTCTGGACGAGTTATGCAGTCCAGAGTCTCGGTGACTTCGAACACGGCAACCGGGATGGTGGCCAGCGCGACCGCGAACAACTGGTTGTCAACGACGATCTCGGGGTCGGAGCGCCACCACCTCAAGCTTGCAGCAGCGACCTCCTCGTCCGTCATCGCCGTACCGAAGCCGATGTACGGACGATCGTCGCCGGGGTACCGGTGGGGGTCCGATGCGTTGATCGCGTCCGTGCGCAGCACTGTGAGCGCACCGGATTGCACGCGCAGGGGTGGCCGGGCCGCGAGCTCGGCCACCGCAGACGCCCGCACGGGCAACGCGATGAGGTGGGCACGGACGAGCTTGTCGAACGTGCCCGGTGCGATACCGAGCATGGCGGCAGCCTGTGTGCGGCTGAGTGTGGCCTTGTCCGCCAGACGGGCGGCGGCGGGCGGAACGAAGGTTGGAAGTGGCACGGTCTCCTCCTAGGAGTCCTGTCCGCAGCTCGAGCCGCAGACGTCACGGGCGAGCTGGTCCCGCCCATCTCACACCTCAACGTGCGTTGGACCCAACGCATTCCCGCCTCGGCGAACGCGTTTCCGCCAGCAGGGCTCGCAGCCCGCCGACTGAGGGCACCAAGGGTCGACGCCATCAGCGCATCTTGCTGACCACATGCTGACCACAAGGCCCCTGCCAGCCCCGCAGCGGACTCACCAACTGCGACCACCAAGTCTCTGACCTGCAACAACACACTGTGCGCCTGGGCAGATTCGAACTGCCGACACCCGCTTTAGGAGAGCGGTGCTCTATCCCCTGAGCTACAGGCGCGCGATCCACGGGGAACGCCGCAGAGCCTACCGAACACGCGGACGAACGTCCGAAGACCGTCGCGACCGGAGCACGTCCCGGACGGGTCGCACATGCACACCCGCGGCGGCCAGGTCGGAGCGGGTGTGGCGCCGGTGGTACAGCACCCCGACGACGCCGACGAGCCACGGCACCAGCAGCACCGCGAACGCGATGCGGTACGCGTCCAGCGTGTAGGTGTCCGCCCCGGGAGGCGAGACCAGCTGGAGCACCAAGCCGACGGCGAGCACGCCCAGGATCGTCGAGGTGAACCCGCCCATGTTCACGAAACCCGTCGCCGCCCCGAGCCGCTCGCGGGGCGTAAAGGTCCGGGCGAAGTCCACGCCGACCAGCGAGATGGGCGCCCCGGCGCCGAGAACGACGACGAACAGGACCAGCTGCCACAGCGGCCGCGGGGTGTCGAAGGCCAGCAGGACCGACCACGCAACGAACGTGGCGCCGGCCGTCGCGAGCACCGCCCAGCTGCGGCGCAGGGGGTGACGGGCGGTGAACTGCCCGGCCAACGGCCCCGTGACCATGGCGGACAGCGTGAGGACGATGAGCAGGAGGCTCGCCTCGCCGGGCGTGCGGTGCTGGGCGGTGACGAAGAACGGCACACCCCACAGCAGCGCCATCACGTTGGCGGAGAACGGGCACAGGAAGTGGGCCCAGAAGCCCAGCCGTGTGCCGTGCGGGCGCGCGGCCGATCGGACCGCGGACAGGAAGCGCTCAGGCGTGTGGGACGACGACGCCGCGGCGGAGCGGATGCCGACGAACGCGACGGACGCCGCCACCACCCCGAGCCCCGCCAGCGTCGCGAACGCGACCGTCCAGCCGCGGGTGTGCAGCAGCCAGGCCACCGGGATAGCGGACGCAAGCTGCCCGGCCTGACCGATCAGGCCCGTGGTCTGCACCATCACCGGCACGCGGCGCGGCGGGAACCACTCGGCCACCAGTCGGCACGCGCCGATGAAGATCGGGGCGTCGCCGGCACCGATGAGGACGCGCGCCACAAGGGCCAGGCCGACGTGGTCGGAGAGCGCCAGCAACAGCTGCCCCGTGGCCATCACCAGCGAGCCGGTGACCAGCACGGACCGGGCGCCGAACCGGTCGAGCAGCTGCCCCGCGGGGATCTGCATGCCGGCGTACGCGGTGAGCTGGACCACCGAGAAGAGCGCCAGCATGGTGGCCGACAGCCCGAACCGGTCGATGGCGTCGACGCCCGCCACCCCGAGAGCCGTGCGGTGCACGACGGCCGTGAAGTACACGACGACGGCCGCGGTGAACACGACGCCGGCGGTCCGGGGAGACCCTGCCGATCGCGTCGTTCGCACGCGGCACGGTACCCCGCGGCAACGAACCAGGGCTGGGACCCTTCTCGACGCGAGACCCTCCGCCCCCCATGGCAGGATCGCGGGATGACGACGGAGCAGAAGCCAGCGCCCGACATCACCGTGAATGCGGGCGACACCCAGCTGTGGGTCGAGCGCACCGGCAAGCGCCTCTACACGGGCCGCAACTCACGCGGAGCCGAGGTGCTGATCGGCAGCGTCGGCGTCGAGAACGTGTTCAGCCCGGGCGAGCTGCTGAAGATCGCGCTGGCGAGCTGCAGCGGGCTCGCGGCGGACGCCAAGCTGAGCCACCGGCTGGGCGACGACGTCGACGTCACCATCAAGGTGTCGGGCGAGAGCGACCCGGAGGAGGACCGCTACCCGGCGATCGCCGAGGAGATGGTGGTCGACCTGAGCGCGCTGGAGCCCGAGGCCCGCGAGCGCCTCATCACGATGATCCACCGGGCGGTCGACTCGCACTGCACCGTGGGTCGCACGCTCGACGCCGGGGCCACCGTGCAGCTGACGGTCACCGGGGAGCGCTGACGCGTGCCCCGCCTCGTCGAAGCGGCCCTCGAGAAGGCCGTCACCATCCCGTCGAGCACGATCCACGCGCACGTCGAGTCGCTGCGCCGCCGGAACCCCGAGGCGTCGCCCGAGCAGCTGGTCCGGCTGCTGGAGAAGGAGTACCTGCTCGTCGTGCAGGCCACGGGCGGCGCGGTCGGCGCGACCGCGGCGGCACCGGCGGTCGGCACGGGCGTCGCGCTGGTGCTCACGGCCAGCGACGTGGCCACGTTCTTCGGGGCGTCGGCGGCGTTCGCGCTGGCGGTCGCGTCGGTGCACGGCATCGAGGTCGAGGACGCCGACCGGCGCCGCGCCCTGCTGCTCACCACGATCCTGGGCGACGCGGGCGGCAAGATCGTCACCGACGGCGCCGAGCTCACCACGGTCAGCGTCGCGCGGACGCTGCTCACGCGCATGCCGATGGCCACGGTGCGCAAGGTGAACACCACCATGACGCGCCGGCTGGTGCGCACCCAGCTGACCAAGCAGACCGGGCTCGCGTTCGGCCGCATGATCCCGTTCGGCATCGGCCTGGTCATCGGCGTCACGGGCGCTCGGGCGCTGGGCAAGAACGTGATCGAGGGCGCGCGCACGGCCTTCGGGCCGGCGCCGCTCGCGTTCCCCAAGGTCATCGAGGTCGCGGGTCCCGACGACAAGCCGATGATCCTGCCCGCGCAGCAGAAGCGGCTGCCGGGGCGGATCAAGGGCCTCGGGTCGCGCAAGACGGTGCCGGACCAGAAGGGTCCGTCCGTCTAGCCAGACCTACCAGCGGCCGTGCACGTGCTGGCGGATCCGCCCGTCGTAGATGCCGCGCAGCCCGTCGAGCGTCTCCTCGTCGATCGGGGGCATCGACGCCGCCGCCGCGTTGCCGATCGCCTGCGCCGCCGAGCGCGCGCCGGGGATCACCACGGAGACGCCGGGCTGGTCGATGATCCACCGCAGGGCCAGCTGCGCGGTGGTGTAGCCGGCGGGCGTCAGGGCGGCCACCTCGCGGGCCGCAGCCACGCCCACCTCGAACGGCACCCCGGCGAACGTCTCGCCCACGTCGAAGGCCTCGCCGCCGCGGTTGTAGGAGCGGTGGTCGTCGGCGGCGAACTGCGTGTGCTCGTCGTACTTGCCCGACAGCAGGCCCGACGCCAGGGGCACGCGCGCGATGATGCCGACGCCGTGGGCCGCGGCCGTGGGCAGCACCTCCTCCAGCGGCTTGCGGCGGAACACGTTGAGGATGATCTGCACCGTGGCCACGTGCGGCCGGATGATCGCCTCGAGGGCCTCGTCGACGGTCTCGACGGACACGCCGTAGGACGCGATGCGACCCTCGTCGACCAGCAGGTCCAGCGCGTCGTACGTGGACTCCCGGCGGTAGACCTCCGACGGCGGGCAGTGCAGCTGCACCAGGTCGAGGGTGTCGACGCCCAGGTTCTCGCGCGACCGGTCGGTCCACGCCCTAAACCACGAGAGCGTGTAGGCGTCGGCGACGTGCGGGTCCGCGCGGCGGCCCATCTTCGTCGCGACCGTCAGACCGTGCCCGGGGCGCGACGCCAGGAACGTGCCGATGAGCTTCTCGGAGCGCCCGTCGCCGTAGACGTCCGCGGTGTCGAGGAACGTGACGCCGGCGTCGACCGCGGCCGTCAGCACCTCCAGCGCGGCGTCCTCGGTGACCGATCCCCAGTCCGCGCCGAGCTGCCAGCAGCCCAGCCCCACGACCCCGACGGACCGACCCGTGCGTCCCAGCTGCCTGCTCTCCATCGACGTCTCCATGGACAGGGACGTTACCCGCGCGGACGATGGCCGGGTGACGAGCATCCCGATCGACGCCGTGGTCAGGGCCTTCCCGGTGGACGCGACGACGGCGTGGGAGCTGGTGGCCGACCTGCGCAACCACGAGCGGTGGATCCCGCTGACCCGGATCACGGTCGACGGCTCGACGGTCACGGCCGTCTCCGGCCCCCTGGCGAAGCGCGGCTTCCCGGGCCTCAAGGACGTCATGACCATCGACCGCTACGACCCGCCCGCCGGTGCGGACCCCGGCGTCGCCACGTTCACCAAGGGCGGCCGGGTGCTCAAGGGCACCGCGAGCATCGTCGTGGTGCCCGCCGGGCCGTCATCGAGCCGGGTGTTCTGGAGCGAGAACGTGCACCTGGCGGGTCCGCTCCCCCGCCGACTCACCGAGGCACTGCTCAAACCGTTCCTCGGGGGCATGGTCCGGTACGCGCTGCTGAAAGCGTTCCGGGAGGCTCGCGCAACAGATCGCGGCTAGCCCCTTCTGACGCGCAACGGATCGTGCCCCTGCGCGCAATCCGAGATGACGGGCTCCGGCCGAACCGACTCGTAGCCTTGGGGCAACGACACGCCACGAGGAGCCTTCATGACCCCGACCGCCCCCGGACGTACCGATCGCCGCTACCTGATGTGCGAACCCACGCACTACACGGTGTCCTACGAGATCAACCCGTGGATGGACAAGACGCGGTTCACCGACGCCGACCTCGCGGTCCGTCAGTGGCGCACCCTGCGCGACGTGTACCTCGACCTCGGCCACACCGTCGAGACGATCGACCCGATCCCCGGCCTGCCCGACATGGTCTACGCCGCCAACGGCGCCACCGTGCTGGACGGCGTCGTCTACTCCGCCAAGTTCCGCTACGCCGAGCGCCAGCCCGAGGGCCCCGCGTACCAGAAGTGGTTCGCCGACCGCGGCTACGTCACGCACACGGCCGCCGAGACCAACGAGGGCGAGGGCGACCTGCTCGTCGTCGGCGACCTGGTCCTGGCCGGCACCGGCTTCCGCACCGACCGCGCCGCGCACGCCGAGCTCCAGGAGCTCTTCGGCCGCCCGGTCATCTCGCTCGACCTGGTCAGCCCGCACTACTACCACCTGGACACCGCGCTGGCCGTGCTGTCCAGCGACCCGGCCGACCCGCAGATCGCCTACTACCCGCCGGCGTTCTCGGCCGGCTCGCGCGCGGTCCTGCAGCAGCTGTTCCCCGACGCCGTCGAGGCCACCGAGCGCGACGCGGTCGCCCTCGGGCTCAACGCCGTCTCCGACGGCTACAACGTGGTCGTGGCGCCCGACGCGGTGGACCTCGCCGCGGCGATCGCCGAGCGCGGCTACAACCCGATCCCGGTGGACACCAGCGAGCTGCTCAAGGGCGGCGGCGGCGCCAAGTGCTGCACGCTCGAGATCCGCCCCGCCTCGGGCTCCGGTCGATGACCATGACTGCTGTGGAGGTCGCCACGGCTTCCGTTCTGGCGCCGAACTACCACCCGCTGCCCGTCACGCTGGTCGAGGGGCACGGCTCGTGGGTGACCGACGACGAGGGTCGCCGGTACCTCGACCTGTTGTCCGGGTACTCGGCGCTGAACTTCGGCCACCGGCACCCCGTGCTCACGGCCGCGGCGCACGCGCAGATCGACAAGCTCACGCTCACGTCCCGGGCGTTCGACCACGAGCTGCTCGAGCCGTTCGCGGCCCGGCTGGCCGCGCTGGTGGGCCCGCTGGTCGCCGGTCCGCCCATGGTCCTGCCCATGAACACGGGCGCCGAGGCCGTCGAGACGGCGATCAAGGCCGCCCGCAAGTGGGGCTACGACGTCAAGGGCGTCCCCGACGAGCGCGCGACGATCATCGTGGCCGACGGCAACTTCCACGGCCGCACCACGACGATCGTGTCGTTCTCCACCGACCCCGACGCGCGCCGCGGCTTCGGCCCGTACACGCCGGGCTTCCGCGTGGTCCCGTACGGCGACGCGCAGGCTCTTGCCGACGCCATCGACGAGACCACCGTGGCCGTCCTCCTGGAGCCGATCCAGGGCGAGCAGGGCGTCGTCGTCCCCCCGGACTCGTACCTGCCGGCCGTCCGCGCCCTGTGCACCGAGCACGACGTGCTCTTCATCGCTGACGAGATCCAGTCCGGGCTCGGCCGCACCGGCACCACGCTCGCGTCCGAGCTCTGGGGCGTCCGGCCCGACCTGGTCACGCTGGGCAAGGCGCTCGGCGGCGGGGTGCTCCCCGTGTCGGCCGTGGTCGGCCGGGCCGACGTGCTCGGCGTCCTCACGGCGGGCACCCACGGCTCGACGTTCGGCGGCAACCCGCTGGCGTGCGCCGTCGGCCTCGCGGTCATCGGCCTGCTCGAGACCGGCGAGCTCCAGGCCCGTGCCACGACGCTGGGCCTCGAGTGGGGCGCCCGGCTGGACGGGCTGGTCGACGCCGGGCTGCTCGCCTCGTCGCGACGCGTGGGCCTCTGGGCGGGGCTCGACGTCACCGCGCCGCTGACCGGCCGCCAGCTCTGCGAGCGCCTGCTCGCGCGCGGCGTGCTGGCCAAGGACACCCACGGCAGCACCATCCGGCTGGCTCCCCCGCTGACGATCTCGTCGGAGGACCTGGACCTGGCCACCGACCGGCTCACGGACGCCCTGCGCTGAGACCGGACGTCCGAGCGGCCCAGCACCCCCCGGCAGGGCCGCCCGGACGCCCCTGCCGCGCACCGACGTCCGCACATCCGAGCGCCCCGGCGACCGGATGTGCGGACGTCGCCGTCTCTACTGCCCTGCGTCCGCAGATTCACGCGCCGGGACGACCGAATGCGCGGACGCCAGCGGGAGAAGGCCCTGCGCAACGTCCGAGCACAGTGAGCCCAGGGGCTGCATCTGCTCGGACGTGGAGGTGGGGCTAGCTGAACTTCACTGCGCCGAAGAGCCAGCCGTTCAGGGCGGCGCCGCCCACGGCCATGCTCGACACGTCGGTGCGGCGCATCTGCGCGTCGTGGGACGGGGAGCGGGACCAGGCGGAGACCATCGCGGACGCGGACCCGTTGCTCACGCAGGCGACGATGTTGTCGCCGCCCGAGTGCCAGATCCCGCCGGTGTTGGCCATGTTGATGGCGTGCGCCACCAGGCTGCCGCTGCGCGAGACGCCCAGCTGCGGCAGGCCGAGCGAGGACCGGTAGGCGTTGATCGCGGACCCGATGGCCGAGACGCTCGACTCGCTGGCGCCGGAGCCGCCCGACCCCTTGCAGACGAGCCCGCCGGCGGGCACGCCGCCCGTCGTCGGCGCCACGGGAGCGGTGGTGGCCGGCTTCGTGGTGGTCGTGCGGGTGGTGGATCGCGAGGGGGTCGACGCGCGCGCGGCGGCGGCGGCCTGCGCCTGGGCGGCGGCTGCGGCCTGCTCGGCGGCGATGCGGGCGTTCTCGGCGGCCTGCCACGCGGCCTGGGCGTCGACGGCGGCCTTCTCGGGCGCGGCGACGCCGGCGACGAGGGAGCGCAGCGACGCCAGGCTGACACCGGGGGCGGTCAGGGCGGTGCCGACGGCGCCGGTCGCGGCGGCCAGGGCCGCACGGGGTGCGTCCCCTGCGTTCGGCGCGGCCGCGAGGGTGGCGTTGGCGTGCGTGACCGTCGACTGGGCGGTCGCCGTCGCCGCGGCACGGCTGGCGGCGTAGGCGGCGGGCGCCACGATCTGGTCGGTGGTCCGCTCGACGGCGGCGTCGCCGGCGGCGGCGAGCGTGGCCCGGTCGACGCGGACGTGGGCGTCGAGGGCCTTCTCGCGGGCCACCTGCGCCTTCTGGTCCGCGGCGTACACGGCGCCACCGGCGGCCACGGCAAGCGCCATGCCGGCGGCGAGGCCGATCCAGACGGGCCGGCGGACGGCGGCGGAGCGGGCTGCAGGGGCGTCTGCGGCGTCGACCAGGGGCGAAGGAGCGACCTTGGGATGGGGCACGTCCACGACGGACGGGGTCGGTGCACTGATCACCGACGGACGCTGGCTCGGCACGACGTCGAGCCGCTTCTGCGTGTCCTTGACCACGTCGCCTCCTTCACGGGACCCCTGCGTGTGTGGCGCGAAGATGGGGCTCCCAGTCATCTCGGCATCCAGGACGTCCGCCTTGAGGCAAGTTGCCGCATTTGCTGAATCACCCATTCGGCGCAACGGGTGCACCGTGCCATGTCTCGGGACAGATCACCAATCGAGCGGGCGGACGCGATGATGGGGGCGTGACCGACGACTCCGGGCTCGACGCCCTCGACACCGCCATCCTGCGGGTGCTCGCGCTGGACGCTCGCGCGACGTTCGCGCAGGTGGGAGAGCAGGTCTCGCTCTCGGCGCCGGCCGTGAAGCGCCGGGTCGACCGGCTGCGCGAGCGGGGCGTGATCCGCGGGTTCACGGTCCGGCTCGATCCGGCGGCCATGGGCTGGCAGACGGAGGCGTTCGTCGAGCTGTACTGCAACGGCTCCACCAGCCCGGCCACCATGCGCGCGGCCGTCGAGCACTACCCCGAGGTGGTGGCCGCGAGCACCGTCACGGGCGACGTCGACCTGGTGGTGCAGGTGCGCGCGCGGGACATGCGGCACCTGGAGCGCGTCGTCGAGAAGCTGGCGGCCGAGCCGTTCGTGGCCCGCACGCGCTCGACCGTGGTGCTCTCCGCGCTGGTGCGGCGCCCGGACGTGCCGCCCGCCCCCGAGGGCTAGCCGGCGACGGCCGCCTCCTCGGCGGCGCACCGGTTGGTGACCACCATGACCGGGCAGTCGGAGTGGTGCAGCACGGCCTGGCTGGTCGAGCCGAGCAGCAGCCCCTTGAAGCCGCCGCGGCCGCGCGAGCCGACGACGATGAGGTCGGTGGCCACGGAGAACTCGGTGAGCAGCTCGGCGCCGGTGCCGTCGAGCGCGATGCGGCGCACGGTGACGCCCGGGTGGTCCGCCAGGGCGCGGTCGACGACGACGTGCAGCCCCTCGGTGACGTCCTTGAGCACCTGCTCGTGGTCGACGGCCGCCGGCAGCCAGGCCAGCACCCCGGTCATCGATCCCACGGGCACGCCGGCGACCGCCGTCAGCTCGGCGCCCCAGGCCTCGGCCTCGCCGATGGCATAGCGCAGGGCGTGCTCGGCCTGCGGCGACCCGTCGACGCCGACCACGATGCGCTTCACGGGCCGCGGCGCGGGGATCGGGGCGTCGTCGGGCAGCGACCGGCCCGCCTCGCGCAGCGGCACGACGACCGTCGGGCAGTACGCGTGCGCCGGCAGGGCCGACGAGACGGTGCCCAGCAGCCGGTCCGCGAACCCGCCGCGCCCGCGGGTGCCGACGACGGCCAGGCGGACGGTGTGCGACAGCTCGACCAGCACGCCCGCCGCGTCCCCGGTCAGCACCTTGGCGGTCACGGGCACGCCCATCGACGAGACGCGCTCGGTCGCCTCGGCCAGCACGGCCCGGGCGCCCTCCTGGATCGCGGTGTCGTCGAGCGCGGCGTACCCGCCGTCCAGCGACGCGGCCGTGAACGACGGCAGCGAGTAGCTGCACACCAGCCGGACGCCCCAGCCGTGGGCACGGGCCTGCGCGGCCGCCCAGTCGAGCGCGTGCAGGCTCGCCGCCGATCCGTCCACCCCGACGAGGACCACATCGTCACGCGTCATCCGGAGCCTCCGTGCTCGTCACGAGCCCGCCGTGCACTCGTCCCAGTGTCCTCCCCGCGAGCACCGTTGCGCCCGCGAGGTACCGGAATGTTGCCATACGTTGGCGGATCTTTGACGAACGGGCGACGAACGACGGGGTCAGGCCACCACGTACTGCGACCAGAGGGGCTCGGCCCGGACCGAGGTGGTGCCGAACGCCACCGACCAGCGCGGCGCGCGCGGGACGAACGTCAGCTCCCAGCCGATCTCGTGCAGCAGCCGGTCGGCCTTGCGGTGGTTGCACCGCACGCAGGCCGCGACCACGTTGGTCCACTCGTGCCGGCCGCCGCGCGACCGCGGGTGCACGTGGTCGACCGTGTCGGCCCCGCCTCCGCAGTAGGCGCACCGGTGGTTGTCGCGCTGCAGCACGGTGCGACGGGTGGGCGGCACGGGGCGGCGGACCGGGACGTGCACGTAGCGCGTCAGGCACAGGACGACCGGCAGGGGGACGGCCACGTGCTCCGAGTGCAGCAGGCGGCCGTCGGTCTCCAGCACGGTCGCCTTGCCGGTCATCACGAGCACCACGGCACGCCGCAGGCTCACGATGCACAGGGGTTCCATGCTGGCGTTGAGCAGCAGGGTGCGTGCTCCGGACGCGATCAGCCCGGGCGGACCGACCTCGGTGGCTGCCTCACCGACGGCCTCGGTGGACAGCTTCGACACATTCACGAGCACGGCGTTCTCCCGACCTCGGGGGTCGGACCGGCTGGCTGCCGGCCCGGCGAAGCGAAGCAACAGCGTGGTGCACGGCCAGAGTACGCGTCGGTCAGGCAGCGGCAACGCAGATACTCGTCGGCGCGCGTGGCCCGCCAACGGGACGAGGCCCCGACGACATCGCTGTCGTCGGGGCCTCGCGTGCCGTGAGGGCTGGGGTCAGCCGATACGGATGAAGACGGGAGCGCTCTGCCAGATGGCGCGGAACTGGATCGTCTTGCCCGGGCGGGGCGAGTCGATCTGGTCGTTGCCACCCGCGTAGATCGAGATGTGACCCGGGCTCCAGATGAGGTCACCCGGCTGGGCGTCGGCCCGCGAGATGACCGTGCCGGCGGCCTTGATGCCACCCGACGTGCGCGGCAGGGAGATGCCGAGCTGCGCGTAGACGTAGGACACGAAGCCCGAGCAGTCGAACCCGGCCGGGGTGGACCCGCCGGAGACGTACGGGACGCCCACGTAGCGGGCCGCGACCTCGAGCACCGCGTTGCCGGCGACCGACTGCGGGACCGCGGCGTTGGTGGCCGCAGGGGCGGCGGTCGAGGCGGCTGCGGCAGCGCGGACGGTGCTGCGCGACGCGGCGGCGGCCTTGACCTTGACGGGCGGCGGGGGCGGCGGCGTCTCGGCCGTGACGGCCGGGACGTCGATCGTCCACGCAGCGTCCGCCGGAGCGGTCACGACGGGGGCGGTGTTCAGCACCGCGCGGGCCGAGGCCGTCAGCGCAGCGGTGTCCACGGCGGGCAGTGCACCGGCGTCGCCCCCGGGGGTGGCGGAGGCCGGCGAGCCGAGCATCGAGACCACGAGGCCCGACGATGCGGCGACGACAGCAGTACGGCGCCCGACGGTTCCCATCTGGTCCGAGGCGGCTGCAGCGAACTCGGTCAGTGGCGTCGAAGGACGGCGCGCCGCACGATGGCGGGCGCGAGTAGTGCTCACGGTCACGCGTTGCCTCTCCTGATGCCTACGAGGTCAGCTGTCGGGTTCGGGTGGGAGAACACCCGGCCGTGTCCCCGATCGAGATCGGATCTCCGGCTTCACCCCAAGGACACCGAACTTCCGGTGCCCGCAATTGGGTCCCCCGCCCCTGCCGGCGGTCAGTGCGGACCTCGTGGCGGCGGCAGGGTTAGGCGTTCCGCTCGAGGGCTTCTCCGGAGGAGGGTTCCGGTGAAGCAGGTCGAACGTACAGGACACCCGCGGCGATTGTCACGTTCCGATCACGGACCGAGTCGTTCTTGTTGGACGGCCGTCCGGCCGACGCGCCCGATCCGTCACCGTGACCTGCAAAGACGCCGATCACGGGCATGGGAGCGCGGGCACAGGTCACCCGGACGGGGTGCACGAAAGATCACGGCCGATCCGGACGAACCTCTCCCAGGGGCCGCCCAGGGGGCTCCCAGAGAGCGTCCGAGGGCGTCAGCGGGTGCCGACGAAGATGTGCCGCGCGACGTCCTCGGGCAGGTCCAGCACCGTCTCCGAGCCCGGCGCGGACACCGTCACGACTCCGTTGGACCGCTCGATCGCGATCTCCTGGTGCGGCAGCACGCCGGCCTCGGACAGCCGCGACAGCAGCTCGACGTCCACCTGGAGCGGCTCCGCGATGCGCGCGACGACCGCCCGCTCGACGCCGTCGGACCCCGCCACGCCCCGGTACGTCGACAGCGAGGTGACGCCGTCGAGGAAGCTCACGCGCGTGGTCTCCTCGCCGATCTCCCCCAGCCCCGGGATCGGGTTGCCGTAGGGGTCGAAGTGCGGGTGGTCGAGCAGCGCCGCGAGACGCTTCTCCACGCGCTCGCTCATGACGTGCTCCCAGCGGCAGGCCTCCTCGTGCACGTACGGCCACTCCAGGCCGATCACGTCCGTGAGCAGCCGCTCGGCCAGCCGGTGCTTGCGCATGACGCGCACGGCCTTGTCGTGGCCCAGGTCGGTCAGCTCGAGGTGCCGGTCGCCGGTGACGACGACGAGCCCGTCGCGCTCCATGCGCGCCACCGTCTGCGAGACCGTGGGACCCGAGTGGCCGAGCCGCTCCGCGATCCGGGCGCGCAGGGGGGTGATGCCTTCCTCGGTGAGCTCGTAGACCGTCTTGAGGTACATCTCCGTGGTGTCGATCAGGTCGCTCACTGCATGGCCTCCCGCGTCGCGTCATCGTGCGAGGCACCCAACCGAGGGGCGGGTCTGCCGCGCTGGTGCACAGATTAGTTGGTCGAGCCGACAGCGGGTCCCCGTGACCGCTTATCCTCGGCCTCGTGCCCGACGCCCACGAGATCTCGATCCCCGCACACCTGCTCCCCGCGGACGGCCGGTTCGGCTCCGGCCCCTCGAAGATCCGGCGCGCCCAGGTGGACGCGCTGGCCGGCCCGTCCGCCGCGCTGCTGGGCACGTCCCACCGCCAGGCTCCCGTCCGGGCGCTCGTCGGCCGGGTCCGCGCGGGGCTCGCGGCCCTCTTCGACCTGCCGGACGGGTACGAGGTCGTGCTCGGCAACGGCGGGTCCACATTCTTCTGGGACGTCGCCACGCTCTGCCTGATCGAGGACCGCGCGGCGTTCGGCACCTTCGGGGAGTTCGGCGCCAAGTTCGCGTCGGCGGCGGCCCGCGCCCCGTTCGTCGGCGAGCCGCTCGTCACCGCCGCGGACCCGGGCGGCGTCGCGGTGCCGGAGCTCGCCGACGGCGTCGACACCTACGCGTGGCCGCACAACGAGACGTCGACCGGCGTCGTGGCGCCGGTGCGCCGGGTGGCCGGGTCGCGCGAACAGGGGGCGCTCGTGCTGGTCGACGGCACCTCGGGCGCGGGCGGGCTCCCTGTCGACGTCGGCCAGACCGACGTCTACTACTTCGCGCCGCAGAAGTCGTTCGCCTCGGACGGCGGGCTGTGGCTCGCCGCGGCCTCCCCCGCCGCGATCGAGCGCGCGGCGCGGCTCGAGGCAGGCGGACGCTGGGTGCCCGAGTCCCTGTCGTTCACCACGGCGCTGACCAACTCGCGGCTCGACCAGACGCTCAACACCCCGGCCATCGCGACCCTGGTGCTGCTGGCCGAGCAGCTCGACTGGATCCTCGGCAACGGCGGGCTGGCCTGGGCCGCGCAGCGCACCGCCACGTCCGCCGGGCACCTGTACGGCTGGGCGGACTCGCGCGACTGGGCCACGCCCTTCGTCGCCGACCCCGCGCTGCGCTCGAGCGTCGTCGGCACGATCGACCTGGACCCCGAGATCGAGGCCCCCACGGTCGCGCGCGTGCTGCGTGCCCACGGCGTGGTCGACGTCGAGCCCTACCGCAAGCTCGGCCGCAACCAGCTGCGCGTCGCGATGTACCCCGCCGTGGAACCCCAGGACGTCCTCGCGCTCACGGCGTGCATCGACCACGTGGTCGACCAGCTCTCCTGACGGACGAAGGCCCGCCTCCCGCGGTCAGCGCGGGAGGCGGGCGTTCGTGGGCCCTGGCGGGTCAGGCGGTCGGGCGGCGACGCCGGGCGATCGAGACGAGCGCGACGGTGAGCGCGCCGATCAGGACGAGCGCCCCGCCGGCCAGCAGCAGCGGCTGCGTCTCGGAGCCCGTGGCGGACAGCACCGCGGCCGTCGGGTTGTCGGCGAGCACCTCGGTGTCGGGCGGGTTGGTGTTGCACACCGGGCTCGACGGCGGGTAGGCGACCGTGACCGTGGCCTCGGGGTTCACCTGGAAGAGCACCTGCACGTTGGGCCGCACCCAGTCGAACTCGTCGCCCTGGACCCACGTGCCGTCGGCCAGCTTGGTCCAGCCGGGCCAGTCGATGCCCCGGCCGTCCGGACCGACCACCGCGCCCGGCCAGTTCACCGTGCCGGTCAGCGGCAGGTCGGCGTAGACGACGTCCGGGCCGGTCGGGTTGATGAAGGTAACCGTCACGGTGGTGTTGGGCGAACCGATCGCCTCGACCGCGTACTTGAGCTTCGGCACCTCGTTGTCGCAGATCGGCGTGAGGATCTGCACCTGGAGCTGGCAGACGCGCGGAGCGCCGTAGGCGTCGACCTTGTCGATGCACCCGTACACGGGACCGGCGCTCGCTGACGGCGAGGGGGACGGGCTGACCGCCGCGGTGGACGGCAGCGCGCCGACGACGGCGACGAGGACTGCGAGGAACGCGACGACCGCGCCCCGTACGAGCCTGACCATGATGGCGCCCCTGTCGGCTAACCGGACATTTCGGTCCCCATTCTGGCCTGCGCACGCCCGTCTACACATGGGCATAACGGGTGATTTAGGACTATTCGACGATTCACCCGTGCGTGGGGCACGACGCGACGACCTGCCCGGGGCTGGTCAGGGTGGGCGTGGTCCAGACGTCGACCCGGCCGTCGCGCACGGGGACGTCGAACCGGTAGGTCTGGTGCGCCCCGGGCTCGAGCCAGGACGTCACCACCTGGACGTTGCGGCCGGCTGCCAGCCCGGTGCCGCCCGAGACGTAGCCGTCGTCCAGCCGCAACGCCTCGAGCGGCGCGCCCACCGGCGCGTACACGGTGATGTTCGTCGCCAGCCAGCCCGTGGGCAGCGACGTGAAGCTCCAGCCCGTGACGTAGCGCGGGAAGGTCGTGACGTCCGCGGGGGGCTGGTAGTCGAGGTCGAGCCGGACGGTCGCGCTCGGGTGCGGGCCGTCGCAGCGCAGGTCCTCGACCGTCAGCGCGGTGCTCAGGTAGTAGTCGAGCTTGCCGGCCGTGCCGTCGTTGAGGAACACGCCGGTGACGTCGGGGAACGGGCCGGTGAGGAACGCCGCGCCCACGCTCGTCGCTGCGAGCCGCTTCTGCTCCTCAGGGTGCGCCGACCACATCCGCAGCCGCCCCTCGGCCCCCGCCCGGGCGAGCGCGTCGACCACCGCGTGCGAGTCGCCCTGTCCCCCGCCGACCGCGCGGAAGATCGTGGCCGCCACGCCGGTATAGAAGGAGTCGCCGGCGGCGGCGTCGTCGCCGTAGGTGAGGTAGGCGTCGCGGAGCAGCACCTGGAGCACGTTGGCCGCGTCGATCTGCAGGCCGCCCGGCTCCGTGACCGCGCCCGTGGCCGCGAGCAGGTAGGAGACCGCGACCGGGTCGGTGGCGATGACCCCGTCGACGTGCGTGCCGATGTCCCGCTCCCAGCGCGCCGTGAGCAGCTGGGCGCTGCGGGGGAAGTCGGGGGTCATCACGGCGTCCTGCACCCAGCGGCCCAGGCGGTCGGTGTCGAAGCGCAGCTCCGGGTCCGTCAGCGGCAGGATCGAGGTCTCGATGCCCGGCAGGTCGGTCGTGGTGCGCTGCTCGGTGAGGTCGATGGTGCCGTCGTCGGCCTTGAGCACCGCGAACGCACCGACGATGCCGCCGGCGCTGCGCAGCTCGGAGGAGTTGAGCGAGACCAGCAGGTAGGTGCGGGGGCCGTCGACGCCGAGCATCGGGGGCAGCAGCGCCGCCACCTGCGCACCCGCGTCGAGCGCTCCGGTGACCTGGGCCATGCCGTCCTGCAGCTGCGTGACCGGACCGGCCAGCTGCGGGACCAGCGCCCCGGTGTCGATCGCGGCGACCGCGGCCTGCGCGGTGTGGGCGCTGGCGGCCGCGGCGGCGATGTCCGGCGCGGCGTCGACCAGGGGGGCCAGGTCGATGCGCCCGTCGGTGCCCGGCGCCTCCTGCGCGTGCAGCACGGCGTCGATCCGCCCGACCGCCGGCAGCGCGTCGCGCACCACGTCGTCGAGCGACACCGAGACCACCCGCACCGCGTGCAGCTGCGCGCCGACCCAGGGCACGTGCTCGGCCAGCCGCCAGACCGGGTCCGAGCTGGCCCGGCGCGCGCGGTCCAGGCTGGCCTGGACCTCCGGCAGGCGCGCCTCGATCTGCTGGGTGTCACCGCCCCCGACCTCGCCGCGCAGGTCGAGCACGACGTCCTTGGCCGAGAGCAGCGCCGTGCCGGCCTGGTAGCCGCGGAACGCCAGCCACCCCGCGGCCAGCACCAGCAGGACGAGCAGCGCCAGGACGCCGAACGCGACGCGGCGGGCGGTCAGCCGGCGCGCGCGGGGAGGCTCGTCGACGGGCTGCTCGCCGGGCGCGGTCGCCTCAGGCGCGCGCGGCTCGTCGACGGTGGCACTCACCCACCGATCGTGACATCTCGGACATCCCGGGCGACACGAGCAGGAGCGCTATTCACCCGCGCATCCACCCGGTCGGCCCGCTCAGGCCGCCGTCTGGCGGTCCGCCGCCTCCTGCGCGCCCAGCCGGGCGGCCGTCTCCGCGCGGCGGTCCGGCAGGGGTGGGAAGACCACCTCGAGGTGAGGCCGGGTGCGCACGTGGTAGCGGACGGTGACGTCCCACTTCCTCCAGGCCCACAGGGCGGCGCCGGTGGCGACCAGCAGCGCGGAGATGGATCCGATGCCGATGGCCCAGCGGGGGCCGTAGGTCTGGCCGATCCAGCCGACGATGGGCGAGCCGATGGGCGTCGCGCCCAGGAACACCATCATGTAGAGGGCCATCACGCGGCCGCGCACGGCGGGGTCGGTGCTCATCTGGATGGTCGCGTTGGCTGCCGTCATCATGGTCAGCGACGCCAGCCCGACGGGGATGCACGCGATCGCGAACGAGAGGTACGTGGGCATCAGCGCCATGACCCCGGTGGCGATGCCGAACCCGAACGCCGCCCCGATCACCAGCCGCACGCGGGGCCGCTCGCGGCGGGCGGCCAGCAGGGCGCCGGTCAGCGAGCCGATGGCCAGCACCGACCCGAGGATCCCGTACTCCCCCGCGCCCCGGCCGAACTCGGTGCGCGCCATCATCGCGCTGGTCAGCTGGAAGTTGAGGCCGAACGTGGAGACCACGCCGACCACGACCATGATCACGAGGATGTCGCTGCGCCCGCGGACGTAGGCGATGCCCTCGCGCAGCTGGCCCTTGGCGCGCGTGGCGGTGGGCATCGGGCTCAGCTCGGAGGTGCGCATGCGGGTCAGGGAGAAGATCGTCGCGCCGAACGTGACCGCGTTGATGACGAAGACCCAGCCGGTGCCCACGGCCGCGATGAGCAGGCCGGCCACGCCGGGGCCGATGAGGCGCGCGGCGTTGAAGCTCGCGCTGTTCAGGCCGACCGCGTTGGACAGCTTGGCGGCGGGCACCAGCTCCGCGACGAACGTCTGGCGCACCGGGCCGTCGATCGCGGTGACGCAGCCGAGGGCCAGCGCGAACAGGTACACCTGCCAGAGCACCGCGTGCCCGGACAGGACGAGGATCCCGAGCCCGCCGGCGAGCACGCCCTGGCCCACCTGCGTGGCCATCAGCAGCTTGCGGCGGTCCACCCGGTCGGCCAGCAGCCCGGCGTACGGCGAGAGCAGCAGCACGGGCGCGAACTGCAGGGCCGTGGTGACCCCGACGGCGACGCCCGACTCGTCGGTGAGCTGCGTGAGCACCAGCCAGTCCTGGGCGACGCGCTGCATCCAGGTGCCGACGTTCGCCACGAGCGCCCCGGCGAACCACAGCCGGTAGTTCCGGAACTTCAGCGACGAGAACGTGGGACTCATGAAGCGGCGATCCTCCGCAGGAGCTCGGCGGCGTCGGCGAGCAGCGTGCGCTCGTCGGAGGTCAGGGTGGCCAGGCGGCCGGCCAGCCAGGCGTCGCGGCGTCGGCGGGTCTCCCTGACCTCCGCGACGCCCGCGTCCGTGAGGCTGACGACGACCTGCCGGCCGTCGGTCGGGTGCTCCGTCTTGGCGACCAGACCCAGCTCGAGCAGGCCGTTGACCGTGCGGGTCATGGACGGCGGCTGGATCCGTTCGCGCTCGGCCAGCTGGCCGGGGGTCAGCGGACCCTCCTTGGTCAGCCACGCCAGCACGGTGAACTGCGGGTCCGTCAGGCCGGCCTCGCCCCGCTCCGCCCGGATGCGGCGGGACGCCCGACCGACGGCGATGCGCAGGTCGCCGGCGAGCTCACGGGAAGAGGGCATGATCGTTAGCCTAACTCATTACCTTACGTAATGAAAGTCGGCAGCGGCCGGCCGTACCCTGTGCGCATGAGCGAGCGGCAGCGGCGGGTGGTGGTCGGGCTGCTCGTCGCCGTGCTCCTGGTGGCCGGGCTGCTCGTGCTCAACCCGTGGCACCTTCAGGACGCCTTCGACGCCCCGATCTCGCGCGGCCTGGACCACCTCCACCAGATCGGGCTGCCCGAGATCCTCAACGTGCACGCCGCCGAGTTCGCCGCGAACATCGCGCTCTTCGTCCCGCTCGGGCTGCTGGGCGCGCTGCTGGTGCCCCGCCGACGGTGGTGGCTGGTGCTGGTGGCGCTGGTGGCCCTGTCGATCGGCATCGAGACCGTGCAGGCGATCGGGCTGCCGTACCGGCGCTCGTCGGCCCGCGACGTGCTGGGCAACTCCCTCGGCGCGGCGATCGGCGTGGGCCTGTCGCTGCTGGTCCGGCGGCCGGAGCCCGCATGACCCGCCGCCGGGTGACCGTCGCGGTGTTCGTCGTCTACCTGGTCGGGCTCGCGCGCGTGACGCTCTGGCCCCAGCTGGGGCCCGACGACGGCTTCGACCTGGTCCGCACCGTGCTCGCCTGGCTCGGATCCCACGGGGTCGGCCTCACCTACAGCGTCACCGAGTTCGTGGCCAACATCGTGCTGTTCGTGCCGTTCGGCGTGCTGGTCGGGCTGCTCACCCGGCTGCGGCCGTGGGCGGTGGTCGCGCTCGGGCTCGCCACCTCGGCGGCCATCGAGCTGGCGCAGCTGCTCTTCCTCCCCGACCGCGTGGCCGACGTGCGCGACCTCGTCGCCAACACGCTGGGCACCGCCGTGGGCGTCGCCGTCCTGCTGGCCGTCCGTGCCCGCACGCGCTCGCGCGAGCCCGTGACCGCCGCCTGACTACGGGCCCAGGAACACCTGCGAGCAGAGCATCTCGCCGTCGTCGAGCAGGCACCCGATGCCCACCTGGTCGAGGGCGGGGTCGAGCAGGTTGGCGCGGTGGCCGGCCGAGGCCAGCCAGGCGTCGGCGACGTCGTGCGGCGTGGCGGCGGCCCGGGACAGGTTCTCCGCCGCCACGGTCGACGGCGGGCACGCCTCGAGCACGGGCGTCAGCGACGCGTGCTCCAGCTGCTGACCCACCAGGGCCTTCGCCCGCTGGTCCGCCTCACCGGCCGCGCACGACGAGACCGTGAGCGCCGGCAGCCCCTCGTCCTTGCGCGCGGCGTTGGTCTCGGTCACCAGCTGCGCCGCGTACTCCTGCGGGTCGGCACCGTCGGACGACCACGGCTGGAGGCCTCCGTCCGGTCGCGTGAGCAGCAGCACGGCGACCACGGCCAGCACGACGCCGGCGACGACGAGCCCCCAGCCGAGCGCCCCCCTGCGGGCCACGGTCAGGGACGGCCCAGCGCGCGATAGGTCCAGCCCGCCGCACGCCACACCGCGGGCTCGAGCACGTTGCGGCCGTCGAGGATCCGCTTGTGCGCGACCACCCGCGCCAGGTCGTCGGGGTCGATCTCGCGGTACTCGGCCCACTCGGTGGACAGGAGCACGACGTCGGCGTCCTTCGCGGCCTCGAGGGCGGTCGCCGCGAAGTGCAGGTCGGGCCACTTGGCGGCGGCGTTGGCCACGGCCTGCGGGTCGGTCACGGTGACGTGCGCACCCTGCAGCTGCATCTGCGCGGCCACCGAGAGCGCGGGCGAGTCACGCACGTCGTCGGAGTCCGGCTTGAACGCGGCACCGAGCACCGCCACGCGCTTGCCGACGATGGACCCGTCGCACACCTCGCGCGCCAGGTCGACCATGCGCACGCGCCGCCGCATGTTGATGGAGTCCACCTCGCGCAGGAACGACAGTGCGTCGCTGACCCCGAGCTCGCCGGCCCGCGCCATGAACGCCCGGATGTCCTTGGGCAGGCACCCGCCGCCGAACCCGAGCCCGGCGTTGAGGAACCGCCGACCGATCCGCGCGTCGTACCCGATCGCGTCCGCCAGCCGCGTGACGTCCGCGCCGGTCGCCTCGCACAGCTCGGCCATCGCGTTGATGAACGAGATCTTGGTGGCCAGGAACGAGTTGGCCGCCACCTTGACCAGCTGCGCGGTGGCGTAGTCCGTGGTGACCAGGGGCGTGTGCTCGCTCAGGGGCGTCGCGTAGACCTCGTCGAGGACGTCCTTGGCCTTGGCGCCCTCGGGCGTCGGCTCGCCGTCGTCGTCCGTCGGAAGCCCGTAGACCAACCGGTCGGGGTGCAGCGTGTCCTTCACCGCGAACCCCTCGCGCAGGAACTCCGGGTTCCAGACGAGGATCGCGCCCGTGCCCTGCAGCGACTCCGCGATGGCCTCCGCCGTGCCGACCGGCACTGTCGACTTGCCGGCGACCACGTCACCGGGACGCAGGTGCGGCCGCAGCGCCTCGACCGCCGAGTTCACGTACGTCAGGTCCGCGCGGAACTCCCCGTGCACCTGCGGCGTACCCACGCAGATGAAGTGGACCTCGGCCCCCGCGGCGTCCGCCATGTCCGTGCTGAACGACAGCCGGCCCGTGGCCCCCGCCTCCGTCAGCAGCTCGGGCAGGCCGGGCTCGTAGAACGGCGCGCGACCCTCACGCAGGGCGTCGATCTTCTTGGTGTCGACGTCGATGCCGATGACGTCGTGGCCGAGCTGGGCCATGCTCGCGGCGTGGACGGCACCGAGGTAGCCGCAGCCGATGACTGAGAGACGCACGGGTTTCGCTCCACAGAGTTCGAAGGAATTGCCTGACCTTACCGGGCAGCCCACGCGGCGAGACTCGCCGCACATCCGTTGAGCGCCTCTGATGCGAGGAGTCGTCCGCCCTCACCGCGAGAAGCCCGCGTCCCTGCCTTGCCGGATCGGCGAAGGGCGCCGGTACGGGAGCGAGTCCACAGAAACGCAGGATGCGTTCCGCAGTGGCCGCGCTGCGGTTTCAGAGTCGCATGGCAGACTTGATGCATGAACCTGGCGATTTCCATCGTGAACGCTGTGGCCGGCTCACCGCTAATCCCTTTCCGTCTGCGGACGATCATTTATCGATTGGCCGGCGTTGACGTCCCTGCAAGATGTCGGATCGAGGCAGGTGTCGTGCTGCGGACCAACAAGCTGACCTTAGGGAGCAGGTCCACAATCAACACCAGATGCATCTTCGACAACCGTGCCCCCGTGGTCATCGGAAGTCGTGTCGGCATCGGGATCGACACACTCTTCATCACAAGTTCACATAGCATGTCCGATGCCGCTTGCAGGGCCGGCGCTGGCAGCCTTGCTCCGATCTACGTGCGTGACGGCGCATGGATTGGCAGCCGAGTCACAATCTTGCCCGGCGTTACGATCGGCGAGGGTTGCGTAATAGCTGCCGGAGCGGTGGTAACCAAGGACTGCGAACCCAACTCGCTCTACGCCGGAGTACCGGCCCGATTACTTCGCCGACTGCCCTGACGCTCGCCCAACAGACTCGCGGTACCAGCTGATTGCTTGCTGCAATTTGCGACCGGTCTCCCGTTCTAACCGATCTCCTCGTACAACTGCCGCACCTTCGCTGCCTGGCTCTTCAGGTCGAATCGCTGTTCCACAAAGGTCCGTCCGGCCGCTCCGAGTTTGGCTGCGAGCCCCGCGTCGCTCAGCAAGGCCAGGAGCGCCTCCGCTAATCCTCCGGCATCTCGCTCGCTGACCACGAGTCCGGTAACATCGTCTATTGCAGCATCGCGCATTCCGCCGTTGGCTGTCACTACCACGGGCCGGCCGACGGCCGCCGCCTCCAAGACCACCTGTCCGAGGCCTTCGGCATCACCAGTGGCCGCTGTAACGCTCGGCAGCGCGAGCACGCGCGCATCGCGCATCTCGGCGATGACTCGATCCTGGCCTTGCGCGCCCAAGAATTCGACAGCGCCCGAAATCCCCAGCGCTGACGCAAGCGCTTCCAGGGCTCCACGGAGGGGTCCATCTCCAACGATCCGCAGCCGGGCAGATTCTTCAATCTCGAGCACCCGCGCGAAAGCCTCGAGTAGGTACCGGGTCCCCTTCTTCTCCACAAGTCGACCGACATGAAGCACTATGGGCGCCTCGGGAACTCGGCTCGGGGAGATCGCGACAGTGTCGATTCCGGTTCCGACGACCACGGTCGACTCAGGCCGGGCTCCGAGTGCGATCGCCCGCTCGCGGATGTACTCAGATACGCAGATGAGCAAGGGAGATCGATCGAGGAAGCGACGACGGCCGAGTCCGTAATGAATCCATGCCGGGGACCGAGAACTGATAAGGGCATGGTCGGAGACAGTCACGTCATAGCCGTGCAAAGTCGTCGCTTGGGGAAGCCCGAGGTGCTGCGTGGCTCGCTGCGCGTACATACCTTCGACACCAAAATGGGCATGAACAACACCCACGCCCTGCTCTAGCAGCAGGGCGCGAAGAACGCGATCGTCGCGAAGGACGGTGTAGCGAAACCGCGAGAACCCGTCTCGCGCCGAAAGCGATTCTGCATGCAAGCCCTCGACCAACCCGATGATCGGATCGCGCGCGATCATGATCACCGGACGCCCAAGGTGCGATGCCTGGTCTGGGATGAAGCGCTCCGACGGCTTGTACAGAGTGTGCCGAAACACGGCGACCGGAGTCTCAACCACCTCTCGACTCCCCGCGGAGCTCGTCGAAGAGCAATTCGTACCGCCTCGCCACGTTGCGAAGGTCGTATTCGGCAGGCAGGACGACTCGTCCTTCCATCTTCGCTGCCGAAGTCATCACAGAGGCTAGAGAGGCACGGTCACCGCCCCAGGTCAGGACTCCCCCGGGCGCGTCGTCGCCGAGGGTCGCGCGCACCGTCGCACTCACGACCACATGAGCGCCGGCGGCAAGCGCCTCCATCACGACCAGGGGCAGTCCTTCTCTCCGCCGTGATGGCACCACCACGACCGCCGTTCGCGACATCATCGTCGCGATTTCGGGCGGGGGGAGCGCGCCGTGAAACTTCACGCGCTCTCCCAGGCGCAGTTCCGATGCGAGGTGCTCGAGCCGCGCCCGCTCAGGACCGTCGCCGACGACATCGAGTACGGAGTCGACGTCACCCATGCTACGGATCAACAGATCGACGCCTTTTTCCCGGTGGAGGCGGCCTACGTAAAGGAATCCGTTCCGTGGCATGCCGTCGTTCTTTACAGTGGAGTCTGGGATTCCGTTCGGAATCGTTACGACTCTCTTCGGACTCGCCCATCGCGGATAGCGATCAATGGATTCCGAGACGCTGGGTCCGATGCCCACGACCGCTGTGTACCGCGGATAGTTGCGCAGATCCTGCAGAAGTCCCACGAAATTGCGCAAGCTCCCGATCGCTGCTCGAGGCGTCCGTAGCGACCACTTGGTGATGATCTCGTCGACGCTCGTCCCGTGCGCCTGCATGACAATGGGCCGGCGGGCGCCGGAACGCAGGAGGTACCGGGCACCGGCGCTCACGCCCAGGACGACATCGACGTCCGACAGATCGACATCCCTGGTGGCCCTTAACCAAGTGCGCGAGTATTTCCCCGGTAGGCCGGCAAGTTCTGTCACGGCGACGCGATCGGGAACCTCACTGGGAGTGCCCCCGGGCGTCGTGTACACCCGAACAACATGTCCGTTAGCCGCCCACGCGCACGCCAAGCGCCATGCCACGAGTTCCATACCGCCCGGACCGTGGCCCGGCATCGACCGAGAAAAGACCGCAATCGTCATCGAACTATCAGCCGTCATGGAACGCGGCCAAGCTCTGGCCGGGAGCGAACCCTGTTGGTGGGTACGTCGGGCCGGGCGTAGCCCGACGTTGCATTGCTCGCAAGACCCAGATCCTCGACATCTTCTCGGGGGGATGACCCGACGACGATGACTCCAAGGAGCAGACCGAAGAGAAGCATCGAACGCTCGTCGCCATAGAAGTCGACAGCGTCGCCCATGCCGTGGATGGCGATCCAGCCGAGCGAGGCGCACACCGCGGCTGACGCCCACCTACTCCACCGCGATCGCTTGACCATACGGACGCACGTGACGGCAATGGCGATCCAGAGGCCGAACAGCAGGCTCGCCCCCAGCAGGCCCGTATTCGCCCAGTAGGCGATGAACGTGTTGTGCGGTGGCAGCCTTGCCGCCAGCAGGCCGCCGATCCGGCTCGCGAACTCATTTGTCCAGCCGCCGAAACCTAGCCCTTGGGCCGGGTACTGGTGGAACAGGTCCCGAGCGACGGACCAGATGAGCCCGCGACTCCCCAGCGACTCGCTGGAATCGGAGCGAAATGTTGAAGGAAGTAGTTCGACCAGATGAGTGACGAAAATGTAGAGGGGCAGCGCCGTGAGCGCGAGCACCGCTACACCCGCGCCGCCATAGCGGGCAAGGAGCCATCGGAGCGCAACCACGAAGAAGACAGTGGCAACGAGGAGCACTAGGCCTGTTTTGGATCCGGTGAAAGGCACAGCAAAGAACGCCATCGCAGCGCCATACGCGACGATCTTGCGGCGCCAGAGGACGTAGGCCCAGACCAGCGCCCACGCGGCCGCACCAAGGAACATCGACGCGGTGTTTGCGTTCAGCCAGAATCCACCGGCCTTGTTGAACGCCGTCGCGTTGTCCGGAAACAGACCGAAATATCCGTCAAGCCGTTGCGAACCAACAAATACGTCGCCGAGTGGCGATCGGTAGAATCTATCCTCGATCGAGGGAAATAGTCGGAATCCGATGACGAGGATCGATTCAAGAATGATCCACCCAGCAAGGATGGAGGTAACGGTTGACAAACCGCGGGAGTCAGTCGTTTGGATAGTGCGGGCGTACAGACTGATGATCAGCACGCAGAGAATGTTCATAACCGCGAAGAAGGCGGCCTGTGGTTGAGGTGACCACAGGGACGCAAGCGCGCATGCCACCGCAAGGCATGCGAGCAATCGCTCGATTGGGGTGGGTCGCCGCCGGAGGTCAACGAGTGCCGCGACTCCAATCAGGAGTACCCAAATCTTGAACACACCGGTCGATTGGGGGAGCCCAGGCACGTAGAACTGCGGCACTGCGAGGAACGCCGCGATGCTTAGGCGCAGGCGGACCGAAGACGTCATCGCGAGGACAACCAATGGAACCGCCAGGAGCGCGAAGGCTGTCAACTCTTCCCCGCATCCTTGGCCGGGCGATCGATCGCCGGCACCTTGGGGTCAGTCTCGGACGAGGTAGCGAGGCGCCGCGCTCGCCACCCTGTCCGGAGGCTGACGAGTGACTCACGGATCAGCTTGCGTGTCGCACGGGAACTCGCAACGTTGATCGCGAACACCAGAAGAACCACGCTTGCCCCGGCGCCCCACGAAAGCCCGGCCGCGACGGAAGCGAAACCCGCCACCATCGTCGGCAACCATCGCACGAGGACGGCGAGCGTTGCGCGGCCCAGCCCCAACGCCCGCGAGAGGCCGAATGTCAGGACCGCACCGTAGACCGAAACGCCAACTCCGACGGCCACACCGCCGACGAGCGGAACTCCGATCCCTTGCACGAGGCACTGCGCCACGATTGCGACAAGACTCCACGTAAGCACCGGCCGCGTGTTTCCCCTGCCAGTAATAGCCCTCGCCATCGTGTAGCTCAGAACCTGGAACGTGAGGCCGGCCGAGAGCCCGGCGAGGACCGCTGATGTCAGCGATGCTGCCTGGACGTCGAACCGTCCGCGGGCGTAGAGGAGGTCTACCGCCGGGCGAGCTGCGAGCATCAAGACCATCGAAATGGGAATCACCGTCACGCAGACGAATTCCGTCATCCGCGTCAGGATGCGCTGCGACTCGCTGGTACGCACCTGTGGGAGTTGTGTCAGGCCGAGGATCCCCAATGGGAGTGCGATGGTCGACATGACCGAGTCAGAGATCGTTCGCGCATAGTCGATCGAAGCGACGAGTCCGTCGGCCCCGTACGACGCGAACACCCGCTCGAGGACAATAGAGCCCTGGAGAGCGACAGCAAGAACGATCAGAGGCGCGATGCCGCGGATGCCCTGGAGCACCATCAGACCGCCCTCCCGAACCGCTGGTCCCCCGGTGAATGCGAGTCGACCACGAAGCAGGAACAGCCCTCGCGCGGCGTAAAGCACCCACGCGGCGAGGAAACCCCATGCCAACCAACTCATTGACCCGAGCCAAACAGCCATGACAGTGCCGACGAGTAGACCGACGCTCTGAACCATCGGGCGGATGGCGTTCTGGGCGAACGCTCCCGTGGCTGAGAGCGCGTAGGAAGTGATCGTCGAGATGCCGTATACCGGAATCACCCAGGCGAGGACGGCGAGCAAGCTGCTCGCCGTCGCCTGGACGGTCGGCAGGGCACCCGGAACGATGATGGCGACCAGGTCGGCGCGAGTTACGAAGACCACGAGCGAGACGAGGCCCAGGACGCTGGTGACCCACAAGAGGTAAGCGACTAGCAGCGAGTTCGCGCGCCTTGCGTCTGATGCTGACAACTTGGCGTAGCTCGGAGCGAAGGCCGCAGAGATCAAGTCCCCCGACACTAGGTTTGCTGGAACGATGGATGCTGTCTGAGCGACTCGGAACCCGGTAGCGGTCGCACCGGTGCCGAAGGCGGCCGCGAACACGATTTCGCGCAGTAGCGCGACGATCTTGCCGAAGATCCCGCCGGCAAATAGAACGAGGAAGCCTCTCTTCATGCTGCCACCCGACGTCGACGCGCGACAGAACCACGGGTCGCGATCCCCTCTGCAACTTGGAGATAGCCCGCTGTCGTGCGCTCCCAGCTCATCTCCGCGACGGACGCGCGCACGGCATCGCCCTTGACCACGAGCGCCGCCTTAGCGATAGCACGGCCGATTTCCTCGGGATCATGGGAGGTGACCTCACCGTTGGCGCCGCTGACGATGAGCCGATGCGCCGGGCACTCTGGCGTGAGGACGATTGGGACGCCCGCGGCTAATGCCTCTAGCGCAACGAGCGGCATCGTCTCGTAGTGACTGGGCAGGCAGAAGACGTCGGCGACTCCCAGCACCGGGCGGACGTCGTCCACGCGGCCGAGGAACACGACGTTTGATGCGACGCCAGACTTCTCAGCCATGATCCGGTATCGCTCTCGGTCCTGGGACTCCCCTCCGGCGACGAGGAGAATCGTGTCCGAGGGCATGCCCGCTAGAGCGGCGATCAATTCAGGGAGTCCTTTGCGGGCGAACTCGTGGCCAATGAAGAGGACGACGGTCCTTGAGCCCACCAACTGTTGAGCGAGGAGCACGTCGATCGGTCCGGGTTCGGCAGAGAACTTTGTGAGATCGACACCGTTGGGAGTGACCGACACGCGGTCATGCCCGCCTGCGAGCGCGACGACGTCGGGAAGTGCCGCTTGTGATACGGCGAGAAGCCGCCTACCCCACACCGGGGCCGCGAGTACACGCTCTTTGGCGATGCGAATGGCGCGCACCGGGTTGAGGTAGGCGAGGAACATTCGCGGCCTCGACAGGTGTCGGCGGGTCAGTTCTGCGCTGAAGACGTTGTGCATCACCAGCACTTGGCCGACGAGGGACTCGCAGTTGTGGTTGAACACCACATACCCGCGCATCCGAAGAGGCAACGCAATCATGGAGGAGGCAACGGTAAACCAAGCAATCTGCAGCGCATGCCTCACGTGCCAGCCGATGCGATGCTCCGGCTGCCAAGCGATGAGGGCGCCACCCCCCGCGACTGTCTTGACGGTGACTCCGGGCGCGGGAACGAAGTCAGTCGAGTCGGTGACCAGCACGACTTCTACGCCGCGAGCCGCGGTGAGAGCGGTGACCTGACGAACCACTTCACCACCTCCCGTCCCGACGATGTCTCTCGCCACGTGGACAACTCGCAGACGCGTCATCGGTCAACCTCAACCGTCTCGACAACTGTCTCGACCAACGCCGCCGTTGCAGTTCGCCGGATCTCCTCGCCCCGCCTGGTCCAGCTGTGCTGCTGAGCCGCCAGCAGGCGGCGCATCTTCACTGCGTCGCTCGGTGCCTCGCTGTTGGCCACGACAGCTGCGACAAAGTCATCGCGATCGCCGCACACAAGAACGTCATCGCCGAGGGCAACGACCGCGGGGATGGCGGTGGACACGACGCACGCACCCGCCGCCAGGTACTCGTAGGTCTTCAACGGGCTCACACCGCGCGTGTAGGCGTTGTCGAGGTACGGGATGACGCCGACGCTGGCTGTGGCACACAGGTCGGCAAGCTCCTTCGCCCGCAGCATCCCGTGGTACGTCGCGCCCGCCGCGACGACCGCATCGAGTTCCTCGCGCGCGTTGCCGCCACCCTCTGAAACAGGACCGGCGAGGTGGAGGTCGAGGCCCGCTTCGACCAATCGACGAAGGAGAGGAAAGTCGACCTTGGTGGTGCTGAGATTGCCACCAAACACGACGCGTCCCGCGCGCGGCCCGGTGGGCGCCCCCGGTCGAGTCCAGTCGAAGGTGCCGACGTCCGCGACGTTAGGCCACGAGATCGGTGACGCGAAGCCCTGGGCACGCAGATGATCGACAACTACTGACCCGGTGCCCGCGGCGACCGCGCCAGCAGTTGCTAGCCGCTGCTCGCCCGCTAGGACGACAGCCGGGGTGATCCCGGGCACCTCGTGCAGGAGGTCCACGCAGTGGTAGACGATCCCGTCAGCGAACTCCTCGAGGCGGTACGTCTCGGGCGAGTATGTCCAAAGGAGCTTGGGGCCGTCGTGCTCGAGCCAAGGTGCGACCAGGCGCCGCAATGAGCGCTCGTTGAACCAACGTGCGACGGCCGCGGTGTGCTGGGGTACGACGAACGGCGTCAGCACCTGCAGCCCCTCGGGACGCGGTCGTGCGAGCGCGCCGGCGGATGGACGCCGGATCAACTTGGATACGAGCCGACGCAGGATCCGGACGACGTCGCGACGGGAGAGCTCCAGCCGTCGTAGGCCCATCGACTCGACGAAAGTGACGGTATATCCCTCGGCGAGAGCACGCGTGGCGTAGTGCTGGTTGGTCGCGATGGCCTGATCCCAGTCGGCAGTACCGAGCACGAGAACGGCCACCAATTGGCGGGAGCGCGTCATGCGGCCGCCTCCCCCGGCGCGGCGCGGCCCAGGTCGATGACCTCGCCGTTGAGCCAATGAAGCAACTCAGCGTCGAAGCGCTCGGCGGAGAACTGGCGCGAGTGCCTCGCGACCAGTTTGCGGTCGACGCTCGACGCGGCGGACACCGCGCGAGCGAGCTCCACGGACGTGAATGACTCGACGACCGCGCCGCCGAGTGGGGCCTCCACGCTCTCGGGCGCACCGCCGATCGCGTTGACAATGACGGGCGTTCCGCAAGCCATGGCCTCAACCGGAAGGATGCCGAAATCCTCGATCGCAGGGAACACGAAGGCGACCGCATGTTGGAGCAGCGCGAAGAGCAGGGCGTCGGATGGCCGGCGCACGAATGTGACGGGGACCGTGGCCGCCGATGCGCGCTCCCGCAGGCGACCCTCCTCCGGGCCCGATCCGGCGATGACAACCGGTAGGCCCGACGCCTCACCCGCGTCGATAACCAGATCGAGGCGCTTGTAGGAAACGAACCGTGACGCACCAATCAGGTACTGCGCGGGGAGTGCGTCCAGCTCGGCCAGATCGCCCGGACCGAGCTCGTCCCGCCAGTCGGAGACGGACTGGATCCGCGCGACGTCGACTGGTGGGTAGATCACGTCGGCGTCGCGGTCCCACGCCGCGCGGATGCGGTCACGTACATAGCGACTGTTCGCCGCGATCGAGCTGGGCTCACTGGCGCGGCGGCGGTCGATGCCACGAAGCAGCGGGGAAACAGCCTTCACGGCGGCACCCGAACCCCGGACGTCGAGCTCCGGAGCCCAGAGATAGCGGGCAGGTGTGTGCACGTAGACGAACTTCTGCGCATCGGCTGCTCGGCGCAGGGGCCGCGCATGATGAGCGAAAGCGTGCGAGCTGACGACGATCCGGTCGACCTCGCCCACGTTGAGCGTCCGCCACGCGGCGAGCGACGCAGGGATGGACAGAGCCTTGCGCCCCCGCAATGGGGTCTTCGCCACCCACGACTCGACGACCTCACGACCGGGGTATCTGCCCGGATCGTCGTCCCACAGGCACACGACCTGCGCATCGGGGAGCACGCCGACCAAGCGGTCCAGAACCTTCTCTGAACCACCGGTCGCCGAGATCCACTCGTGCACGATCAGGTCTCGCATGTAGCTGGCTGTCTTCCTGGTAAGGGGCACGCGGTCAGACGACGAATCAGTACGCGCCGTCGCCCCGGACGATAACCCTGGCGGTGCGCGCGAGGATCATCAGGTCGCCGAACGGTGTCCAGTTCTCCACGTAGTTGACGTCCAGACGGATACCGTGCTCGGGCGCGAGGCTCGATCGACCCGAGACCTGCCAGAGTCCGGTCAGCCCGGGCTTCACCCGAAGTCGTCGGTGTGCCGTTCGGTCGTACTGGGCCACCTCCGCATCGATCTGCGGGCGGGGCCCCACCAGGGCCATGTCGCCGAGCAGTACGTTGAACAGCTGAGGCAACTCGTCGATCGAGGTGCGGCGCAACACTCGTCCGACCGATGTGACGCGCGGGTCGTTCTTCGGCTTGTAGAACATCCCGACCGAGTCGATGCCCTGGTCGGCCAGGACTTCGGACAGCCGCTTGTCGGCCCCCGCGACCATGGTGCGGAACTTGAAGATCCGGAATCGCTTGCCATCCTTGCCGATGCGCTCCTGCCGGTAGAGCACTGGACCGCGGCTGGTAACCCCGACGAGGATCGCGACCGCCGCGAGCACCGGCAGCAGGACGAGGGTGATCACCGCGGCGAGCACCCAGTCGTACAGCGACTTGGCGATGTACTTCCCGCCGGTGAATCGCGCCTCGTCCACGTACATCAGCGGCAGCCCGCTGACAGGCTGCATGAGCACACGCGGACCGGCCACGTCGACCAGAGCGAGCGTGAGGACCAAGTCGATGCCCTTGCCCTCCAGGTCCCAGCCGAGCTGACGGACTGTGTCGGAGGTGATCGCGTCGGCGCCGGTGACTGCGACCGCGGACGCGCCGATCTGCTCGGCGATCTCGCCGGCACGGTGCATTGCGCCCAGGACGGGGATGCCGCCGATGAGCTCTCCCTCCGCGACCTCGCCGGTGGGGACGCAGACGCCGAGTACGGAGTAGCCGGCGCGAGGGTTCCTGTTCAGCTCGCCGATCAGCCGTGCCGCCTTGTCACGGTGCCCGATGACCAGGATCCCCGACTGGAAGTGGCCGGCCTCGCGCTGCTCGTGCAGCCAGCGCCTCCAGAAGAACCGCCCAGCAAGAATCAGTCCCAGGCCCAACGGTGCCGCGAACCCGAGGTACCCGCGGCCGATCTCCATGCGCAGCAGATAGGCGATCACGGCGACCGCAGCGAAGAGCCGCCAGGTCACATTGAAGACGCGCGAGAACTCCGTGGGACCGCTGCCAAGCACGCGGCGGTCACGTGTCCGCCCGAAGGCCAGGGCAGCCAACCACGCGGTGGCAAGGACGACGGACACGGAGAGATAGGACGGGGAGAACTCACCCGAAACCGTCGCGAGGCCGGTGTGGTCGAACCGAACCAGGTAGGCGACGATCACGGAGAAGGTGACGGCGACAGCGTCCGTGGCCCACAGGCGGAAGGCAAGATCACGACGGCCGGAGGGTGCGGAGAATTCCTGCGGGGAAGTCGACCGTGTGAGCTGCTGCGGCACGAAGGCGAGGGCGCGCGCCCGCATGTCCGATATCGTCACGTTTCCCCCCGATGTCCGTTTCCGTTGGCGACGCGCGCCATGAAGACGGTCCGGCAAATGTTACCCCGGGCGACTCGCACTTCGATCGTACGGGTGAACGGATGTCGGGCATAACGCCCGTCACACGGTATTTTCACCCGCAGATCCGCACGATCATGCGCATGAGACACTGTCTGACCGGGTATGGCGAGCAGGGAGAATACGTTCGTGGAGCTTCAGGATTATTGGGTCATTCTGCGTAAGCGATGGCTGTCGATCGCCGTGTTCGCCGTGCTCGGCGCCGGCCTCGGCGTCGCCCTCTCGCTCGCGAGCACGCCGCTCTACGACGCCACCACGCAGCTGTACGTCTCCGTGAAGTCCAGCGACTCGTCGAGCGACCTTCTCCAGGGCTCCAACTTCACGCGCCAGCAGGTGACGTCCTACACGCAGCTGGTCACCAGCCCGCTCGTCCTGCAGCCGGTCATCGAGGACCTCGGGCTCGACGCCCGCACCGACACCCTCGCGTCACGGGTGAGCGCGAGCTCCCCGTTGAACACGTCGCTGATCAACGTAACCGTGACGGACGAGAACCCCGCCATGGCTGCAGCGACGGCCGATGCCATCGCCAAGCAGTTCAAGTCCGTCATCGCCGATCTCGAGACGCCCAGCGACGGCGGGGCATCGGCGGTCAAGATCTCGATCGTCCGCGACGCGGTCTCCCCGGAGGGCCCGTCGTCGCCGAACAAGAAGCTCAACCTCGCCCTGGGCCTGCTCGTCGGCCTGGCGCTCGGCATCGGAATCGCCATCCTTCGCGAGGTGCTCAACACCCGTATCCGCACCGACGCGGACGTCGCGCGCGTCACCGAGACCTCTGTCATCGGCACCATCCCGGACGACCCCGAAGCCCCCCAGCACCCGCTCATCGTGCAGAGCAGCCCGCACAGCCAGCGCTCCGAGGCGTTCCGGCGGCTGCGCACCAACCTGCAGTTCCTCGACATCGCCGACCGCCCGCAGTCGATCGTCATCACGTCCTCGCTGCCCGGCGAGGGCAAGTCGACGACGTCCATCAACGTCGCTATCACGCTCGCCGACGCCGGCACGCGCGTCGCGCTCATCGACGCCGACCTGCGCCGCCCGTCGGTGGCCAAGTACATGGGGCTCGAGGGCAACGTCGGGCTCACCACGGTGCTCATCGGCCGGGCGAACGTCGAGGACGTCATCCAGCCGTGGGGCAACGGCTACCTGCACGTGCTGCCGGCCGGCCAGGTGCCGCCGAACCCCAGCGAGCTGCTCGGCTCGCTCGCCATGGCGCACCTGTTGGAGAAGCTGACGTCGCAGTACGACGTCGTCATCGTCGACACCGCTCCCCTGCTGCCCGTCACCGACGCGGCCATCCTGTCCAAGCTCACGGGCGGAGCGTTGCTGGTGGTGGGCGCGGACAAGCTGCACCGCAGCCAGCTGGCCGAGTCCGTGGGTGCCCTGGAGACCGTCGGCGCCCGCATCCTCGGCATCGTGGTCAACCGGCAGAAGCGCAAGCAGAGCGACCAGTACGCCTACTACGACTACACGCCCACGCCGGCCACGGCCGCCGACTCCGGGCGCACCAGCCGCAAGAAGCGCAAGGGCACGCCGACCGGCCGCGTGCCGCAGGCCCCGGAGCCTACGAGCCCGACGGCCGTGTCCGGACCGACCACGCTGTGGCCCGGCGACTCCCTCAGCGACACCCAGCTGCGCGAGTTCCAGCGCCAGCAGGCGCAGGCCCCGGCCCAGCACCAGCGGCCCACGCACTGACGCTCCACGCCTGACGACGACGGCCCCGGACCACTCGGTCCGGGGCCGTCGTCGTTTGACGTCCTCCAGTCGCTGCCTCACGGCCGGCGGCGATCGCGGCGTGGACCCCCGTGGAAGTCGAGGGCGTCGGCCGTCGGCCGGTCGACCGCGGTACAACCCAGCTCGGAGCCCTGAAGGGCCGTCAGCGACGGCAGTCGCGGTCCCGGGGGCCCCAGCGACGACAGGGTTTCACAGGCCCTCCAGCGGCCCGAGGCCCCGCCGCCCACCCCCGGACGCACGAGAGCCCCGCACCATCCGGTGCGGGGCTCTCGTGTGAGGTGCTAGGCCGTTCAGGCCGCGGCGCCGGCCTGACGACGGCGGGCCACGACGACGCCACCGGCGCCGACGAGGACCAGCGCACCGGCGCCCAGGGCGATCGGCAGCGCGTTGGAACCGGTCGAGCTCAGCTGGCCCGAGGTGCCCGCAGCGGCCGCGACGGTGACCGTCTGCGTGCTGAGGACCGCGCCCGACGCCGTGTCGGTGGCGACCAGGGTGAAGGTGCCACCCTGGCTCAGCGTGACCGTGAAGACGGCCGTGCCGGACGCGTTGGTGACCTTGCTCAGCGACTTGGTGCCCGCGATGGTGATCGCGGAGTCGGGCAGCGAGGCCGGGTTGCTGGTGATGGTCAGCGTGACCGAGGCGCCGGCGGGGCCGGTGACCGTCACGGTGAAGCTCTGACCGGCGGCGGGCGTCGTGTCCGACACCGTGCCCTTGTTGGAGTAGTCACCGGAGCCGTACGCCATGGCGGCGGACGGGACGAGTGCGAGTGCCACGGCAGCTGCTGCGACCAGAGCGGTGCGACGAATCTTCATTGGTGTCCCCCCGGACGGTCGTATAACTGGGTGGCGCCGATCTGGTGTTACTGGTGTGGCGCGATGTACTTGGGGCAACCGTACCTGCTAGTTACCGCACGAGGAAGTGAGCACTACGTCACCCTTTTGGCGGGCTGTCGGAGTCGAGCGGATATGCACGTCGCCCATTTGTTTCGGGCCTGTAACGATATCCAGCGCCAGCGAGCCGGTCTCGCCCGGTTTGAGTGTAAATGTCCGTCCGCCTACCGCCAATCCGTCGTGGATCTGGGCAAGAAGACCCTGCGGATCAGGTTTCACCCGTACCGATTCGATTCCGCCGCCCTCGGGCGCGTAGATCAGGACATTTGTCCGAATGTCTCCGAGCGGGACGATGTTGTCCAGACCCACCAGATAGGAGGGCAGCTGGGCCGCGTCGGCGGGTGCCGTGGACGTCAGCGTGACGTCGGCGTGGACCAGCTGGGAGCCGTCCGGGCGGCACGTGGTGGCCTGGGCGTCGATGGTCAGGTCCAGGTAGTAGCCCATCTTCGCCTGGGTGCCGTCGTTGAGGTACACGCCGATCACGGCCGAGTCGCGGTCCGCACCCTGCAGCTCGCCGCTGAGCACCGTGCCCGCCAGGCGGTCCTGCTCGCCCTCGGCCGCCGACCAGAGCATCAGCCGCCCCTGCCGGGCGGCCTCGGCCAGCGCGTCCAGCACGGCGGGCGCGTCGCCCTGCCCGCTGACGACGGCACCGAAGACGGCGGCGGAGGTACCGGCGAAGTACGCGTCCTGGTCCTTGGGGTCGGGCATGTCGAGGTAGACGCCGTTGAGCAGCGCCTGCACCGCGTTGTCGGCGGTGAGCACCGACCCGTCCGGCATCGTCACCGGCCCCGTGGCGCCCAGGACGAGCGCGAGCGTGCCCGGGTCGACCGACAGGACGCCGTCGATCGTGCCGCCCACCTCGCGCTCCCAGATGCCCTTGGCCAGGGCGCCCGTGCGGGGGAAGTCGGGCGTGAACGTCACGTCGCGCATGTCGGTGCCCAGCAGCGGGCCGAAGAGCACGTCCTCGGCGTCCGTGAGCGGCAGCACCGGGTCGGCCAGCCCGCTGAGCGACCCGCCGGAGCGCTGCTCGACCACGGAGACCGCGCCGTCGTCGGTGTGCAGCAGCAGGACGGACCCGGGGATGCCGCCGGTCGCCCGCTGCTCGGCGTTGTTCTGCACCAGCACGAGGTAGTTGCGCGGGCCGTCGGCACCCATCATGGCCGGCACCAGCTGGGCGGCGCGGGCGGCGGTCGCGGTGGTGACGGCGACGTCCTGCACCTGGTCGCGAAGCTGCTCGACGGGCTCCGCCACCACGCCGAGCAGCGCGGACGTGTCGATGTCCTCGAGCTGCTGGGCGGACAGCTGCACGGACGCGTCCGCGGCGACGATCTGCGGGGCGGCCTGCGTCAGCGGGGCCAGGTCGACGCGGCCGTCCACGGGGGCCAGCGCGGTCGGGTCCACCAGCGTGGTCGCCTCCATGAGCGACGGCAGGGCGTGCTGCGCCAGGTCGTCGACGGTCCGGGCGATGGTCCGGACGGCGCTGACGTTGTCCCCCGCCCAGGGCAGCGACGACGCGGCCGTCCAGACCGGGCCGGTGGTGGACGACTTCGCCGTGGCCGCGTGGGCCTGCAGCTGCACCAGCGTCCGGTCGGCCGCGGCCTCGTCGCCGGCGGTCACCTGCGCCTGCAGGTCCCGCACGTCCGCGCGGGCCGCCTGCAGCGCGTCCTTCGCGCGCATCGCGTCCGTGGCCAGCCAGATGCCCGCGCCGATCACCACGACGACGACGATCCCGAGGCCCAGCAGGACCGAGCGCACGACGCGTCGGCGGCGAGCACGCTTCGCGCTCGAGCGGCGACGGCGGACGGTCTCGGGGTGCTGCGGAGCCTCCGGGACCGGCTGACCGGTCCAGTCGGATCCCCATCCCGGGTGCGTCACGACGTCTCTCTCCCCCTGGACACACCGCCGCCCGGTTCGGGCGACTGCGGTCGGAATCGTACCGGCGCGGTCTGGGTGCCCCCGCCCAGACAGGGTGAGATGTGTGCGCCGATCGGGTCATCCGATGCCGTGATCTGCGGGTGGGACCCGCAAGATGGTGCCCGTGACCCCCTCCGACCTGGCCGAGCCCGTGCGCGTCCTCGTCGTCTGCACCGGCAACATCTGCCGGTCGCCGGCCGTCGAGCGACTGCTCGCTGCCGGGCTGGGTGCTGCCTACCGAGGCCGCGACGGTGGTGGGCTGGCGCCGGCCATCGAGGTCGCGTCGGCCGGCACCGGCGCGATGGTCGGCTGGCCCATGCCCGACGAGATGGCGGCACTGGTGGCCGGTCTGGGCGTCGACCCCGGGGGCTTCGCGGCCCGCCAGCTCACGCCCGGGATGGTGCAGCAGGCCGACCTCGTGCTGGCGCTGACCCGGCGGCACCGCTCGGCGATCGTCGAGCTGGTGCCCGCCGCCGTGCGGCGCACCTTCACTCTGCGGGAGCTCGCGCGGCTGGTGGCGGACATCGACCCCGCCACGCTGCCCGGCGCCAACGCCACGACCGCCGACCGCCTGCGCGCCCTGGTGCCGCTCGCCGCGGCCCGCCGGGGGCTCAGCGCGCACAAGCCGGCGGACGACGACGTGGTCGACCCCTACCGCGGCGGTGCCGCGCTCTACCAGAAGTCGTTCGACCAGCTGCTGCCCGCCGTCGAGACGATCGTCGTCACCGTCCGACGCTGAGCCGGTACGACAGAGGCCGGGCCCCCGTGGGGACCCGGCCTCGTGCGTCTGCCGCTAGATGCCGAGCGCGGCCTTGATCGGGCCGATGAGGAAGTAGACGACGAACATCGCCGACGCGATCCACATGAACGCGTGGATGTCGCGCACCTTGCCCACCGCCAGCTTGATGACGACGAACGTGATGATGCCCGCGCCGATGCCGGCCGTGATCGAGTACGTGAACGGCATGAGGATGATGGTGAGGAACGCCGGGATGGCGACCTCCCAGTTCTTCCAGTTGATGCCGGCGATCTGCGTGACCATGAGGAAGCCGACGACCACCAGCGCCGGGGTGGCCGCCTCGAACGGGACCATGGCGACCAGCGGCGACAGGAACGTGGCCAGCAGGAACGCGATGCCGGTGACCACGGAGGCCAGGCCGGTGCGCGCGCCGTCGCCGACGCCCGAGGCGGACTCGATGTAGCTGGTGTTGGACGAGACGCTGCCCGCGCCACCCGCCGCGGCGGCGATCGAGTCGACGACCAGGATCCGCTGGGCGCCCACCGGGCTCCCCGTCTCGTCCAGCAGCCCGGCCTCGCCACCGACGGCGACCATGGTGCCCATCGTGTCGAAGAAGTCGGCCAGCAGGAGCGAGAACACCAGCAGGATGACGGCGACCAGGCCGATCGACTCGATCGAGCCGAACAGCGAGAACTGCCCGACCAGCGAGAAGTCGGGGGTCGCGATGATGCCGCCCGACGGCCAGTGCGGCACGCCGAGCTGCCAGCCGGCCGGGTTGACCACGGCGCCGGTCTCGTCGGTCTTGCTGCCGATGTTGCCGACGAGCTCGACGACGAACGCCAGCACGGTGGCCGAGACGATCGCGATGAGGATGGCGCCGCGCACCTTGCGGACCATGAGGATGATCGCGAGCATCAGGCCGAACACGAACACCAGCAGCGGCCAGCTGCCCAGCGAGCCGGCGATGCCCAGCTCGACCGGGGTGGCCATGCTGGCGGGGATGCGCACGAACCCGGCGTCGACCAGGCCGATGAACGCGATGAACAGGCCGATGCCGACGCTGATGGCGGTCTTCAGCTCGAGCGGGACCGCGCGGAACACGGCGGCGCGGAACCCGGTGAGCACCAGGACCAGGATGATCAGGCCCTCGAGCACCACCAGGCCCATCGCGTCCTGCCAGGACATGCCCGGCAGCGCGGCGATGGAGTAGGCGACGACGGCGTTGAGGCCCAGCCCGGCCGCGAGCGCGATCGGGAAGTTGGCGACGACGCCCATGAGGATGGTCAGCAGCCCGGCGACCAGCGCCGTGGTCGCCGCGACGGCGGCGAGGTTGGGGGTGTCACCGCCCCCGAGGAACTGCCCGTCGCCGGAGCGGACGGTGCCGATGATCAGCGGGTTGAGCACGATGATGTAGCTCATCGTGAAGAAGGTCACCAGACCGCCGCGGATCTCGGTGCCGATGGTCGAGCCGCGCTCGGTGATCTTGAAGTAGCGGTCGACGACGTTCGTCGGGGGCGCAGGGCGTGTCTTCTGCGCAGTGGGGGTCGAAGCCATGCGCGCAGTGTGGCAGAACTGTGTGACCGGGAAATTGCGTGTTCAGCACGTCGTCGTCAACGTCACACGATCGAGCGGCCGGGCCTGCGGCTGCGGCCCGACTAGGCTCGCGCCGTGCCGTCGCTGATCGACAAGCTCTTCCACCCGACCCGGACCGCGCCACCCCCGGTGGACGTGGACCTGGGCCGCGTGATGCTCGTCGGCACCGGCATCTGGGGCGTGGTGCTCGTGATCACGGCGGTGCTCGCCGCGACCGGCCGGGCGTCCTGGACGCCCGCGTGGGTGTGCGCCGCGGGGGCGTTCCTCGGGCTGCTCGGGTACGGCTGGGCGCGGCGCAACCGGGCCCGCCAGAAGGCCCGGGGCTGACGGCGACGCGTCAGCCCAGGAACACCTGCGCGCACAGCAGCCCGCGGGGGCCCGTGGCGCAGCCGACGCCGATCTGCGTGTAGGCGTCGCCCAGAATGTTGGCGCGGTGGCCGTCGGACCCCATCCAGCCCGCCACCACGGCCAGCGCCGTCGGGTAGCCGAGGGCGAGGTTCTCCCCCGCGGCGCGCGCGTCGCACGCCGCCAGCACGGGCTCCAGGGGGTCGTGCTCGAAGCGGTCCTCCGCCGCGAGGAGCGCGGTGCGCGCGGCGGCCTGCTCGGTCGCGCACGGCGAGACCGTCAGCGCGGGCAGCCCGGCGGTCGCCCGCTCCGCGTTGGTGCGGGTCACGATCTCGTCGACCATCGAGGCGGGGGTCGGCGTCGGGGCCGGGGCCGTGGTGGCCGGGGGCGCTGCGGCGGTGCCGGGGGGCGACGAGGTCGGCGCGGTCGGTGACCGGGTGGCCGACCGGCCCGCGGGGTCGTCGGCCCGGAGCGCCGCGGCTCCCCCGTCCGAGGTCACGCGGAGGTCCGCGGTCGGGTTCATGGCGATCGGCACCGCGACGAAGACCAGCGTGCAGGCCAGCACGGACGCGAGCCGGCGGGGCCACTGGCGCCCCGGCTGCCGGCGATCCCGCAGGTCCCGACGGTGCCGACGACCGCCGGGCGCTGGCGGCACGGGCGGGAAGGGATGCACGCGGGGGACGCTATCGGGTTCCGGACGGATCGGACACCGCGTCGTCGTCGCGCTGCTGCCCCTGCGCGACGTCCAGCGCGATCTCGTCGGCCCGCTCCGGAGCCGTGAGCAGCGCCTCGACCGCGTAGCGGAGCTCCCACCGGCCGGCCGCCTGGGCAAGGCCGGCGGCGAGGCCGACCAGGTGGACGGCGTGCACCACGGAGCCGTCGCCGTCGTCCTCGACCCACCACTCGACGGGCGAGCCGTCGACCTGCAGGTCGTCGTGCTGCACCCACGTGGTCGGCGCGTGCGGCAGGAGGGTGCCGACTCCGGCGGGGACGTCGTCGACCTCGCCCGCGTCGTCGACCACGCCGTCGGCCAGGTCGGCCGCGAACGGGAGGTCGAGCAGGCGGGCCGTGGCCTCGGTGCCGGGCACCAGGGCGGCCAGGTCGGTGCGCTGGTGCCACATGGGGTGCTCGGCCACCGCGGCGTCCTCGGCGTGCACGACGGCCACGCGGCCGGGGCCCACCAGCGCGGGCAGCCGCTCGGGGGGCTCGTCGGGCGCCATCGCCGCCCACACGGCCGCGGCGAGCGCGGGGTCGACCGCGACGCCGACCGGCCCCCAGCTGTCGAGCAGCTGGGTCCAGCCGGGGCCGTCGAGCTCGTCCAGCGCGGCCACTCCGCCGAGGGCACGCTGCACGGCGGCGTCGAGGCCTGCCACGGCGTCCGGGGCGGCGGGCAGCAGGGCGGCCAGGGCGTCGCCGACCGCGAACGGGCGCCCGAGCCCCAGGTCCGCCCGCTCGCGCAGCCACCACGAGGTGTACGACGGGGCACCGGCGCCCGACTCGCCGCGGACGGGGTCGACCAGGGCGCGGCGCAGGTCAGGGTCGCCGGCGATCCGCGCGAGGACCGTCCCCCATTGCTCAGGGTCCACGGCGTCGAGGTCCGCCACCGCGACCGCGTCGCCCACGTACGCGCCGGCGCCCAGGCGCTGGGCCAGGTGGTGCAGGTAGTCGTCCCAGCCGTCCAGCGACTGCGCGGCGAGCGTCGCCGAGTCGGTGGCGCCGTCCCGCAGGGAGGCCGGGTCGGCCAGCACGTCCGCGACGTGCACCAGCACCAGGTCGGCGCGGACACCGACCGCGGCGAGGGCGGCGGCACCCCAGCGGTCCACGGTGTCGACGGAGACGGTGGACAGGACTCGGTCGTCGAGCATCGTCGCCGCCGCGGAGCCCGGCAGGACCAGGCTGTCGGCGGGCGTGCGCTCGCCGTCGGCCGCGGGCAGCGGGAGCAGCCCGAGCCAGGGCAGGGCCTCGCGGGGCAGGTCGGCGCCGTCCAGCGCCTGCACCAGCGCGAGGACCGCGTCGACCACCTCGTCGGTCTCGGTGTCGTCGTCGGCGAGCTCCAGCACCGCCTGCCGCACCGGGTCCTGGTTGAGCAGTCCGACCGCGTCGGGCGCCTGGGCGCCGAGCCGCTCCAGCACCGGGTGGACGGCCGTCGGGTCGACCACGCGCAGCCCCCAGCGGCCGAGCGTCTCGAGGGTCCGCTCGCCCAGCCGGGCCACGAGCCCGGGGTCGAGCACCACCGTCCCGCGGGCGCCGCGGACCACCCGGCCGTCGGCCAGCGGGACCGGGACGGCGCCGAGGGCCTCGCGCGACTGCGGGTCGTCGGCCAGCAGCTCGAGGGCGTCGTACAGGTCCGTCCAGCCGCCGTCGCTCACGGCCGGCAGGTCCTCCACCACGTCCGCGAGCGACCGGATCTCGACGCCGAGCGCGCGCGCCTGCGACTCGCGGCCGCTGGGCAGGGTGACCAGGGACGTGACCCGGCGGCCGAGGGCGGCGAGCGCCGCGTCGTCGTGGACCGACGAGCCCGCGAGGGCCACGGCCTGGGTGGGGACGACGAGGGGGTCGGCGTCGTCGGGCGCGGCCTTGCGCAGCAGCGGCGTGCGGGTCAGGCGCTCGACGATGCGCTCGCGCAAGGCGGCGTCGAGCGGGCCGGCCGCCAGCCCCGTCGGGACGAGGGCCAGGGCGTCGCCGCCGGTCGCCGCGCGGCCGTGGGCCAGGCGCGCGTACACGTCGGCGGCGTGGTCGAGGACGGCGTCGGTCAGGGCGCCCTGCGCCACGTGCCGGCGGGAGGGGTCCAGGGGGAAGGTCGCGACGAGCAGGGCGGGGACGCTGCACGGCTCGTCCGTCGGCGTCGGGGCGTGCACCACCTGGTCGGCCCGGGACAGCGGCGCGCGGCCGCGAGGCAGGGCCCAGGTCACGCGCCAGGCGCGGGCGGCCCGCTCCTCCACGGGGCGGTCCGCCATGAGCGCGAGCGGCAGCTCTCCCTCGCCCGTGGCGACCGTCCAGCGCTCGGCCACGTCGGCGAGGCGCCGGGCGGGGCCCGTGTCGTCGTCGACCAGGATCTCGACCAGCCCGGGCAGGGCCAGCAGCAGGGGGTCGCCCACGTCGTGCAGGAGGGTGCGGACCTCGTCGGCGGCGACCTCGTCGCGCAGCTCGAGGACGACGGCCGTGTCGTAGCCGGTGGGCGGGGTGCCCTCGGCGGGCAGGGGAAGCCGCAGGGCCGGCAGGGAGCCGTCGCGGCGGCGCACCTCGTCGGCCAGGGCGGGGTTGTCGAGCGCCGCCTCGGCGAGCAGCTCGGCGGCGTCGGCGGTGCTGAACCGCACCCCGCCCGTCGTGCTCAGCACGGAGACCTCGTCGGCCACCGCCCGGACCGCCGCGAAGCCGACCCCGAACCGGCCGACCGCGCGCCGCGACTCGTCGCGCTTGGCCGACGCCCGCATCGACGCCAGCGACGCCACCCCCTCGGCGTCGAGGGGCGCGCCCGTGTTCGCGGCGACCAGCACCGTGCCGTCGTCGTCGGTGCGGGCCAGCCGCAGCAGCAGCCGTCCCGGGACGCCCGCGCGTGTCGCCGCGTCCGCGGCGTTCTGCGCCAGCTCGACGATCACGCGGTCGCGGTAGTAGCCGCGGGCGTGGTCCTCCTCCGTGTTCGCGTCCTCGCGCAGGCGCGCCGGGGACGAGCGCCACGCCCCCAGGACGGCCGCGCGGAGGGCGGCCGTGCCGAAGGCGTCGGCGGTCACGGCTCCGGGTCGGGGGTGGCGGACGGGTCGTCCGCGGAGTCGTCGGGCTGGGTGTCGGCGGGTGACTCGGGGGCTGCCTCGGCGTCCACCGGCTCGGCTGTCACGACGACGTCGTCGGCCACCGGCTCGTCCTCGGTCGTCGCGGTGTCGTCGGCGACCGCGGTGTCCTCGGCCACGGCGCTGTCGTCGGCGACCGGGGTCTCGTCGGCCACGGGCGCCTCGTCCGCGTCCGCGACCGGCTGTGCGGCGGCGGGCTTGGTGAGGTTGACCAGCTCGAGGCTCAGCTCGTCGATCAGGGGGTCGGACTCCGGCCAGTCGGTCGGCGGGGTCTCGGCGTCGGTCTCGGAGTGGGCGCCGCAGCCGTGGTCGACGCTCACGACCATGCCGTCGTCGGGCGACCACTGGTTGGCGCACACGCCGAAGACGGTGCCGAGCGACCCCTGGAGCGGGATCAGGAACCCGCAGCTGCCGCACGCGGCAGCCGAGGCCAGGGAGCCGGCGCTCGTCGGGCCGTGGGCGCCGCGGTACCAGCGCTCGGCGGCCTCGTCGCGACCCTGGGGCGAGAGCACCCGGACGCGGGCGAGGGCGAGCTCGTCGATCGCGACGTCGTCGAGCTCGGGGTCCCCGGTCGGGGTCCAGCCGGGCTCGAGGCGCGGGTCGTCGGCCTTGAAGGGGAGCACGTCCCCGGGGCCGATGTCGCCGGGACGGATGCGCTCCGACCACGGCAGCCACGCCTGGCCGAGGACGGCGTCCGGGCCGGGCAGTAGCTCGGCCTCGCACACGGTGGCCGTGCGACCGCGGGGCACGCGGGCGACCGTGACCGTCCACTCCCAGCCGCGGTAGCCGCGGGCGGCCGACGCGAACCGGTGCGAGACCAGCCGCTCGCCCTCGACCACGAGGCCCAGGTACTCGCCGACGTCGGCGGGGTCCTCGGCCAGGGCGACCGCGACCTCGCGGGCCAGGTCGACGGCCGATCCGAGGACCGCGTCCTTGGTTGCTGCAGGCATGCTCAGGCCTCGATGTCGTCCGCGACGGCGCGCAGGAGCGAGGCGTACTGCTCCCCGCGCGCCTTCTCGGGGTAGCGGCCACGACGCAGGTCGTTGCCGACGCGGTCGAGGACCTTGATGAGGTCCTCGATGATGACGGCCATGTCGTCGGCGGGCTTGCGCGCGGCCTTGGCGACAGAGGGCACGGGATCCAGCAGCTTCACCGACAGGGCCTGGGGGCCGCGGCGACCGTCGGCGACGCCGAAGTCGACCTTCGCGCCGGGCTTCGGCGCCGTGACGCCCTCGGGCAGCGCCGACGCATGCAGGAAGACCTCGCCGCCGTCGTCGCTGGCGATGAACCCGAAGCCGCGCTCGGTGTCGAACCACTTGACCTTGCCGGTAGGCACGGTGAACCCCGTTCATGAGAAGAAGACGTACTGGCCACAAGGTTACCGGCCGCAGCCATCGAAAACCCCACCCGGCGCCGGAAGCCCCCGGGGGCGCCGCGCGTTGGGTCCGACGATGACCTCTTCCGCGCGCGCCCGGCTCCTCGAGCTGCGGGCGACGACCCAGGACCGCCTCGCGGCGCTCGAACGCGAGCACCGCGGCGTCGTCGACGCCTCGCGCGACAGCAACGCCGACGACGAGCACGACCCCGAGGGCGCGACGATCGCGTTCGAGCGGGCGCAGGTCGACGCCCTGGCGCGCGATGCCTCCGACCGGCTGCTCTCCATCGAGCGCGCGCTGGCGAAGGTCGACGACGGCACCTACGGCGTGTGCGAGGTCTGCGGCGACGCGATCCCGGCCGGTCGGCTCGAGGCGCGGCCGACCGCGACGACCTGCGTGGGGTGCGCGGGGCGGTAGTGGCCGCTGGTTCGCCGGTGTGGCCTGGCCCGCGACCATTCGAGCCGCCGTGGGTGGAAGGCCCTGGGTCGCGGGAAACGTCCGGGCCGTCTCGGTCGGCGGCCCCGGCGCGGGTTCGTCCTCCCGCTGTCAGGCGGAGGCCCGGGCGCACGGAATCGTTGCGGGGGCGCCGTCCGCTCGAGGGGTCAAAGAATGCAGCACACCCCGCCCTTTATCACCATTCTCTCTTGTGGATAAATGATTCCCTGTCGGGGGCTGTGGGCGGCTCGGCGTGGCTCTGACCTGCGGGGACGGTGAGTCTGGTTCTCGTCTCACCATCCGGGCGATTGTCGCGGTGAATGTCAGTGGTGGCTGGGAGACTTCTTCGTGGCGGGATTGTTGGGGCCGGTTGGTCGGCCCGTCCCGCGGACGCGGAGGAGGTGGGTGCGGGTGTCGGTCGAGGACGTGAGCGCGAGTCACGCGGCTGCCGGACCCGCGCCTTCCGCCTCGCCAGCGTCGGCGGCGTTGCTGGCGTTGGCCGCGGCGGTGGAGGCGTTGGCGGTGGCGGCGGACCCGACCACGGTGGGGGGCCGGTTGCCGGGCGCGGCCGCCGTTGAGGTGGTGCGTGAGGCGTTGGTGGTGGCGGGCCGGTTGGCGGCGATCGCGGCCCGGGTGGTGCCGGTGGTGGAGGCCGACGGGTGCTGGGCGTCGGACGGGGCGAGGTCGATCACCACCTGGCTGGCCACCCAGGGCCGCCTGCCGCACACCCAGGCCGCCGACCTGGTGAGGTTGGGGCGGGCGTTCCGGGACACCCTGCCGGCCACCGCGGTCGAGGCGGTCGCGGGCCGGGTCCCGGTGCAGGCCGCGCACGCGATCGCCGCGGTGGCCAACACCCCCGACCGGCGCACCCTGCTGACCGCCCCCGCCCAGGAGTGCGGGGAGGGGTTCTTGCTGGAGTTCGCCGGGCTGCCGGCCGCCCAGTTCCGGGTGCTGACCCGCCGGTGGGCCGCGCACGCCGACCCCGGCGCGGACGAGCGCGGCTACCGGGACGCCACCGAGCGGGAGTTCCTCACCCTGGCCCAGTCCACCGACGGGTGCCACCTGACCGGGTTCCTGACCACCGAGCACGGCCACGCCCTGTCCGCGGCGCTGGCCGCGCTGACCGGCACCTCCGCCGACCAGGCCGGGCTGCCCGCCGGGCGGCGCCGCGCCGGGGCCCTGGTCACCCTGACCCGCCTGGCCCTGGACCGCGACCTGACCGGCGCCACCGGCACCCACCGCCCCCAGATCACCGCCATCGTCGACTACACCACCCTGCACCGCGCCCTCGAGCACGCCCCCGGCAACCCCGACCCGCACGCATCGGGATCCGGCTCTGGCCCTACGCGCGGACCGGGCGACGGGCACGGCAGCAGCGGCGATGCGCCGTCACGCCCCGACGGGCCCGGCGCCACACCCGCACACGCCCGGCCTGCGCCGGGCGACCCGGACCGGTTCGCGGTCGCCGAGCTGGTCGGCACCGGACCCATCCCCGACACCGTGCTGGCCCGCCTGGCCTGCGACTCGGCGATCACCCGCATCGTGTTCGGACCCGCCTCCCAGATCCTGAACGTCGGCCGCACCGAACGCACCTACACCGGGCCCAAACGCCGCGCCATCATCGCCCGCGACCGGCACTGCCAATACCCCACCTGCGACGCCCCACCCGCCCTGGCCGAGATCCACCACACCCAGCACTGGCACCGCGACCACGGCACCACCGACACCCACACCGGCGTCCTGCTGTGCTGGCACCACCACGGCACCGTCCACGACCACGGCATCGAGATCACCCACCACCCCGACGGCCACTGGCACTTCACCGACCGCCACGGACAACCCCTGCGCACCTAGCACGGGGCACAGGGATCGGAACACCGGGCACGCAGGTCAGACGTACGACGGCGTGCTCGACGCGAGCTCGGCCGGGTCGACCGGCTCCTCGTCCTCCGCCAACCGGTCGAGCGCCAGCGCCGCGAGCACCGCGGGGCCGACCGCGAGCGCCTCGTCGGCGAACGTCGCCTGCGCCGAGTGGTTGTAGGCCGCGGTCCGGGGATCGGCGCCGACCGGCGTCGCGCCGAGGCCGAGGTAGGTGCCGGGCACCTGCTGCAGCACGTACGAGAAGTCCTCCGAGCCGGAGATCGGTTGCGGGGCGGAGAGGTACGCGTCCTCGCCGAACATGGTGCGGACCAGGCCGGCGGCACGGTCGACCTCGGCGGGAGTGTTCGACGTGACCGGGTAGCCGCGCTGGTAGTCCACGGTGACCGTGAGGCCGTGCGCGGCGGCGATGCCCTCGGCCACCCGGGTCAGCCGGTCCAGCACGGAGGCGTGCGTCGCCTCGGAGAAGGTGCGGACCGTGGCCTCGAGCAGGGCGGTCGACGGGATCACGTTGTCGGTCGTGCCGGCGGAGATCCTGCCCACGGTGACCACGACGGGGTCGAAGATGTCGAACTGGCGCGTGACCATCGCCTGCAGGGCCAGCACGATCTCGGCGGCCACGGGCACCGGGTCGGCGGCGAGGTGCGGCATGGAGCCGTGGCCGCCGCGGCCGTGCACGGTGATGTGGACCGTGTCCGCCGCGGCCAGCATGGTCCCGTGCCGCGCCATCACGAGCCCGGCCGGAAGCATCGACGACAGGACGTGCAGCCCGTAGGCGGCCACCACCCGCTCGCCGGCGGCGTCCAGCGCGCCCTCCTCGATCATCAGCCGCGCGCCGTGGTCGCCCTCCTCGCCCGGCTGGAACATCAGGACGACGTCACCGGCGATCTCGTCGCGACGGGACGCGAGCAGCCGCGCCGCGCCGACGAGCCCCGCGACGTGCAGGTCGTGCCCGCAGGCGTGCATGACCCCGACGTTCTCCGACGGGAACGGCTCGTCGGAGTCCTCGGTGACCGGCAGGGCGTCCATGTCCCCGCGCAGCAGCACCGCCGGGCCCCGCCGACCCCCGCGGAGCACCGCGACCACGGAGCTCAGGCCGGCGCCCGTGCTCACCTCGAGGCCCAGCGGAGCGATCGCGTCCAGCACGAGCTGCTGCGTCGCCGGCAGCCGGAGCCCGAGCTCAGGCGTGCGGTGCAGCGCGCGGCGGAGCGCGACGATCTCGGGCTGCTGGGCGGCGGCGTCGGCCCGGAGACCGGCGAGGACATCAGGAGAGAGCGGCACGCGAGAGACCTCCACACAGGCCAGCGGGACGGGACACGACGGACGGACCGAGACTGCCAGACGTCGGCGCCCGCTACCGACCAGTAACGAGAGCCCCGCACGCGGCGCACGCCACGTAAGGTTGTGCGGATGCCCACCTTCACCGGTTATCTGCGGGAACGCAGCGACGACGAGCTCGTCGCGCTCCTGCGCAGCCGACCGGACCTGGCGTCGCCCTCCCCGGCGACCTTGTCGTCGCTGGCGGTCCGCGCCACCAGCCGGTCGAGCCTCGAGCGCGCCCTGGCCAACGTCGACGCGAGCGTGCTGCAGGTGCTCGAGGCGGTCGTCGCGCTCTCGGAGCCCGGTCCCGTCACGGCCGCCGACCTGCCCGGGGCCCTGGGAGCCACCGACGACGCGGGCGTCGCGCTGGTCGAGCGCGCGCTGCGGCTCGCCGTCGTCGGCACCCTGGTCTACCCGGACTCCGCCGACGACGACGCTCCCCTGCAGCCCTCCCCCGGCCTCGCCGAGATCCTCGGCCCCTACCCGGCCGGCCTCGCCCCGCTGGACGCCGGAGTCCGTCGCGGCCCCACGCCGGAGCCGGTCGACCTCTCCGACCTGCCGACGCTCCTCGAGTCCGCCCCGACGGGCGCCCGCCCGGTGCTCGACGCCCTGCTCTGGGGCCCGCCGGTCGGCCTCGCGCCCTCCAACAGCACGGCGGCCGCCGCGGCCGTCGACTGGCTGCTGCGCCGCCACCTGCTGCTGCCCGGCGACTCCCGGCACGTCGTGCTGCCCCGCGCGGTCGCGATCGCGCTGCGGGGCGGCCGCACGCACGCGTCGCCGGCGTTCCCCCCGTCCGTCCCCGACGACGTCCCGCGCCGCAGCCACGCTCTGGTGACCGCCGAGTCGGCCGCCGCCGGCGAGCGGATCGTGCTGCTGGTCGCCCGCCTGGTGCGACTCTGGGAGCACACGCCGCCCGGGGTGCTGCGCGGCGGCGGCCTCGGTGTGCGCGAGCTGCGCCGGGTCGCGATGGCGCTCGAGACCGACGAGTCCGAGGCGGCCTTCGTCATCGAGCTGGCGGGTGCGGCCGCGTTCGTCGCCGACGACGGCGAGGACAACCCCTCGTTCGCGCCGACCGTCGCGGTGGACGAGTGGGCCGTGCGCGACGTCCCGGACCGGTGGGCGGCGCTGGCCCGCACCTGGCGCTCCATGCTGCGCACGCCCTGGCTGGTGGGCGGGCGAGACGAGCGCGGCGGCGTCCGGGCCGCGCTGGACCCCGAGCTGCAGCGCACCTGGGCCCCCCGCCTGCGCCGGTCGGTGCTCGACGTCCTCGCCGAGACGCCTGCGGGTACCGCTCCCGACGCCGCGCACGTGGTCGCCCTGCTGCGCTGGCGCTCCCCGCGGTCGGTCCCGCCGGCAGCGGCCGTGCAAGCGGTCCTGGTCGAGGCGGGCCGGCTCGGCATCCTGGGCGCGGGCGCGCTGTCCGACGCCGGCCGCGCGCTCCTGCTGGAGACGGCGCCGCTGGTCGGCGCCGAGCCCGCGGACCCCGCCGACGCCCTCGCCGCAGCCCTCCCGCCGGCCGTCGACGAGATCCTGCTGCAGGGCGACCTCACCGGCGTCGTCCCGGGCCGGCCGAGCCCCGAGCTCGAGGACCTGCTGGACCGGACCGCGCACATCGAGTCCCGCGGCGGCGCGCTGACCGTCCGCTTCACCCCCGAGTCGGTCCGGCGCGCGCTCGACGCCGGCGCGACCGCCGACGGCCTCCTGACCGAGCTGGGCACCCACGCGCGCTCGGGCGTCCCGCAGCCGCTGGAGTACCTGGTCCGGGACGCGGCCCGCCGGCACGGCCGGATGCGCGTCGGCTCGGCCTCCGGCTACGTGCGCGCCGACGACCCCTCGCTGCTGGCCGGCCTCGCGGAGGACCCCCGGCTGGCGTCCCTCGGCCTGGTCCGGCTCGCGCCGACCGTGCTGGCGTCGCAGGCACCCGTCCGCGAGCTCGTCGACGCCCTGCGCGCGCACGGTCTCGCGCCTGTGGCCGAAGGGCCCGACGGACAGGTGCTGCACGTGGTCACGGCCGTGCGCCGCGTCGGTCGTCGTGCCACCGCGGGGGCTCGGCGCCGGGCGACCGGGGCCGGGCCCACCGTGGGCGGGCGGGAGGTGCTGACCGACGAACGCCTCCTCGCGCTGGTACCGCAGCTGCGCCGCGCGGAGCAGGAGCGCAAGGCCGACGAGGTCGAGCGGCTGCCGGGCGCGCTGCCCCCGGCGCCGGCCCGGCGCGCGACCGCACCGGTGCCCCCGCCCGCCGCGGTGGGAACAGCGGACCCGGTGGACGCGTTGGTGCTGCTGCGCGAGGCGGCTGCCGAGAAGGCCGAGGTGTGGGTCGAGCTGGTCGGCTCCCACGGCGTCCCGCAACGGCGGCTGCTGCGTCCCCTGCGGGTCGAGGGCGGCCGGCTGCGGGCCATCGACACCGCGCGCGAGTCCGAGCTCACCGTGGCGGTGCACCGCATCGCGACCGTGACGCGGGCGACCCAGGACGCACCGCCAGACGATCGTCAGGAGACTTCGTGACCAACGGCCCCCTCATCGTGCAGAGCGACAAGACGCTGCTGCTCGAGGTCGACCACGACCAGGCCGAGGCCTGCCGGCGCGCGATCGCCCCCTTCGCGGAGCTCGAGCGCGCCCCGGAGCACGTCCACACCTACCGCCTGACCCCGCTGGGCCTGTGGAACGCGCGCGCCGCGGGCCACGACGCCGAGCAGGTTGTCGACGTCCTGCTCGAGTACTCGCGCTACCCGGTCCCGCACGCCCTGCTGGTCGACGTGGCGGACACGATGTCCCGCTACGGCCGCCTGCAGCTGATCCAAGACCCCGTGCACGGCCTGGTCCTGCACGCGCTCGACCCCGCCGTGCTGGTCGAGGTGGTCCGCTCCAAGCGCACCGCCGGCCTGCTGGGCGCCCGCATCGACGCGACCGACGTCATCGTGCACCCCTCCGAGCGCGGCCACCTCAAGCAGGTGCTGCTCAAGCTCGGCTGGCCCGCCGAGGACCTGGCCGGCTACGTCGACGGCGAGGCCCACCAGATCGACCTGCGCGAGGACGGCTGGCAGCTGCGGCCGTACCAGAAGCAGGCCGTCGACGGCTTCTTCCACGGCGGCTCGGGCGTCGTCGTGCTCCCCTGCGGCGCCGGCAAGACGCTCGTCGGCGCGGGCGCCATGGCCCGCTCGTCGACGACCACGCTCATCCTCGTCACCAACACCGTCAGCGCCCGGCAGTGGCGCGACGAGCTGGTCAAGCGCACCTCGCTGACCGAGGACGAGATCGGCGAGTACTCGGGTGCCCGCAAGGAGATCCGCCCGGTCACCATCGCGACCTACCAGGTGCTGACCACCAAGCGGAAGGGCGTGTACACGCACCTCGAGCTGCTCGACGCCCGCGACTGGGGCCTCGTGGTCTACGACGAGGTCCACCTGCTGCCCGCGCCGATCTTCCGCATGACGGCCGACCTGCAGGCCCGGCGGCGGCTCGGGCTGACCGCCACCCTGGTGCGCGAGGACGGCCGCGAGGACGAGGTGTTCAGCCTCATCGGCCCCAAGCGGTTCGACGCCCCCTGGAAGGACATCGAGGCCCAGGGCTACATCGCGCCCGCCGACTGCGTGGAGGTCCGCCTCACGCTCCCCGACGCCGACCGCATGGCCTACGCGACCGCCGAGCCCGAGGAGAAGTACCGGCTGGCGGCGACGGCCCGCGGCAAGAACCGGGTGGTCGAGCAGCTCGTCGCCAAGCACGAGGGCGACCCGACCCTGGTCATCGGCCAGTACCTCGACCAGCTGCACGAGCTGTCGGAGCACCTGGGCGCCGACCTGATCACCGGCGAGACCACCGTTCGCGAACGCCAGCGCCTGTTCGACGCGTTCCGGGCCGGCGAGATCACCAAGCTGGTGGTCAGCAAGGTCGCCAACTTCTCGATCGACCTCCCCGAGGCGTCCATCGCCATCCAGGTGTCGGGCTCGTTCGGCTCCCGCCAGGAGGAGGCGCAGCGGCTCGGCCGGATCATGCGGCCCAAGGGCGACGGCCGGACCGCGCACTTCTACACGGTCGTCGCGCGCGACACGGTCGACCAGGACTTCGCCGCGCACCGCCAGCGCTTCCTGGCCGAGCAGGGCTACGCCTACTCGATCGTCGACGCCGAGGACCTCGATCCCGCCACGGAGTCGGAGCGCGACTGACCGGGGAACCGTTCCCGGGCGTGAGCCGTTGCGGCGGGTAGACCCCACCGGAAGGATCATTCGGGTGCCCGTCACGCGTCGTCGCCTGTCCGTGCTCGTCCCGCTGCTGCTCGGGGTCCCCCTGCTGCTCGGCGCCGGCACGGTTCCGACGGTCGCGCCCCTCGCCCTGACCAGCGAGATCACCGATCAGGTGGGCGCCCTCGACGGCAGCCAGGCCGAGGTGCAGGCGGCTCTCGACGAGCTGGCCGCGGACACCGCGCTGCAGCTCTACGTCGTCTACGTCTCGGACTTCGGCGGGGCCGACCCCGTCCAGTGGGCTCAGTCGACCGCGCAGAAGTCGGGCCTCGGGTCGCAGGACGTCATCCTCGCCGTCGCCACGGACGCCCGCCGGTACGCGCTCGCGCCGGAGACGGTCGAGGGGCTGTCGAGCTCGCAGGTCGAGGCCGCCAGCGCCGCGGCCGAGGACAAGCTGCGCAACGACGACTGGGCGGGCGCCGCGATCGCGACCGCCGACACCCTGCGCGAGGAGGCCACGGGCTCGGGCTCAGGCTCCTCCTCGGGCGGTGGCGGCGGCTTCGGCACCGTGCTCGTCGTCGGCCTCCTGGTGATCGTCGCGCTGTTCGGCATCCCGTGGTTCCTCTCGCGACGCCGCCGCGCGAACGCGGTCGCCGGGCCCGGCTCGGCCGCGCCCGCCGACGAGCTGGCCGCCCTGCCGACCGCCGAGCTCGACCGCCGGTCGGCGTCCGCCCTGGTCGCGATCGACGACGCGGTCAAGGCGTCGGAGGAGGAGCTCGGCTTCGCCCAGGCGCAGTTCGGCGCCGATGCGACGGGAGAGTTCGAGACCGTGCTCGCCGACGCGAAGGCGCAGGTCACCGAGGCCTTCCGGCTGCGCCAGACGCTCGACGACCAGATCCCGGACACCGAGCCGCAGGTCCGCGACACCGCCACCCGCATCCTGCGGACGTGCGCCGCCGTGGCCGCGACCCTCGACGCGCAGAAGGCCGGCTTCGACCACCTGCGCGACCTCGAGTCCCACGTCGAGCAGGCCCTCACGGACCATGCCCGCTCGGCGACCACCCTGCGGCAGAGGCTCGACCCCGCACGGGCCCAGGTGGCGACGCTGGCGGCGACCTACCCGCCGGTGACGCTCGCGTCGGTCGCGCGCAACCCCGACCAGGCGCAGCAGCTGCTCGACGAGGTCGACACCACCGTCGCCCGCGGCCAGGAGGCGGTCGGCCGCGGGGAGCGCGGCACCGCGGTCGGGTACGCCCGCGCGGCCGAGGAGGCGCTCAGCCAGGTGGGCACGCTGCTCGAGGCCGTCGACCGGGCCGGGCCCGAGCTCGCCGCGATCGGCACGCGCATCGACGCCGCCATCGCGTCGATCTCGGCCGACCTGGCGGACGTCGACCGGCTCGCCCGCGACAAGCCCGAGGTGGCCGCACCCGCGCAGACGGCCCGCACCGCGGTCGAGGCCGCGCGCGCCGCACGCGCCGGCACCGGCGACCCGCTCGCCGCGATGCGGGCGATCACCGACGCCGAGGCCGCCCTCGACGCGGCCCTGGCACCCACCCGCGACGCGGCCGAGCGGGACCGCCGCGCGCAGCAGCAGCTGGACGACCTCCTCGGGCGGCTCGAGTCCACCCTGCGGGCCACGGGCGACTTCCTCAGCACCCGCCGCGGCGCCGTGGGACCCGAGGCGCGGACCCGCCTGGCGGAGGCCGAGCGCCTGCGGCAGGTGGCGCTCGACCAGCGGCCGACCGACGCCTCCGCGGCGCTCGCGACCGCGCAGCGCGCCGAGCAGCTGGCGCGCGAGGCGGCGCAGCTGGCGCAGCAGGACGTCGAGCGCGCGGACGACCTGCAGAACCGCGGCAGCGCCATGGGCGGCCGCGGCGGCGGGCTGAACGGCGTCGGCGGGATGGTGCTCGGCGGCATCCTGCTCGACAGCGTGCTGCGCGGCGGCGGTGGCTTCGGCGGCGGGGGCGGTTGGGGCGGCGGCGGCGGCGGTGGAGGAGGCGACGGCGGCGGCGGCGGTGGCTTCGGCGACGGCGGCTTCGGCGGCGGCTTCTGAGCGGCCGGGATTCCAGATGAGCAGGCACCACACGGACGAGGAGAGGCACGAGCGATGACCGAGAAGCAGAGCGTGTTCGGGCGGATCACCCAGCTGGCCCGCGCCAACGTCAACGCGCTCATCGACCAGGCCGAGGACCCGCAGAAGATGCTGGACCAGCTGGTGCGGGACTACACCAACTCGATCGCGGACGCCGAGAAGGCGATCGCGCAGACCATCGGCAACCTGCGACTGGCCGAGCAGGACTACAACGAGGACGTCTCCGCGGCGCGGGAGTGGGGCAGCAAGGCGCTGGCCGCGTCGAGCCGCGCCGACCAGTACCGCGCGGCCGGCGACACCGCGAACGCCGACAAGTTCGACAACCTGGCCAAGGTGGCGCTGGGCAAGCAGCTCACCGCCGAGGGCGAGGTCCGCGAGGCCGAGCCGATCATCGCCTCGCAGCGGGACTCGGTCGAGAAGCTCAAGGCCGGCCTTGCCATGATGAAGGACAAGCTCGGGCAGCTGAAGTCGCGGCGGGACACGCTGGTCGCCCGGCAGAAGTCCGCCGAGGCGCAGCAGACCGTGCAGACCGCCATCAGCTCGATCAACGTGCTGGACCCCACCAGCGAGATCTCCCGCTTCGAGGACAAGGTCCGCCGCGAGGAGGCCCTCGCCATGGGCCAGGCCGAGATCGCCGCGTCGTCCCTCGACTCGCAGTTCGCCGAGCTGGAGTCGTCGTCCGAGCAGATCGAGGTCGAGGCCCGGCTGGCGGCCCTCAAGGCCGGCAACGCACCGACGCAGCTGGGCACCACGCCGGTCACGCCGGAGATCGAGGCCTGACACGACGAGAGCGCCCGATCCCCACGGGGGTCGGGCGCTCTCGTGTCGGGTCAGGCGGAGACGGTCTCCGAGGCCACCGCGCGCACGTGCGCCGCGAACGACTCGGCGAGCACCCGGCCGCCGGCCGTCACCTCGAGCTCGCGCGCGGCGTAGGCGGTGAGCACGGCGTCGGTGTCGACGTCGTCGTACCCGTCGGCCCACGCGCGCAGCGTGTCCGCGCCGGCCTCGGGGTGGAACTGCACGCCCCACGCGGAGCCGATGCGGAAGGCCTGGTACGGGTACATGGCCGAGGACGCGAGCCACACCGCACCGCGCGGCAGGTCCACGACGGCGTCCGCGTGCATGCTCGGCTGCGGCGTGCGGTAGCGCTCGTCGGCCAGGGCCGCGACGGCTCCGACGACCGCGTCGCCGGCCGCCTCGGGCCGCCAGCGCACGTCGACGATGCCCGACTCGCGCCCGGGAGGCGCGGCCACCTGCACGCGTCCGCCGCGGGCGGCGGCGAGCAGCTGGGCGCCGAGGCAGATGCCGAGCGTGGGGACGCCGCGCGTGCTCGCGTCGGCCAGCAGGGCGCGCAGCTCGGGCAGCCACGGGGCCGTGGAGTCGTCGTAGGCGGACATGTGGCCGCCGAGGACGACGAGCCCGTCACCGACCTCGTCGGCTGCGGGAACGCTCTCACCTGCGAAGGCCGCGACGATGCGCAGCTCGACGTCGCCGAGCCACTCGCCGAAGCGGTCGAGGTGGACGTCGGGAGAGCTCTGGATGACGGTGACGACCGGTCGGGGGCCACCGGAGAGGGGGAGGGTCACCCGCAGACGGTACCCCCGCGATCCCGCAGATCCACAAAGAACGGGTGACCGATCTGCCGGGTTCCTGGTCGCTCGTCCACCTTTGCCGACCGGATGAATCTGTCACGCGTGCGCGTCATCACACGCCGGCGCGTCCGGCGTTCACCCAGCGAACTCCCAGGGTCTCGGGCCAGACTCGGGGTATGTCGACACCCCACACGACGTCGGCCTCGGGCACGCCCGAGGCCCGTCTGCTCGTCGTCGACGACGAGCCCAACATCCGCGAGCTGCTGGCGACCTCCCTGCGCTTCGCGGGCTTCGAGGTCCACGCCGCCGCCGACGGCGGCTCGGCGCTGCGCCTCGCGCGCGAGGTCGAGCCGGACCTCGTCGTCCTCGACGTGATGCTCCCCGACATGGACGGCTTCACCGTCACGCGACGCCTGCGCGAGAAGGGCCAGCACGTGCCCGTGCTCTTCCTCACGGCGCGCGACGACACGGCCGACAAGGTGCAGGGCCTCACGGTCGGCGGCGACGACTACGTGACCAAGCCGTTCAGCCTCGAGGAGGTCGTCGCGCGCATCCGGGCCGTGCTGCGCCGCACCCGCCCGGGTCTCGACGACGACAGCAGCGTGATGCGGTACGCCGACCTCGAGCTCGACGAGGACTCGCACGAGGTGGTGCGCGCCGGCCACCCCGTCGACCTGTCCCCCACCGAGTTCAAGCTGCTGCGCTACCTCATGCTCAACCCCGGCCGCGTGCTGTCGAAGTCGCAGATCCTCGACCACGTCTGGCAGTACGACTGGGGCGGCGACGCGAACATCGTCGAGTCCTACATCTCCTACCTGCGCCGCAAGGTGGACCAGATCGACGGGCCCGACGGCCGGCGCCTGCCCCCGCTGATCCACACCAAGCGCGGGGTGGGCTACCTGCTGCGCGAGTCGACGTGACCACGGACGTCATGGTCGAGCAGCAGGTCGAGGCCCCCGCCCCACCCGCGCCCCGCCGCCGCCCGCTCGGCGCCGTGCGCGAGTGGTGGGCCGGCACCACGCTGGTCGCCCGGCTGGTCGCCATCGTCACCGTGCTGCTGGCGGTCGGCCTGGTGCTGGCCGGGGCCACCAGCGCCGCGCTGCTCGGGGGCACCCTGGTCGGGCAGGTGGACACCAAGCTGCAGACCGAGGGCACGCAGATCGCGCAGCAGAAGCTCGGCCAGCTGGACAGCACCGGCTCCGCCGTCTACACGCCGAGCGACTACTACCTGCGCTACGCGGTCGACGGCGACGAGCTGCCTATCCTCTCGCCGACGACCCGGTCCCACTACGGCACCCCGAGCGTCCCCTCGCTGAGCGTCGCGCAGGCCACCGACCGGCGCGGCGAGCCGTTCACCGTGCCGTCGACGCGCGCGGGGTCGTCGTGGCGGGCCGTGGCGTACACGTTCACGATGCGCGACGGCACCGTCGGGACCGTGGTCGTCGCGCTCCCGCTGGGCGACATCGAGCGGACCGTCCGGCACATGACCCTCGTGCTGCTGCTCAGCGGCCTCGGCATCGTGCTGCTCGGCGCCGCGGCCGGTACCTGGGCCGTCCGCCGCTCGCTGCGGCCGCTGCGCGAGATCGAGACGACCGCGGCCGCCATCGCCGAGGGTGACCTCTCCCAGCGGGTGCCCGCCGGGTCCGAGCACACCGAGGTCGGCCGGCTCAGCGCCGCGCTGAACGGGATGCTCGCGCAGATCGAGCGGGCGTTCGGGGCGCGGACCGCGTCGGAGGCCCGGATGCGCCGGTTCGTCGCCGACGCCTCCCACGAGCTGCGCACGCCCCTGGCCACCATCCGCGGGTACGGCGAGCTGTACCGGATGGGCGCGCTGACCTCGACCGAGCAGGTGGACGACACCATGCGGCGCATCGAGCAGTCGGCCATCCGCATGGGCGCACTCGTCGAGGACCTGCTCGCGCTCGCGCGCGTGGATGAGGGCCGGCCCATGCGCACCGGCCCGGTCGACCTCACCGTCCTCGCCGCCGACGCCGTGAGCGACCTGCACGCGCTCGACCCCTCGCGACCCACCCGGCTGGTTCCCCTGGTCGACGGGGCCGCGGGCGGTCCGTGCGTCGTCGTCGGCGAGGAGTCGCGGCTGCGCCAGGTGCTCGCGAACCTCGTCGGCAACACCGTGCAGCACACCCCGCCGGGCACCCCCGTCGAGATCGCGGTGGGCACCCTGCCGTCGGGCGAGGGCGTGCTCGAGGTGCGCGACCACGGACCCGGCATCGACCCCGAGCACGCCGCGCGCGTGTTCGAGCGGTTCTACCGGGTCGACGCCAGCCGCGGCCGCGACTCGGGCGGGGCGGGGCTGGGCATGGCGATCGTCGCCGCGATCGTCGACGCGCACGACGGCGAGGTGAGCCTGGAGCAGACCCCGGGCGGCGGGACGACCGTGCGGGTCACCCTCCCGGGTTCGGCCCGCGACGCCCAGGTCTGAGGGCTACCATGGCGGGTTCCTACCGTCGGAGTAAGGCTGAATTTCATGGGCGTCCATGACGCACCGCAGTGGTTGTTGTCCGCGTATGTCCGCAGTGCCGTCGGCGCCGGAGCCACCGCGCCGACCGAGCAGATCCGCGACGCCGGGCAGGCGCTGGTCGACCGGTGGGGCTCCCCCGGTCGGGCGTTCCACAACCTGAAGCACCTGGTCGACGTACTGATCCGCGTCGACGAGCTGGTCGAGGAGACCCACGAGCCCGACATCGTCCGGCTCGCCGCCTGGTACCACGGCGCGATCTTCGACGCCGCCGACCGCAAGGCGTACGCCAACCGCGGCGGCGAGGACGAGATCGCGAGCGCGCGCTTGGCCTTCGACGAGCTGACCGCGCTCGGCGTCCCCGAGAAGCGCGCCCAGCGCGTGCACGACCTCGTGGTCGCCCTCGTCCGGCACGCCCCGAACCCGGCCGACTTCGACTGCGCCGTGCTCTGCGACGCCGACCTCGCGATGCTCGCCACCGAGCCGCAGAAGTACAAGGCGTACGTGCAGGACATCCGCACCGAGTACGCGCACCTGCCCGTCGAGGACTACCTGCGCGCCCGCGTCCGCATCCTGCACAAGCTCCTCGCCCGGCCCTCGCTCTTCGTCAGCCCGCTCGGGTCCGCCTGGGAGGAGCCCGCGCGGCAGAACCTGTCCGGCGAGCTGCAGCGCCTGGAGAAGGAGCTGCGGGCGATCGACGCCGCCGCCGGGACCGCCGCCGCAGGAACCGCCGCCGGAACCGTCGCCGCCGGGACCGTCGCCGCCGACGCCCCGTCCGCCGACGCCGCCGCCGGCTACGTCACCCCGGCCGAGGGCACGAGCGCGGCCCGCAGCTGACGCCCTGTCGCGCTCGGCTCTGCCTGAGCCCGTAGCGTCCGAACAGATGCGGGTCCTGGCCTGCATCTACGCGGACGTTGCGGCTGGCTGACCTCTTGCGTCCGCACTCGGGCGGGTTCTGGCCCGCATCTATGCGGACGTTGCGGCTGGCTGACCGGTCACGTCCGCACTCGGGTGGGCTGGGTGCTGGCCCGCATGAATGCGGACGTTGCGCCGAGCCCGGCGCTTACGTCCGCACTCGAGCGGGTCCTGGCCTGCATCTATGCGGACGTTGCGCGGCTACTGACCCCTTGCGTCCGCACTCGAGCGGGTCCTGGCCTGCATCTGTGCGGACGTTGCGGGCTGAGTGGCTCTGCCGGGGTGATCCGCCAGCGGACCGCTAGTTTCTCCGGGTCCGGCCGCGTACGCTGTGGGAGCGCTCTCGCGTGCATCGCCTTGCAGGTCTCTGGTCGGGCTGCGGGTTGTTGTGGTGACCGAGGTGCTGGTCGGTCCCGGGTCGGGGTGCAGCGGCGCCGTCGACCCGGGACAGACCGCCACGGACTCCGCACTCGGCGCTCCGAGCCCCCCACAGCCCCGGCGTCCTCCTCCGGTCCACGGATCTCTCCCGACCGGCGAGCCGCCCACAGCCCCGACGTCGCCACTTCCGGTCCACGGATCTCGTCGGCCACCGGGTCGCGCCCCGCCCGCCTCCCTACCGTCGACGCACACCCGCCGGGACCGCCCGGCCACGAGCGACGGAGGTTCCATGACCAGGTACGAGGTCGACAGCGCGCAGGTCGCCCAGGCGGCGGCCAGCGTGCAGACGCGCGCGGGCACCATCCGCAGCGAGGTCGCCGCGATGCACCGGCAGCTGACCGAGCTCCAGGGGTCGTGGCGCGGCGCCGCGGCCACGGCGTTCAGCGGTGTGCTCGCCGACTGGTCCACCACCGAGACCCGCCTAGACGCCTCGCTCGAGCAGATCGTGGCGGCGATGCAGTCGGCCGCCCGCACCTACGCCGACGCGGAGGCGCAGGCGTCGCGGCTGTTCAGCGTGTGAGTGCTCCGCCCGGGCGCTTACGCTCGGCCCGTGACCGTGCTCGTGGACCCGCCGATGTGGCCGAACCACGGCATGCTCTGGGGCCACCTGGTCAGCGACTCCTCGCTCGACGAGCTGCACGCGTTCGCGGCCCGGGCGGGCATCCCCGCGCGCGGGTTCGACCACGACCACTACGACGTCCCCGACCAGCGGATCGAGGAGCTGGTGGCGCTCGGGGCCCAGCTGGTGAGCGCGAAGGAGCTCATCCGGCGCCTGCGGGCCTCGGGCCTGCGCGTCCCGGCGCGGGACCGCGTGCGTCGCCACTAGGTCGGCGCCCGCGTCGTGGCCGGCGAGCGGCGTCGCCGGCCGATCCCGGTCGCGTCACAGCCGGCGATACCCTCGACGGATGCCGCACCTGCGCCCTCTCGACCAGTCGTCGAAGCTCAAGAACGTGCTCTACGAGATCCGCGGGTCCGCCCTGGACGAGGTCGTGCGGCTCGAGGCGGAGGGCCACACGATCCTGCGGCTCAACACCGGCAACCCCGCCGCGTTCGGGTTCGAGGCACCCCACCAGATCGTCCGCGACGTCATCGCCGCCATCCCGCACGCGCACGGCTACACCGACTCGCGCGGCATCCTCAGCGCGCGCCGCGCCGTGGTCACGCGGTACGAGACCGAGCCGGGCTTTCCCGAGATCGACGTCGACGACGTGTACCTGGGCAACGGCGTCTCCGAGCTCATCACGATGGTCATGCAGGCGCTGCTGGACGAGGGCGACGAGGTGCTCATCCCCTCGCCGGACTACCCGCTGTGGACGGCCATGACCTCGCTGTCCGACGGCGTCCCGGTGCACTACCGCTGCGACGAGTCCGCCGGCTGGGAGCCTGACCTCGAGCACCTGCGCTCGCTGGTCAGCCCGCGCACCAAGGCCATCGTCGTCATCAACCCGAACAACCCCACGGGCGCCGTCTACTCGCGCGAGGTGCTCGAGGGCATCGCGGCCATCGCCCGCGAGCACAGCCTGCTGGTGCTCTCCGACGAGATCTACGACCGGATCCTGTTCGACGGCGCGCGGCACATCCCGATGGCGACGGTCGCGCCGGACCTGCTCTGCCTGACGTTCAACGGCCTGTCCAAGACCTACCGCGTGGCCGGCTACCGGTCCGGGTGGCTCGTCGTCACCGGCCCGCGCGAGCACGCCACCGGCTTCCTCGAGGGCATCACCCTGCTGGCGTCGACCCGCCTGTGCCCCAACGTGCCGGCGCAGCACGCGGTCCAGGCCGCGCTGGGCGGCGTGCAGAGCATCGACGCCCTCATCGCCCCCGGAGGCCGCCTGCACGAGCAGCGCGACGTGGCCTACCGCGGCCTGACCTCGATCCCGGGCGTCGACTGCGTCCGCCCCGACGGCGCGCTGTACCTGTTCCCGCGGCTGGACCCGGAGGTGCACGAGATCCACGACGACGCCCGCCTGGTGTACGACCTTCTGGTCAGCGAGCACATCCTGCTGGTGCAGGGCACGGGCTTCAACTGGCCCACCCCGGACCACCTGCGCATCGTCACGCTGCCCGAGGCCCGCGTCCTGGCGGAGGCGATCGAGCGCATGGGCAACTTCCTGAGCAGCTACCGCCAGTAGACGGACGGGCAAGGCCGGGGACAGCGAACGGGCCGGCCACCCGAAGGTGACCGACCCGTTCGACCGTGCTACGTGCTCAGCACTTCAGCTGCGGATCAGAACCCGCCGCCGAAGTCCTCGCCGCCACCGCCGGCCGGCGCCTGGTTGCGCTCCGGCTTGTCGGCCACGACGGCCTCGGTGGTGAGGAAGAGCGCGGCGATCGAGGCCGCGTTCTGCAGGGCGGAGCGCGTGACCTTCACCGGGTCGTTGACGCCCGCGGCGAGCAGGTCCTCGTACGTGTTGGTCGCGGCGTTGAGGCCGTGACCCACGGGGAGGTTGCGCACCTTCTCGACGACGACGCCACCCTCGAGACCGGCGTTGATCGCGATCTGCTTGAGCGGGGCCTCGATCGCGAGCTTCACGATCTGCGCACCGGTCGCCTCGTCGCCCTCGAGCTTGAGGCCCTCGAACGCGGTCTTGCCGGCCTGGATGAGCGCCACGCCACCACCGGCGACGATGCCCTCCTCGACGGCCGCCTTGGCGTTGCGCACGGCGTCCTCGATGCGGTGCTTGCGCTCCTTGAGCTCGACCTCGGTGGCCGCGCCCGCCTTGATGACGGCGACGCCACCCGCGAGCTTGGCGAGGCGCTCCTGGAGCTTCTCGCGGTCGTAGTCCGAGTCCGAGTTCTCGATCTCGGCGCGGATCTGGGTGACGCGGCCCTGGATCTGGGCGGCGTCGCCGGAGCCCTCGACGATCGTGGTCTCGTCCTTGGTGACGACGATCTTGCGCGCCGTGCCGAGGACCTCGAGGCCCACCGTGTCGAGCTTGAGACCGACGGTCTCGGAGACGACCTGGCCGCCGGTGAGGATGGCCATGTCCTGCAGCATCGCCTTGCGGCGGTCGCCGAAGCCGGGGGCCTTGACGGCGACCGACTTGAACAGGCCACGGATCTTGTTGACGACGAGCGTGGCCAGGGCCTCGCCCTCGACGTCCTCGGCGACGATGAACAGCGGCTTGCCGGCCTGGATGACCTTCTCCAGCAGCGGCAGCAGGTCCTTGACGTTCGAGATCTTCGACTCGACGAGCAGGACGTACGCGTCCTCGAGGACGGCCTCCTGACGCTCCGGGTCGGTCACGAAGTACGCCGACAGGAAGCCCTTGTCGAAGCGCATGCCCTCGGTGAGCTCGAGCTCGAGGCCCAGCGCGCTGGACTCCTCGACCGTGATGACGCCTTCCTTGCCGACCTTGTCGAGCGCCTCGGCGATGAGGTCGCCGATCGCCTGGTCGCCGGCGGAGATGGCGGCCGTGGCGGCGATCTCCTCCTTGGTCTCGACGTCCTTCGCCTGCGCGAGCAGGGCAGCGGTGACGGCCTCGACGGCCTTCTCGATGCCCTTCTTCAGCGCGATCGGGTTGGCGCCGGCCGCGACGTTGCGCAGGCCCTCGCGCACGAGCGCCTGGGCGAGCACCGTGGCGGTGGTGGTGCCGTCGCCAGCGACGTCGTCCGTCTTCTTGGCGACCTCCTTGACGAGCTCCGCACCGATCTTCTCGAAGGGGTCCTCGAGGTCGATCTCCTTGGCGATGGAGACGCCGTCGTTGGTGATCGTGGGGGCGCCCCACTTCTTGTCCAGGACGACGTTGCGGCCCTTCGGGCCGAGGGTGACCTTGACGGTGTCGGCGAGGATGTTGAGTCCCCGCTCGATGCCGCGGCGGGCCTCCTCGTTGAAGGCAATGATCTTGGCCATGGGGCTGTGATCCTTCACTGGGTTCGGGTCGGCCGAGGGTGCCCGCGACGGACGGGCACGCCACTCGCGGTCTTGTCCCGCGTGCGACGGCCCTCACCGGACGGCCGGGGTGATTCTGTCACTCTCCACCGGAGAGTGCTAAGTCCAATGGTTAGCACTCGACCCCCGAGAGTGCAAGCAGCGTTCACTCTCGGCGAGGCCTCCGAGCAGCCCCGACGCCGCCCGTCGGCGCCCGGGAAGCCGGGCGCGCACCCCGTGGGAGCGGTGCCGGACTATCGTGCGCGTGTGCAAGGTCACGACGACGACGTCGACCCGGGCCCGGGCCTGGGCGAGCCCGGTACGCAGACGCGCGCCCGCGAACGCCGTGGACCGCGACGCCGGAGCGACGGGGCCGTGGCCGCCGCCGCGCTCGTCGTAGCCATGACGACGACGCTCGTGGCCACCGCGCCGACGGGCGCCGTCGCGACCGAGCCGCCTGCGGGGCACCCGGCGACCGAGGCCCACGCCTACGCGACGATCCCCCTGTACCTCGACGGCGTGACCACGCTGCCCGGTGGGCGCCGGGAGCCGCTCGCGGCCGGCACCGACATCACGTTCCTGGCGGGCACCCACGTCGTCGACCCCGCCGCGACGACCCTGGCGCGTGCGGTCGGCGGCCGGGTGGGGACCGGGCGGGGCGCCACCGCCCCGGCGGCCGCGACGATGGCCGGCCGGCAGCGCGCATGGCTGGCGTCGGGAACCGTGCCGGGGGCCGGGGGCCCGTACGAGGACATGGCGCGGGCGGCGCTGCTGGACCTTCACGCGCTGGTGCTCCCCGACGGCGCCGCCGTCGCGGCCTGGTCGGACAAGTGGCGGTACGTGTGGCCGCGCGACGCGTCGTTCGTCGCCGTCGCCCTGGCCCGCACCGGCCACGTGGACGACGCGCTCGAGATCCTCGGCTTCCTCGACCGCGTGCAGTCGCCCGACGGCTCGTTCCAGGCCCGCTACCTGCCCGACGGCTCGGGCCCGCCCGACGACCGCGGCGTGCAGACCGACGGCACGGGGTGGGTGCTGTGGGCCGCCGGTCTCGTCGTCGACGAGATCACGGACCCCGACGAGCGCGCCGAGGCCGTCGCGCGGCTGCACCCCCTGGTCGCCCGCTCGGCACGCCACGCGATCGCGCTGGTGGGCCGCGACGGCCTGCCGCCGGCGTCGCCCGACTACTGGGAGGTCCACGAGGACGCGCTCACGCTGGGCACCGTGGCTCCCCTGGTCGCGGGCCTGCAGCAGGCGTCACGCGTGCTCGGGCTGGCCGACGACGACGCGCTGGCGGCCGCGGCGTTCGACGCCTCGATCCGCAGCAAGGTGGCGGTCATCCGCACGTTCGGGCCCACCGGGTACGCGCGGTACGCGGTCGGCGGCCACGCGGACGCCGCCAGCGCGTTCCTGCTGCCCCCGTTCGTGACCACCGCCGTGCCCGGCGTCGAGGCCGCGTGGCGCGCGTCCGCCGTGGCGATGGTGCGGCCGGCCAACGGGCTGGCACCCGGCGCCGGGTGGCGCGACGACGGCGTCTCCTGGACCCCGCAGACGTCGCTCTACGCATGGGTGGCGGCCGAGAACGGCGACGCCGGGCTGGCCGACGGCTGGCTCACGTTCCTCGACAGCCATCGCACCGCGTCGGGGTCGCTGCCCGAGAAGGTCCTGGCCGACGGCTCGCCCGCGGCCGTCGCGCCCCTGGGCTGGAGCGCCGCCTGCGTGCTGCTCGCGCTCGACGCGCTGGACCGCGGGACCGTGCGGGCCGGGTGACACGCCGACGGGCCGCGCACCCGTCGGTGCACGGCCCGTCGGGGACGAGGGTCTGTCAGCAGCTCGCGCCCCGGAGTCCGGCGTCAGTGGCCGGCTCGTCAGAGGCCGGCTCGTCAGAGGCCGCGGACCTGCTCGGCCTGCGGCCCCTTGGTCCCCTGGCCCACCTCGAACTCGACGTCCTGCCCCTCCTCGAGGGAGCGGTAGCCGTCCGACTGGATGGCGCTGAAATGCACGAAGAGGTCCTGGCCTCCCCCTGCCGGGGTGATGAAGCCGTACCCCTTCTCCGCGTTGAACCACTTCACGATGCCCTGGGCCATCCCGTGCTCCTCGACGTCCGGTGCCACGCGCTCCGCCGGCGCCTGGTGCGCGTGAGCCTAGTGGGAGCGGTCCGCGGCCGACCAGGGTCGTCTCGGACCGGGCCCCGGGTCCGGAAGAGGGACCGGGTCAGGCGCCGGGTTTGCTGGTGAGCACCACGGAGACGCCCGTGCCGGCGTCGTCGGCCGAGAGCGTGACGGTGGTCAGACCGAGCGTGGCGGCGACGAGGTCGGCCGTGGCCTTCAGGTCCTCCGTCGCGTAGTACACGACCGAGTCGGCGGGGGCGGTGCCCGTGAAGTTGCCGGTGGTCACGGCCGTGAAGCCGGCGGCCGTGAGCTTCTCGGCCTGCGTGCCGGCCAGCCCGCTGATCTTCGCGGCGTTGAGCACGGTGACCGGGGTGTCCATCGCGGGCGCAGCCGCGCTCGGCTGGTCGGCCGGCGTGGTCTCGGTGGCGGTGTCCGTCGGCGACGTGGCTCCGTCGCTCGCGGTGTCGTCGGGCGTGCCGCTCGAGTCGGACGCGGGCGAGGACGCGCCGGGGAGCGCGGGCAGGTTGCCGTCACGCGCCGCGAGGTTCACCAGGACGAACGCCAGGGCCGGTGCCAGCACCAGCACGAGCAGGAACGGCCACCACCTGCTCCACGCGGATCGGGGTGCACGATGCACGCCGCGGGGGACGTCGGGGTTCGACGGGACGTCGAACTCGTCCTCGGGGTAGGAGTACTCCGCCTTGCTCACGCCGGACAGGCTAACGGCTCAGGCCGTGCGAACACGCCCAGCCCGGCCCCGAGGTGGGCCGTGTCACGTACGGGGATGACGCGCGCGCCGGTTTCAGGCGTCGCCGAGGCGGCGGGCCGTGCGGGCGCGCTGGCGCGAGGACCGCATGCGGCGCAGGCGCTTGATCAGCATCGGGTCGTGCGCGAGGGCCGCCGGGTCGTCGATCAGGGCGTTGAGCACCTGGTAGTACCGCGTGGCCGACATGTCGAACAGCTCGCGGATGGCCGACTCCTTGGCGCCCGCGTACTTCCACCACTGACGCTCGAAGGCGAGCACCTGCTCGTCCCGCTCGGAGAGACCGGAGGTGGCGGCACCGTGGACACTGCTGGGCTGCGGGAGCGATCCGATGACGATCGTCGCGGCGTCCATGCGTCCTCCTGTGCTCTCGCGGCAGTCCTGGTCAGGACCGGGGTGTCCGACGCCCGCCATCGTACGACCGTAATGACACGGGTGTCATTCCCGTCGGCGCGTCGTCGCCCGTGTGCCGCACGACTGCCCTACAGGTGCGCGCGCTCGGTACCCTCGCGGGCGTGACCGCCGCGCCCCTGGACCAGCTCGTCGCGCCCGACTGGGCCGTCGCCCTCGCCCCCGTCGAGCCGCAGATCCGCGCGGCCGGCCAGTTCCTGCGCGACGAGGTCGCGGCCGGCCGCGAGTACCTGCCCGCCGGCGACGCGGTGCTCCGGGCGTTCCGGCGGCCGCTGGCGGACGTGCGGGTGCTCGTCGTCGGCCAGGACCCCTACCCGACGCCGGGGCACCCGATGGGGCTCTCGTTCTCGGTGCAGCCCGACGTCCGCCCGCTGCCGCGGTCGCTGACCAACATCTTCACCGAGCTCGTCGCGGACGTCGGCGTCGAGCCGCCCCGCAACGGCGACCTGTCCCCGTGGGCGGACCAAGGCGTCATGCTGCTGAACAGGGTGCTCACCGTGCGCCCGGGCGCGCCCGCCTCGCACCGGCGGCAGGGCTGGGAGGCGGTGACCGACCGGGCCATCGCGGCCCTCGTCGAGCGCGGCGGCCCGCTGGTCGCGGTGCTCTGGGGCCGGGACGCGCAGTCGCTCAAGCCCGCGCTCGGGTCGGTGCCGACCGTGGAGAGCGTGCACCCGAGCCCCCTGTCGGCGAGCCGCGGGTTCTTCGGGTCCCGGCCGTTCTCGCGCGTCAACGAGCTCCTCGTGGCCCAGGGGGCCGCTCCGGTGGACTGGTCGCTGACCTGAGCAACAATGTGTCCGTGACTTCCTCGATCCCCCGCTGGTCCCGCTACGTCGCCATCGGCGACTCGTTCACCGAGGGCCTCTGGGACGACCCCGACGGCCGCGAGGCGCCGCAGCGCGGCTGGGCCGACCTGCTGGCCGCCCACCTGTCCGCGCGCCGCACCGCCGCCGGCGAGGAGCCGCTGCAATACGCGAACCTGGCCATCCGCGGGCGGCTGCTCAAGCCGATCCTGGTCGAGCAGGTCCCCGCGGCGCTCGCGCTCAAGCCCGACCTCGTGAGCCTGGTCGGCGGCGGCAACGACATCCTGCGGCCCACCGCCGACGTCGACCGCATGGCGCGCAACCTGGAGGCGGCCGTCGTGCGGCTGCGGACGGCCGGGGTCGACGTGCTGCTGGGCACCGGGGTCGACGCCGCCGACAGCCCGCTGGTCAAGGCCACCCGCAGCCGGGTCGCCATCTTCGACGCGCTCATCTGGTCGATGGCCCGGCGGCACGGCGCCTACATCGTCGACCTCTGGGGCATGCGCAGCCTGCGGGACTGGCGCATGTGGGCCGAGGACCGCATCCACCTCACCACCGACGGCCACGCCCGGGTGGCCCAGGCGGCCCTGGTCGGCCTCGGCCTGGAGCCCGACGACGCCGGCTGGGACGACCCGCTGACCCCCCTGCCGCCCACGCCGCGGATGCAGAAGGCCCGCGAGGACGCCGCCTGGGTGCGCGAGCACGTCTACCCGTGGGCGACCCGCCGCCTGCGCGGGAAGTCGTCGGGCGACGAGCGCACGCCGAAGCGGCCGGAGCTGTCGCCGCTGGACTGAGCGGCCACGGTCAGAGGCAGGACGCCGTGTTCCCGGCGCGGTTCTCGTAGAGCGGCGTGTACAGCGTCGTGGGCGGACCCCAGGTGGTGGGCGAGGTCGCGGTCAGCGAGGGCAGCGCGCTGCACGCCGACCGGACGACGAGGTTGCCGACGCCGGTGCCCGAGGTCGACCAGACCCAGCCGTTCGGCAGGCCGGGCGTCGTGCTCAGGTCGACCGTGAACCGGAAGTAGTCGGGATACGCCGCGCCGGTCGACGTGAAGGTGATGTCGAGGTTCGTCTGCCGCGAGGGTGCGGTGCCCCACCAGCCGGCCGCCTGCATCTTCACGCCGCTGACCGCACAGGTCGCTCCGGCGGTCACCGTCTCCACCGTGCCGACGAGGTGCACCACGGTGCAGGACGTCGTGCCGGTGCTCCAGGTCGCCGTCGTCGCCACGGCCGTGACGTGCACGTCGTTGGTCCACGCGGCCGACGTCGGCTCGGTCGACACGAGGCCGGCGAGCGCCGTGAGCACGAGTCCGACGACGGCGGTCAGGGCACGTCGACGTCCGGTGCCGCTGTGCTCGCTCATGCCGCGTCCGGCCAGTCCCAGGAGGTGAGCTGCCAGTCCTGGTTGGCGTTCGGGTAGGTGCACGTCGAGATCTGCACCTGGGTGGTGTCGGTCGTGGTCCCCCCGGGAACGAGCACGCAGCCTCCGGCGGCCGTGCTCGGCGTCCACGACAGGGCGGAGCGCAGCCGCAGCCACGGTGCCGTGGTCTTCGACCGGTCGACGGTCCAGCGCATGTTGGCGCCCGCGGTGCACGTCTTGATCTGCAGACCGGTGCCGTTCACGGTCGAGCTGCCGGGGACGGCGAGGCACCACCCGTTCGCCCGGATCGTGCCGTCGCTCATGATCAGCCACTTCTGGGCCGGGGTCTGGTTGCACGTGTAGATCTGCACGACGTTGGCGTCGGCCCACGTCCGGTTGCGGACGTCCAGGCACTTGCCGTGCTGGTCGGTGATCTGCACGAGCCAGAGGGTGGAGGTCGCCTGGGCACTCAGGTTCGCCTGATCGTTCCAGGCGGCCGACGTCGGCCCCACGGCGGTCCACGCGAGCAGCAGGAGGGCGGCGGCCGCGACCAGGGCCGCGGACACCCGCACGCGCAGCCGGTTCAGCACGACGCCGCCCCACGATCGGGCGTCGGGTCCTGGCGATCACGACGGCGCGACAGGGCGACGAGGAACATCCCGCCGCCGAGCAGCGCCACCGCGGCGGCGAGGAGCGGCCAGACCAGGTCCGCCCCGGTGGAGGCAAGGCGGCCGCCCGTCTCGACCAGGACCACGTGCCCCTCGAGCGAGGCGGTCTCGCCGGGGACGAGGGTGCGCGCCGTCGCCGAGACGGTCAGCGCGTACCGGCCGGTCGGCACCAAGATGCCGGTCCCGCCGTCGATGAGCGGGACGCACGAGCCTGACGCGGGGCACAGGCTGGCGACCCAGGCGACACCGCCGGCCGGCCCGCCCTCGCGCAGCCGCACGGTGGTGATCGACGAGTCGGTGGGGACGTCGAGGACGCGCGACTGGGTCACGGTCCGGTCGGGGAACAGGTTCTCGAAGGTGAACGTCATCCCTGCGGTGCGGGGCAGTGCGGCAGCTCCGGCGCCGGCGGCGCCGCAGACCACGCAGGCAAGCGCCAGCACAGCCCCGAGGGCGATGCTGAGCGCGGACCCGCTGCGCAGTCTGGTGATCATGAGGGTGGCGCGACGCTCGATCCGGTGAGGGCGGGCTCCTCGTCGTCGTCGACCGGACGCGGCCGTGACGGGTCGGAGGACAGAAAGGTGAGGCCGAGGAAGGCCAGGAGGGTGACGGCGAGCGGGATGGCCACGGTCCGCTTGGTGAGCGTGACGATCGCGCGTCCCCAGCCGGGCAGCTGCAGTGCGGGCTGCCACGCCTGGGCACCGACGACGTAGGGCTCGGCGTCCTCGGAGGGGTTCGCGTCGCCCTTCATCGTTGCCTGCCACGTGCCGTTCGCGAGCTGCTCGATGGCGACGACCCGGTGCGTGACGGTCTTGCCGGTGACGTCGCTGTGCAACGAAGCCACCTCACCGACGGCGAGGTCCCCGGTGTCGTGCGGCACGTCGATGAGCAGGTCACCGGTCATGATCCCCGGCTCCATGGAACCGGAGACGACGATCAGCGGCTTGATGAGTCCGAGGGCGGTGGCGCCCCAGACCAGCACGCTGGCGACCCCGACGACGGCGAGGGCCCAGAGGACGACGTTTCCTGCGGTGCGAATGATGCGCATGGTTGCCTCAGCTCCGGCGCGGGCCGGACACCGTCGGACGGTGCCCGGCCCGCGTCAGACGCCGGGTCAGGACGAGGCGCCCTGGAACTGCAGGGTGATCGCGCCGGCCTTGCCCTGGTAGGTGGCCGAGCCGTTCCAGGCCAGCGGCGGGGTCACCGTGACGGTCACGGTGGCCGTGCCGGTCAAGGCGGCCAGCGTGCCCGGCGCGCCGGTCGTGGTGACGACGGCCGGGTTGGCGCCGGTGAAGATCGCACCGGAGGTGGTGACCGTCGGGGCGGCCACGATCAGCGGGACCGTGCTGAGGTTCTTCAGGTTGACCGTGTACTGGCGGGCGACGCCGGGCTCCAGGTTGAGGAACGCCGAGGACGGGATGACGATCGCGGTGGCCGAGGTGTCGGCGTCGGCCCACACGACGGGGGTGCCGGTGCCACCCTGCAGCTGGATGGTCGGCGTGGTGGCCGCGGCGCTGAACCACGCGTCGTCGGTCCAGGCCGCCGACGTGGCGGCCGCGCCGATGCCCAGCAGGGCCGCGCCGGCGAAGCTGAACTTGATGATCGCGGCGCGCTTGCGCTTCTTGCGCTCCGGGGCGTCCTGGGCGATGACGTCGTTCGTGGACTTCGTGGAAGCCATGGTGATCTCCTGATCGGGACGGTGCGGGGAATCGGCACCTCACCGAGACCCGCTCACGGAGACACGCCGAGAGGCGGTCGTCCGCGAACGTAGGTGTCATCGGCATGGACACTCGTCCAAGTCTGGGTGGCAGCACCCCGGCCGCCCGGATTGCGAGCTTCTTTCACCCCGCACAAATACGGCCCATCCGTCAACGTGGACAGGCGTCCTACTCGGCTCCGGCCCCCAGCGGCAGCCACGCCTCCAGGCGGGCGCCCTTCTCGCGGCCCGGCGAGATCGCCAGGCGGCCGCCCACGAAGGACAGCCGGGTGCCCAGGCGGGCGGTGCCCGAGGGCAGGCCGGCGCTCGACGGGTCGTAGAGCTGGCCGTCGTTCTCGACACCCACGTGGAGCACGTCGTCCTCGACGTCGAGGGTGACGACGACCGAGGAGGCGGGACCGTGCTTGAGCGCGTTGGTCACGGCCTCCTCGACCACGCGGACGGCCAGCAGCCGCTCGCTCACGGTCAGGGAGCAGCCGGTGGGGTCGTCGAGGCGCCGGACGGCGTCGCTGACGGTGAGGCGGGTCGCGATGCTGGAGGGGAGGCGTCCGAGCAGCGCGCGCACCGCCGGCACCACGCCGAGCTCGATGCGGTCCGGGTAGAGCAGCCGGCTCATCTCCCGCACGTCGGTCTCGCGGGCCTCCGCCAGCTGGGCGCGCACCCAGCCGAGCGACTCGACGTCCTCACGGGTCAGACCGCCGTCGGCGGTGTGCACGAGGACGTCCTCGAGCCGGGCGTCGACCAGCACGAGCTTCGACTGCAGCGTGCCGTGCAGGCCCTCGGCGACCGCGCGGCGGACCCGGATCTCCTCCTGCTCGAGCGCCTTGACGGCGAGCTCGACGTGCACCGCGTCGCGCGCGGCGGCGCGGGTCCGGACCCGCGCGGTCCGGCGCGTCGCCATCGCCCACATGCCGATGAACCCCGAGACCGCGCCGAGGACGAATCCACTGATCAGCTCCGCGTCCCGCGCCGGGTCCGACGCGTCGGCGTGGACGCCGAACGCGAGCTGCGCCCCGAACCGCACGGTCGACGCGACGGCCGCCGCGAGGACGACGTACCCGATCATGACCCAGAGGCGGGTGGCACGGTGCGCCTGGATCAGGGCCAGGACGCCGACCAGCACGACGACCGCGATGGCGTTCGCGCCGAGCCGGGCCCAGATCGAGACGTAGGCCCAGTCGGGGATGTAGCTGGCGTACACGTACGTCGACTGCAGCGCGGCACCCACGCCGTAGCCGAGCGCGATGATGGCGGTCCCGCGCAGCAGGGTGATGCGGTCGCGCGAGAGGTCGTCCCGGCGGGTGGCGAGCGCCGCGGCGGAGTCGGTCGACGACGTCGTCATCCCGCCTCCTTCGTCGCAGTCGTGGTGTGCACACATGGTCACCCGGCGCGTAGCGCGCGGCGAACCCAGCCGCAGACGATACTGGCGGCGATGAGTGTTCCCGCCACCAGTTCCCTCCGCGTCGCCGTCGTCGAGGACCAGCCGCTGTTCCGCTCCATGCTCGAGCACACGCTCGCCGGCACGCCCGGTCTGCACGTGGTCGCGGCGGTCGGCACGGCCACCGAGGCCATGCGCCTGCTGCGCCCTGGCCTGGTCGACTGCGTCATCCTCGACATCGACCTGCCCGACGGGAACGGCATCGCGCTCGGCGTCACGCTGCGGCGCCGGATGCCGACGCTGGGCATCCTGCTGCTGTCCGCGCACGACGCGATGGACCTGCTGCTCGACCTGCCGGCCGACGTGGCCGCCGGGTGGGGGTACCTCTCGAAGACGTCGTCGACGAGCGAGGAAGTGCTGGTCAACGCCGTGCGCGCGGCCTCCGTCGGCGAGACCGTGCTCGATCCCGCGCTGCTGGCGCGCATGACGCCGCGCGCCGGGTCGGCGGTCGCCCGGCTCACCGACCGGCAGTACGAGGTGCTCCGCCTGCTGGCCGCGGGGCTGTCCAACGCGGGCATCGGCGACCGGCTCGGGATCACCGAGAAGTCCGTACAGAATCACGTCAACGGGATGTACGCGACCCTCGGGATCGACAGCGACCCGCAGCGCAACCCGCGGGTCAGCGCCGCCCTGCGGCTGCTGGAGGAGACCGGCCCGGCCGTCTGACTCGTCCGGTTCCTCCCCCGCCCCGCCGGCGGTGCACTTTCACCCGGTCGACCGCTTGCGCGACGCGCCCGGTGGTCGTGCGCCATGATCGGGCCATGGCCGAGCGACGCGGCGGCGAGGCCGCTCCCCCCACCACGACGACCGTGCGGGGCGAGGACTGGTACGCCCGCGACCTGTCGGGCGAGGTGTTCCGCAACGTCGAGTTCGTCGACCTCGACCTCACCGAGGCGTCCGGCACCGGCGCGGTGTTCGAGGAGTGCGTGTTCCGGCACGCCAAGTTCAACGCCTCCGTGCACACCGACGCCGCGTTCATGAACTGCACGTTCCACCGCTCCAACTTCTTCGACGTGCGGTTCGAGCGGTGCAAGCTGATCGGCTCGATGTTCGACGGGTGCACGTTCGACCTCACGGTGGTCGAGGGTGGCAACTGGTCGTTCGTCGGCCTGCCCGGCGCCGACCTGCACTCCGCACGGTTCACCGGGGTCCGGCTGCGCGAGGCCGACCTGACCGGGGTGCGTGCCGCCCGCGGCACGCTGCGCGACTGCGACCTGGCCGGGGCGTGGCTGCACCTGGCCGACCTGTCGGGCTGCGACCTGCGCGGCAGCGACCTCGCGGGCATCGACCCGCCGACCGTCAAGCTCGAGGGCGCGATCATCACGCTGCCGCAGGCCGTGGTGATCGTCGAGGCGATGGGGCTGGACCTACGGGTCGAGTGACGGGTCAGGGACGCGGCCGCGCCACCCAGGCGCCGAACACCGGGACGCCCTCCCAGGCCGGCACGCCGAGGTCGACGGACCCCCACCCGCGGGCCACGTCCGGCACGCTGCCGGTCGCCACCGCGAGCACGGCGTAGGGGCGCTGGAACCGGATCGTCGCGCGGCGGTGCCGGACGACGACCGGCTCGGGCGCCGAGCCGGCCCGCATCGCGACGGCCGTCACCGAGGCGGCCTCGAACCCCTCGCGGCTGAACGCCGCGACGGTGACCTGGCGCGCCTGGAACCGCCCGGGCCGGTACTCGGGCCGCAGGAGCCGACCGAGCGTCGCGAACGCCGCCGCCATCCCCTCGGCGCCGGCCAGGTCGAGGCTCGACTCCGCGTCCCACGCGGGGAGGACGGCGCCGACGGACTCCCGGAGCGCAGGGCCGCCGTGACCCTGCTCGGCCGCCTCGGTCACCTCCCAGGCGTGCCCGGGACCGAGGGGGACGTCGAAGAGGGAGGCTCGGCGCGCGAGCCCCTGCGCGATCTCCCCCGCCGCGCCGTGGACGTCCGCCGGCGCGACCTCGGGGGCGGCGATCACCGAGAACACCCGCAGGCCGTCGGACGAGCCGGCCACCTGCACGCCGACGAGGCCCGCCGCCTGCGTCTGCGCCAGGTACGACTCGTGCCGCCCCGGCGAGGCCTGCAGCGCCGTCGTCACGCGGGCGCCGAACTCGCCGCCGAGGCGTGCGGCGCCGACCTCGTCGAACGGCTCGAGCCAGCTCACCCGCGTCGCCAGGGCGCTCACCAGGACCAGCGCCGTGGCGGCGTCGACCCGGACCGGGAACGACCGGACCAGGTCGTTCGTGTGCGCGGCCACCCACCGGTCCGCGTCGGCCCGCGACGGCACCGGGCCCGCCTCCGCGGCGGGCGGGAGCGCGGCCGCCCAGGCGTCGAACCGGTCCCTGTCGAGCAGCGCCTGCTGCGCCCACACGGCGAGCGCGGACGCGACGGCGGGGTGCGGGCCGGCTACGAGCTCGCCCGCCCGGCGCGCGGCGTCGTCGGCGTCGGTTCCCAGCACGTCCTCGAGCTCCGCACGGGCGGGGCCGTCGGCGAGCGGCGCCACGAGCGCCAGCAGCAGCCACAGACCCAGCGGGGACGCCGTCCCGTGCTCGGCCAGGTAGCGCGCGAGGAACGGCTCGCCGAACCGCACGACCAGCTGTGCGGTGGTCGGACTCATGAGCCCCCTATCGGATTCGAACCGATGACCCCCTGTTTACAAGACAGGTGCTCTGGCCGACTGAGCTAAGGAGGCGGGCGCGCCCAGGATAACCGGGCGCCCCTCGCGAGGAGCGCCCGGTCATCCGTGGCCGCTAGGAGCCCTGCGCGGCCTGCACGGCCTGGAGCAGGGCGCCCGGGGTCTGCCAGGCGCCGCCGAAGTCCTGGCCGTTGATCAGCACGGTCGGCGTGGAGATCTTGCCGATGTCGGTGCTCATCTGGTTGGTCGCCGCGGCGACCCACGGGGCCATGGTGCGCCACGTGCCGTCCTGCGAGGCCTCGACGTCACCGGTCTTGGTCGTGTAGGAGCCGTTCACCGTGTCGGTGAACGAGTCGGCCACGTCCTGCGGGACGCCGAGGTCGGTGGCGATCTTGGCGATCTCCGCATCGGTCCGGCCCGCCGAGCCCTCGGCCGGCTGGTCCTTGTACATGGCGGACACGAACGCGGCGAACTGCGCCGGAGCCTTGTCGGCGACGATGGCCGCGGCGTTGGCGGCGCGGGTCGAGTACGAGGTGCCCGCCGACTTGGAGTCGAGGAACGAGATCGGGTGGTACTCGACGGTGGTGCCGCCGTCGGCGAGGAGGGTGGCGATGTCGTCGCCGTTGATCTCCTCGAACTGCCCGCAGATGGGGCACATGAAGTCGAAGTAGATGGTCAGGGTGACGTCGCCGTCGCCGACCACGCCGACGTCGTCGGCGGTGTCCCCGCTGACGGGGATGCCGCCGTTGTCGGTGGCGGGCGCGGGTGCCGTGACGTCCGCGAGCGCGGGGGCCACGACGTTGGCGGAGTCGCCGCCGTACACGACGTCGGAGTTGGCGGCCACGTTGGCCTTGTTCTGGTTGATGATCAGGAAGGCGACGGCGATGAGCGCGACGACGGCGACGGCGAGACCGCTGATCGCGAGGATGCGGTTCCGCTTGGCCTTGCGCTCCTGCTCCTTGCGCATCTGGGCCGCCTTGAGGCGGGCCTCCTCGCGGCGCACCGCCTTGGTGGGACGCGGGTCGTTGGTGGGCATGGGTGCTCCTGGGTCGGACGAGAAGGTGGGGTGGGCGGGCGGTCAGGCGACCGCGGGCGGGCCACGCCGCGCGATGCTGCCGAGCAGCACCCGCTCCGTCCACGACACCGCGGAGACGGGCAGGACCTGGCGCACCCGACGGGCGACCGGCGGCGCGGAGACCGTCCCGCGCAGGCCGGGCAGCGCCCGGCGCAGAAGCTGCCGGACCTGCCGGGACGCCCGCACGAGCAGGGCGGTCAGGCCGATGCCGCAGGCGGCGAGCGTCAGGTAGAGGGCCGCGACGGGGACCGCGATGCTGAGCAGCACGACGGCGCCCTGCGACACGCCGCCCAGGCCGTACGACCCGTCGGGGCAGTCGGCGGCGTCACTCAGCACCGACAGCCGCAGGCCGAGCGGGCCGAGCACCCCGCCGGCGGCGACGCAGTCGTGCAGCAGGACGCGTCCCTGCGCGGCGACGGCCGCGGCGAGGCCGGTGACCGCCAGCGCGGCGACCGGGGACAGGCGCGAGGCGGCCAGGTGCGGCCCTCGTCGCGCGGTCATGCCGCACAGCGTAGGGGTCGCGGCTGAGGATCACGGTGTCCGCGCCCGGCGGACCCCCGGAGGTCAGGGCAGGACGGGGGTGGGCAGGGGCGCCCAGGTGATGGGCGCGCCCGACAGGATCTGCGCGATGCACACGGCCGACGCCGCCAGCAGCACGACGGTCGCGACGAGCGCCCCCGTCCGGCCCGGCGCGACCACGGCGAGCACGCGCCGGGCGCCGATGCGGGTCATCAGCGAGAGCGGACCCCACCAGACGACGGCCGCGCCGAGCAGCACGATCGACCCGACCAGGATCGACGCGGTCAGCCCCTGCGGCTCCTGGCCCGACGGGGAGTCGCCCACCACCCAGCGGCCGTCGCCGATGAGCCACCAGGACACCCCGAGCAGGATGACGACCACGCTGGCACCGACCACGAGCGACGGCACCAGCCCGACGAGCGAGCGCAGCAGGTGCCACGGGCTGGTGGCCAGCGCGACCGCCGAGTCCGAGCGACGCACCCCGGCCCGTTCCCGCCGCCCGTACATGGCCTCGACGGTCGACCCCACGGTGCGCACGACGATGACGAGGATCGTGAAGACGACGAGCGTGACGCCCGGGTACAACGCGCCCGCGGAGCCGAGCAGGAGGCCGGCGGCCAGCAGGGTGCCCCAGCGCCGACGCGCGGGCGGGCGCTCGTACCCGGACCCCTCGGGCTCGGGCTCCTCGGACGCGTCGAGGTCCTCGTTGATCCAGTCGACGCCGTCGGGGTCCTCGTCCTCCCAGTCGTCGCCGTCGCCACCGACGGCCGCGTCGGCCGGGTCGAACGGGCGCGTGCGGCCGTCGTTCGCCACGAGCACCGGCGCGGCGGACGCCGCCGCGGCGGCCGTCAGGGGGCCCGCGGGCAGCACGGTGGTCCCGACGTTGTCGTCGGCGACGAGCACGGTCGTCTCGGTCTCGTCGGCGATCGGCTCGCCCTCCGCCGCCACGAGGGTGAGCGCCGCGACGACGTCGTCCGGCGAGGTGCGGTCCGCCGCGGCCGGCGCGAGCGCGCGCCGGAGGGCCGCGGCCGTCAGCGGTCCGAGCCCGTCGAGGTCCACGTCCCCCGAGCGCGCCCGCGCGAGCACGGCCTCCAGCGGCCGGGTGCCGAACGGGTCCCGACCCGTCGCGGCGAACGCCAGGATCGCCGCCCAGCCCCAGAAGTCGGACGAGGCATCGGGCTCCGCACCGTCCAGCAGCTCGGGCGCCAGGTAGCCCGGGGTGCCGATGACCAGGCCCTCGGCGGTCAGGCGCGAGTCGTCGGCGGCCTGCGCGATGCCGAAGTCGATGAGCACGGGTCCGTCGTCGCCGACGATGACGTTCGACGGCTTGAGGTCGCGGTGCACCACCCCGGCCCCGTGCACGGCGACGAGCGCGTCGCGCAGCCCCTCGGCCAGGTCGAGCAGCTCGTCGGCGTCCAGCGGACCCCGCTCGCGCACGTGCTCCTCGAGGTTGTCGCCGGCCACCAGCTCGGTCACCAGGAAGGCCTCCGTGGAGTCCGCCTCGGCGTCGAGGATCGCGGCGACGCCCGGGTGGCGCAGCTTCTGCAGGGCGTGCACCTCGCGGCGGAGCCGGTCGCGGGCGACCGCGTCGGACCCGATGTGCGGGTGCAGCATCTTGAGCGCGACCGGGTCCCCGCCCCCGTCGACCGCGCGGTAGACCGTGCCCATGCCCCCCGAACCGAGGGGCGCGACGACGGTGTATCCGCCGATCTCCGACCCCGGTGCCAAGCCGATCCGCTCCATCTCCGCACCGTAGCGGGACCCCCGCGCGCCCCGCCTGCCAACGCGCGGACTGCCCGTCACGCGCCGTCCGACCGTCGCGGCGCCGCCTGCACAGATAGGGTCGAGGAGACCCGAGGAGCTGATCTGTTGCCTTCCGACGCGCCCGCGCACGGCTACGACTTCGTCGTCGTCGCGAACCGTCTGCCCGTCGACGTGAGCCTGGGCGAGGACGGCGAGCCCACCTGGACCCGGTCGCCCGGCGGCCTGGTGACGGCCTTGGCGCCGGTGATGGCCAGCACGTCCGGCGCCTGGGTGGGCTGGGGCGGCTCGCCCGACCTCGAGCTCGACCCGTTCGACGTGGACGGCACGGAGCTGATCCCGGTCATGCTCTCCGAGGACGACCTCGAGCGGTTCTACGAGGGGTTCTCCAACGACACCCTCTGGCCGCTCTACCACGACGTCATCGAGCCGCCGGCGTTCCACCGGCAGTGGTGGGAGTCGTACCAGAAGGTCAACCAGCGGTTCGCCCAGGCCACGGCCGACCGGGCGGCCCAGGGCGCGACCGTGTGGGTGCACGACTACCAGCTGCAGCTGGTCCCCAAGCTGCTGCGCGAGCTGCGCCCCGACCTGCGGATCGGCTACTTCCACCACATCCCGTTCCCCCCGCTGGAGCTGTTCGCGCAGCTGCCGTGGCGCGTGCAGGTGGTCGAGGGGCTGCTCGGGGCCGACCTGGTGGGCTTCCAGCGGGCGGGCGACGCCGCCAACTTCGTCCGCGTGGTGCGTCGGCTGACGGACCTCACCACGCGCGGGCAGATGGTCACGCTGTCCAAGCACGGCGAGCCCGGGCGGCACGTGCGCGCGGCGGCGTTCCCCATCTCGATCGACTCGCACGCGTTCGACGAGCTGGCGCGCACCGACGCCGTCCGCGAGCGCGCGCAGCAGATCCGTCGCGAGCTCGGCGACCCCGAGTACCTGCTGCTGGGCGTCGACCGCCTCGACTACACCAAGGGCATCCGGCACCGGATCAAGGCGTACGGCGAGCTGCTCTCCGAGGAGCGGCTGTCGCCCCAGAGCACCACGCTCGTCCAGGTGGCCAGCCCGAGCCGCGAGAACGTGGGCGCCTACCAGACCCTGCGCGATGACGTGGAGCTGCTGGTCGGCCGCATCAACGGCGACTACGGCCAGGTGGGTCACGCGCCGGTGCAGTACCTGCACCAGTCGTTCCCCATGGAGGAGATGGCCGCCCTGTACCTCGCCGCGGACGTCATGCTGGTCACGGCGCTGCGCGACGGCATGAACCTGGTGGCCAAGGAGTACGTGGCGGCGCGGTCCGACGACCGGGGCGCCCTGGTGCTCTCCGAGTTCACGGGGGCGGCCGACGAGCTGACGGGAGCGGTGCTGGTGAACCCGCACGACATCGACGGGATGAAGGACGCGATCACGTACGCGGTGCACCTGGACGCGCGCGAGTCCCGCAAACGCATGCGCCGACTGCGCCGACGGGTGCTCGGGCACGACGTGGTCGCCTGGTCGGAGGACTTCCTCGCGGCCCTCAACGCGGTGCCCGTGCGAGCCGAGCGTGGCTGACCTCGACGCCGCCCTGCTCGCGGTGGCCGCGGACCCCGCCCGCCGGCCGCTGCTGGTGGCCCTCGACTTCGACGGCACCCTGGCGCCCCTGCAGGACGACCCCGCGGCGTCGCGCATCCTCCCGGCCGGCGTCGACGTGCTCGCCCGCCTGGCCGGCACGGACGGCGTCTCGCTCGCGCTCGTCTCCGGGCGGTCGATGAACGACCTGCACACGCTGGCCCAGGTGCCGGCCGGCACGTTCCTCATCGGAAGCCACGGCGCCGAGCGGGCGCGCGTGACCACGTGGGGGCTGGACCGGGACGTGGTCCAGCTGAGTGACGAGCAGGCCGACCGGCTGGCGTCGCTCGGCGCCGAGGCGGCCAGGATCACGCGGGGTCGCGACGGCGTCTGGGTGGAGACCAAGCCGACCGCCGTCGTCGTGCACACGCGGCTCGCCGAGGACGCGGTGGCCGAGCCGGCCGAGCAGGAGGCGATCGCCCTCGGGGAGCGGCTGGGCTCGGGCGTGCTGCACGGCAAGGACGTGGTCGAGATCTCGGTGCTCACGGCCAGCAAGGGCGACGCGCTGCGCGCGCTGCGCGACGAGCTGGCCGCACCGGTGGTGCTCTACGCGGGCGACGACGTCACCGACGAGCACGCGTTCGAGGCCCTCCACGCCGACGACCTCACCGTGAAGGTCGGGCCGGGCGACACGGCGGCACAGTTCCGGGTGGACGGGCCAGACCAGATGGTGGCCGCCCTGGCCGTCCTCGCCGACGCCCTCTGACCGCGCTGCTGGTCGGTCGCGGGGCGCAGGCGTAGCGTCGCCTCATGTCCGGCCGGATGCACCAGGTCGAGCTCGTCGAGGCCCCGGACGAGCCCGAGCGATCCCGTTCGGCCTCGCGACCCGCCGCCCCGTCGTCGCACGTCGACGTCGAGCTCGACGACGACGCGGACGCCCCGGACCGGACCGACGCCGACCAGCACCTCCTGGCCGCGCGGGGCTGGCTGCGCCGGCACGCCCGCTGGCTCGTCCCGGTGTCCGCCGGGCTCGTCCTCGCGCTCGTCACCACGCAGCTCGTGGTGAACCATCGCGAGTCGGCGCGGCTGGCCGCGCTCGCGGCGATCCCCGGCGTCGTGCCGCCGGCCGACCCCTCCATCGGCGTGGTGTGGCGCGCCGACCCGCTGCTCGCCCGCGCCGTCCAGACGGGCGCGGTGGTCGACGGCACCCTCGTAGGCGGCCTGCAGGACCAGGCGGGCGTGCTGTCGCTCGTCGGGCTGGACCCGGACACCGGCGCGACCACGTGGACCACGGCCGTGGACCAGCCCGCGCCCGCCACCTCGGACGGGGGCGGCTCGCTCTGGGTGACCTGCTCGGCGGTGCCGCACGGCGACTCGTCGGTCGCCCTCTGCGTCGCCCAGCAGCCCGGCGACGGCGGCCAGGGCAATCCCGACGCGTCCGTGTGGGTGGTCGACCCCGCCGACGGCTCCGTCCTGGCCACGCGCACGATCCCCGGCGACGGCGGGTTCGGGGTGGTGGACGACGCGCTCGTGGTCGCGCAGCGCGAGGCGACCGACGGCACACCAGCGAAGGCGGACGCCTCGTCGGTCCGCTGGGCCACCACCGCGACCGACCTGGTCACCGGCCGGACCAGCTGGACCTGGACGTCGCCCGCCGTGGACGTCCCCGGCCGCGAGGACGGGCCCCAGGCCTCGAACGCCACGGGATCGGCGTCCATCCAGGTCGCCGGCGACCGGGTCCTCGTCGCCGTCGACGGCCACGCGTGGATCCTCACCTCGCACGGCGAGCTCGTGCGCCACGTGGCCCTCGACCCCGGCGGCTGGGTCGAGCCCGCCCGCTCGGGGGCGTTCCTGCAGAGCACGTGGACGTCGGGCGGGCTCGACCACGGGAGCCTGCTGCTCCAGGACGGCCGCACGGTCCCGATCGAGGAGACCACCGCCTACCTCTCGGTCGACGACGGGTCCGCACCCGGCGTCGTCTTCACCGTCGGCCAGGGGCCCAGCGGCGCCGACGGCCTCTCCGGCTGGTCGGCGGCCACGGGGAAGCGGCTCTGGCACCTGGACGGCACGATCACCGCGGGCCTGCTGCTCGACGGCGTCCTCTACATCGCGTTCGACGACTCCCTGCGGGCCTACGACGCCACCACCGGGGACCAGCGGTGGAGCACGCCCGTCGACCGCGTGGTCCAGCAGGTCAGCACCGACGGCCGCTACCTGCTCGTGCCGGGCCTGGCCGCGACGCTCGAGGCGTACTCGCTGCGCGACGGCGGGCTCGTCTGGAAGAAGGACCTCATGAACGAGGTCGCCGGCGACCGGTCGCCGGTCTACGTGCAGGGCTTCCAGTCGGGCTGGCACGACCCGCGGCTCTTCGTGTGGATGGACACGGGTGCCCTCGCGGCCCTGGGGTGAGCGATGACCCTGCACACCGTGCACCTGGCACCCGTCGAGCTCGACGACGCGGACGGTGTCGACGACGGAGAGGCCCCGTCGGTCCTGCTGGCGTGGCTGCGGACGCACGCGCTGTCGGTGGCGGGGGCGGCCGCGGTGGTCGCGCTCGGTCTGCTCGGCGCGCAGTCCGCCATCGACACGCACGAGCGTGAGCGCCTGGCGTACCTCGCGGACGTCCCCGGCGTGCTCAGCCCGCTGCACGACCCGCTCGGCGAGCTCTGGCAGTGGGCGCCGACCGCCGGCTCGCTGGTGGCCGGCGACACGGCCGGCCGGTGGGCCATCGGCGCCCGGTACCACTCGGGCGGGGTCGACCTGCGCGGCACCGACCCGGACACCGGACGCGTCCTGTGGTCGGTCCCGTTCTCGCTCGACGCCGCGCTGCCCGCTGCCGGGCGCTCCGAGTTCCCCTCGGTGTGGGTCCGCTGCACCGCGCTCGCGCCCACCCACGACGCCCGTGCCGTCTGCGGCGCCGAGGTGTCCCCCGTGCCGGCCGCCGGCGCCGCGACGCCCCTGCTGGTGCTGGACCCGACCCGCGGCACGGTGCTGGCGTCGCCGGTGGTCGAGCCCGGCTCGCTCTGGTCGGTGACGGGCCGGCACCTGGTCGTCGCCAAGCCCGTGACCGACGACGGCGGGGGCGTGCGGTGGACCCTGACCGCGACCGACCCCACCACGGGGTCGGTGGCCTGGCGCCGGACGACGCCCGTGGTGCCCTCCGTCCACGAGGTGCACGTGGGCTCCGACGTGATCCGCTCCGAGGCCGAGCTGACCAGCGACGACGGCCGGGTCCTGCTCACCGACAGCGGCCACGCCTGGCTCTTCGGCGGCGACGGGTCCCCGCGCGGTGACGTCACGGTCGCGGCGGACGGCTGGGCCGAGCTGGCGCGCGCCGACACCCTGGTGTGGTCGCCGTGGCGGCCAGTTGCCGTCCCTGCGGCGGTCCTGGTCACCCGGGACGGCTCGCGCGTGGCGGTCGGCGAGATGCCGGCGACGCCCGCCGTCGACGACGGGTCCGCCCCCGACGTCGTCCTGCTGTCCGACGGCACCGACGGCCGCCGCCGACGGGACGGCAACGCGCTCGTCGCCCGGGACGCCACCACCGGCGACGAGCTCTGGCGCACCGAGGGGACCTCGGGCGACCCGATCCTGGTCGACGGCGTCGTGTACGTCGCGCACGGCACCGAGATCCTCGCCCAGGACGCCCGCACCGGCGACGTCCGGTGGCGCGCGCGCATCGGCTCCACCCCCGTCTACCTGGGTACGGACGGGACGCTGGTCATCGTCGTCACGGCCAACCAGACCCTGCGCGGCCTCGATCTGGCCGACGGCAGCCCGGCGCGCGCCGCCGACGTCGCGCGCCTGCTCTCCCGCGACCCGGGCGGCGTCGACCAGGTCAGCGAGTACGCCGGGCGCCTGCTCATCCGGTTCCTCGACGGGTCGGGCATCGTCGTGGGCTGACCGTGTGCTTGGTCACACCGTGGTGTGGACGGTCCACACCGGTATGGCATGATGACCGCGGGCCACCGGAGGAATCCATTCCTTCGCGGCCCGTGTCATCGAGGACACTCTTGACACTCTTCACTACGGATCGTCCGGCACGTACCTGCCGGTGAAGGGATTGATCAGCCATGGCAACGGTCACTTTCGACAAGGCCTCCCGGGTCTACCCGGGCACTGAGCGCCCCGCTGTCGACTCGCTCGACCTCCACATCGAGGACGGCGAGTTCCTCGTCCTCGTCGGCCCCTCCGGTTGTGGCAAGTCCACGTCGCTCCGCATGCTCGCGGGCCTCGAGGACGTCAACTCGGGCCGCATCCTCATCGGCGACCGCGACGTCACGGACGTCCAGCCGAAGGACCGCGACATCGCGATGGTCTTCCAGAACTACGCGCTGTACCCGCACATGACGGTCGCCGACAACATGGGCTTCGCGCTCAAGATCGCCGGCACGCCGAAGGCGGAGATCCGGCAGCGCGTCGAGGAGGCCGCCAAGATCCTCGACCTCTCCCAGTACCTCGACCGCAAGCCGAAGGCCCTCTCGGGTGGCCAGCGTCAGCGCGTCGCCATGGGCCGCGCCATCGTGCGTTCGCCCCAGGTGTTCCTCATGGACGAGCCGCTGTCGAACCTCGACGCCAAGCTCCGCGTCCAGACCCGCACGCAGATCGCGTCGCTGCAGCGTCGTCTCGGTGTCACCACCGTCTACGTCACGCACGACCAGACCGAGGCCCTGACCATGGGCGACCGCATCGCGGTCCTCAAGGACGGCCTCCTGCAGCAGGTCGGCACCCCGCGCGACATGTACGACACCCCGGCCAACGTCTTCGTCGCCGGCTTCATCGGCTCGCCGGCCATGAACATCGGGACGTTCCCGGTGCTCGACGGCGTCGCCAACCTGGGCCGGGCCCGGGTCGCCGTGCCGCGCTCGGTCATCGGCCAGTTCACCGAGGACGACAAGAACCACATCACGGTCGGCTTCCGTCCCGAGTCGGTCGACGTCGTGCCCGAGGGCACGGCGGACGGCATCCCGATCATCGTGAACATCGTCGAGGAGCTGGGCTCGGACGCGTTCGTCTACGGCTCGCTCACCAACGAGTTCGGTCGCGCCGACGCCGTGCACTCCGGTGCCGGCGACGCGCAGGTCATCGTGCGCGTCGACCCGCGCCAGGTGCCCGGCAAGGGCGAGACCATCTTCATCAAGCTCCGCGAGGGCGAGACGCACCTGTTCCACGCGGGCAACGGCGAGCGCATCGCCGTCTGACCCAGCACGACCCTGACAGGGCGGTCCCGGCCTCGGCCGGGGCCGCCCTGTTCGTCGTGGGCCGGCGCCCGCCTGTGGGTCTCCGGCGAGGGGCCGTGCGCGTTCTCTGAGAGGATCGAGGCATGAGCCCGATGTCGCAGCGCCTGCAGATCACCGCGGCCTCGCCCGACCCCGCGCTGCTCGACCTGCCGTGGCACATCCCGCTCGAGGAGTGGCCGCCCGAGACGCTCGCCGCCCTGCCCCGCGGCATCTCGCGGCACATCGTGCGGTTCGCCAAGATGTCCGGTCGGGTCATCGCCGTCAAGGAGATCGGCGAGACGGTGGCCTACCGGGAGTACGAGCTGCTGCGCCAGCTGCGCCGGCTCGACGTCCCGTCGGTCGAGCCCGTCGGCGTCATCACCGGCCGCCGCGACCCCGACGGCGAGCCGCTCGAGGCCGTGCTCATCACCCAGCACCTGCAGTTCTCGCTCCCCTACCGCGCGCTGTTCAGCCAGTCGCTGCGCCCGGACACCGCGACCCGCCTCATCGACGCGCTCGCCGTGCTGCTGGTCCGCCTGCACCTGGTCGGCTTCTACTGGGGCGACGTCTCGCTGTCCAACACCCTGTTCCGGCGCGACGCCGAGACCTTCGCGGCCTACCTGGTCGACGCCGAGACGGGCGACCTGCACGACCGGCTCTCCGACGGGCAGCGCGGGTACGACCTCGAGGTCGCGCGCGTCAACATCATCGGCGAGCTCATGGACCTGCAGGCCGGCGAGTTCCTCGAGGAGGACGTCGACGCCGTGGCCATCGGCGACGCGCTGGCCGAGCGGTACGGCGAGCTGTGGCGCGCGCTGACCGAGTCCGAGTCGTTCACGTTCGGCGACCGCTGGCGCGTGCAGGCCCGCATCGACCGCCTGAACGACCTGGGCTTCGACGTGGGCGAGCTCGACATCACCACCGACGTCGACGGCACCAGCGTGCGCATCCAGCCCAAGGTGGTGGACGCCGGGCACCACTCGCGCCGGCTCATGCGGCTCACCGGCCTCGACGTGCAGGAGAACCAGGCCCGCCGCCTGCTCAACGACCTCGACGAGTTCCGCGCCGCCACCGACCGGCAGCGCGACGACGAGTCGTTCGTGGCGCACGACTGGCTCACCGAGATCTTCGAGCCGGCGGTCCGCAGCGTCCCGCGCGACCTGCGCGGCAAGCTCGAGCCCGCGCAGATCTACCACGAGCTGCTGGACCACCGCTGGTACCTGTCCGAGCAGCAGGGCCACGACGTGCCCATGAAGCACGCCGCGAAGAGCTACGTGAAGAACATCCTGCCCTCGCGGCCCGACGAGCAGGCGATCCTCGGCGTGCAGGCGGGCGAGATCCCGGACACCGACATGATCCCGCGCGTGACCGACGACCAGATCATCGGCTGACGCCCCGAGCTAGACCGCGCGCTGGCGGGCCACCTCGAACAGCGCGATGCCGGCCGCCACGCCGGCGTTGAGCGACTCGACGGCCGACGCGATCGGGATCGACGCGATGGCGTCGCACTGCTCGCGGACCAGGCGCGACAGACCCTTGCCCTCGGAGCCGACGACGAGCACCAGCGGGTCGGTCGCGTACGGCAGGTCGGTGATCGCGACGTCGCCGCCGCCGTCCAGCCCGACGACGAACACGCCCGCGGCCTTGAGCCCCTGCAGCGTGCGCACCAGGTTGGTCACGCGGGCCACCGGCACGCGCGCCGCGGCACCCGCGGACACCTTCCAGGCCGACGCCGTGACGCCAGCCGCGCGCCGCTCGGGCACGAGCACGCCGTGCGCGCCGAACGCCCCGGCCGACCGCAGCACGGCGCCGAGGTTGCGGGGGTCGGTGACGCCGTCCAGCGCGACGATGAGGGCCGGCCGGTCCGACTCCGCCGCCGCGTCGAGCAGGTCCTCGTCGTCCGCGTACGCGTACGGGGGCACCTGGATGGCGACGCCCTGGTGCACGGAGCCGTCGGTGAGGCGGTCCAGCTCGGCGCGGCTGACCTCGAGCAGCGGGTAGTTCGAGTTGCCCGCGACGCTGATGATCTCGCGCGTGCGGTCGTCGGCCTCGAGGCGCGACGCGATGTACACCGTGGACACCGGGATGCCGGCCCGCAGCGCCTCGACCACGCTGTTGCGGCCCGAGACGATCTCGTGCGTCGAGCTCTTGCGGCCGCCCTTGGACCCGGCGGCGCTGCGGCTGGCCCCGGCCGACTGCCGGCCCGACGTCCCGCGGGTGCCCGCGACCGCCCGGCGCTCCGCCGCGATCTTCGCCTTGTGCGCGGGGTGGTACTCGCGGTCCTCGGCCTTCGGCGTCGGGCCGCGGCCCTCCAGCGAGCGACGGTTCTTGCCGCCCGTGCCGGCGCTCGCGGTCTTCTTCGAGCTGCCCTTGCGGACGGCCCCGCGGCGCTCTGAGTTTCCGGCCATGTTCAGTTCTCCATTCTGTGGTCGACCTGGTCCTGCGCTCCGCCGGGGCGGGGTGCCGTCGTGCGGCTCCCCCCTCCCGACGCGCTGCGGATCAGGTCTCCTCGGTGATGTCGGAGCGGGCGGCCAGGGACCACCGGGCTCCGGACGATGAGTCCTCGACGACGACGCCGGCCGCGGCGAGGCGGTCCCGGATCGCGTCGGACGTGGCGAAGTCGCGCGCGGCGCGGGCCTGCGCGCGGGCCTCCAGCTCGGCGGCGACGACGGCCTCGAGCGCCCGCGCGTACCGCGCGTCGCTGCCGTGCGCCCGCCACTGCGGGCCGCCCGGGTCGAGGCCGAGCACGTCGAGCATGGCGCGCAGCACCACCATGGCGTCGCGCGCCTCGGCCAGGTCGCCGCGGGCGAGCGCCGAGTTGCCCGTGCGCAGGTGCTCGTGCACCACCGCGAGCGCGGCGGGGACGTTCAGGTCGTCGTCCATCGCGGCGACGAACTCCGCGGGCAGCGCGACCGTGGCCACCTCGGCGTCGTCGGCCACCCCCACCTTCTCGGCCGCGCGCTCGACGAAGCCGGCCAGCCGGTCCCAGGTGGCCTCGGCCTCGCGCAGCGTGTCGTCGGTCCACTCGAGCATGGAGCTGTACTGCACGGCCGTCATGGCGTACCGCAGCACTGACGCCCGCTCCTTGGCCAGCACGACCGTGACCAGCAGCCCGTTGCCGAGCGACTTGCTCATCTTCGAGCCGCCCTGCGTGACCCAGCCGTTGTGCAGCCAGTAGCGCGCGAACCCGTAGCCCGCGGCGCGCGACTGCGCCTGCTCGTTCTCGTGGTGCGGGAAGCGCAGGTCGAGCCCGCCGCCGTGGATGTCGAACGTGTCGCCCAGGTACCGCTGCGCCATCGCGGAGCACTCGAGGTGCCAGCCCGGCCGGCCGCGCCCGAACGGGGTGCTCCACGCCGCCGTCTCGGGCTCCCCCGGCTTGGCGGCCTTCCAGAGCGCGAAGTCGCGGGGGTCCCGCTTGGCGTCGTCGTCGACCGTGCCGTCCGGTGCCGGGACCATGTCGTCGACCCGCTGGTTGGTCAGCGCGCCGTACTCCGGGTAGCTGCGGACGTCGAACCAGACGTCGCCCGGGCCGGTCGTGTACGCGTGCCCGGTCTCGACCAGGCGGTCCATCAGCTCGACCATCGCCGGCACGTGGCCGGTCGCCCGCGGCTCGTGGCTCGGCGGCAGCACGCCGAGCGCGTCGTACGCGGCGCTGAACGCGCGCTCGTTGGTGGTCGCCCACGCCCACCACGGCTCGCCGGCGTCGGCGGCCTTGGCCAGGATCTTGTCGTCGATGTCCGTCACGTTGCGCACCAGCGTCACGCGGTGCCCCGTGCGGCGCAGCCAGCGGACCAGCACGTCGAACGCGATGGCCGAGCGCAGGTGCCCGATGTGCGGCGGCGCCTGCACCGTGGCCCCGCACAGGTAGATGCCGACCTCTCCGGGCACGAGCGGGACGAAGTCACGCACCGTCCGGGTCGCGGTGTCGAAGAGGCGCAGGGTCACGCGCCAAGGCTACCGGCGCGCCGCCCTCCCGCCTTTCACACCCGGACACTCCGCCCGACGACCCCTCAGGACGCGACGTCCGCACTCGATGAGGCCGGAGCCCGCACGAGTGCGGACGTCCGCCGAGCCCATGCCGCAGCGTCCGCACTCGACGGGGTGGGAGCTCGCGGGAGTGCGGACGTCCGCACGATCGAGCGCTGCGGCGACCGGATCTGCGGACGCCGGCCACCCAACCCCGCAGCGTCCGCACATTCGCGCGTCCCAGCGACCGGATGTGCGGACGCCCGCCACCCAACCCCGCAGCGTCCGCACGTTCGCGCGTCCCGGCGACCGGATCTGCGGACGCCCGCCACCCACCCCGCGCGGGGTCAGCCGAACGTGTGCTGTTCGCCGCGGTACGTCGGGACCGTGGTCTCCAGGGTGGTGCCGCGGACCAGGTGCACCTGCTCGAAGCGCTCCATCACCTCGCCGGACTTGGCGTGCCGGAACCAGACCCGGTCGCCGACGCGCAGGTCGGCGTCGCCGGACAGCCGCAGAGGGGTCTGCACCTCGCCGGCGCCCTCGCGGCTGGTCAGGGACAGCCCGGCCGGCCAGACGGGCCGCGGCTGCCGGGACTTGGTGGCGGGACCGGACGCGATGTAGCCGCCGCCGAACGCCGTGGCGAACCCGGGCCCGGGGACGCGGACGACGTCGAGCCCGAAGAACGCGGCCGGCCGCGGGGTGAACGAGCGGTAGGCGTCGAAGAGCGTGGGCACGAACAGGCCGGAGCCGGCGGTGACCTCGGTGACGGCCGGGTCGGCGGCGCTGGACGCGACGGACCCGGAGCCGCCGGAGTTCACGAGCGTGAGCGGGTGGCCCACGGCGTCCTGCACGGCGTCGACCACGGCGGTGCGCCGCGTGGCCAGGTCGGCGATCGAGAGCCGCTTGACCGCCCGGACCGCGGGCGACGAGTCGGGCAGCCCGGCCACCTGGGCCTCGTAGAACATCACCCCCACGACGTCGACCCCGGCGCGCGCGGCGATCGCGGCGGCGAGCACGCGGGCGTCGGCGGCCGAGTGGACGGGCGAGCGCCGGACGCCGAGGTGCGCGGCGAGCGGACCGAACCGCAGCCTGAGGGACGCGTCGACGTCGAGGCACAGCCGCAGGGTGGTCCCGCGCGCCTGGGCCGCGCGGGCGGCCAGCTCGACCTGGGCGACGTCGTCGACCATGAGCGTGACGGCCGCGGCGGCGACCGGGTCGGCGGCCAGGGCGTCGAGCGCGCCCGTGTCGACGGTCGGGTAGCCCAGCAGCACGTCGTCGACGCCCTGGCCGACCAGCCAGAGCGCCTCGCGCAGGGAGTAGCCCATGACGCCGGCGAACCCGGGCACCGCGAGCACGCGCTCGAGCACGTGCCGCACCCGGACGGACTTGCTGGCCACGCGGATCGGGGTGCCGCCGGACCGGCGCACGAGATCCGCGGCGTTGGCGTCCAGCGCGTCCAGGTCCACGACCGCGAGCGGCGCAGGCAGGCCGCGCGTCGCCTGGTCGAGGCGATCGCCGAGGGTGCCCGTCATGCATCGGCTCCCGCGGTCACCGCGGCCTGGTCACGCCGCACGACGCCGAACCGGCCCGCGAGCACCGCGACGGCGATCACCAGGACGGCGGGCACCGCGAAGCCCCAGCGCAGGTTCGACTGGCTGCCGATCACGCCGACGAACACGCCGCCGAGCACCGCGCCCACGTAGTTGAATCCGTTGAGCCGCGCGACCACCGCGTCGGCGTGCCCGGGCGCCAGCTCGCCCGCGGACGAGAAGCAGAGCGGCGCGATCAGCCCCAGGCCCGCGCCGGCGACGGCGAACCCGAGCACGGCCTGCAGCGGCGCCTGGCTGGTGATCACGAGCAGCAGCCCGCCGGCGCCGACCAGGGACGCGACGCGCACGACGGGCGCCCGGCCCCAGCGCCGGACGCACGGGTCGCCGGCGAGGCGCGAGACCAGCGTCATGGCGAGGTAGGCCGCGTAGCCGAGCTTGGTGATGGTGCCCGTGGTGTCCAGCACCTCGTGCATGAAGATCGGGCTCCAGGTGGAGACCGCCTGGTCGTTGACGTAGTAGGCCACGACCCCGAGGCCGAGCAGGAGCAGCGGGCCCCACGGGATCACGGGCTTGACCGGGTCGATGCGCGGCTCGCCGGGCGTGGGCGCGACGCCGGCGGGCGCGACCGCCTCGCGCCACGCGAACCGCTGCACGACGACCGCGACCGACGCCGCGACGACGGTGCCCAGCAGCAGGACGAACGCGACCGGGTCGGTGGAGACGCGCCCGGTCGACACGGCGATGAGGACCGTGCCGACGATCCCGCCCACCGACCACGACGCGTAGAAGCCGGTCAGCAGCGACTTGCCGTAGATGCCCTGGATGGCCACGGCCTGCATGTTGGTGCCCGCGTCGACCATGCCGAGGCCCACGCCGTACACCGCGAACCCGCAGGCCAGCAGCGCGAACGTCGGCGCGACCGCCACGCCGACCACCGCGGCGGCGACCACCACCAGGCCCGTGCCGAGCACCGCGCGGCTGCCGCCGGGGGTCCGCGCGATCCGGTCGGCGATCAGCGTGCCCACCCCGGCCATGACGCAGACGCCGAGGATCACGGCCGCGATCGTCAGGTCGTCGATGCCGTAGCGGTCCTTGAACGAGTCCAGGCTGGTCAGGATCATCGCGAAGACGAACCCCTGCGCGGCGAACCCCAGAGAGCCGGCGACGCGAGCGTGCCGGGCGACGGCCGTCGTGCTCACGCGGACGTCGTCGGTGCGGGCTCGGGCTCAGGCTCGAGGACGACGGGCACCGCCACGGTCGCGAGGAACCGGCCGAAGCCCTGCAGGCCGGCGCGCGCCGTCTCGCTGTCGCCGTCGACCAGCCACGCGAGCGAGAACCCGTCGATCACGGCGACGACGGTCCGGGCCAGCTGCCCGCGCGGGACGGACCAGCCGACGTGCGCGGTCCGCTCCACCAGGTCGAGCACCTGCTCGGCCGCGGCCCAGCTGCCCCGGTACTGCTCGATGGCGACCTGGTTGAGCTCGGGGTGCCGCAGCGAGGACGTGGTGAGCTCGTAGCTGAGCAGCTGCGGTCCGCGGGACTCCCGGATGCCGGCCCAGAGCGCGTCGATGACGTTCTCGATGACGCTCTCGGTGTCCGACCCGCCCTGGGGAAGGTCCCCCAGGCTGCGCTCGAGGTTGGCCGCCGTGATGGCGTGCGCCATCGCGCGCAGCAGCTCGTCCTTGTCCTGGAAGCAGTAGTGGACGACGCCCAGCGAGACACCTGCCTCGGCGGCGACCGCGCGCACGGTGGCAGCCTCGATGCCGTCCCGGCTCGCGACGGCGAGCGCAGCCTCGATCAGCTGCTCGCGCCTCTCGGCCACAGGCAAGCGGTTCATGAAGGGTCCCCTCCCTCGTGCGACGGCCGCGGGCCGACGCCGCCCCACGTGCACAGTTCAATATCCCTTGTCACGATAGTCAAGGTCTTGGCGCACTTGACTTGGACAACTGCCCAGTACGACCCTTCGTTGTTATGGGACGACTGCAGGCCGCCGGCGCCTGGCAGAACTGGGCGCGCACCGCGAGCGCGACGCCGCGACGCGTGCTGCACCCCCGTGACCTGGACGAACTGGTCGGGACCGTACGAAAAGGGGCGGCCGACGGCCTGCGCGTCCGCGCCGTGGGCGGCGGGCACAGCTTCACCCCCGTGGCCGTCACGGACGGGGTCCAGCTGCGTCTCGACTCGTTGGACGCGCTCGAGCGTGTCGCGCCCCAGCAGGACGGCACGACGCACGTCACCGTCGGCGCGGGCATCCGCCTGAGCGCGCTGAACGCGCTGCTGGCCGAGCACGGCCTGGCCATGCGCAACCTCGGCGACATCGACAAGCAGTCGATCGCGGGCGCCGTCTCCACGGGCACGCACGGCACCGGAGCCCGGCTGGGCGGCCTGGCCACGCAGGTGGTCGGCGCGCGGCTGGTCACGGCCACCGGCGAGGTCGTCGAGACCTCGCCCACGCAGCAGCCCGAGCTGTTCGAGCTCGCCCGCCTGGGCCTGGGCAGCGTGGGCGTGCTCGCCGCGGTGACGCTCGAGGTGGTCCCCGCCTACCGGCTCGAGGCCCGCGAGGAGCCGTGGCCGCTGGAGGCCGTGCTGGAGCAGCTGGACGGCCCCGACGGGCTGGTCGAGGGCAACGACCACTTCGAGTTCTACTGGTTCCCGCACACGCGTCGCGCGCTGACCAAGCGCAACAACCGGGTGGCCGACGACGTGGTGCTGCCGCTCAACCCGGTGCGCGGCTGGGTCGACGACGAGCTGCTCGCGAACGGCCTGTTCACGCTGACCAACGGCGTCGCCACCCTGATGCCGTCGACGACGGCGTCGATCAACGAGCTCGCGGCCCGCGCGCTGAGCCCCCGCCACTACACGGCCCCGTCCGCCGAGGTCTTCGTCTCGCCGCGCCGGGTGAGGTTCCGCGAGATGGAGTACGCCATACCTCGCGACCGGCTGCTCGGGGTGCTGCAGGAGATCGACGCCTGGATCGAGTCGAGCGGCGAGCGCGTGCCGTTCCCGGTCGAGGTGCGGTTCGCCGCCGCCGACGACCTGTGGCTGTCCACCGCGCACGGCCGCGAGACCGCCTACGTCGCCGTGCACCAGTACCTGCGCCTGCCGTACGCGCGGTACTTCGCGGCCGTCGAGCGGATCGTCGCGCAGGTGGGCGGCCGGCCGCACTGGGGCAAGATGCACTGGCTCGAGGCCGAGCAGCTGGGCGCGCTCTATCCCCGGTTCGCCGACGCCCAGCGCGTGCGGGCGCAGGCCGACCCCGAGGGCGTGTTCAGCAACCCGTACCTCGACCGGCTGCTGGGCACGGCCGAGCGCACCCACGACGCGGCCTAGCGCCGCGCGACCGTCGAGCCCCGGATCACCAGCCGGCCGGGCACGTACTCGGTGCCGGAGCCGATGTCGACACCGTCGAGCGCGGCGAACACCCGCTGCGCCGCCGTGCGGCCGAGCTGCTGCAGGTTCGCGTCGATGCTGGTCAGCTCCGGGCGCGCGTTGGTGGTGAGCACCTCCCAGTTGTCGAACCCCATCACCGCGAGGTCGCCCGGGACGGTCCGGTGCAGGTCCCGCGCGGTGTCGAGCGCGCCGCGGGCGATCTGGTCCGACCCGCAGAGCACCGCGTCGACGTCGGGGTGCCGGGCCAGCAGCATGGCGGCGGCGTCGCGCCCCCACCGCTCGGACCACTCGGAGTACATGACGTCCCCCACCAGCTCGAGCCCGGCGGCGTGCAGCGCGGCCTCCACCCCGGCGGCGCGGTCGCGGGCCGCGGCGTAGGCGTGCTCGCCGGTGATGTGGGCGATCCGGGTGCGGCCGCAGGCGAGGAGGTGCTCGACGGCGATCCGGCCGGCGCTGACGTTGTCGGGCGTGATGGACAGGTCCGAGGCGTCGTCGGACGGGGCGTAGGCGTAGACCACGGGGACCGGGATGTCGTGGCCGAGCGACGGGCGCGGGTCGGTCTGCCGGCCCACGACGATGAGCCCGTCCACGCGGCGGCTCAGCAGCGCCCGCAGGTGGTACTGCTCGCGGATGGTGTCGCCGCGCGCGTCGCAGAGGAACACGTTGACCTGCCCGGCGCCGAACGCGTCCTCGGCGCCCATGAGGATCGGGATGACGAACCGGCCCTCGAGGTCGCTGGTGAGCAGGCCGACGGTCCCGGTGCGACCGGCGAGCAGCCCCCGGGCGAGCGGGTTCGGGCTGAACGACAGCCGGTCCGCGGCCTCGATGACCCGCTGCCGGGTGGTGTCCTTGACCTGGTCGCGGCCGTTGAGCGCCTTGGACGCCGTGGCCACGGAGACGCCCGCCAGCCGGGCGACGTCCGAGAGCGTCACCGCGCGGGCGGGCTCGGTGCGGGCCACGGACACCTCCTGTGCTGCGCTGCCGACATCAGGTTCGTGATCGAACTGTAACCGCCGCAACCCGTTGACGCGCGACCGCTCCCCGAACTATCTTCAGAAAACCTTTTCGGTGAGTTTCGGAGTGCGGCCTGCTCGGCCCCGGTCCCACAGGTGTGCACGCCAGGGCCCTGTGGAGCCCGGCGAGCGCCCTGCCGCACTGCCCCCCCGTGCCTCGCGTACCGATAAGGGTTTCGCCCCATGACCCCCGGGGTGCCGACGACGGCACCCGCTCGACGAAGAGCACGAGGAGACGCCCATGAGGATCACCCGCACCCGGTCGGCAGGCACCCGCCTGGCCGCCGGGGTCGTGACGGCCGGCCTGCTGGTCGGCCTGGCGGCGTGCACCAGCGCGAAGGACGACACCAGCTCCGGAGGCGCCACCGCCGACGTCACGGCAGGCACCGACGGCACCGACGACGGCACCAAGCTCACGCTCTGGACCCGCGCGCCGCTGGAGAAGCAGGCCAAGCTGCTGGTCGCGGCCTACAACGACTCGCACAAGAACCAGGTCGAGCTGACGGTCGTCCCCAACGACGACTACGTGGCCAAGGTCGGCGCCGCGGCCGGCTCGGACGGCCTGCCCGACCTGTTCGCCGCGGACATCGTCTACGTCCCCAACTGGGTCAAGCAGGGCCTGTTCCAGGACCTGACGGCCCAGATCGACGCGCTGCCGTACAAGGACACGATCAACAAGGGCCACCTCGCGGCCGGCACCGCCGACGGCAAGGAGCACGTGCTCCCCTTCGTCCTCGACCTGTCGATGCTGTTCTGGAACAAGGACCTCTACAAGGAGGCCGGCCTCGACCCCGACAAGGGTCCGGCCAACATGACCGAGTACGTGGCCAACGCCAAGGCGATCCAGGCGCTGAACAAGCCCGACACGTACGGCACCGCGACCGGCCTGAACTGCGGCGGCTGCCTGGTGTTCACGTGGTTCCCGTCGGTCTGGGCCGACGGCGAGCAGGTCATGAACGCGGACGGCACCGAGTCGCTGCTCAACAGCGCCACGGCCAAGGAGATCTACGCGGACTGGAAGGACATGTGGGACTCGGGCGCCGTGCTCCCGTCCTCCAAGGACGAGGCCGGCCCGACGTGGACCGCAGGGTTCACCGAGGGCAAGGTGGGCCAGATGTTCTACCCGGCGACGCTGCTGTCGTCCACCACGGGCTTCGACGTCGGCGTCGCCGGCATCCCCGGCCCGAAGGGCGGCGCGTCCACGTTCGTCGGCGGTGACGGCATCGGCGTCTCGAAGGACTCGAAGAACGCCGCCCAGGCGTGGAACTTCCTGTCCTGGATGATGTCCGAGGACGCCCAGGTGGGCGTGCTGGCCAAGGACAACGACGTCGTCTCGCGCAGCGACCTGGCCGACAACCAGTACTCGTCGCAGGACCCGCGCCTCATCACGATCAACGAGGTGGCCGGCAAGGGCGACACCCCCGTCGCGCTCAACTTCCAGCAGGCGTTCAACGCGCCGAACAGCCCCTGGCTGACGCTGGTGCGCAACGCGGTGCTCGGGGACGGCAGCTCGGTCGACGCGGACAACGACGAGATCACCGCGGTGCTCGGGCAGTAGTCCGCTCCCGGAGTGGGGTGCCGCTGGGCACGGCGGCACCCCACTCTCCGCCCCGCACCGCCCCACGAGAGGTCCCCCGATGACCGTCCAGACGGCCACCACGCCACCACCCCCGCTGCGCACCCGCCGCGACGGCCACCGCCTGCGCGGCTGGGCCTACGCGTCGCCCACCGCGCTCTTCGTCCTGGTCCTGTTCGTGGTCCCGCTCGGCCTCGTGTTCCGCATGAGCGCGTCGCAGTGGCCGCTGCTCTCGGGCGACCAGGGCATCAACTTCCCGGACAACTACACCAACGCGGTGAACAACCGGTTCTTCGCCGACTCCGTGGTGTTCACGCTGAAGTACACGGTCCTGGCCACCGTCCTGCTCATCGCGCTGGGCCTCGGGCTCGCGCTGCTGGTGCAGGAGTCGACCCGCTGGAAGGGGCTGCTCCGCACCGCGTTCCTGGTGCCCAGCGCCCTCGGCCTGGCGTCGGCGTCCCTGCTCTTCTACGTCCTGTACTCGCCGCTGGCCGGCCCGCTCGCGCCGTTCATGGAGCGCATGGGGTGGAGCTTCCTGGGCACCCCCAACGCGGCGCTGGCCTCGACCCTGTTCCTCATCGTCTGGCGCTACGCCGGCTTCTACATGCTGCTGATGCTCGTGGGCCTGCAGGCGATCCCGGCGGACCTCTACGAGGCGGCGCGCATGGACGGCGCCAACCGGTGGCACACGTTCAGCCGCATCACGATCCCGCTGCTGCGCCCGACGCTCGCCCTGACCACGATCCTGTGCGTCACGGGCTCGCTGCTGGCGTTCGAGCAGTTCTACATCCTCACGAAGGGCGGCCCGGACAACAGCACCATCACCGTGGTGCAGCTCATCTACTCGGTGGCGTTCCAGGGCCAGAACGACCTCGGCGTCGCCGCGGCGCTCTCGGTGATCGTGCTCGCGGCGCTCGTCGTCATCAACGTGGTCCAGCTCCGCGCGTTCCGCGGCTCGGACGAGAGCTGAGGGGCCGACGATGACCATCGCCACCGCCACGCACCGGCCCGCCGAGGCCGAGCTCCCGCCGCCGCGCCGCACCGCCCCGCCGACGACGATCGGCGGGCTGGCCCTGCGCACCCCGTTCTGGGTGTTCTCCGGCGCGCTCGCCGTGATCTTCCTGTTCCCGCTGGTCTGGACGTCGGTGGCCTCGGTGTCGCCGAAGCCCGGGACGGGTCAGGTCGACGGCTGGGGCTTCGGCAACTACGTCACGCTCGCCCACTACCAGGCGGGCATCTGGCAGTACCTGGCCAACTCGGTGATCGTCTCCGGGCTGTGCGTGGTGCTCACGCTCGCCATCTCGACCCTGGGCGGGTACGCGTTCGCGCGGTTCCGGTTCCCCGGCCGCAACGCGCTGTTCATGCTCACGCTGGCCATCCTCATGGTCCCGTACGCCACCCTGCTGATCCCGCTCTACGTGCTGCTCAACACGATCGGCCTGCAGAACTCGCTGGTTGGCGTGGCGCTGGTGCTGACCATGTTCCAGCTGCCGTTCTCCACCTTCATGATGCGGATCTCGTTCGAGTCCGTGCCGCGCGAGCTGGACGAGGCCGCCATGGTGGACGGCTGCTCGTCGTTCTCGGCGCTGTGGCGGGTGCTGCTGCCCGCGGTCAAGCCGGGCCTGATCACCGTGGGCCTGTTCGCGTTCCTGGCCGCCTGGAACGACTTCTTCGCGCCGCTGATCCTCATCAACGACTCCAACAAGCTCACGCTGCCGCTCGCGGTGGCCAACCTGCGCGTCCAGGTGCAGGGCGTCGTCGACTACGGCGCCACCGAGGCGGGCGTGGTCGTCCTGGCGGTGCCCTGCATCGTGCTCTTCCTCCTGCTCCAACGACACTACGTGCGCGGCTTCATGTCGGGTGCGCTCAAGGGATGACCATGACCCTCACGACGACCACGACCGCCACCCCCGTCACGCCGTCGCGTGGCGCGCTCCGCCCGCTCGGGCTGGACGAGGTCCAGATCACCGGTGGTTTCTGGGCCGAGCGGCAGGCGGTCAACGGCGCCGCGAGCCTGGCGCACATCGAGCACTGGATGGAGCGGGAGGGCTGGATCGGCAACTTCGACGCCGCCGCGGCCGGCACCCTCGACGGGCACCGCGGGGGCCGGGAGTTCTCCGACTCCGAGGTGTACAAGCTGCTCGAGGCCATGGCGTGGGAGATCGGGCGCACCGGCGACGCCGCGCTCGAGGCCCGGTTCCGCGCCCTGGTGGACCGCGTGGCGGCCGCCCAGGAGCCCGACGGCTACCTCAACACGAACTTCGGCCGGCCCGGGCAGCGCCCGCGGTACTCCGACCTCGAGTGGGGGCACGAGCTGTACTGCTACGGCCACCTCTTCCAGGCCGCGGTGGCGCGGGCCCGGACGCGTCCCGACGCCGACGGCGGCCTGCTGGCCCTCGCCCGCCGGGCCGCGGACCACGTGGTCGCCACGTTCGGCCCCGGCGGCATCGCGTCGGTGTGCGGGCACGCGGAGATCGAGCCGGCGCTGGCCGAGCTGGGCCGCGCCACGGGCGACCGCCGCTACGTCGACCAGGCCGCCCTGTTCGTCGAGCGCCGCGGCACCGGCACCCTGGCCGACATCGACCTGGGCCGCGAGTACTACCAGGACGACGTCCCGGTCCGGGAGGCCACCGTCCTGCGCGGGCACGCCGTGCGCGCCAACTACCTGGCGGCGGGCGCGGTCGACGTGGCCGTCGAGACCGAGGACGCCGGCCTGCTCGACGCGCTCACCACCCAGTGGGAGAACACGGTCGCGCGCCGCACCTACGTGACCGGGGGCCAGGGCTCGCACCACGAGGGCGAGTCGTTCGGCGACGACTACGAGCTGCCGCCCGACCGCGCGTACTCCGAGACGTGCGCGGGCATCGGGTCGGTGATGTTCTCGTGGCGGCTGCTGCTCGCGCAGGGGCTGCCCCGCTACGCCGACCTGGTCGAGCGCACGCTGTACAACGTGGTGGCCACCTCGCCGTCGGCGGAGGGCACCGCGTTCTACTACACGAACACGCTGCACCAGCGGCGGCCCGGCACGGTCCCGCCGGCGGACGTCGCCAGCCCGCGCGCGTCGTCGTCGCTGCGCGCGCCCTGGTTCGCCGTGTCGTGCTGCCCGCCGAACGTGGCCCGCACGCTGGCCAGCCTGGCGGCGTACGTGGCCACGACCGACGACGACGGCCTGCAGCTGCACCAGTACGCCCCGGCCCGCATCCGCACGGCCCTGGCGGACGGCCGGCGCGTCGACCTCGACGTCGAGACGGCGTACCCGCGCGACGGCGTCGTCCGGGTGACGGTCGCGACGACGGAGGACCGCCCCTGGACCCTGACGCTGCGCGTCCCGGCCTGGGCGCAGGGCGCCACGCTGGTCACCCCGGAGGGGACGCAGGAGGCCGCGCCGGGGACCGTCCAGGTGCACCGCCGGTTCGCGGCGGGCGACGTGGTCGAGCTGCGCCTGCCCACCGCGCCGCGCGTCTCCGCCGCCGATCCGCGCATCGACGCGGTGCGCGGCTGCGTCGTGGTGGAGCGCGGCCCCGAGGTGCTCTGCGTCGAGTCGGTCGATCTCGGCGCGGACGTCGGCGACGCGCGCCTGGACCTCGCGGCCGGGCTGCGCGACGTCGACGGGCGCGTGCTGGCGACCGTGGTGACGCGGACGGCCGACGAGCGCGCCTGGCCGTACGGGTCGGGCGGCGAGCACCCGCTCGGGGGCGGCTCCGAGGTGCAGCTGATCCCGTACCACGACTGGGCAAACCGCGGACCGTCCACGATGCGGGTCTGGATCCCGCTGGCCTGACCAGCGCCGTCCCCGCGCGGGTGATCCCTGCCCCCGCGGGTGGGTTGCTCTGGCCTTGCGCCGGGCGGCAGGTGCAGAGTGTGCCGGTGGCACTCACGAGCAGGGCCGTCGTCGCGACCGCGTACGGCGGGCCGGAAGTCCTCCGCCTGATCGATGTCGACCCGGGCGACCCCGGACCGGGTGACGTGCTGGTCGAGGTGCGGGCCGCCGGCGTCAACCCGACCGACTGGAAGGGCTACGCGGGCGTCTACGGCACCAACCCCGCCCGGCTGCCGATGCGCCTGGGCTACGAGGTGTCCGGCGTGGTCAGCGCGGTGGGCCCGTCGGTGCGGTGGCTGTCGCCCGGCGACGAGATCATCGCGTGGCGGGTCTCCGGCGGCTACGCGGACCGCATCGTGGTCTCGGAGCAGGTGACGGTCCGCCGCCCCCGGCACCTGGACTGGCCGGCCGCCTCGGGCCTGCTCCTCGCGGGGACCACCGCGGTGCACACCCTGGTCGCCACGGGCACGCACGACGGCGACGTGGTGCTCGTGCACGGCGGGTCGGGCGGCGTCGGGCGCATGGTCGTCCAGCTCGCGGTGCTCCGCGGCGCGCAGGTGATCGCGACGGCGTCGCCGCGCCACCACTCCGACCTGCGCGACCTGGGCGCGACGCCGGTCGCCTACGGCGAGGGTCTGCTCGACCGGGTCCGCGAGGCGGTCCGGAGCACCGGGCCCGTGACGGTGGCCATCGACACGGTCGGCACGGACGAGGCGCTGGACACGTCCGTGGCCCTGGTGGCGGACCGCGCGCGCGTCGCGACGATCGCCGGGTTCCGGCGGGCGGGCGACCTCGGCATCAAGGCGCTCGGCGGCGGTCCCGGCGCGGACCCGGGGAACGACGTGCGGGAGGCGGCCCGGGCGCAGCTGGCCGAGCTGGCCTCGGACGGCTCGCTGGACGTGCGGGTGGCGCAGACCTATCCCCTGTCCGAGGTGGCGCAGGCGCACCGTGACGGCCAGGCCGGGCACGCCGCCGGCAAGCTCGTGCTGGTGCCGTAGGGGCCCGTCAGAAGGGCAACGGCGGGGGGTTCTCGGCGATCTCGCGGCGGTGCTGCTCGTCCAGCCCGCGCAGCCCGTCGTTGGTCGCCTCGAGCACGTCGAGCGGCACGCGCACCCGGACGCGGACGGCCTGGACCCCGTTGTCGCGGTGGGGCAGCGGGTGCTTCGTGAGCGCTCCCACCACGGGGAGCCTCTCGGTCTGTGCCTCCGACGACTGTGTCACGCCGGGGACGGTACCTGGCCACCGGGACAGGACGCCACCCCAGATTTCGGACACGCCGCTGACCTGCGCGCACACGCCGAGGTTCACCCGCCGCCGATCTGCTCGGCCAGGGCGCGGAGCTCGTCCAGCACGCGACGGACCACCAGGCGTTCGGCCCGGTCCCGCCGCAGCAGCGCGTCGATGCGCCGCCCGGCCCGGACGCCCACCAGCGGCACGAGCCGCACGCGGGCGCCGCCGCCGAACGTGTAGCGGGGCAGCAGCGAGACGCCGTGCCCGGCCGCGACCAGCGCCTCCACCACGTGGAAGTCGTTCACGCGGTGCACGATGCGGGGAGCGGCGCCGGAGCGCGCACCGACCGCGCCGAGCACGGTCGCCACCGGGAACCCCTCCCGCACGGCGATCCACGGCAGGTCGCGCAGGTCCTCCGGGCGCACCTGCGTGCGGTCGGCCAGCGGGTGGTCCAGCGGCACCGCCACGTCGAGCGGCTCGCGCAGCAGCGGCACCACCCGCACCGCCGCGCCGCCCGCCCAGCCCACCCCGGCGTCGGGCCGGTGCGCGACGACCACGTCCATGCGGTCGGTCAGCGCGACGAAGTCGTCCTGCGCGACGTCCTCGTCGGTGCACTCGAGCGTGATCCCGTCGATCGCCGCCACCCGCGTGAGCAGCGCCGGCAGCAGCAGCTGCGCGCCGCTCTGGAACGCCGAGACCCGCACCACGCCCTGCGGGCGCGCCAGGAACTCGTCGCACGCGGCGCGCGCCCGCTCCAGCGCCACCGCGACGTCGACGGCCGCGGCCGCCAGCGCGTCCCCGGCCGGGGTGAGCCGCAGCCCGCGGCCCACGCGCGCGGTCAGCGGCACCCCGACCTCGCGCTGGAGCTGCGCCACCTGCTGCGAGACCGCCGAGGGGGTCAGGTGCAGCACCGCGGCCGCGGCCGTGACGCCGCCCTGGCTGCCCACCGTGCGGAGGGTCTCGAGCGCGCGAGGATCCATGCAGCGACGCTACATTGTCGGATCAGTTCTTTTCGATGGTGCTGCATGGTCGGCGTCCCGCATCCTCGAGGCATGCCCACCCGCGACCGCCTGCTCGCCGCGCTGGTCGCCGTCTGCTGGGGGCTCAACTTCCCCGCGATCCACCTGTCGCTCGAGCAGTTCCCGCCGTTCTTCCTCGTCGCCCTGCGGTTCACGCTCATCGCGGTGCCCACCGTGCTCCTGGTCCCCCGCCCCACCGCGCCGTGGCGCTGGATCGGCCTGTACGGCCTCGGGTTCGGGGTGCTGCAGTTCGTGTTCCTGTACCTGGCCATGTCGTCCGGGATGCCGACGGGCCTGGCGTCGCTGGTGCTGCAGTCGTCCGCGCCGTTCACGGTGGTGCTGGCGGGGGTCTTCCTGCGCGAGCGGATCACGGCCCGGCAGGGGGCCGGCATCCTGCTCGCCGTCGCGGGCCTGGGCGGCATCGCGGCCCACCGCGCGGGGCTCGCGGGCGGGGCGACGCTGGTGCCGGTGCTGCTGACGCTCGCGGGCGGGCTCGGCTGGGCCGTCGGCAACCTGGGCAACCGCCGCGCGGTGCAGGCGCAACCGGGCGAGCCGTTCCGGCTGATGCTCTGGATGTCCGTGGTGCCACCGGTCCCGATGCTCGCCCTCTCGCTCGCACTCGAGGGCCCCGACCGGATCGCCGGCTCGTTCCAGGACCTCGGCAGCACCCGCGGCCTGCTCGCGATCGGCGGCCTGCTGTTCACGGTCCTCGTCGCGACCGTCGTCGGCTCGGGGCTGTGGACCACGCTCATGGGCCGGCACCCGTCGAGCACCGTGGCACCCTTCTCGATGCTCGTCCCGGTGGTCGGCATCGCGGCCTCGTGGCTGCTGCTGCGCGAGCGCACGTCGGTCGCCGAGCTGGCCTGGGGGGCGCTCGTGCTCGCGGGCGTGCTGCTGGGCAGCACGCGCCGGCGTCAGGCCGTGGCCACCACCAGCGCCGTGGCGATCGCCGCGACGCCCTCGCCGCGGCCGGTGAGCCCGAGCCCGTCGGTGGTCGTCGCCGAGACGCTCACGGGGGCGCCCACCGCAGCGGAGAGCGCCGCCTCGGCCTCCGCCCGCCGCTGACCGATCTTGGGGCGGTTGCCCACCACCTGCACCGCGACGTTGCCGACCGTGAACCCGGCCTCCCGCACGCGCCGGGCGGCCTCGGCCAGCAGTGCGGCCCCGGCGGCGCCGGCCCACTCGGGCTCGGAGGTGCCGAAGTTCGAGCCGAGGTCGCCCAGGCCGGCGGCCGAGAGCAGCGCGTCCGCGGCGGCGTGCGCCGCGACGTCGGCGTCGGAGTGCCCGGCCAGCGGCCGCTCGCCCGGCCACGCCAGCCCCGCGAGATGCAGGACGGCGTCGGGCGCGGGGTCCGGGTCGTACGCGTGCACGTCGACGCCGATCCCGGTCCGGGGCAGCAGGCTCACTCGTCGTCCTCCGTCGGCAGCTGCGCGACCGCGAGGTCCCGGGCCGTGGTGATCTTGCCGGCCCGCTCGTCGCCGGCGACCACCCACACGGGCTCGCCCAGCAGCTCGACCAGGCCCGCGTCGTCCGAGGCCGCCAGGGCCTCGTCGTGGGCGTGCGCGGCGCCGCCGGCGTGCGCGCGGACCAGCAGGTCCCGGGCGAAGCCCTGGGGCGTCTGGACGGCGCGCAGCTCGCCGCGGGGCACGGTCTCGAGCACGGGCTCGACCGCGACGCCCCGGTGGGGCGCGACGCGCTTGATGGTGTCGGTGACGGGCAGCCCGGGCACCACGGCGGGGTGCCCGGCGCGCACGGCGTCCACCACGCGCGCCACCAGCGACGGTGGCGCCAGGGGCCGGGCCGCGTCGTGCACGAGCACCACGTCGACCTCCTGGGACCGCGGGTCCGCCAGCAGCGCCGCGAGGCCGGCGGCGACCGACGCCTGCCGGGTGGACCCGCCGGCGACCACCAGCAGCGCGACCTCGTCGGCGAACCCCGCGAGCTCGCGCTCGATCGCGTCGAGGTGGAAGGCGGGCGCGGTGACCACGAGCACCCGGACGCGCTCGTCGCCCGCCGCGCGCGCTGCCAGCAGGTTGCGGGCGGCGTGCGCGACGAGCGACTGACCTCCCAGGGGCACCAGTGCCTTCGGGAGGGAATGACCGAGCCTGCTGCCGCTCCCGGCGGCAGTCAGGACTGCAGCGACGCTCACCTGTGCGGTGACGTCAGGACGCGAGGACCTCGTCGAGGATCGCTTCGGCCTTCTCCTCTTCGGTGTGCTCCGCGAGCGCGAGCTCCGACACGAGGATCTGGCGGGCCTTGGCGAGCATGCGCTTCTCGCCCGCAGACAGGCCGCGGTCGGCGTCCCGGCGGGAGAGGTCGCGCACGACCTCGGCCACCTTGATGACGTCGCCCGACGCGAGCTTCTCGAGGTTCGCCTTGTAGCGACGGGACCAGTTGGTCGGCTCTTCGGTGTAGGGCGCGCGCAGGACCTCGAACACGCGGTCGAGACCCTCCTGCCCCACGACGTCACGCACGCCCACCAGATCGACGTTCTCAGCCGGGACCTCGATGGTGAGATCTCCCTGAGCGACCTTGAGCTTGAGGTAGAGCTTGTCCTCTCCGCGGATGGTCCTGGTCTTGATCTCTTCGATCAATGCCGCACCGTGGTGCGGGTAGACAACGGTCTCCCCAACAGTGAAAGTCATCTGCAGGTGTCCCCTTTCGCAGAGGGGTATCTTATCACGCCCAAAACGCCCCTTTGCCGCGTGAATACGGCCATCGGCCCAGGTCAGCGGCAGGTCGACGCGCGTCGACCGGCGGCGCGCGGTCACGCGCGACGACCCGCCCGCGGCGGAGGGCGCACCCCGCGGTCCGGGCTAGGCTTGCCCCCGGACGGGAGACCCGTCGACCGCACGCCTGCAGCCGCCTGACGCCCCGAGGAGTCGCCGTGACCTCGCCCCGCCCCCGCACCCTCCGGGCTGCCGCCCTCGCCGCCGGCGGCGTCGTCGTCGGCCTCGTGCTCGCCGGCTGCTCCGCGACGAACCCGATCACGACCGAGGACCCGTACGGCGCGTCCGACGGCATCCGGATGACGCTGGGCGACGTGCGCGGCAGCAACCTGCTGGTGGTCTCCGCGGCCAAGGGCGAGCCGGGCAACCTCCTGGGCGGCCTCATCAACGACGGCACCGAGGACCGGACGGTCACCGTGGCGGCCGGCGACGACTCCACGACCGTCGACCTGGGCCCCAAGGAGACGGTGCTGCTGGGCGGCGGCGACGCCCCCGAGGACGGTCAGGCCGACGTGACGTTCTCCTCGGTCGACGTCCCGCCGGGCGCGGTGCTCAAGGTGACCATCTCGACCCCGGAGGACGGCTCGATCACGGTCGACGTCCCCGTGCTGGACGGCTCGCTGCCCGAGTACGCGACGTCGGTGCCGACGCCCACGCCGTCCCGCTGACCCACCGACAGAGGGGGCCGTCCGACACGGACGGCCCCCTCTGTCGTGCTGCGCGCCCCCTGCGCGGACCGGGTCAGCCGAAGCGGCCGGAGATGTAGTCCTCCGTCGCCTGCTCGCGCGGCGAGGAGAAGATCGTCGAGGTCTCGTCGATCTCGACCAGGCGGCCGGGCTGCCCGGTCGCCTTGAGGTTGAAGAAGGCGGTCCGGTCCGAGACGCGGGCGGCCTGCTGCATGTTGTGCGTGACGATGACGATCGTGTAGTCGGACTTCAGCTCGGCGATGAGGTCCTCGATGGCGAGCGTCGAGATGGGGTCGAGCGCGGAGCACGGCTCGTCCATCAGCAGCACCTGCGGCTTGACGGCGATGGCGCGCGCGATGCAGAGGCGCTGCTGCTGGCCGCCCGACAGGCCCGAGCCGGGCCGGTTGAGGCGGTCCTTGACCTCGTTCCACAGGTTGGCGCTGCGCAGCGACGTCTCCACGACCTCCTCGGCGTCCGCCTTGGAGATGCGCTTGTTGTTCAGCTTGATGCCGGCCAGCACGTTCTCCGCGATCGACATCGTCGGGAACGGGTTGGGGCGCTGGAACACCATGCCGACCTGGCGACGGACCGCCACCGGGTCGACGTCGGCGCCGTACAGGTCGACGCCGTCCATCGCGACCGACCCCTGCACGTACGCGCCCGGGATCACCTCGTGCATCCGGTTGAGCGTGCGCAGGAACGTCGACTTGCCGCAGCCCGAGGGGCCGATGAACGCGGTGACGGACCGAGGCTCGACCGACATCCCGACGTCGGCGACCGCCTTGAAGTCGCCGTAGAAGATGTTCAGGTCCTTGACGTCGATTCGCTGTGCCATGGGGGATCTCCTTGTGGGGCTCAGGCCCGGGTCTTCGGCGCGAACCAGCGGCTCACGCCACGCGCCACGAGGTTGAGCAGCATGACGACCAGGATGAGCACGAGAGCCGCGCTCCAGGCCCGGTCATAGTTGATCGTCGCGATGCAAGCGTCGTCGCCGGGGGCGCAGGGCACAAGCCCTGCCGCGTACTGCCGGTACACGTACACCGGCAGCGTCATCATGTTGCCCTCGAAGACGTTGTTGTTGATCGAGTCGGTCGCGCCGACCGTGATGAGCAGCGGCGCCGTCTCGCCGATCACGCGGGCGATCGCGATCATCACGCCCGTCGTGATGCCCGCGACGGCGGTGCGGAGCACGATCCGGATGATCGTGAGCCACTTGGGCACGCCCAGCGCGAAGGACGCCTCGCGCAGCTCGTTGGGGACCAGCCGCAGCATCTCCTCGGTCGAGCGGATGACCACGGGGATCATCAGCACCGACAGGGCGACGGCCCCGACCACCCCGCTGCGGGCGTCGGGCCCCACCACCAGGTAGAAGAGCGCGAACGCGAACAGGCCGGCGACGATCGACGGGATGCCGGTCATGACGTCGACCAGGAACGTGACGCCGCGCGCCAGGCTGCCGGAGCCGTACTCGACCAGGTAGATCGCGGTGAGGATGCCGATGGGCACCGAGATCAGCGCGGCCAGGCCGGTGATCAGGATGGTGCCCAGCAGCGCGTGGTAGACGCCGCCGGCGTCCATGCCGCCGTACACGTTGCGCATGGAGTGCGTGAGGAAGTACAGGTCGAAGCGGCCCATGCCGTTCGAGATGACGCTCCAGATGAGCGACACCAGCGGGATCATGGCGAGCGCGAAGGCGCCCCAGATGAGCACGCGCATGGTGCGGTCCTTGCGGCGGCGCGCGGGGTCGACCTGCGTGAGGGCGCGGCGCAGCTCCGCGGCCTCGGGAGAGAGGGTGTCGGCGATGGCCACGTCAGTTCGCCCCCGAGAATTCCTTGCGGCGCGCGATGATCGCGCGGGCGGCCAGGTTGACCAGGAGCGTGATGACGAAGAGCGCCAGGCCGGTCGCGATGAGCGTCGAGCGGCCGATGTCGTTCGCGTCGTTGAACCGGGCCGCGATGTTCGCGGCGATGGTCTGCTGCTGGCTCGCGACGAGCAGCTTGAACGAGTAGAGCAGGCCCGGCGACAGGATCATGAGGACCGCCATGGTCTCGCCGAGCGCGCGGCCCAGGCCGAGCATCGCGGCGGAGGTGACGCCCGAGCGCCCGAACGGCAGGACCGCCATCCGGACGAGCTCCCAGCGTGTCGCACCGAGGGCCAGCGCGGCCTCCTCGTGCAGCCGCGGCGTCTGCAGGAACACCTCGCGGCTCACGGCGGTGATGATCGGCAGGATCATCACGGCGAGCACGATCGCGGTGGTCATGAGCACGCGGGGCGGGTTGGACGCGTTGCCGTGGTCGTCGCCGGCGAACAGCGGGATCCAGCCGAGGTAGTCGACCAGGAACTGCCACACGGGCTGCACCTTGGGCGCCAGCACCAGCACGCCCCAGAGGCCGAACACGACCGACGGGATGGCAGCCAGCAGGTCCACGACGTAGCCGAGGACCGAGGCCATCCGGCGGGGCGCGTAGTGCGAGATGAACAGCGCGATGCCGACGGCGACCGGCACCGCCAGCAGGAGCGAGACGACGGCGGCCAGGATCGTGCCGAAGATGAGCGGCCCGACCACCGACCACAGGTTCCCGCCGGCCGGGATCCACGGGACCTCCGACGCGAGGTCGGGGTTGGTGAGCGCCGGCATGGCCTCGATCACCAGGAAGATCGCCACCGCCGCGAGCACGGCCAGGATGAGGATCCCGGACAGCACGGCGAGGTAGCGGAAGCCGCGGTCGAGGCCACGGTCGCTCGGCTTCGTGCGGCGCGAGGGCGGGGTGACCGGCGTGACCGGCGGGGTCAGCGCTGTCGTGGGCGAGGCCAACGGATCATTCTCCTGTCCACAGTGGTGGTGCGGCCTCGTCCGGCGGCCGCGTGGGCGGCCGCCGGACGAGGGCGGGACGTGCTGACTACTTGGTGGTGATCGCGTCGATCGAGGCGAGGACGTCCGTGCGCAGCGTGTCCGAGATGGCCGCCGAGCCGGCCGCGGTGGCCGCCTTCGACTGGCCGTCGGCGCTCGCCACGTAGTTGGCGTAGCCCTTGATCAGGTCGACCTTGTCCTGGCTGTCGTAGGTGTTGCAGACGACCAGGTAGGACACCAGGATCGCCGGGTAGGCACCCGACTCGGTAGTGGTGCGGTCGACCTTGATGACGATGTCGCCCTCGGCGCGGGCGTCGTCGCGGGGCGAGACGTCCACGGTCTTGGCGGCCGCGTCGGCGGTCGGGGCGACGAACTCGGAGCCGACCCCCAGCGAGACCTTGCCCAGGTCACCGACGGCGGACGCGTCCGCGTAGCCGATGGTGCCGGTCGCGGCCTGGATGGTCTGGACGACACCGGACGTGCCGTTGGCACCCTGGCCGACGGCCACCGGCCACGTGTTGGAGACCTCGTAGGTCCACACGTCGGGCGCGGTCTTGGACAGGTAGTCCTGGAAGTTCTTGGAGGTGCCCGAGTCGTCGGAGCGGTGCACGACCGTGATCGGGCCGGAGAGCGAGGCGTCCGGGTTGAGCGCCGTGATCGCCGCGTCGTCCCACGTGGTGATGGTGCCGGCGAAGATCTTGGCGACCACGTCGGCCGACAGGTTGAGCTCCTTCACGCCGTCGATGTTGAACGCCACGGCGATCGGGCTGATGTAGACCGGCAGGTCGATGCCCGAGCCGCCGAAGCAGCGGTCGGTCGAGGAGGCGAGCTCCTCGTCGTTCAGCGCGCTGTCCGAGCCGGCGTAGTCGAGCGAGGAGTCGAGGAAGCCCTTGCGGCCTGCACCCGAGTCGGTGGTCGTGTAGTTGACGGTGACGTCGGGGTTCGCGGTCTGGAAGCCGGCGACCCACGCCTGCTGCGCCTTCTCCTGCGCGCTGGAGCCGCCACCGTTGAGGGTGCCGCTCAGCGTCGAGGCCGGGGCGTCCGAGGTGCCGGACGACGGGGTGCCCGTCGCGTTGTCCGATCCGCAGGCCGACAGCGTGAGGGCGAGGGTGCCGACGAGGGCAACCGCCCCGATGCGGCCGAGGAGGGGAAGCTTCACTGTGGTCCGTCCTGTCGATCGTGTGCGCACCGATGTGTGCGCGGCGAGGCTGACGGTAGGAAGCCCACGTGACCGGGTGGACGGCATCGGGTGAACCCCAGGTGAACGGTGGCCGACGAGTCGGACGCGCGTCCGACCTCGCGTGACGCACAGCACGACGCCCCGCGCGCCCTCGAGGGCGGCGGGGCGTCACGGTGCCGACGGGCTACTCGTCGTCGTCGGTCAGCTTGTAGCCCAGCCCGCGCACCGTGAGCAGCAGCGTCGGGTTGCCCGGGTCGGTCTCGATCTTGGCCCGGACCCGCTTGACGTGGACGTCGAGCGTCTTGGTGTCGCCGACGTAGTCGGAGCCCCAGATGCGGTCGATCAGCTGCCCCCGGGTGAGCACGCGGCCGGCGTTGCGCAGCAGCAGCTCGAGCAGCTCGAACTCCTTGAGGGGGAACGCCACCAGCTCGTCGCGCACCCGGACGGTGTGCCGCTCGACGTCCATGCGCACCGGGCCGGCGGCCAGCAGCTCGTCGTCCTCGGCGTCGGCGAGCGGGGCGGGCGCGCCCGCCGTGACCACGACGGACTCCCGGCGGCGCAGCACCGCACGCACGCGCGCCAGCAGCTCGCGCGAGGAGTACGGCTTGGTGACGTAGTCGTCGGCGCCCAGCTCCAGGCCGACCACCTTGTCGATCTCGTCGTCCTTGGCCGTGAGCATGATGACCGGCACGTCGCTGACCAGGCGCAGGCGCCGGCACACCTCCGTACCGGGCAGCCCGGGCAGCATGAGGTCGAGGAGCACCAGGTCCGCCCCGAACTCGTCGAACTTGGCCAGCGCCTCGGGGCCGGTGGCGGCGGTGACGACGTCGAACCCCTCGCGCTCCAGCTGGTACGTCAGGGGGTCCCGGTAGGACTCCTCGTCCTCGACCAGCAGGATCCTGGTCATGACGCGCTCCGGCGCACGTGCGCTCCTTCGATGTCCATGGGGGTGTCGATGTCGGTGTCCTCGGGCTCGGCGGCGGCCGCGCGGTCGGTCACCGACAGCGTGCTGACCGTGCCGGTGGTCGTCGGGTCCTCCGCGCGCGGCAGGCGCAGCGTGAACGTGGACCCGCGGCCGGGCTGCGACCACACGGTCACGTCCCCGCCGTGGTCGGCCGCGACGTGCTTGACGATGGAGAGCCCGAGGCCGGTGCCGCCGGTGTCGCGGGAGCGGGCCGGGTCCACCCGGTAGAACCGCTCGAACACGCGCTCCTGCTCGGCGGCGGCGATGCCGATGCCCTCGTCGACCACGGCGATCTCCACCAGGTCGCCCTCGGTGCGCACCCCGACGCCCACGTGCGACGCCTCGCCCGAGTACGCGACCGCGTTGTCGAGCAGGTTGCGCACCGCGGTGACCAGCAGCTCGTGCTGGCCGAACACGCGCGTGCCGCGCACGCCGCCGATGTCCAGCCGGACCTTCTTGGCCTCCGCCGTGGTGCGCGCGCGGTCGACCGCCTCGGAGAGCACGGCGTCCACGTCGACCAGGCCGAGCTGCCCGAGGGCGCCCGCCACCTGGAGCCGGGAGAGCTCGATGATCTCGTGCACCAGGGCCGACAGCCGCGTGGCCTCCGTCTGCATCCGGCCCGCGAACCGGCGCACGGCCTCGGGGTCGTCGGCCGCGTCCTGGATCGTCTCCGCCAGCAGCGCCAGCGCGCCCACCGGGGTCTTCAGCTCGTGCGAGACGTTGACCACGAAGTCGCGCCGGATCGCCTCGAGCCGGCGGGCCTGCGTCAGGTCCTCCGCGAGCACCACCAGGTGCTCGGCGCTCACCTGCGCGACGCGCACCTGCACCAGCAGCACGCCCGGACCCACCGGGCCGCGCGGCACCTCGAGCACCTCGTCGCGGATGACGCCGTCGCGCCGGACCAGCTCGATCATGTCCCGGATCGCCGCCGGGGCGATGCGTCCGTCGCGCACGATGCCGAGCGCGTGCGCCGGGGCGCTGGCCCGCACCACGCGGTCGGCCTCGTCGAGCACCACGGCCGCGGAACGCAGCACCGAGAGCGTGCGGACCAGGCCCTCGTCCAGCTGCGGCTCGATCATCGGCGGGAGCGTGCGCTGCTCGCGCTCGCTCCAGCGGAACGCAAAGGTCGCCCAGACCCCCACCAGCAGACCGAGCCCGCCGGCGAGGAGCATCAGCAGCCCGTTGATCCCGTTCACGGCACTCACCCTAGGACGCGCCGACGGGTGCGACACGCCGATGTCACCGCAGCGGACCGGCCCGCCGTCGAGCGTTCACCGACCGTTAATCGGGTCCGGGCGCGCGGGCCGCTCAGCCGAAGGTCTCCAGCAGCAGCGACTTCTCCGCGTCCGTGAGGTTCGTGTCGACCAGCGTGCTGTGCAGGCCGTGCAGCCGCTCGCCCAGCCGGTCCATGTTCGCGTTCTCCGTGACGGCGCACAGCAGCGAGGTGCCCGGCGTGATCTGCGCGCGGATGTTCTCCAGCTGGCCCTCGGTGATGCCGACCGCCGACACCGCCTTGGTGATCGCGCCCGCGGCGGCCCCGACGGCGGCGCCCAGCAGCGGGACGAAGAACAGCCCGCCGAACAGCACCCCCCAGAACGCCCCCCACCCGGTGCCGCGCCACTTGTCCTCGTTGGCGTGGTGCATCTCCGGCCGAGGGGCGCCCTCGGGCCAGCTGATGACCGCGTGGTCGACGATCTTCACCAGACCGTCGGCCTGCGCGCCCTTGAGCGCCTCGACCGCCTTCTGTGCACCGTCGACCGCCTCGAACTTCCACGCCGTGAACGTCGTCATCGTGGTCCCCTTCGACCCGTCGTGTCCGTGTCCGCACCTTGTGCCCCCATCTTGGCCCGCCGACCAGCGGCTGGACAGGGGCGGTCGGTACGGGCCCGGCGGGCTCCCGCGCGCGTATCGTCGCCAGAGGTACGCAACGGCCGTCGTCCGTTCACCTGCACGGGCCCCGCCGTTCACCTGGAAATGTCAGCCTGACCTGCGCGCGGCACCTGCCGCCTGCACGAGAGGGAGCACATGCGGGACATCTTCGACGCCGAGCTGCACCAGCTGGGCGAGGACCTGGCGGCGATGAGCGGCCGGGTCGAGCAGGCCATCACCAACGCCGGCATCGCGCTGCTCACGGCAGACCTCGCGCTCGCGGAGTCCGTGATCGCCGACGACCTGGCCATCGACGCCATCGAGCGCGACCTCGACGAGCGCTGCGTCCTGCTGCTCGCGCAGCAGCAGCCCGTCGCCACCGACCTGCGGATCGTCGTCTCGTCGCTGCGCATGAGCGCGTCCCTGGAGCGCATGGGCGACCTCGCCCGTCACGTCGCCCAGGTCGCCCGCGGTCGCTACCCGCGGCACGCCGTGCCGCACGCGCTGTCCGGCACGTTCGCCGAGATGCACGATGCGGCCGTCCGCGTGGCCCGGCGCACCACGACCCTGCTGAACAGCCGCGAGGTGCTGCTGGCCGAGAGCATCGAGCAGGACGACGACCTCCTGGACGAGCTGCACGAGGACACCTTCGCGGCCCTGCTGGGCGGCGCGTGGGCCGGCACCACGCAGGAGACCATCGACGTCACCCTGCTCGGCCGGTACTACGAGCGGTTCGGCGACCACGGCGTCTCCGTCGCCCGCCGCGTGACCTACCTGGTCACGGGTGCCGCCCGCGGCGAGCTGGACCGCACCGCCGGCTGACCTGGCGAGGGGTCGCGCGGACCGGTCGGGACTGCCTGACACCGGAGGCGCGGCCTGTTCCGCTCGCGGCTGGCCCCTGCGCGCGGCCAACTCTGCGAGCGGCCCGCGCGGCTGGTTGTGGCGCGAGATCGAGGGTTCGGCACGAGAACGTGGGTCTAGATCCACGATCTCGCGCCGGACCCTCGTTCTCGTACCGGTGGACTCCCCCCGGGGGCCGGTCGGTAGCGTGGTGGCATGGCGGAGCGCGAGCTCGGGTGGGGGGACGACGACGTCGCGGCTGCCCGGGAGCGCCTCGGGGGCGTCGTCGAGCAGCTGCCCGAGACCACCGCCGAGGTGGACGAGTACGGCAACACCGGGTTCTTCACGCGCGGCAGCCGGTTCGCGTGGATCCTGCCCGACCACCACGGCGACGGCCGGCTGGCCCTGTGGTGCAAGGCCGACCGGCACGAGCAGCAGGCGGTCGTGGCCCGGGACCCCGAGCGGTACTTCGTGGCGCCGTACCTCGGCCGGTTCGGCTGGGTCGGCGCGCACCTCGACCCCGGCCACCACCCCGACTGGGACGCCCTCGCGGAGCTGGTCGAGGCGGCCTGGCGCCGCTCGGCGTCGAAGAAGGCCCTGACGGCCTTCGACACCGCGCACCCCTGACCCCCGGGACCGATCATCGCCCGCCGACAGCAACGTCCGCACCTCCCCCCCACGCAGCAACGTCCGAGCAGATGGGGCCCAGGGGCTACCTCTGCTCGGACGTTGCGGGGGTGAGGGCGGTCAGCGGCCCTGGTTGGCGACGGCCTTGATGGCCTCCGCGGCAGCCTCGGGGTCGAGGTACGTGCCGCCCGGGTTGGTCGGCTTCAGCGTCTGCTCGTCCAGCGTGTAGAGCAGCGGGATGCCGGTCGGGATGTTGATGCCGGCGATCGTGGCGTCGTCGACGTCGTCGAGGTGCTTGACCAGCGCGCGGATCGAGTTGCCGTGCGCGGCGACGAGCACGACCTTGCGGGCCCGCAGGTCAGGGATGATGTCCGACTCCCAGTACGGCAGCGCCCGCTCGAGGACGTTCGACAGGGCCTCGGCGCGCGGGATCGGCTCGCCGGCGTACCGGGGGTCGGCGTCCTGCGAGAACTCCGAGCCCAGCTCGATGTCCGGCGGCGGGAAGTCGTACGAGCGGCGCCAGAGCATGAACTGCTCCTCGCCGTACTCCTCGAGCGTCTGCTTCTTGTCCTTGCCCTGCAGCGCGCCGTAGTGCCGCTCGTTCAGGCGCCAGGAGCGCTTGACGGGGATCCAGTGCCGGTCGGCGGCGTCGAGCGCCAGGTTGGCCGTCGTGATGGCCCGACGCAGCAGCGACGTGTGCACCACGTCGGGCAGCACGCCCGCGTCGGTGAGCAGCGTCCCGCCGCGCTTGGCCTCCTCGACGCCCTTCTCCGAGAGGGCCACGTCGACCCAGCCGGTGAACAGGTTCTTGGCATTCCACTCGCTCTCGCCGTGGCGGAGCAGCACGAGGGTGTAGGTCATGGGTTCATCCTGCCGCAGGCGCCGTCGGGCGTCCTGGGACGTCCGGCCCTCAGACGCGGGACGCCCGCACCTCGCCGGCCACCGCGTAGACCTTCAGCATCTGGTCGGCGGTGGTCCCCCAGCCGAAGCGCTCTGCCACCTGCCGCGCGCCCAGGGCGTACCGCGCGCGGTCGTCGGACGAGGCCAGCACGTCGGCGATGACGTCGGCCCACACCTCCGGGTCGTGACCGCGGACCAGCCGGCCGGAGACGTCGTGGTCGACGATGGTGCGCAGCCCGCCCACGCAGGCGGCGATCACCGGGACCCCGCTGGCCTGGGCCTCGGCCGCGACCAGCCCGAACGACTCGCTGCGCGACGGCATCGCGACGACGTCGGCCGCGTGGTACCAGCGCGCCAGGGTGTCGCGGTCGGCGGGCGGGTGCACGACGACGTCGTCGGCCACCCCGGTCATCGTCGCGAGCGCCTCGAGCTCCCGCACCGCGCTCGACCGGCCCGACGGACCGCCGAGCACCACGAGCAGGGGCACGGGTCGGCCGGTCGCCCGGAGCACGCCCAGCGCGCTGACCAGGACGTCGGGCGCCTTGAGCGCCTGCACGCGGCCCGCGAACAGGACGATCTGGCGGTCGGCCGGCAGCCCGAGCTCCCGACGCGCCGACGCCCGGTCGCCCGGCACGAACCGGTCGAGGTCCACGCCCGGCTCGACCACGTGCACGCGGTCGGGGTCGGCGCCGTACAGCTCGACCAGCTCCTCGGCCTCGACCGGCGTGCTGGCCACGAGCGCGTCGGCCTCGGCCACCACCTGCTCCTCGCCGACCACCCGCTGGCTCGGCTCGGCGGTGTCGCCCGGCGCCAGCGACGCGTTCTTCACGCGCGCGAGCGTGTGCGCGGTGTGCACCAGCGGCACCTCCCAGCGATCGGCGGCGACCCAGCCCACCTGCCCGGACAGCCAGTAGTGGGAGTGCACGACGTCGTACCAGCCGGGACGGCGCGCGGCCTCCCAGCGCAGGACGCCGGCGGCCATGCCGCACAGCACCCCGGGCAGGTCGTTCTTGTCCAGCCGCTCGAACGGGCCGGCGGGCACGTGGTGCACGAGGATCGGCGGCGTCACGCCGGGCTCGACGTCCTGCGCCAGCAGCACGGCGCGGGCGTCGTCACCCGTCAGCGGGGCCCCGTGCGCGTCGACCCCGGGCAGCACCACGGTCTCCGGCTGGTCCGAGGAGGTGGCGCGCGTGAAGATCTCGACGCGCGCACCCCGGGCGGCCAGCGCGCGCGACAGCTCGAGCACGTAGACGTTCATGCCGCCGGCGTCGCCCGTGCCGGGCTGCTCGAGCGGTGACGTGTGCACCGAGAGCATGGCGACGCGCGGGGCGTGCTCGAGGGTCACGGGTGCTCCTGTTCGCGGACGGGTCTGCACCCATTCTCACGCACGGAGCGCACAGAGCGCGCGGGGTCCGGTCAGGACTGCGCGGTGGCCTCCGCGGCGTGCGCACCCGCCGGGCGGCGGCCGAAACGGCCCTTGAGCGCGCTGAGCCCGCTCGGCGGCTTGTAGTCGCCTCGGATGGGGAAGATGTTGCCGTCCGGCAGGAAGCCGCCGGCCGTCGACGGGTAGAAGACGAGCTCGGGCCACATGGTGACGATCTCCTTGAGCCGAGCCCCGCGCGCGAACGCGGCGGCCAGCTGCGGGTCGCTGCCCGTGTACGTCAGCGTGTGGTCGTGCTCCTGCACCACGGTCTCACCGGTGGGAACCTCGCCACGGCGCGGCGTCCAGCCCCACGGGCTGGCGGGCTCCTGGTGGTTCCGGTCCGGGCCCTGCCGATAGATGTCGAATCCGTTGCGCACCGCGGAACCTCCCTGTTCGTCGACGACCTCAGGGGGATCGGCAGGTGGGCAAGGGTCCTGGAGCCCACCGGGCCCAGGTTCACCCGTAAGGCGTCACCGGGCCGGCAGGACGCACGCCGCGGCCGGCAGGTCGAGCGTGCTCACGACCGCGCCGTCGGCCGCGAGCACGGCCAGGCCCCCCGACACCTGCTCGGCCACCACGGTCCAGCCGTCCACGACCGCGAAGTGGCGCGGCCACGCCCCCGGCAGCGCGTCGTCGGCCACCGGCTCCAGCAGCCCGTCGGCCCGGACCGCGAACCGGGCGAGCACGTCGGACGTCCGCACCCCGACGAGCACGCGGTCGCCGTCCCGCGCGATGTGCGACGGCAGCACGCGCCGGCCCGGCTCGCGCGCGGGGACCGTCGTCGCGGGCAGCGTCTGCACCAGGGTCCCGGCGCCGTCGCTCCAGGCCAGCACCCGGACCGTGACGTCCAGCTCGCCGACGACGTACGCGAGCCGCCCGTCGGCGCTGAAGGTGAGGTGCCGGGGGCCGGTGCCGGCGGGGAGCGACGCCGCGATCCCGTCCTCCACCAGGCGACCGTCGATCCGGCGGTACCGCCGGATCTCGTCGGTGCCCAGGTCCACCACCAGCACGAACGCACCGCTCGGGTCGTGCGCGACGAAGTGGGCGTGCGGGGACTCCTGCCGGCTCTCGTCGGGGCCGGAGCCCGCGTGCCCGAGCACGAGGTCCGGACCCGGCGTCGCGAACCCGCCGTCCGCGTCGAGCGGCAGCACGCCGAGGGTGCCCGACGAGTAGTTGGCGACGAGCAGGGCGCGGCCGTCGCAGTCGAGCAGCAGGTGGCACGGGTCCGCGCCGCCCGACGGCACGGTTCCGCGGTGCACCAGCGTGTCGCCGACGACGTCGAACGCGCCGACCGTGCCGCCCGCCTGCTCGTTCACCGCGTACAGCACCGTGCCGTGCAGCGCGAGGAAGCTCGGCGACGGCGTCTGCGCCACCTGCCGGGCGCCGCTCAGCGCCCCCGTCGCGGGGTCGAGGTCGACGCGCCAGATCCCCTCCCCCTGCCCGACGGGAGTCCCCGCACCCGCGACGGGGTAGGTGCCGATCCAGAGGGGGGTCTGCTGCGCGCTCACGACGAGGGAGCCTACGGCCGCGGCCCGGACCGGCGACGAGGACGTCCGCAGATTCGCGCGCCCGGGCGACCGGATGTGCGGACGTTGCGGGTCGTCCGCCGGGACGTCCGCAGATCCGCGCGCCCGGGCGACCGGAGGTGCGGACGTTGCGGTCCTACAGTCGGACCACGAGGCCCCAGCGATCGAGGAGACGGCATGCCTGACGAGCCCACACCCGCGGCCTCGCGCTTCGCGACGCTCCCCGAGCGGATCCGGGTCGAGGACACGATCGCCAGCGTGGAGACGGAGGCCGCGCCGGACCCGACCATGGGGCGCGACACCGAGACGGAGTTCATGCTCCGCAACGCGCGCTGACCGCACCTCCGCGCGCGGGCTCAGGCGTGGGTGCGGAGCCACTCCGCCGGGTCCGCGAGGACCGTCGCCAGGACCGCGAGCGCGCCGCCGGTCATCGCGGGGTACTGGCCGGCGCGGGCGGGCGACACGCGCAGCGGGGACCAGGGCGCGAAGATCACCAGCTCGTCCAGCCGGGCGGCCACCTCGTCGTGCACGTACCCGAACAGCTGGCCGAAGCTGCCGCCGAGGACGACCTCGCCCACGTCGACCACGTTGGCCACCGACGCGAGCGCGACGCCGAGCGCCCGGGCGGCCTGTGCCACGGCGGCGGTCGCGCGGGGCTCGCCGGCCTCCAGGGCGTCCAGCAGCGCGTCGAGGCGCGAGGTCGGCGGCAGGCCGGCGGCGCGCAGCATCGCGTCCTGGCCGGCCAGGGCCTCGAGGCTGCCGTCGGAGGCGCGCGGTCCGCGGAACGCGTCGACGACGACGTGCCCGATCTCGCCGCTCCAGCCGTGCCGGCCCGGGAAGATCTCGCCGTCCAGCACGATCGCGCCACCGATGCCGACCTCGCCCGAGACGTACGCGAAGCTCGGCGAGCCGCGGCGCGCGTGGGCCTCGGCCCGGGCGGCGAGGTTGGCCTCGTTGGCCACGCGCGGCGGGAACGCGGCCAGCGCGGGGTGCGCCTCGACGAGCCCGACGACGTCGACGTCGCGCCACCCGAGGTTCGGCGCCACGCGCAGCGGTCCGGTGACACGGTCGACCAGTCCCGGCAGCGCCAGCGCCGTGCCGGCGACGCGCACGCCGGCCGCGCGCAGGTCGTCGACCACGGGCTCCGCCAGCGACGCGAGCCGGTCGAGCACCACGGCGGCGTCGGCCCCCCGCAGGTCGTCCAGCTCGACGTGCTCGGCCAGCACGTCGCCGGCCAGGTCGATCGCGCGGACGCCCAGGTAGTCGACGTTGACCTCCATGCCGACGCCGGCCACGGTCCCCCGCGCGGGCGCCAGCGGGACCGCGGGGCGGCCGGCGCGCTGGGTCGGGGTGGGGTCGAGCTCGCGCACCAGGCGCGCCTCGATCAGGTGGTCGACCAGCCCGGAGACGGTCGCCCGCGCGAGACCCTCGGCGGCGGCCAGCTGGGCGCGGGACACCGGCTCGGCGGCGTCCACGATCCCCCGCAGCGCGACGCCCAGGTTCTGGTCGCGCATCTGCGCCTGCCGGGCCACGCGCGACGGGTCGCGGGGCTCGGTCGTCGGCATGGCTTGACCCTACCGGCCGGACGGGATAAATTCATCCGGCAAACTAAACCGGATTCATCTCGATGAGGAGACGCGTGATGGCAGCGCAGCCCACCCGTGCAGACAAGTTCTCGTTCGGCCTCTGGACGGTCGGCTGGAACGCCCAGGACCAGTTCGGCTCGGCCTCCCGGCCGTGGCTCGACCCGGTCGAGTCGGTCCACAAGCTGGCCGAGCTGGGCGCCGCGCACGTGACGTTCCACGACGACGACGTCGTCCCCTTCGGCTCGGACGACGCCGAGCGCGACAAGATCCTCGCCCGCTTCAAGGGCGCGCTCGACGAGACCGGCATCACGGTCGAGATGGTCACCACCAACACGTTCAGCCACCCGATCTTCAAGGACGGCGCGTTCACGTCGAACGACCGTCGCGTGCGCCGCTACGGCCTGCGCAAGGTGGTCCGCAACGTCGACCTGGCCGCCGAGCTCGGCGCCGACACGTTCGTCATGTGGGGCGGCCGCGAGGGCGCCGAGTACGACTCCGCCAAGGACCTCAACGCCGCGCACGACCGCTACGCCGAGGGCATCGACACCGTCGCCGCGTACATCAAGGAGAAGGGCTACAAGCTCCGCATCGCGCTCGAGCCCAAGCCCAACGAGCCCCGCGGCGACATCCTGCTCCCGACCATCGGTCACGCGATCGCGCTCATCGACCGCCTGGAGCACGCCGACATCGTCGGCCTGAACCCCGAGGTCGGCCACGAGCAGATGGCGGGCCTCAACTACACGCAGGGCATCGCGCTGGCGCTGTGGGCGGGCAAGCTCTTCCACATCGACCTCAACGGCCAGAAGTCGATCAAGTACGACCAGGACCTGGTGTTCGGCCACGGCGACCTGTTCTCCGCGTTCGCCACGGTCGACCTGCTCGAGAACGGCTTCCCGTCGGGCGGCCCGACCTACGACGGCCCGCGCCACTTCGACTACAAGCCGTCGCGCACCGAGGACTTCCAGGGCGTGTGGGACTCCGCGTCGGCCAACATGGCCACGTACCTGCTGCTCAAGGAGCGCGCCCAGGCGTTCCGCGCCGACCCCGAGGTCCAGGCGGCGTTCGAGGAGTCCGGCGTGCTGGAGCTCTCGCAGCCGACGCTGGCCGCGGGCGAGACCCTGGCCGACCTGCTGGCTGACCGCTCCGCCTACGAGGACCTCGACGTCGACGCCGTCGCCGAGCGGGGCTTCGGCTTCGTGCGCCTCAACCAGCTGGCCCTCGAGCACGCCCTCGGCGCCCGCTGACCCGTCCGTTCTCCGCAACGTCCGAGCATGCAGGGGTCCTGACCCGCACATGCTCGGACGTTGCGCATCAACCACTTCGTGCGTCCGAGCAGCTGCGGGTCCTGACCTGCCGTTGCTCGGACGTCGCGGAACTCCGTGGAGGTAGCTCATGGCACTCGTCGCCGGCATCGACTCGTCGACGCAGTCCTGCAAGGTCGCCGTGCGCGACGCCGACACCGGCGCGCTGGTGCGCTCCGGGCGGGCCTCGCACCCCGACGGCACCGAGGTCGCGCCCCGGCACTGGTGGGACGCCCTCCAGTCGGCGATCGCCGACGCGGGGGGTCTCGACGACGTCGAGGCGGTCTCGGTCGGCGGCCAGCAGCACGGCATGGTCGCCCTCGACGCGGACGGCGAGGTGGTCCGCGACGCGCTCCTGTGGAACGACACCCGCTCGGCGCCGGCCGCGCTCGACCTCATCGAGGAGCTGGGCGGACCGCAGGCGTGGGCCGACGCCGTCGGCTCGGTGCTCGTCGCCTCCCTGACCGTGACCAAGCTGCGCTGGCTGCGCGACGCCGAGCCGACCAACGCGGCGCGGGTCGCCGCGGTGGCCCTCCCCCACGACTGGCTGACCTGGCGCCTGGCGGGCGCCCCTGGGCTCGACGCCCTGGTCACCGACCGCTCCGACGCCTCCGGCACCGGCTACTGGTCGCCCGCCACCGAGGACTACCGCCACGACCTGCTCGAGCTCGCGCTGGGCCACGACGCCCTGGTGCCCCGCGTGCTCGGCCCGTCGCAGGCCGGCCCGCGCTCGACGGGCGGCGCGATCCTGGGCCCGGGCGCCGGCGACAACGCCGCCGCGGCCCTGGCCCTCGGGCTGCAGCCCGGCGACGTCGCCGTCTCCATCGGCACCTCGGGCGTGGTGTCCGCGATCGCGTCGGCACCCACGGCCGACGGCTCCGGCCTGGTCACCGGGTTCGCCGACGCCACCGGCGCGTTCCTGCCCCTCGCGTGCACCCTGAACGCCTCGCGCGTGCTCGACGCGGCCGCCCGCATGCTCGGGGTGGACCACGAGGGCCTGTCGGCGCTGGCCCTGTCGGCCCCCGCCGGCGCGGACGGCCTCGTGCTGGTGCCCTACCTCGAGGGCGAGCGGACCCCGAACAAGCCGGACGCCACGGGCGCGCTGCACGGCCTGCGGCTGGCCAACACCACGCCCGCGCATCTGGCCCGGGCGGCCGTCGAGGGCATGCTCTGCGCCCTGGCCGACGGCATCGACGCCCTGCGCGCGCAGGGCGTGGCCGTGGAGCGTCTGTTCCTCATCGGCGGCGGCGCGCAGTCCGCCGCGGTCCGCGCGATCGCGCCGTCCGTGCTCGGGCTCGACGTGCTGGTGCCGACGCCCGGCGAGTACGTGGCCGACGGCGCCGCGCGGCAGGCCGCCTGGGTGCTCTCCGGTGCGGCGACGCCGCCGGCGTGGAGCTCGGCGTCCGAGGCCACGACGTTCCGCGGCGACCCCGTCGCGCGCGTCCGCGAGCAGTACGCAGCGGTCCGCGAGCTCACCGGGACGCGACCGGCCTGAGCGCAGGCATGACGAGAGCCCGGTACGGGGGTACCGGGCTCTCGTCGTGCCCCTGCGTCAGTGTGCGGCGTCGTACGCGGACTTGACCTCCGCGGAGATGCGGCCGCGCTCGGACACGTGGTGCCCGTGCTCCTTGGCCCACTCACGGATCGCCTGCGCGTCGCCGGACGATGAGCGCCGCCCGCGGGTGGCGGTCGACTTCGCCGCCGTGCGCCCGCCGACCTTGCGTGCGTGACCGACCCACTGCGCAAATGCGTCGCGCAGCTCGCTCGCGTGCGAGGACGTCAGGTCGATCTCGTAGGTGACGCCGTCGAGCCCGAAAGTCACCGTCTCGTCTGCAGTTCCGCCGTCGATGTCGTCGACCAGGAGGACCTGGACCTTCTGAGCCATTGCTCGCTCCGTATGGCAGATGTATGAATGCTGTCGCGTTCACTATCGCATCGGCGCATTACGTCGTCAATCGGACGGCGTGGAATCCCTATTGAATTCCCCCGCGGCCGCACGTTCTGCGGCGCGTTCGGCGGCATCCATTCTCGCCATTGCCTGCCGTTCCGTGCGGTCCGCATTGACCAGCGCGCGGATGGCGAACCAGAACAGCAGCCCGACGCCGATGGACGGCAGGAGGGCCGCCACGGCCGTGAACAGGGGGTTCATGAGCTCAGCGGCTTCACGAGCGGGAACAGGATCGTCTCGCGGATACCCAGGCCGGTGATCGCCATGAGGAGCCGGTCGATGCCGAGGCCCAGACCGCCCGCGGGCGGCAACGCGTACTCGACGGCCATGAGAAAGTCCTCATCGACGCGCATCGCCTCGTCGTCGCCCGCCGCCGCCAGCAACGCCTGCGCCTCGAACCTCTTGCGCTGGATCACCGGGTCGACCAGCTCCGAATACGCGGTGGCCAGCTCGAAGCCGCGCACATAGAGGTCCCACTTCTCGACCACGCCGGGGATGGTGCGGTGATCACGCGTGAGCGGGCTGGTCTCCACCGGGAAATCGCGCACGAATGTGGGCTCGAACAAGTGGTCGCCCACCCGGTGCTCCCACAGCTGCTCGACCAGCTTTCCGTGGCTGACGCGCTTGGGGTCGGTCTCGATGCCGAGCCGGGCCGCGTGCGCCTGGAGGGCGGCGAGCGGCGTGTCGGGCGTGATCAGCTCACCCAGCGACTCCGACAGCGAGCCGTACATGGTCAGCTCCGCCCAGTCGCCGCCGAGGTCGTACTCCTCGCCGTCGGGCAGCGTCACCACGGTGGTGCCCAGCACGTCCTTGGCGGCCGTCTGCACCAGGTCCTTGGTGAGGGCGGCCATGGTGTCGTAGTCGCCGTAGGACTCGTACGCCTCGAGCATGGCGAACTCCGGGGAGTGCGTGGAGTCGGCGCCCTCGTTGCGGAAGTTGCGGTTGATCTCGAAGACGCGCTCGATGCCCCCGACCAGCGCCCGCTTGAGGAACAGCTCCGGGGCGATCCGCAGGTACAGCTCCATGTCGAACGCGTTCATGTGCGTGACGAACGGCCGCGCGGCGGCGCCACCGGGCTGCGTCTGCAGCATCGGCGTCTCGATCTCGATGTAGTCGCGCCGGTGGAAGTTGTCGCGCAGCGACCGCATCAGCGCGGGGCGCTGCCGGGCCGTCTCGCGGGCGGCCGGGCGCACGATGAGGTCGACGTACCGCTGCCGGACGCGCGCCTCCTCGGACAGCTCGACGCCGTCGTACAGGTTGGGCAGCGGGCGCAGCGACTTGGCGGCGATCTGCCACTCGTCGGCGTACACCGAGAGCTCGCCGCGACGGGAGCTGATCACGCGACCGTGCACGAAGAGGTGGTCGCCCAGGTCGACGTCGGTCTTGAACGCGGCGAGCCGCTCCGCCCCGACCGCGTCGAGGCTGAACATGGCCTGCAGCCGGTTGCCCTCGCCGTCCTGCAGCGTGGCGAAGCAGAGCTTCCCGCCGATGCGGACGAACACGACCCGACCGGCCACGCCGACCTCGTCGGTGGTCTCCTGCCCCGGCTCGAGGTCCGGGTGCTCCGCGCGCACCTGCGCGATCGAGTGGGTGCGCGGCACCCCGACCGGGTACGCCTCGACGCCGGCGGCGAGCAGCCGCTCCCGCTTCTCGCGGCGGACCCGGATCTGCTCGGGGGCGTCGTCGGCTGCAGGGGTGCTCTGGGGGGTCTCGCTCACCGGTCGATCCTACCGGCGCGCACCTGTGCGCCCCGCGTCACACCCGGGCGGGTGCCTCGAGGTCCAGCGCCAGGTCGAGGATCGGCGACGAGTGCGTCAGACCGCCCACCGACAGGTAGTCGACCCCCGTCGACGCGACCTCCCGGGCGCGGTCGAGCGTGAGGTTGCCGGTGGCCTCGAGCTCGACCCCGTCCTGGGCCGCGCGGACGGCGGACACCACCTGCGCGAGCAGCGGCGTCGGCATGTTGTCGAGCAGCAGGAACCGCGCACCCGCCGCGACGGCCTCGAGCGCCTGGGCCAGGGTGTCCGCCTCGACCTGGACGGTCACGTCCGGGAACCCCGCGCGCACGGCGTCGATCGCCGCCGACACCGAGCCGGCGGCCACCACGTGGTTGTCCTTCACCATCGCCACGTCGTACAGGCCCATGCGCTTGTTGGTGCCGCCGCCGCAGCGCACCGCGTACTTCTCGAGCGCCCGCAGCCCGGGCGTGGTCTTGCGGGTGTCGAGCACCCGTGCGCCCGTGCCCTCCAGGGCGTCGGCCCAGCGGCGCGTGTGGGTGGCCACCCCGGACGCGCGGGAGGCGAGGTTGAGCAGGGTCCGCTCGGCGACGAGGAGCACCTGCACCGGGCCGCGCAGCACCGCGAGCACGTCCCCGCGCGCCACCCGCGAGCCGTCCGCCACGCGCTGGTCGACCGACGGCGCAGGCAGCCCGAGCCGGCCCGCCACCTGCCCGAGGACCTCCGGCACCACCACCAGCCCGGCGACCACGCCGTCCTGCCGCGCGACCAGGTCCGCCGCCCCGACGGCCTCGCGGGGGATGGTCGACTGCGTGGTGACGTCGCGGCCGGGGGCCGGGCCGAGGTCCTCGTCGAGAGCGGTCGTCACGGTGCGCGCGATCCATGCGGGGTCGAGTCCGGGCTCGATCTGTTCGATCACGGCGTCACGCTACCCGCGCCCGCGGGCACGGCGTGTGCCGCCGTCAGAGCACGAGCTTGAAGCCCTCGTGGGACTGCGCGTAGCCCAGCGAGCGGTAGAAGCGGTGGGCGTCGGCCCGGTCCTTGTCCGACGTCAGCTGCGCCAGCGTGCAGCCGCGCGCCCGGCCGCGGTCGTGGGCGCCGAGCATCATCGTCCGGCCGATCCCGCGGCCGCGCAGCGCCGAGTCCACGCGGACCGCCTCGACGTGCAGCCGGGTGGCGCCGCGGCGCGTCAGGCCGGGGATGTAGGTGAGCTGCATGACGCCGACCACCCGGCCGTCGAGCTCGGCGACCACCAGCTCGTTGTGCGGGTCGGACGCGATGACCTCGAACGCCGCCAGCTCCCCGGCACCGAGGCCGGTGGTCCGCCCGGCCGCGATCGCGTCGTCCGCGAGCAGCTCGAGGATCCGGTCCAGGTCCGCCCGCGTGGCCTCCCGCAGCGCGACCTCGCTCACGTCAGCGAGACCCGCCGCGTCACCAGGGTGCCGTCGGCGTCGAGCGAGGCCTCCAGCCGGACCCGCCACGCCGGGTCGGTCAGCGGGAAGTCGCTGCGGGCGTGTCCCCCGCGGCTCTCCTCGCGCTCCAGGGCGGCCGCCGTCAGCACGGTCGCCACCTGGTGCACGTTCGTCGTCTCCCACTCGGCCACCTGCGGGGCGGCGAGCCGCCGACCCTCGTCGGTGCGCAGGTGGGCGTCGGTGGGCACGGCGGCGAGCGCGGACACGGCGCGCCGCAGCCCGTCGCCCGAGCGCAGGGGGCCGGGCCCCTCCGAGGCGATCCGCTGCACCCGGGCGCGCGACGCGGCGGCGACCAGCGCCTCGTCCCCGGGCCGGGTCACGGGCGCGAGCGGGGTGAGGGCGCCGGCGCGGACCTGCTCGGCGATGTGCCGGGCGGCCCGGGTGGCGAAGACCAGGCCCTCGAGCAGCGAGTTCGACGCGAGCCGGTTGGCGCCGTGCACCCCGGTGCAGGCCACCTCGCCGACCGCGTACAGGCCAGCCAGGCTGGTGCGCCCGACCAGGTCCGTGGCCACGCCGCCCGAGTGGTAGTGCTGCGCCGGCGCGACCGGGACGAGGTCGGTCGTCATGTCGATGCCGTGCTCGAGCAGCCGCTCGTTGATCGTCGGGAAGCGCTGGCGCAGGAAGTCGGCGCCGAGGTGCCGGGCGTCGAGCCAGACGTGGTCCGAGCCAGTGGCGGCCATGCGGCGCACGATCGCGTGCGCGACCACGTCCCGCGGCGCCAGCTCGGCCATCGGGTGCACGTCGGGCATGAACCGCACGCCATCGGTGTCCAGCAGCAGCGCGCCCTCGCCGCGAACCGCCTCCGAGACGAGCGTCAGCTGCCCCTTCACGCCCGAGCCGAGCCAGAGCACGGTCGGGTGGAACTGCACGAACTCCACGTCGCCCAGCGTCGCGCCCGCGCGCAGCGCCGCCGCGATCCCGTCGCCGGTCGCCTGCGCCGGGTTGGTGGAGGACCGGAACACCTGGCCGATGCCCCCGGTCGCCAGCACCACGGCGCGGCCCAGCGCGGCGCCGACGCCGTCTCGCTGCCCCTCGCCGATCACGTGCAGCGTGACGCCGCAGGCCCGGCCGGGCGCGCCGTCGGGTCCCGGCGGGCCGGTGAGCACGTCGAGCACCAGGGCGTGCTCGATGACCTCGATGCCCGGGTCGTCGCGGACCGCCTCGATCTGGGCGACCAGCGCCCGCGAGATCTCCGCGCCCGTGGCGTCGCCGCCGGCGTGCGCGATCCGGTCGGCGTGGTGTCCGCCCTCGCGGGTCAGCGAGATCGAGCCGTCGGGCGCGGTGTCGAAGACGGCACCGCGGGCGACCAGCTCACGCACGCGCGCCGGCCCCTCGGTCACCAGCACCTCGACGGCACGCGGGTCGCACAGCCCCGCCCCGGCCACGAGCGTGTCCTGCAGGTGCGCGGCGGGCGAGTCCGACGGGTCGAGGGCGGCCGCGATGCCCCCCTGGGCCCACACGGTGGACCCCGACGCGAGGATGTCCTTGGTCACCAGCAGGACGCGGGGCACGCGGGTGCGCAGCTCGAGCGCGGCGGTCAGGCCCGCGATGCCGGAGCCGACGACGACCGCGTCGGCCTCGACGGTCCAGCCCGGCTCGGGCGCGGCCAGGCGGGTGGCCAGGCGACCGACCACGAGGGGCTCGGTGCTCGGGGGCGTGCTCGCGACGGCGGTCACCGGCGGGCCGTCGCCAGCGGGATGCCGCTCGGCACCAGGCCCGGCCAGCCGTCGGGGACCCGCCCGGGGTCGCCACCCACGTCCGCCACCCGGTTGGCGCCGTCCACGAGCACCACGCGCGGCTCGTACGTGCGGGCCTCGGCGTCGGGCAGCTGCCCGTAGGCGATGAGGATGACGACGTCGCCGGGGTGCACCAGGTGGGCGGCGGCGCCGTTGACGCACACCTGGCCCGACCCGGGCTCGCCCGCGATGGCGTACGTGGTCAGCCGGGCGCCGGTGGTGACGTCGACGACGTCCACCTGCTGCCCCGGCAGGATGTCGGCCGCGACCAGCAGGTCCTGGTCGACCGTGATCGACCCGACGTAGTGCAGGTCGGCCTGCGTCACGGTCGCGCGGTGGATCTTGCCGGTCATCATCGTGCGGGTCAGCGCCGTCACGGGCGCACCTCCACCAGGGCGTTGTCGATGAGCCGCGTCGAGCCCACGGTGGCTGCGACGAGCAGCAGGGCCTCGCCGACGAACCCCGGCGGGACCTCGGCGAACGTGTCCGGGTCCACCAGGGCGACGTAGTCGACGTCGACGTCGGCGAGCGCGCGCCGGGCGGCCGCGCGGATCTCGTCGGCACCGCCCGTGGACCGCACGGCGCGCGACAGCCCGAGGGCGCGGCGGCGCTCGTCGGCGCTGAGGTACGCGTTGCGGCTCGAGAGGGCGATCCCGTCGTCGTCGCGCACGATCGGCGCGCCCACCACGGTCACCGGCACGTCGAGGTCCCGCACCATGCGACGCACGGCGGCCAGCTGCTGGGCGTCCTTGGCGCCGAACAGCGCGACCTCGGGGCGCGTGAGGTGCAGGAGCTTGAGCACGACCGTGAGCACGCCGTCGAGGTGGCCGGGGCGGCTGGCGCCCTCGAGCACGTCGCCGATCGCGCCCGCGCTCACCCGCACGACGGGGTCGCCGTCGGGGTACACCACCTCGGGGCCGGGCGCGAACACGATGTCGTCGGGGCCCAGCAGGCCCGGGCCCGACAGCAGCGCGAGGTCGCGCTCCAGGTCGCGCGGGTACCGGGCCAGGTCCTCCGACGGGGAGAACTGCAGCGGGTTGACGAAGATGGTCACCACGACCGCGTCCGCCAGCTCGCGCGCGCGCGCGACGAGCGACAGGTGGCCGGCGTGCAGGGCGCCCATCGTCATGACGACCGCGCGCCGGTACGGGCGGGCCGTGTGGGCGGTGCCGACGCCGCCCGCGCTGCTCTCGGTGCGCGGGACCGCCTGCACGTCCTGCACCGCGAGCGCCGCGGCCAGCGCGCCGCGCGTGTGCACGAGCGTCGGCGTGGTGGTCTGCGTGGTCATTCGTCCTCCTGCGGGCTCGGCCCGTCCTCCACCTGCAACGTCCCGGCGTCCCCGTCGATGCCCGGCTCCCGCGTGCTCGCCACGGCGTCCAGCAGCTCCTGGGCTGCCGCCGGGCTGATCAGGCCGGCGGCCAGGGCGCGGCCCGTCGCCGAGCGCGCCAGGGCACGGTATCCCGCGACGACGTCGACCGCCCCCGATGCCGCGGCGAACGTGGTGAGCGCCACACCGTGCTCGCGGACCGTCCCCGCGTCGCCGCGGCGCACCGGCCCCGTGAGCGCGGTGATGGCCCCCGGCCCACCGGCGGCCTCCGCCCGCAGGGCGCCGTCGAGCGCCGCCTCGAGCAGCGGCGCGAGCATCCGGCCGGGGTCCGCGACGCCCGCCGCGGCGAGGGCCTGCGCCGCCTGTGCGACCAGCACCACGAGGTGGTTGGCCCCGTGCGCCAGCGCGGCGTGGTACAGCCCGCGCGCCTCCTCCGCCAGCACGACGGGCTCGCCGCCGACCTCGACCACGAGCGCCTGCCCGATGGGCAGCACGGGCGCCGGAGCGGTGACCGCGAACGAGCAGCCCACCAGCCGGGCGAGGTCCAGCGACGTGCCGGTGAACGTCATCGCCGGGTGCAGGGCCAGCGGGATCACGCCGGCCGCGCGGGCGGGACCGAGCACGTCGACGCCGAACCGCCCCGACGTGTGCACGACGATCTGGCCCACCTGCCACGCGCCCAGGTCCGCCAGCCCGCGCACCAGGTCGGGCAGCGCGTCGTCGGGGACCGTGAGCAGCACGAGCTCGGCCCGGCGCACCACCTCGGGGATGTCGAGCACGGGCACGCCGGGCAGCAGGGCGGCGGCCCGCTCGCGCGACTCCTCGGAGATGGCCGACACCGCGACCACCGGGTGCCCGGCTGCCCGCAGCGCGCTGCCCAGCACCGCGCCGACGCGGCCGGTGCCGACGACGCCGACGCCGAGCCGGCCCGGGCGGGAGGCCGGGTCCGGTGGGGTCACGAGGCCGGTCCCGCGTGCTCGTCGGCGGGGGGCTCCGGCGCGACCGGGGTCGGGGCACCCACGGCCCGCATCCACTGCTCGGGCGTCGCGGTCGCGCGGGCGTTGCGGGCGCGCTCGGCCTGCTCGTCGAGCAGCGCCGCGGCCACGCCCGCGTCGAGGTGGTCCACGCGGGGGGCCACCGGGCCCGGCGTCGAGTGCAGCACGAAGGACGCCAGCCCGAGCCGCCGCTGGACGGGTCCCTGCGCGATGCCCAGCGACTGCGTGCGCTCGTGCGGCACGACGTCGACGTTGCGCCAGATCCGGCCGGACCGCGTGACCAGGGCGCGGTCCGTGACCCGCACGCCGTGGCGTCGCCAGCCCACGGGGTCGACCCACCGCGCGCGCCGGGGGGCCGCCGTGAAGCCGCCGTCCGTGTCCTTGCCCGACAGCGCGGCGTCGAGCAGCGCCGCGGGGTCGGCGACCCCCAGGTCGGGCAGCACGAGCCAGAGGGCGGTCATCGCCTCGCCGCGCGTGGCCACCGGGTGCAGCACGGTGTCGCGCTGCTGCTGGTCGCCCTGCCCGTAGCCCGCCACGTTGATCTCGACGCGCCAGTAGTCCGGGCCGCGCCACAGCGGGCCCTGGCGCAGCCGGATCGCCTGCACCCGCCCCGGCGGCACGGTCTGGGCGCGCGCCTCCGTGAGCCCGTGCCGCAGCCGGATGCCGTCGGGCGAGATGGCGGCGCGGAAGTTGGCGCCCTGGTTGATCCGGCTCCAGACGAACGTGATGCCACCGAACACGGGCGCCACCAGCGCGAACGCCGCGCTGACGTCCCGCGAGACGATGCCGATCGTGATCGCGCCGGCGACGAGCAGCAGCAGCACGGGCACCACGCCGGACCGCAGCGTCGCGGCGACCAGGCGGCCCATGGGCAGCTCGTAGACCTGCCGCTCGGGCGCGACCTCGAACGGCTCCGGGGTGGCGGGCGGGGCGGGTGCGGGGGTCGCGCCGTCGTCGACCACCGGCGCCGGCGCCGCCGCGGGTCGCCGCAGGCCGGCGGCCAGCGCCAGCAGCTCCGCGCGCAGCGCCTCGGCCTCGCTCTCGCGCAGGAACGCGAGCGAGACCGCCGACCCGCTGCCGCCGGCGACCTCGAGCTTGAGCTCGGCCAGGCCGACCAGCCGGGCGAGCAGCGGCTGCACCACGTCGACCGCCTGCAGCCGGTCCAGCCGCGCCTGGCGCTGCTGGCGGAACAGGATGCCGGTGCGCAGGTGCACGGCCTCGTCGGTCACCGCGAACCGCGTCACGCGCCACGCGACCGCCGAGTACGCGAACCCGATCAGGCCGACCAGGATGATCGACCCGATCAGCGCCAGGAACGCCGTGCCGTGCATGAGGTCGATGGCCTGCTTGAGGTTCTCGCCGATCTGGAACCAGCCGATGGCCAGGACCGCGACGAGCACCTTCCACCCCTTGAGCGCCGGGGTGACCGGATGCATCCGCCGCCAGCCGGTGATGCCCTCGTCGCTCTCGGTCTCGACGTCCGGTGCGCTGGTCACAGCCCCGCCAGCCGCGCCTCGCCCCGCGACGCCATCCGGTCGCGCAGGCGCGCGGCCTCGTGGGGCGGAAGGCCGTCGATCGAGGCGCTCGTGGCCGGGGACGCCGTGTGCAGCTGCACGGAGGCGATCTGGAACCGGCGGGCGAGCGGGCCCGCGTTGACGTCGACGTACTGCATGCGGCCGTAGGGCACGACCACGAGCGAGCGGAACATGATGCCGCGCCGCACCAGCAGGTCGTCCGCGCGCTCGGCGTAGGCCATGGCCCCCACCTGGCGCGGCACCAGCCACGCGATCCACAGCGCGAGCAGCGCGACCGCCCCGGGGAACACCCACAGCCACGCGTCGCCGACGAGCACCGCGAGCAGGACGAGGGCCACCAGCACCGGCGACAGCACGATCGCGGTGACGGTCAGCCGGGCGCCCACCAGCCGCCGCGACACCGGGGTCCAGGTGACGTCGGCGGGGTCGAACGGCTCGCGCGTGCCGGGGACGGCGTCGGAGGTCATGCGGTCATCCTCCCACCGGATCAGGTGGCGCTGGGATCGGTCGCGGGGTGCTCCCGCGCGGCCTCCGCGCCCTCCTCGGGGGGCGGGACGCGGCAGAACCACTCCACCACCAGGCCGACCACCGCGAGCACCACCGCGCCGCCCGCGGCGACCCCGGCGGCCGCGGCGCGGCCGCCGCTGCCCGGCACGCTCAGGTCGCTGACCAGCGCGAGCACCTGCCCGCCGTACCACCCCGTCAGCAGGGCGCCCGTGTAGCAGGACGCCTTGGCGAGCACCGCCGTGCGGGCCGCCCGGATGGGGTCGAGCGTGGGCCGCTTGCCGCGCAGGAACTGCCGCACCGCCCAGCCCATGGAGAACACGACGCCGGCGATGAGCAGCTCGACCACGACGACGAGCCAGGAGACGGACGGCAGCATGCCGCCCCGGTTCACGACGGCGCGCAGCACGATCCACGTGACGGCGGCTGCGGCGGCGGCGACCAGCAGCAGGGTCTGCCAGCGGGTGCGGTGCATCACGTGTCCAGGGCCTCCGGGCCGGGTCCGCCGGCGGGCACGGCGCCAGTCTCGTTGCCGAGCGCGGAGATCGGGGCGGTGAGCCAGTCGAGCGCGAGCCAGCGGACGCCCTCGCGGTCGGGCGCCGTCGCCGCCAGCGCTCCCACCGGTCCCCCGCCCAGACCCGGCAGCACCGCGTGCGGGTCCAGCTGCGCCCACGGCTGCAGCACGAACGCGCGCTCGTGGGCACGTGGGTGCGGCAGCTCGAGGTCGTCGGTCACGGCGAGGACCGACCCGTAGAGCACGATGTCGATGTCGAGGGTCCGCGGGCCCCAGTGCTCCTGGCGCTCGCGGCCGTGCGCCTGCTCGATCGCCTGCGTGGCGTGCAGCAGCTCGCGCGCCGCGAGCGTGGTGGTCGCCAGCACGACGGCGTTGAGGTAGTCGGACTGCTCCGGACCGCCGACCGCCGCTGTCCGCGCCAGCGGCGAGACCTCCTGCACCTCGATGCCCGGGGTGCCTGCCAGGTCGGTCACGGCCTGCCGGAGCGTCTCCTGCGCGGGGCCCAGGTTGGCGCCGAGCGCGAGGACGACCGGGACCGGTCCGCCCGGCACCTGGTCCAGGACGTCGGCGACCACCTCGCCCTGCACGACGGCCTGCTCGGGCGCCAGGGGGGCGAGCTCCGTGGACGGGGCGTCCGGCCCGTCCACCGACAGCGCGCCCGGCGCGGGCGCGACCGCATCCGACCACGGGCCGGCCGCGGGCGTGGCGGCGGCGACCACCGGGCCGCCGGGCGCCGGCGTCACCGGGAACGTCGCGGTCGCGGTGGGCACCGGCCGCGAGACCGGCTCGGCGACGGGGCGCGGGAGGTACGGCTCCGCGGCGGGCAGCTTGGACCGGTCGCGGTGGATGGCGACCACCACGTCGCCGAACGGCACCTGGATGGGCGCGTTCGGCTTGTGCACGGCGACGTCGACGGCCTGCACGATGCCCGACGCCAGGACCGTCGCCGCGATGCGCTCGGCCACGGTCTCGATGAGGTCGACCGGCTCGCCCGAGAGCACCGCCGCCACCTGCTCGGCCAGCTCGCCGTAGTTCAGGGTGTGCGCCAGGTCGTCGCGGGCTGCCGCGCGGCGGGTGTCCAGGTGGACCACGACGTCGGCGACGAAGGTCTGGCCCTCGCGGCGCTCGTGCTCGAACACGCCGTGGTAGCCCATGGCCGTGATGCCCGTCAGCCGGATCTGGTCGAGCCGGCGGCCACCAGCGTCCAGCGCGTCCTGCCGGCTCTCGTCGTTCGTGGTCACCGCGTGCTCCCTCCGGTTCTCGCGTCCTCGTCCACGGCCAGCTCGTCCTCGTCGCCGGACGGTTCCCCGGTCCCCGTGACCTGCTGGTGCGCACCCTGCCACGCCGCGGCCACCCGCACGGCGTCGGCCGAGCCCGCCACCTCGTGCACCCGCACGCACCAGGCCCCAGCGGCGGCGGCCAGCGCCGTCACGGCGGCCGTGGCGCGGTCGCGCGCGAGCGGCGGCGCGGGCTCCCCGTCGGGGCCGGCCAGCAGGTGCCCGAGGAAGCGCTTGCGGCTGGCGCCGACCAGCACGGGGAAGCCGTCGGCGACCAGCTCGGGCAGGCGCGCGAGCAGCGGCCAGTTGCTGGCGCCCGACTTGGCGAAGCCCAGGCCCGGGTCGAGCACCACCTGCTCGTCGCGGACGCCCGCGGCGCGCAGCGCTGCCACGCGGGCGGCGAGCTCGCGCCGCACGTCCGCCACGACATCGTCGTAGTCGTCCTGCTCGTCCATGACGTCCGCGTGGCCGCGCCAGTGCATGGCCACGTACACCACGCCCGTCTCGGCGACGACCCCGTACATCGCGTCGTCGGCCAGGCCGCCCGAGACGTCGTTGATGATCGCGGCGCCGCGGCCGACCGCCGCCCGGGCCACCACGGCGCGCGTGGTGTCGACGCTGACGGTCGCCCCGCGGTCCACCAGCTCCTCGATCACCGGCAGCACCCGGGCCAGCTCGTCGTCGACCGCGACCCGCCGCGCGCCCGGTCGCGTCGACTCCCCGCCGACGTCCAGCAGGTCCGCCCCCTGGTCGAGCAGCGCGAGCCCGTGGGCCACCGCCGCGCCGGGCGTGAACCAGCGGCCGCCGTCGGAGAACGAGTCGGGGGTCACGTTCACCACGCCCATGACGAGCGTGCGTCGGGGGTGGTGCAGCCGCGCCGGCAGCGGTGCCGGGCGGGCGGAGGGGCCTGTCACGGTGCGAGCCTAGGGTGTGCGGCCGGTGCAGTCAGCGACCGAGCACGAGGCTCATCGCCTCGGCCCGGGTGGCCACGTCGCGCATCTGCCCGCGCACCGCGGAGGTCACCGTGCGCGACCCCGGCTTGCGGACGCCGCGCATCGACATGCACAGGTGCTCGCACTCGACCACGACCAGCACGCCGCGCGGCTCCAGCTCCGTGACCAGGGCGTCGGCGATCTGCGACGTGAGCCGCTCCTGCACCTGCGGGCGGCGCGCGTACACGTCGACCAGGCGCGCCAGCTTGCTCAGGCCCGTGATGCGGCCGTCGACCCCGGGGATGTACCCGACGTGCGCGACCCCGTGGAACGGCACGAGGTGGTGCTCGCAGGTGGAGTACACCTCGATGTCCTTGACCAGGACCATCTCCTCGTGACCGATGTCGAAGGTGGTCGTCAGGACGTCGGCGGGCTCCTGGTACAGGCCTGCGAAGATCTCGCGGTACGACCGCGCCACACGGGCGGGCGTCTCGCGCAGGCCCTCGCGGTCCGGGTCCTCGCCGACCGCGATCAGCAGCTCGCGGATGGCCGCCTCGACCCGGTCCTGGTCGTACTCGCCGATGGCGGTGCCGTGGAAGCTCACCGGCGCGATCCCGTCCGTCATGCTCACACGTCCGGGGTCTGCGACGGCGGGACCTCGACGATCTGCTCCTTCGGGTGACCGAAGGCCTCCGCCGCCTCGTCCTCGGGGATGATCGGGTGGCCGTTCAGCGCCGCCTTCTCCGCGGGGGTCATGACGGGCGGGCGGTCCGAGACGGCGCGCTGGTCGCTGGACAGCCAGACCTGGCGCGGCGGCCGCTTGGTGATCGGCGCGAAGATCGTGGCGAGCTGCTCCTGGTTGAGCGTCTCCTTCTCGAGCAGCTCGAGCACCAGCGCGTCGAGCACGTCGCGGTACTCGACCAGGATCTCCCACGCCTCGTCGTGCGCGCGCTCGATGAGCGAACGCACCTCGAGGTCGATCGACGCCGCGATGTCCTCGGAGTAGTCCCGCCCGTGGCCCATGTCGCGGCCCATGAAGACCTCGCCCGAGGCCTGGCCGAGCTGGATCGCGCCGAGCCGCGCGCTCATGCCGAACTGCGTGACCATCTTGCGGGCCGTCGAGGTCGCCTTCTCGATGTCGTTGCTGGCACCCGTCGTCGGGTCGTGGAACACGAGCTCCTCGGCGACGCGGCCGCCCATGGCGTACGACAGGGTGTCCAGCAGCTCGTTGCGGGTGGTCGAGTACTTGTCCTCGGTCGGCATGACCATCGTGTACCCGAGCGCCCGACCGCGCGGCAGGATCGTCACCTTGGTGACGGGGTCGGTGTACCGCAGCGCCGCCGCGACCAGGGCGTGACCGCCCTCGTGGTACGCGGTGATCTTGATCTCCTTGGAGTTCATGATCCGCGTGCGCTTCTGCGGCCCCGCGATGACGCGGTCGATCGCCTCGTCCAGCGTGTGGTCCGTGATGGTCGCCTGGCCGGTCCGCGCGGTCAGCAGCGCGGCCTCGTTCAGCACGTTCGCCAGGTCCGCACCCGTGAACCCGGGCGTGCGGCGCGCGACCACGTTGAGGTCGACGTGCGGCGCCATGGGCTTGCCCTGCGAGTGCACCTGCAGGATCCGCTCGCGGCCCTTGAGGTCGGGCGGGTCGACGGCGACCTGCCGGTCGAAGCGGCCCGGGCGCAGGAGCGCGGGGTCGAGGATGTCGGGGCGGTTGGTCGCCGCGATGAGGATGACGTTGGCGTTGACGTCGAAGCCGTCCATCTCGACCAGCATCTGGTTGAGGGTCTGCTCGCGCTCGTCGTGCCCGCCGCCCATGCCGGCGCCGCGGTGGCGGCCGACGGCGTCGATCTCGTCGATGAAGATGATCGCCGGGGCGTTCTCCTTGGCCTGGTTGAACAGGTCACGGACGCGGCTGGCGCCGACGCCGACGAACATCTCGACGAAGTCCGAGCCGGAGATCGAGTAGAACGGCACGCCCGCCTCGCCGGCGACCGCGCGGGCCAGCAGGGTCTTGCCGGTGCCGGGCGGGCCGTACAGCAGCACGCCCTTGGGGATCTTGGCGCCGACGGCCTGGAACTTGGCCGGCTCCGCGAGGAACTCCTTGATCTCCTGGAGCTCCTCGACCGCCTCGTCGACACCCGCGACGTCCGAGAACGTGACCTGCGGGGACTCCTTGTTCACCAGCTTGGCGCGCGACTTGCCGAAGCTCATCACGCGCGAGCCGCCGCCCTGCATGTTGGACATGAGGAACCAGAAGATGCCCAGGATGATGACGAACGGCAGGACCAGCCCGAGCAGGCTGCTCCACCACGACGTCTGCGGGACGATCGACGTGTAGCCCTTGGACAGGTCCGCGTCCGCGATCGCGGTGACCACCGACTCGCCCTGCGGGACGACGTAGTTGAACTGGACCAGCTTGCCCAGGTTCTTGTCGTCCTTGGTGAAGTCGTCCTTGAGCGTCAGGTCGACCCGCTGCACGCCCTCGGTGATCTTGGCCTGCTCGACCTTGCCGTCCGCGAGCAGCGAGATGCCGTCGGACGTGTCGATCTTGCTGATGCGCGGCTGGGCGAGCGTGGAGGCGCCGATGTACAGCAGGATCACGGCGATGACGACCCACAGGATGGGGCCTCGGGCTAGTCGCTTGACGTTCATGGGCGATCGGGGCAGAACCCCTCAACCTCCGCTCGCGGGACAGGTGGCCTCGAAGTTACACGGAGTTCCTGGGGGAACCGGTCCGTGTTCACCGAGGGCGCACTCGTTCTCAGGCCCCGTAGACGTGCGGCGCGAGGGTGCCGACGAACGGCAGGTTCCGGTACTTCTCCGCGTAGTCCAGGCCGTAGCCGACGACGAACTCGTTCGGGATGTCGAAGCCCACGTACCGCACGTCGACGTCGACCTTGGAGGCCTCGGGCTTGCGCAGCATGGTCGCGATCTCGACCGTGGCCGGCCCGCGCGAGCGCAGGTTCGACAGCAGCCAGGACAGCGTCAGGCCCGAGTCGATGATGTCCTCGACGATGAGCACGTGGCGGCCCGTGAGGTCCGCGTCGAGGTCCTTGAGGATGCGCACGACGCCCGACGACTTGGTGCCCGAGCCGTACGACGAGACCGCCATCCAGTCCATCTGCACTGAGTGGTGCAGGCGCCGGGCCAGGTCCGCCATCACCATGACCGCGCCCTTGAGCACGCCCACCAGCAGCAGGTCCTTGCCCTCGTAGTCGGCGTCGATCTGCGCCGCGATCTCGTCGAGCCGCTGGTGCAGCTGGTCCTCGCTGAGGAGCACCCGCTCGAGGTCGCCGCCCATGTCCGCAGGGTCCACCGAAGTCGCTCCTCTTGATCCACCTGATTCGCCCGGCGGGCTCCCGCTACGACGCGGGGGCCGGGCCCAGGGCAAGCCTGCCACACGCCCGGTGGGCCGCGACCGCGCCGGGGAGGGCGACGGCACCCTGCCCGTGCCAGTCCGTGACCAGCGCGTCGACCGCCAGGACGTGGCTGCGGTGCAGGGCTCCCGCGGGGCTGCCGGCGGCGATCGCGGCGGCCCTTAGGGCGCGCGTCCGCAGGGCCGCGGGGGCCTGCGCGAGGACGGCGACGTCGAGCCCCCCGTCCGTCTGCGCGGCGTCGAGCAGCTCGGCCGCGAGCGCGTCCAGCAGGTCGGCGTCCTCGCGCAGCTGGGCCGCCGTGCGGGCGAGCGCCTCGGCCACGCCCGGACCGAGCACGCGCTCGAGCGTCGGCAGGGCCTCGCCGCGCACCCGGCTGCGCAGCGCCGCGTCCGCATGACCGGCCTCGTTGGTCGGGTCCTGCCACGGGGTGAGCCCGAGCGCCGCGCACGCGCCGACCGTGTCGGCTCGGCGCAGGCCCAGCAGCGGCCGGCGGAACGGTCCGCGCACGGCCGGCATGCCCGCCAGCGCCCGCGCGCCCGACCCCCGTGCCAGGCCGAGCAGCACGGTCTCGGCCTGGTCGTCGAGCGTGTGGCCCAGCAGCACGGCGGCGGCCCCGCGCTCGTCGGCCACCCGCCCGAGCGCGGCGTACCGGGCCGTGCGCGCGGCGGCCTCGCCACGGCCGTCGACCACGACGCGGACCACCTCGGCGTCCAGGCCGAGTGACCGGCAGGCCGCGGCGGCGTCGTCGGCCACCCGCGCCGAGCCGGGCTGCAGACCGTGGTCCACGACGACCGCCGCGGCCCGCCACCCCGCACCCCGGCGGGCGGACCGCTGCGCGACGAACGCCGCGCCCGCCGCGAGCGCGAGCGAGTCCGGCCCGCCCGAGCACGCGACGAGGACGAGCGAGCCTGCCGGCAGGTCGGTGACGGCGGCCGCGACCGCCGAGCGCACCGCCGCGACCGCGGGGGCGGGACCGCTCACCGGGGCCGCCGGATCACCCGTGCACCCGGCGCACCCACGCCCGCGGGTCGGCGATCTCCTGCGGCAGCGGCAGCCGGTCCGCCGACGCCCAGACCGCGTTGAACCCGTCCAGGCCGACGTCGGCGCGGACGGCCCGCACGAACGCCGCTCCGTCGCGGTACTGGGCGAGCTTGGTGTCCAGGCCCAGCAGCCGGCGCAGCACGCGGTCCAGGCCGCGGGCCTTGGCCGCCTCGTCGCGCCGCGCCTCGAACGCCTTGCGGATCGTGCGGACGCTCGGCACCACCCGCGGCCCCACCTCGTCCATCGCCACGTCGGCGTGCCCCTCGAGCAGCGCCATCACGGCCCCGACCTCCTCGAACACCGCGCGCTGCCGCGCGGAGAGCAGGTCGAGCACGCCGACGCCGTCGTCGGCACCCCCCGCCACCGCACGCGCGACGGCCTGCACGAGCTCGCCCACGCGCGGGACCAGCGACCGGTCCGCGACGAGGTCCGTCAGCAGCTCGGCCGAGCGGCTGCGCAGGTGCGCCGACAGCCAGGGTGCCGCGGCGAACTGCAGCGCGTGCGTCTGCTCGTGCAGCGCCACCCAGAGGCGGAAGTCCGACGGGTCGACCTTGAGCCGGCGCTCGTGGTGCAGCACGTTGGGCGCGACGAGCAGGAGTCGGCCCCGACCGTCCTCCGCCGTGAACGGGTCGAACTGGCCGAGCACCTTGCCGGACAGGAGCGCCAGCACGCCACCCACCTGCGTCGCCGCGGCGGCCCGGGACGCGGGGCTCGACGACGTCGTCGCCAGCGGCCCGGTCATCGCCGCGAACACCCCGGCGTTGGCCTGCGCCCAGCGCGCCCGGTCGACCACGACCACCCGCGAGACCTGCTCCGGCGGCGTGCCGTCGGCGGCGGTCAGCCCCGTGATGGCCGACGCGTGCACCGCGGCGCGCCCGGCGGCGTCGCGCAGCTCGTCGACGAGGGCGGTCAGCTCGGCGCGGTCGGCGGTGGGGCCGGGCGGGGCCAGCCGACCCGCGATGCGGGCGGCGAGCTCCCAGTCGACCGGTCCTTCGGGGGTGTCCACCCGGTCAAACTAACCGCAGCCGCACCCGGACAGCGTCGTGACGAACGCGTCGATCGCCGCGCGCGGCCCCCACTGGCCCCCGTCGGGCGTCGCGTCCGCCAGCACGACGAACACGAGCTGCCGGGCGTCGGCGTCCAGCACCGTCCCGGCCAGCGCGGTGACGTGCGGCAGGCTGCCGGTCTTCGCGCGCACCAGCCCGCGGGCGCTCGACTGCGTGTACCGGTCGCTCAGCGTGCCCGTCAGGCCCCCGATCGGCATACCGGTGGCGACGTCGCGCAGCACCCCGTGCGCCGGGTCCGTGGCCAGGCGCAGCAGGCCCAGCAGCAGGTCGGGCGGCAGCACCGAGCCGGCGCCGAGGCCCGACGCGTCCACCAGGTGCGCGCCGTGCGTGTCGATGCCCGCCACCGCCACCGCGTGCAGCACGGCCGTCGCGCCGCCCTCGAAGCTGGGCGGCAGCCCCTCGTGGATCGCGACGAGCCGGCTGACCACCTCGGTGATCGTGTTGTCGGAGGTGTCGAGGAAGTGGTGCACGATCCCGTCGAGCGGCGCGGACTGCACCACGCCGATCTCGCGGCCGCCCTCCGGCTTCCCCGTGCGGCTCGGCGTGCCGTCGACCGTGATCCCGGCCTCGGTCAGGCGCTGCGCGAACGTCTTGGCGGCCGCGAGCGACGGGTCCGGGTAGCGCGGCGGGTACTCGCCGGGGCTGATCTTGGCGGTGTCGACCGCGAGCGCGGTGACCGGCGCGACGAACCCCGCCGCGATGTCCGCCGGGTTCCAGGTGGGGCTCAGCGTCGGACTGGCGAACAGCGAGTCGTCGAACCCCAGGCTCACCGTGGTGACGCCCTCGAGCTGCAGGGCCTTGGCCACCTGCGTCGCCAGGTCGCCCAGGCCGGCGTGGCCCTCGACCGCGTCGGGGTCGCCGGCCCCCGCGGCGAGCATCATGTCCCCGCCGCCGACCAGCACGATGCTGCTGCCCGGGCCGCGCACGACGCTCGTCGGCAACGTGACGTCGGGGCCCAGCGTGTCGAGCGACGCGATCGCGGTGACCAGCTTGGCCGTCGACGCCGGCGTCCGGCCGTCCTCCGGCAGGTGGCCGGCCAGCACGTCGCCCGTGAGCTGGTCCGCGACGACCACCCCGACGCTCGTGCCCATGCGCGGGTCCTTCACCAGGCCGTCGACGAGCGCCTGGACCTTCGCGTCGGCCGGCACGGGCGCCTGCGGGTCGAGGTCCGTCAGCGCCGGGACCGTCGTCGTGGGCTCGACCGCGCCCGGCGCCGTGGGGAACGACAGCGGGTCCGGGGGCGGCTCCTGGAGCGTCACCATGCCCGGCACCACGTCGTACGCGTCCGCCGTCACGTACGCGGCGCCGGCCAGCACGACCACGAGCAGGCCGGTGCCGACGACCCTCGCCGCTGTGGTCATCGTCACCCTGCCCCGCTCGATCCTCGGTGGGACGCCGCGTCCCGCGGTGCGTCAGACTACTGTCCGAGACAAGGGCGCCCCTGACATCCCGGCGCGCCGCACGACGACGAGTGTCGCGCGACCGCCGGTCCATTCGCGGGGCGCGGACGTGGGCCGGAGGAGAGCTGTGGAGTTCGACGTCACGATCGAGATCCCGAAGGGCCAGCGCAACAAGTACGAGGTGGACCACGCGACGGGGCGTATCCGTCTCGACCGCATGCTGTTCACCTCGACGCGGTACCCCGACGACTACGGCTTCATCGAGGGCACCCTCGGTGAGGACGGCGACCCGCTGGACGCGCTGGTGCTGCTCGAGGAGCCGACGTTCCCCGGCTGCCTCATCCGCTGCCGGGCGCTGGGCATGTTCCGCATGCGCGACGAGGCCGGCGGCGACGACAAGGTGCTCTGCGTCCCGACCGGCGACCAGCGCGCCGCCTGGCGCCAGGACATCGACGACGTGTCCGACTTCCACCGCCTCGAGATCCAGCACTTCTTCGAGGTCTACAAGGACCTCGAGCCCGGCAAGTCGGTGGAGGGCGCCCACTGGACGGGCCGCTCCGAGGCCGAGGCGGAGATCGAGCGCAGCCGCCAGCGCGCGATCGACACCAACTACTACGCCCACTGAGCCCGGTTTCCCGCAACGTCCGCACATTCGGTCGCCCCGGCAACCGATCGTGCGGACGTTGCGCTCATGAGGGCCTCGCGTCCGCACATTCGGTCGCTCCGGCGCTCTGATGTGCGGACGTCTCACCCTCAGCTCGAGACGTCCACAGGGTGGCTGACACGACGGCTCCTCCACCGAACGGTCGTCGCGGGGCCCATGTCGCGCCGGTGAGACGCACGCTCGCTCGGTGCCACCCACACCCGACCGAGCCCTCCGCCGATCCGCGGTGCGGGAGCTCGCCGCGCGCCAGGCCGGCCTGGTCGCCCGGTCGCAGGCCCTCGCGCTTGGACTGACGCCCTCGCAGCTGCGTGCGGAGGTCTCGGCGGAGCGCTGGTTGCCCGCGGGGAGGCGCAGCCTCGTCGTCCGGCCGTGCGGGCGCGACGATCGACCGGACCTCTGGCTCGCGGTGCTCGAGTGCGCGCCGCAGGCGGCCCGTGGGTCCGCGCCGCGCGCTGCGCTCGGTGGGGTCACCTCCCTGCACGTCGCGGGGCTCGAGGGAATCGCCGGTGACGGCCTGGTCCACGTCTGCGCACCCAAGTCGTCGCATCCGGTGTCGACGACGTCCGACGTCCGCCTGCACGAGACGCGACGGTGGCGCGACGAAGACGTCGTCGGGACCGGCATCCCCCGTACGAGGCCGGACGTCGCCACCGCCCAGGCAGCCCTGTGGGCGCGCACGGACCGGGAAGCGGCCCTCCTCCTCGTCGCCGCTGTGCAGCAGAGGCTGACGAGCGCCACCGCTGTCGCCGAGGTCCTCGATCGGGTGCAACGGGACAAGCGCCGAGCGTTCCTCCGCACGGTGCTCCTGGACGTGACCGACGGCGTCCGATCGCTGAACGAGCTCGACTTCTCCGCGCTGTGCCGCCGCCGCGGCCTGCCCGAGCCCGATCGCCAGGTCGTGGTCTCCCGTCCCGGGGGGCGCGCGTACCTCGACGTCCGATGGCGACGCTGGCGCGTGGTGGTCGAGGTCGACGGTGTGGGCCATCTCCAGCCCGATCGCTGGATCGACGACAGCCTCCGGCACAACGAGATCGCGCTGAGTGGCGAGATCGTGCTGCGCGTGCCGAGCCTGGGTCTCCGGCTCGATCCGGGTCGCCATCTCGACGCCGTCGAGCGCGCGCTCCGCAACCGGGGCTGGACCCCCCACGCCTGACTCCGGCACCGGCGACGTCCGCACACTCGAGCGCCCCCGCGACCGGAACTGCGGACGTCGGTGGCCAACGGTGAGGACGTCCGCAGATTCGTGCGCTCCCGCGACCGGAAGTGCGGACGTCAGCGGCCCACGGTGAGGACGTCCGCAGATTCATGCGCTCCGGCGACCGAATCTGCGGACGCAGCGAGGCACGGCTGTGCAGCCGGTCGAGGGGCCGCGCCTGGCGGGCGGGGCCGCGCAGGCGGGTCGGGTTACGGGCGGCCCGCGTAGGGCATCGTGCTGCCCCAGCGCATCGAGGTGACTCGCAGGGGGTCGCCCGGCTTGGACGCCTCCATGATCTGGCCGTTCCCCGCCCAGATGGCCACGTGGTAGATCGCGTCGGCGTTGTTCGGGTCGGTGGACCAGAAGACCAGGTCGCCCGGGCGCAGCTCGTTGTAGCTGATCTTGAGCACCTGCTTGTACTGGTCGCGGGTGGTGCGCGCGAGGTTGACCCCGGCGGTGCGCCACGCCGTCATCGTCAGGCCGGAGCAGTCGTAGCCGGCCGGGCCGACGCCGCCCCAGATGTACGGCAGGCCGATCTTGGTCTGCGCCCAGGCCAGGGCGGCGGCGCCGCCGGCTGCCGACCCGCGCGAGGTGCCGGTGCCGAGGCCGTACTTGGGGGGCGCGGGGGTGGTGGCCGGGGGAGGCGTGGGGGTGGCGGGCGGCGGGGTGGTGACCACCGGGGGCGTCGTCGTGACCGGCGGGGTCGTGACGGGCGGCGTCGTGGTCGCCGGCGGGGTGGTGGTCGTCGGCGGCGCGGTGGTGCCGCCCGAGGCGGGGGGCCTCGTCGTCGCCGGCGGGGTGGAGACCACGACGGCGGGCGGGCGCAGGGCGGCGGTCCTGGCGGCCGCCTCCTCGCGGTCGCGGCGCTGCTGGTCGAGGAAGTCCTGGCGCTCGCGCTCGACGGCGGCGCTGGTCTGGCGGGCGGCGGCGAGCGACGTGATCAGGCTGTCGCGCTCGGCGGCGGCGGAGGCCTGCGCGGCGACCGCGTCGGACTGGGCCTTCTCGGCGGCGGCGAGCGCGTCGGCGGCCGCTGCCTTGGCGGCCTTGGCCTCGTCGGCGGCGTCGGCGGCGCGGGTGGCCAGCGTGGTGGCGACGAGCTGCGTCGCGCGGTACTGCTGGACCGCGCGGTCGGCCTTGCCGGTGATCTGGTCCAGCGCGGTGGTGCGACGGGCGACGTCCTGGAACCCGTCGGCCGAGAGCATGGCCTGCAGCAGGTCGTTGGAGCCGCCCGAGCGCGCGACCTCACGCGCGATGGCGACCAGCTGGCGGCGGGCGTCCTCGGCCAGCGCGTCGGCGGCCTTCGAGCGGGCGACCGAGTCGTCCCAGGCCTGCTGGGCGGCGTCCGCGTCCGACAGGGCCTGCGTGTAGGCCTCGCCGGCCTGCGCGACCTTGAGGTCGGCGGCGTCGGTCTGCGCGCTCAGCTGGGCGAGGCGCACCTCCATCGACGCGACCGAGCGCTCGGCGCTCTTGACCGCGCCCTTGGCCTGGTCGACGTCCTGCTGGGACGGCGGCGTCGGGTCGGCCAGGGCGCTCGACGCACCCGCGGCCAGCAGGGTGGCGACGAGCGCGCCGGCGACCAGGCCCCGAGAGGCCCTGCGCGTGGTCCCGCTCCAGCTCACCTGTACGTCCTCCCCGACGTCGACGCACGGCCTCCGGGCGGCCGTCCTCGAAGGACGCTACCTGCGGAAACCTCAGAAGAGAACATCTGTCACACCAGTCCCACGAGTCACACGCGTGTGGTTTGGGACGAACCCGACACGATCGGCGACGAATCACCCGTTCGCCACGTCCGAGGTCGCGCGGCGACCCCAGGGAGCATCGGCACGCGCGCGACCGAGGACGAGGACGAGACCGCGACCGTCCGAACCGTGAGACGCCTGTTCCATCCCCCGGACACGGCGCCCTAGTCTCGCCCCATGTCCCGCCGAATGTGTCGCTGACCCAGCGCACGCTCGGCTGTGCCCGCGGGCAGGTCGCCGTCCTCTCCGGACGGACCTGACACCCGCCCGAGCCACGGCTCGACCCGTGCGCCACTCCCCTCCCCCTCCGCGGGACGGACGTCGGCTGCCCGAGGCCCCTCCGCGGAATCCCCCTGCAGAGACCTTCCGAGGAGAACGAGACCGTGAGCAACGAGAGCTGGAACTTCGAGACCCGCCAGATCCACGCCGGCCAGGAGCCCGACCCGACCACGGGCGCCCGCGCGCTGCCGATCTACCAGACGACGTCGTTCGTCTTCCCGGACGCCGCGACGGCCGCCAAGCGCTTCGCGCTCGCCGAGCTGGGCCCGATCTACACGCGCATCGGCAACCCCACGCAGGAGGTCGTCGAGAACCGCATCGCCAGCCTCGAGGGCGGCGTCGGCGCGCTGCTCGTGGCGTCGGGCCAGGCGGCCGAGACGCTCGCGATCCTCAACATCGCCGAGGCGGGCGACCACATCGTCGCCAGCCCGTCGCTGTACGGCGGCACGTACAACCTGCTCCACTACACGCTGCCCAAGCTCGGCATCGAGACGACGTTCGTCACCGACCCGCACGACGCGCAGGCGTGGAAGGACGCGGTCCGCCCGAACACCAAGCTGTTCTTCGCGGAGACGATCCCCAACCCCAAGTCCGACATCCTCGACATCGAGCTCGTGGCCGGCGTCGCGCACGAGTCCGGCGTGCCGCTCATCGTCGACAACACGGTGGCCACGCCGTACCTGATCAACCCGCTGCAGTGGGGCGCCGACATCGTCGTGCACTCGGCGACCAAGTACCTGGGCGGGCACGGCTCGGCGATCGGCGGCGTCATCGTCGACGGCGGCTCGTTCGACTTCGCGCAGCACCCGGAGCGGTTCCCGAACTACAACACGCCCGACCCGTCCTACAACGGCCTCGTGTTCGCGCGGGACCTGGGCGTCGGCGGGATCTTCGGCGTCAACCTCTCCTTCATCCTCAAGGCGCGCGTGCAGCTGCTGCGCGACATCGGCCCGGCCATCTCGCCGTTCAACGCGTTCCTCATCGCGCAGGGCATCGAGACGCTCTCGCTGCGGGTCGAGCGGCACGTCGAGAACGCCGCGAAGGTGGCCGCGTGGCTCGAGGCGCGCGACGACGTGCTCAAGGTCCACTACGCCGGGCTGGAGTCCAGCCCGTGGCACGCCGCGCAGCTCAAGTACGCGCCGCGCGGCGCGGGCGCGGTGCTGGCATTCGAGCTCGAGGGCGGCACGGAGGCCGGTCAGGCGTTCGTCTCCGCGCTCGAGCTGCACTCGAACGTGGCCAACATCGGCGACGTCCGCTCGCTCGTCATCCACCCGGCGTCGACCACGCACAGCCAGCTGACCCCCGAGGAGCAGGCGCTGTCCGGCGTCACCCCCGGCCTGGTCCGGCTGGCGGTCGGCATCGAGCACATCGACGACATCCTGGCCGACCTCGACGCCGGCTTCCGCGCCGCGAAGGGTGCCTGACCGCGCATGAGCACGACGCCGCCGACGCCGTCGGAGCCCACCACGGGTTCCGACGGCCCGGCGGCGCACCGCGAAGGGAAGCACGTGCCCGACCTGACCCTGTCCCCCGCCCGCCCGCGCACGCTGGCGACCCGCGCGCCCGAGACCGGCCGCCCGCCGGTGCCCGCGAGCGCGGCCTGGCGCGACGGCGACCCGGTGGGGCGTCGGCAGTTCGCCGACCTCGGGCCGCTCAAGCTCGAGTCCGGCGGGCGCCTGCCGGCCGTGCGGCTGGCGTACGAGACGTGGGGCGAGCTCAACGAGGACGGCACCAACGCGGTCCTCGTCCTGCACGCCCTGACCGGCGACTCGCACGTCACGGGGGCGGCGGGCGAGGGCCACCCGACCGCCGGGTGGTGGCAGTCGATGGTGGGCCCGGGCGCGCCCATCGACACCGACCGCTGGTTCGTCGTCGCGCCCAACGTCCTCGGCGGCTGCCAGGGCTCGACGGGCCCGTCGAGCGCCGGCCCGGACGGACGCCCCTGGGGCAGCCGCTTCCCGCTGCTGACCGTCCGCGACCAGGTCGCGGCGGAGATCCGGCTGGCCGACCTGCTCGGCATCGACTCGTGGTCGCTGGTCATCGGCGCCTCGCTGGGCGGCCTGCGCGTCCTCGAGTGGGCCGCGAGCGCGCCCGAGCGGGTCGAGGCGATCGCCGCGATCGCGACCGCCGCGCAGACCTCGGGCGACCAGATCGCCGGCTTCCACACCCAGCTGGCGGCCGTCCGCGCCGACCCGCACTACCGGGACGGCGACTACTACGACGCACCCGCCGGCGAGGGGCCGCACGTCGGCCTGGGCCTGGCGCGGCAGATCGCGCACCAGACGTACCGCAGCCCGCTCGAGCTGGACACGCGGTTCGGCCGCATCCCGCAGGGTGGCGAGGAGCCGCTGGAGGGCGGGCGGTTCGCCGTGCAGTCGTACCTCGACCACCACGGCGACAAGCTGGCGCGGCGGTTCGACGCCAACACCTACGTGATCCTCACGCGCACGATGATCACGCACGACCTGGGCCGCGACCGCGGGGGCGTGGCGGAGGCGCTCGGGGCGATCACGGCGCGGGCGCTGGTCATCGCCGTCGACTCCGACCGGCTGTTCCCGCCGGCGCAGTCCGAGCGCATCGCCGCGGGCATCCCCGGCGCGTCGCTGCACACGATCCACTCCGACTACGGGCACGACGGCTTCCTCATCGAGGAGGACCTCGTGGGCTCGTACGTGCGCGAGTTCCTCGAGCAGAACGCCGTGCGATAACCCGTACGGCACGATGGGCGCCATGCCCTCCGGAGAGCTCGCCGACGCCCGCACCGCCCTGCACGCCCAGTGGGACCTGCTGCGCCGCTGGGTCGGGGACGTGGTCGACGCCGACGTCGCCGACGACCCCTCGGTCCTGGCCGGCTGGACGGTCGCGGAGCTGGTCGCGCACCTCGGCCGCGCGATGGAGGCGCTGGCCGTGTGCGTGCCGGTACCCGAGGGGACGGTGCCGCTGAGCCTCGGCGAGTACGTCGGCACCTACGCCGACCGGGCCGCGGACATCGCGCAGACCACCCGCACCCTCGCCGCCGAGATCGCGCACGACCCGCTGGCCGAGGTCGACGCCCGCGCGGAGGCGGCGTTCGCGCGGCTCGACGAGCTGGGTCCCGACGACCGCGTGGTGCAGGCGCGCCGCGGCCCCGTGCTGCTCAGCACCATGGCGGTGTCGCGCGTGGTCGAGCTGGTGGTGCACGCGGACGACCTCGCCCGCTCGGTCCCGCGGGGGCCGGACCCCGTCGAGCCGGGCGCGCTCCGTCTGGTGGCCGACGCGCTGCTGGAGATCGTCGTCGCGCGCGGCGGCTGGAGCCTGGAGGTCGCCGACGCCCGCACGTGGGTGCGTCTCGCCGCCGGCCGGCAGCCGTACGACGTCGACGTTCTCGCCGAGGCCCTGCACCCGCGCTACACGTCCGACGCCGTGCCCGACCTGGGACGCATGCTGCCGATCCTCTGACGACGGCCCGCCGTCACCAGAACCGCGGCTGCCCGGGGACCGACTCGAGGTCGGACAGCAGCAGCTCGCGGTCGTCGTCCTCCGCGATCTCGTCCGCCGCGGCCAGCGCCTGTTCGGTCCACGCGCGCGCCTGCTCCGTGTCGCCGGCGACGGCGTGCGCGCGGGCCAGCGACTCGTAGGCGTACGCGAGGTCCCAGTCGACCAGGCCGTGCTCCTGGCAGATCTCCAGCCCGCGGCGGGCGTGGTGCAGCGCCGGCTCCGCCCGGCCGAGGACGCAGTACACCCGCGACACCTGCCACTCGCCGCGGCTCCGGTTCTCGGGCGCACCCACCTGACCCCAGTGGTACCGCGACGCGTGCGCCATGTGCACCATGCGGTCGTCGTCCTCGACCGAGCGGTCCTCGTTCTCGAGCAGCCGCCAGACCCCGTTGAACAGGTCGATGGCGAGCTGCCGCTCGTCGGTGCTCGTCGTGCTCTGCGTGTCCGTCATGGGGGCTCCGTCCTCGAGAAGGTGATCGGTGCGGTGGATCTGGCCCCGGACCCGGTCCAGCCGGGCCTGGAGGCGACGTCGGTGCTGGGCGAGCACGCCGGGGACCACCGACCCGTCGGCCAGGCAGGCGCGCACCTGGTCCAGCGGCACGTCGACCGACCGCAGCACCTGCACCAGGTGCGCGGCGGCGACCTGGTCGGCGCCGTAGAGCCGGTAGCCGGTCACCGGGTCGACCTGCGCCGGGGCCAGCAGCCCGATGCGGTCGTAGTGGCGCAGCGCCTTGGTGGTCAGCCCGACCCGGCGGGCCAGCTGACCGACCGTGAGCAGCCCGTCGTCCATGCCCGTGAACCTAGGGCCTTGCCGCGGGGCAAGCTCAAGCCTCGACGACGGTGAGCAGCTGCCGGCTGACCAGGCCGACCGTCCGCGCGAGGGTGTCACGGGCCGCGGCGGCCAGGAACGGCACGTCGCGCACGTGCCAGAGCGTCAGGGCGGAGACCCACGCGGCGTCGCGCGCCCGGTCGATCGAGAAGTTCGAGACGAGGTCCGCCACCGGGGACGCGGCGGCCCCGAGGCGCACCACCTCCTCGTCCAGGAACGACTGCCGGATCGGTCGGACCACCTGGGCCAGCACCGCGTTGACCTTCTCGAAGTCGGCATGCTGCGACCCGTGCTCCGGGGTGGAGCGCCGGGCCCGGCACGTGGCGACGACGGCCAGCGCGAGGTCGTGGTTGATGTGGGCGTTCATGCCGGCGAGCGCGAACTGGATCGGCAGCAGGCCCGGGGTGGTGCGGCGCTCGACCAGGGGCTCCCAGGCCTTCGACACCGGCCGGTGCGCCGCGAGGTCGCGAGGCACGTCGAGGAACAGGCCGGCGAACCGCACGTCGAGGTCCTCGACGAAGGCGCGGTCGGCGAAGGTGCGGTCGGTGACCTTCGTCGCGACGAGGGCCGTGACCTGGCGGTACACGTCGAGGAACACCCCGAGCCCGTCGTGCGGCGACCAGCCGGACCGCACCCGGTCCATCTCGGCGACGACGTTCGTGATGACGGCGCTGGAGGTCACGCGCCCAGCATCACACCACCGGTCGGCGGCCGATACGTTGGGCCCGTGATCGCCGCCTACGCCGCCCGCTTCTCGTCCGACGACCCCGTCAGCGCCCTCGAGGTGGGCGAGCAGCCGGCCCCGGTGGCGCGCGAGAGCTGGTCGGTGGTCGACGTCCGCGCCGCCGCCCTCAACCACCACGACGTGTGGACCCTGCGCGGCGTCGGCATCCGGGCCGAGCAGCTGCCGATGATCCTGGGCACCGACGCGGCCGGGGTCACGGCCGACGGCCGCGAGGTCGTGGTGCACGGCGTCATCGGCGGGCCGTCGGGGCACGGCGTGGGGGCCGACGAGCCGCGCAGCCTGCTCTCGGAGCGCTACCCCGGCACGCTGGCCGAGCAGGTCGCCGTCCCCACCTGGAACCTGGTGGACAAGCCGGCGGAGCTCTCGTTCGTCGAGGCCGCGTGCCTGCCGACCGCCTGGCTCACCGCCTACCGGATGCTCTTCCGCTCGGGCGGCGCGACCCCCGGCCAGCGCGTGCTGGTGCAGGGCGCGGGCGGCGGGCTGGCCACGGCGGCGATCCTGCTGGGCGCCGCCGCGGGCCTCGAGATTTTCGTCACCAGCCGCTCGCCGGAGCGCCGGGCGCAGGCGCTGTCGCTCGGCGCGGCAGCCGCCGTCGAGAGCGGGGCCCGGGTGCCGCGCGCCGACGTGGTGCTCGAGAGCGTCGGCAAGGCCACCTGGTCGCACTCCGTGCGCTCGGTCCGGCCGGGCGGCACGATCGTCGTCGCCGGGGCCACCAGCGGGGACGCGGAGCCGGCGGAGCTCACGCGGATCTTCTTCCAGGAGATCAGCGTCGTCGGCACCACGATGGGGACGCGCGACGACCTGCAGCACCTGCTCGCGTTCCTCGCCCGGACGGGCGTGCGGCCGCTGGTCGACTCGACCTTCGCGCTCGCGGACGCGCGCGACGCCGTGCGGCGGCTGGCGGACGGGACCCAGTTCGGCAAGATCGTGCTCGAGCCCTAGGCGGACGGGAGGCGGCGGTTGAGCGACGAGTGGGCGCAGGACGTCCTCGGCCCCGACTACCGCGTGCGGACGCTCGCGCTGCGGCCGGACGACGAGGGCGACGTCGTCGCGAGCCTCGTGCGCTACGCGCCGCCGACGCCGGAGCCGCTGCGGCCGTCCCGCGCGATCCTCTATCTCCACGGCTGGTCGGACTACTTCTTCCAGACCGGGCTCGCCGAGTACTGGCACGCCCGGGGCGCCGCGTTCTACGCCCTCGACCTGCGCAAGTACGGCCGCAGCCTGCGGCCCGGGCAGACCCCCGGCTACGCCGACGACCTCGACGTGTACGACGAGGAGATCGAGGCGTCCCTGGACGTGATCCGCGGCGACCTCGGGGTCCGCGCGCGGGTCATGATCATGGGCCACTCGACCGGCGGGCTCATCGCCGCCCTGTGGGCACACCGGCACCCCGACGAGCTCAGCGGACTCGTGCTCAACAGCCCGTGGCTCGAGCTGCAGGGGTCGTCGGTGCTCCGGCACATCAGCGGGCCGGCCGTCGCGCGCATCGCCCGGTTCCAGCCGAAGGCGCCGCTGCCCAACATCGACCCCGGCTACTACGCGCGCACGCTGAGCAGCGACAGCGGCGGCGAGTGGACCTACGACACCCGCTGGCGGCCGACGCCCTCGTTCCCCGTCCGTGCCGGCTGGCTGCAGGCGGTCATGACCGGGCACGGCCGCGTGGCCCGCGGGCTGTCCGTCGAGCAGCCGATCCTCATGCTGGCCTCCAGCCGGACCGTGATCAGCCCGCGCTGGAGCGAGGACATGCGGCACGCCGACGTGGTGCTCGACGTCGAGCTGCTGGCGCGCCGGGCAGTGCAGCTGGGCACGCACGTGACCGTGGTCCGGATCCGCGACGGGCTGCACGACCTGTCGCTCTCGCCCCTGCCGGTGCGCAACCGCTTCTACGCCGAGATCGACCGCTGGGCCGCCGCGTACGGGTGGGGCTGAGCGGGCTCAGGGCCGCAGGATGCCCGTGGCCTCGGCCAGCGTGGGACCGCCCTCGCCCAGCCGCCACGCGCGCCAGCCGTCCACCGGGTTCTCGGCGCTCACGGCCGCGGAGGCGGCGTCGTCCGGCTCGGCGTACAGCTCGCCGGACGGCAGCTCGAGCAGGCCGTCCGTGCGCAGCATGGCGACCAGCCGCTGGCCGCGGCGGGCCCGGACCCAGACCAGGGTCGTGATCGCGCGGCGGCTCTTGGCCAGCGTCGCCAGCTCGGGCAGGGCCTGCAGGTGGCCGTCGGGCCGCTCCGGCGGCACCGGGGCGATCTCCTCGGTGGCCTGCGGAGGGGCGGGCAGCGTCGGGAAGCTCGACGACACGGGCAGCGGCGCCGGGGCCGGCACGGGCGCGAACGGGCGCGGACCGGCCACCTCGTCGTCGTCCCGCGGCACCACCTGCTCGGCACCGAACCGCAGGCCGACCACGGGGGTCAGGGTGGTGGGAGCCTCGTGCACGGTCGACGGGCGCGGCTTCTGCTCGGCTGCCGGCTCGGGCGCGCGCAGCGGCGTCGGGGCGGGCGGTCCCGGCGGCGCGGGCGGCGGCGTGACCGCGCGAAGCTCGCCGGACACCGGCTTGCGCGCTCCCCCGCCGGGCGTCCCGAGCGTGATGCGCGGCTCGTACGGCGCGCTGGCCGTGAAGCCCTCGCTCGAGCGGACGAGCCGCAGCGCGGTCGGCTCGACCGACCGGCGGGCACCCTCGTGCGTGGCCAGCGGCGACACGTCGAGCAGCCGGCGGTCGTCGACGCCCCGCACGACGCCGACCTGAAGCACGTCCACGTGACGCCCGGGTCCGCGCAGGAAGCCCAGGGTGTCGCCCGCCTCGGCCGCGACCTCGGAGCAGAGCAGCACGAGCCGCACGCCCTCGCGCCGGTTGGTCTGGGTGCCGAACGCCGCCTGCTCGCGGAACGCCGCGAAGTCGACCGCGAACCGGCTGGGGTCCGGGTGGTAGGCGCGGGCCAGGTCCGTCGTCGTCATGCGGGACGCCGCACCTGCGTGCCGCAGGGCCGCGATGACGGCGTCGTCGTCGACCACCTGCACCACGTCGATCACGACGGCCCGGCCGGTGGCGTCGAGCGCGAGCAGCTCGGGAAGGTCGGCGTGGTCGGGCGCGTTCGTGCGGGACCGGACGGCGAACAGGGGTTCGCCGGCGATCGCGGCGAGGTGGTGGGTGAGCAGTGCCGCGCACTCCTGCGCGAACGATCCGGTCAGCGGCTGCATCGGCTGGACGAGGCGTGGTCGGCCCTCGTCGAGCTCGAAGATGGGCATCTGTCCTGGCCTTCCGCGTGCCGTCATGCGCCCGCGCACCCCGGCCGGCGCGCTCGCGACCACACTGTCCCACAGCGCGCTGAGCCCGTCAGCCCGTCCGTCCGACGAGGTCGCGGGAGATCGGTCACATCACCCGGATGGTCCGGTTTCCGGCCGTCCGGAACGTCCGGTGGGCCGCTTGTGTCACCCGTTCGTGAGCGCCGACTCGACCCGCTCGACCTTGCCCGTCAGCTCGCCGTCGTGCCCCGGCCGGATGTCGGCCTTGAGCACCAGGCTGACCCGGTTGCCGTGCCGGCCGACCGCCTCGGTGGCCCGCTTGACCACGTCCATCACCTCGTCCCACTCACCCTCGATCGTGGTGAACATGGCGTCGGTGCGGTTGGGGAGCCCGGACTCGCGGACGATGCGCACGGCATCGGCGACGGCGGCGGTCACGGACTCGCCCGCACCGAGCGGGGCGACGGAGAAGGCGACGAGCATGCGGCCCAGCCTGGCTGTCCGGAACGGGCGTGTCCATTCCGGGCCCGCGGCGTCCGCGGTCGTCGTAGCGTCTGCGTCCATGGTCCGCCGCCGCCTGCCCGCCGCCGTGCTGTGCGGGGTGTCGCTCGGGATCACCGGCTGCGCGAGCCCGGCCGAGCCGGCGCCGACGTCCTCCGCGTGGGCGGCCCACGCGTCGCAGGACTACACCTACGAGCTGGCCTCCTCGTGCGGCGAGCGCGGCGGGATCGGCACGTTCGTCGTGACGGTCGTGGATGGGAAGATCACGGCGATCGAGGGGCAGAGCTTCGAGAGCTCGTCCACCCTGATCGCGGTCACGCCCACGATCGACGACCTGATCGACCGGATCCAGGACCCGACCAGCGGCGCGAAGGACGTCACCTACGACCCGGTCACGGGCGTGCCGACGTGGGTCGAGTTCGACCCGGACCCTCGCGCGGTCGACGACGAGTCCTGCTACGCCGTCCGGAGCTACACGCCGACGCCCTGACCGCCGGGCGCTCCCACCCGGCCCGGCAGGTGCGCGGCCAGCAGCTCGGCGAGGTGGATCCCCTGCACGCCGGCCAGCTGGTCGGCCTGCGTGCGGCACGAGAAGCCGTCGGCCAGGTAGACGTCCCCGGGGGCGGCGTCGCGCAGCGCGGGCAGCAGGGCGTTCTCGGCCACCGCGACCGACACGTCGTAGTGCCCCTTCTCCATGCCGAAGTTCCCGGCCAGCCCGCAGCAGCCGGCCAGCGCCGAGAACTGCGCGCCGGCGTCCGTGAGCAGGCGGCGGTCGGCCGTCCAGGTCATCACCGAGTAGTGGTGGCAGTGCGGCTGCACCACGGCCGTGACGTCGGACAGGTCGGGCACCTGCCAGCGGTCGCCGGGACCGATCGGCGCGGGGGCGGTGAGCAGCTCCGCCAGCGTGCGGGTCTCGCGGGCGACCGCGACGGCGCGCGGGTCGTCGGGGAGCAGGTCCAGCAGGTCGGAGCGCAGCACCGCGGTGCAGGACGGCTCGAGCCCGACGATGGGGATGCCGTTGACCGCGAACGGCCCGAGCACACCGAGCAGGTGGGTCAGCTGCTTCTTGGCGCCGTCGAGCTGGCCGGTGCTGATCCACGTGAGGCCGCAGCACGCGTTGCCCTGCGGCACGAGCACCTCGTACCCGGCGTCGGTGAGCACGGCCACGGCCGCCTGCGCGACGGACGGCGACAGGGTGTCGGAGAACGAGTCGGTCCAGAGCACGACCCGGGGGCGCCTGCCCGCCGAGCCCCCGGTCCCCTTGCCCGGACGCCCCTGGAACTGGTGGCCGGGGCGCTCGCTCGCGCGGACGTCGCCCCCGTCGCGCCCGGTCAGGGTCACGGCGTCCCGGCCCTCGCCGCGCACCCAGGCGCGGAACGGCTGCCGGGCGAACGTGACCATCTGGCGACGCGTGTCCATGCCACCGCTGGCCAGCACGACCTTCGCCACGGGGCGGACGCCGAGCACGGCGTTGGTCAGCGCCGCGAGACCGGGCACGCCGGTGATCAGCCGGGCCCAGCGGGGCAGCCAGCCGAGGGCGTAGTGCGAGGTCGGGCGCAGCTTCCCGCGATATGTACGGTGCAGCACCTCCGACTTGTACTGAGCCATGTCGACGCCCGCCGGGCAGTCGGACGAGCACGCCTTGCAGGACAGGCAGAGGTCCAGGGACTCGTGCACCTCGGGCGATCCCCAGCCGCCGGCGACGAGCGTGCCGTTGGCCATCTCCTGCAGCACGCGCGCCCGGCCGCGGGTCGAGTCCTTCTCGTCCTTCGTCGCCAGGTACGAGGGGCACATGAACCCGCCGGTCGTGGTGCTGTCCGCGCGGCACTTGCCGACGCCGACGCAGCGGTGCAGCGCGGTCGTGAGGTCGCCGGCGTCGTGCGCGAACGAGAAGCCGTGGCCGTCGGCGAGCAGCGGGCGGGCCCAGGGCCGGCGCAGGTCGGCGTCGAGCGGGCGGGGCCGCACGAGCACGCCGGGGTTGAGCAGGTCGTGCGGGTCGAGCAGGTCCTTGAACGCGCCGAACAGGTCGATGGCCTGGGCCGAGTACATGACGGGCAGCAGCTCGGAGCGCGCGCGGCCGTCCCCGTGCTCGCCGGACAACGACCCGCCGTGGCTCGCGACGAGCGCCGCGGCGTCGGTCATGAACGCGCGCAGCGGGTTGCCCGAGCGCTCGAGCGGGATGTCGAGGCGCAGGTGCACGCAGCCGTCGCCGAAGTGCCCGTACGCCAGGCCGTCCACGCCGTGCGACGCCATGAGCGCCTCGAGCTCGCGCAGGTACGCGCCCAGCTGCGCGGGCGGCACCGCCGAGTCCTCGAACCCGGGCCACGCCTGCTCGCCCGACGGGGTCCGGCCGCCGAGCCCGGCGCCGTCCTCGCGGATCCGCCACATCGCGGCGGCCTCCGGCCCGGGCGGGAAGAGGCCGACGGCGGTCGTCCCGGCGTCGGCCGCGAGCGCGCGCGCCCGGTCCATCGCCTCGTCCAGCGAGTCCCCGCCGACCTCGACCATGAGCCAGCCGCCCCCGGCCGGCAGCGGCGGTACGGCGGCGGCACCGCGGACGCGGCGGACCACGTCGACCAGCCGCGAGTCCATCCCCTCGATGGCCAGCGGCGCGTGCGCGAGCAGCGCGGGGACGGCGTCGGCCGCGGTCGGCATGTCGGGGTAGCCCAGCACCACGAGCACCGGGGCCGCGGCGATCGGCACGAGGCGCACGGTCGCGCCGAGCAGCGTGGCCACCGTCCCCTCGGTGCCGACGAGCGCCTTGGCCAGGTCGGTCCCCTTCTCGGGCAGCAGGTGCTCGAGGGAGTAGCCGGACACCTGGCGGCCGAACCGGCCCAGCTCCGTGCGGACGACGTCGAGGTGGGCGCGGACCAGGGCGTCGAGACCCGGCACGACGTCGAGCGCACCGGCCCCCGAGCGCGCCTCGAACCGGCGGCCGGTCCCGTCCACCACGTCGAGCGCGAGCACGTTGTCCGCGGTCCGCCCGTAGGCCACCGCGCGCGGGCCGCAGGCGTTGTTGCCGATCATCCCGCCGAGCGTCGCGCGCGCCTGCGTCGACGGGTCCGGCCCGAACCGCAGCCCGTGCGGTGCGGCGGCCTTCTGCAGGCTCGCCATGACGACGCCGGGCTCGACGCGCGCGGTCCGCGCGTCCGGGTCGATGTCGAGGATCCGGTTGACGTGCCGCGAGAAGTCGAGCACCACGCCCGTGCCCACCGCGTTGCCGGCCACCGACGTGCCGCCGCCACGAGCGGTCAGCGGGACGCCCAGCTCCCGGGTCACCGCGAGGGCCGCGAGCACGTCGTCCGTGTCCCGCGGGAACGCGACGACCTGCGGGACCACGCGGTAGTTCGACGCGTCGGTCGAGTACTCGGCGCGGCGCCGGGTGCTGTCGTCGACGACCCCGCGCAGCGCGGACCGCAGCGCCTGCACCACGTCGGCGCTGCCCACGTCCCCTGCCACGGTCTCGGTCACGGCCACCACGGGGGCAGTCTCCCATCGGCGACGCGCTCCCCCGCACACGTCACCGAGGCGTGGTCATCGCACCGGGGACGTCCGCACTCGAGCGGCCCAGAACCCGTCCGAGTGCGGACGTCGCGGGATCGCCGGCGGCAGCGTCCGCACTCGTGCAGGTCGGGACCCCCACGAGTGCGGACGTCCGAGGAAGGGAGCGCCCTGGCGACCGGATGCTCGGACGTTGCCCGTGAGGGCTACGCCAGCGAGGCGTGCAGCGTGATCTCCGTGCCGGTCAGCGCCTTGCTCACCGGGCACGTGGCCTTGGCGTTCTCGGCGGCGGCCTGGAAGCCGGCGGCGTCGAGACCCTCGACCTCGCCGCGGACGGTCAGGACGATGCCCGAGATGCGCAGGCCGCCGGCGGGGTCGGGACGCAGGGTGACGTCGGCGCTGATCTCGAGGGCGATCGGCGTGCCGCCGGCGGCGGCGATCACGCCGGAGAGCTGCATGGCGAAGCACGACGAGTGCGCTGCGGCGATCAGCTCCTCGGGGCTCGTCGTCCCCCCGGCGTCGTCGGCGGTCCGCTTGGGGAACGAGACGTCGAACGTGCCGGCGCCGGAGCTCGACAGCTCGACCTGTCCGGAGCCCTCCTGCAGGGTCCCGTTCCAAGCGGTTCGTGCGGTGCGCGTGGCCATGGTGCTCCTCGGGTGTGGACGGGGCGGGCGACCGCCGCCCGCGGTCCCACGCTAGGCAGCGATCCCGCTCAGCGCGCGCGCTCGAGGTGACCCGAGACGATCTGCGACGGCGCCCCGGCCTGCCGCAGGGCCCAGGCGGCGCGGGCGTGCAGGGCCCGCCGCTGCTCGGGGTCCAGCCCGTTGTACAGAGCGCCGCGCACGAGGTCGTGGCCGAACACCAGCCGGTCGCCGCGCGCCCGGACCACCCCCGCGGCCAGCCCGTGCCGCAGGGTCCGCCAGCAGTCGGCGACGGTGTCCCCGGACAGCGTCGCGAGGTCCGCGATGACGAACGACGTGCCCAGCACCGACGCCTGCCCGAGCAGCGTGAGCACGTCGGCACCGAGGTACTCCACGCGCCGCCGGACCACCTCGTCGAGCGGCGTCAGCCACCGCTCGCCGCTGCAGTCGAGCACGCCGTCGGCGTTGACCAGCGCGCCCGCCGAGCGCGCGGTGCGCACGACGTCGGCGACCAGCCGGGGGTTGCCGCCCGTCGTCGCCAGCGTGCCGCGCAGCGAGGGGCCCACGGGTCCGCCGACGAGGCTCTCCGCGAGCTCGATCGTCGCCCGTGCGTTGAGCGGCCGCAGCTCGAGGTACCGCGCGCCGGCCCGGGTCCAGGCGGCGACCACCTCGGCCAGCTCCGGCCGGTACGGCACGGGACGCATGGTGAGCACGACGAGCGCGCGCGGCACGGCCCCCTCGTGCGCGAGCTGCAGCAGGACCTCGAGCGAGGCGGCGTCGGCCTCGTGCACGTCCTCGAGCACGAGGGCCCAGGGCCGGGAGTCGCCGCGCCGGCGCAGCAGGGCGGCGAACAGCTCGCCGGCGCGCGCGTACCGGGCGACGGAGTGGGACGGGTCGGCGTACATCGCGTCGAGCAGGTCGGCGAGCTCCGTCTCGACCGGGCCACGACCGGCGCTGCGCCCCGGACCCATGACCAGGGCGTCGGCGAGCAGCGCGTACGGCCACGCCCGCATCGCGGACGCCCGCGCGGTGCGCAGCTCGACGTCGAGCAGCCGGGCGGACCCGCGGATGGCGTCGACCAGGCTGGTCTTGCCGACGCCGGCCTCGCCCTCCAGGAGCACCGTCACGCCCACGCCGTCGGCCGCGGTCGACAGGAGGTCGTCGAGGTCGTCGAGCTCGGCGGCACGGCCCACCAGGGGCCAGGTCCGCCCCGGCTCGGCCGAGGTGCTCATGCGCCCGATCGTAGGGCCGCGACGCCGTGTCCGGTTCGTCCGACCGGGCGAAGTGGCCGCGCGGGTCAGCCCGAGTACTCCCAGTGCCACGCCTCCGGCTTGCTGCCCCCGCGCTCGGCCCAGGAGGGGTGCACCCACTGGAGGGCCGAGGCGTTGGCGTCCATCCACCGGTGCTGAGCGGTGCCGAACGAGTCGATGCCGCCGCCCAGGTCCACGGCGATGCCGCTGCCGTGGTTGGAGGTGCCGGGCGTCGCGCACAGGTAGCCCTTGGTCTGCTTGCACAGGATCTGGCCGGCGTAGGACCGGTAGGAGTCGTTGACCACGAGGTTGCTGCCGAACTTCGCCTTGAAGGCGGTGTTGAGCACCTCGAGCTGCTCGGCGGCGTCGCAGCGCAGCCGCACGGACGCGTCGAAGCTGACACCGCAGAGCGCGGACTCGGGGATCTTGCCGTTGGCGTACCCCTGCAGCGACTTCTTCCAGGCGGCCCGCTGGGCGACCTTGTCGGCCTCGGCCTGGGCCTGCGCGGCGGCGGCGGCGTCCGCGGCGGCCTGGGCGTCGGCGGCGGCCTTCGCCGCGGCGGCGTCGGCGGCCTTCTTGGCCTCGGCGCTCTGCCGGACCGTGGTGGCCAGCGTGGCGACGGTGGCGACCGCCTCGCGCAGCTCGGCCGTCGTCGCGTCCTCCTTGCCGGTGGTCGGCGGGATCGTCGGCACCTGCGCCGGGGCGGCGGTGGTCTCGAACACGCTCGCCGGGTCGGGGCTGGCCTCGGGCGACGCCGCGGCGGTCGGCTGGTCGGCCGCCGGGGTCTCGGTCGCGGCGGGCGTCTCGGCCCGGTCGGCGGTGCGCGAGGTGGCGGCGCCGCGGTCGATCGTCGGGTCGTCCGCGGTCGCGGCGGCGACCAGCTCGTCCAGGTGGGCGGTCGCGGCCTGGAGCTCCGCCAGCTGCGCGGCGTCGACCTGCGCCTGCGCGGCCTCGGTCTGCACGGTCTTCGCGACCTCGATCGCGTCGGAGGCGACATGGACCGCGCCGACCCGGGCCTGCTTCACCTGCGCGCCCGCGGTGGCCGTCGGGGACGCGATGAACGCGCTCCCACCGTCCTCGGCATTCGCGGTCGCGGCGACGATCGCGCACATGCTCACGGCGAGCGCCGCCACGACGGCACCTTGTGCGAGGCGGGCCGGGTGGTGGGCGGCACGTGCCGGCGCAGGGCGCGCCGCAGCGTGCCGGCCACTCGCGGGCCGACCTCGGAACGGAATCTTGTTACTCACGCGTAACACGTTAAGTTCTTCGGACGGTCGTCCCGGACACTTGAGGCCTTGGGGCGGGGGAGATCTCGTGTGGATCTCGTCACGGCTCCGTCACACAATTCATAGGCTCGGGACGCTACGATTCCGCCGTGCTCCCCGAATCACCCCCCTCGCCGCCCGCCGACGCCACCCCCGTGCAGGGCCTCGACGACCTGTACGACATCGCCCGGCTGGCCGAGCGGCTGGGGGTCGAGCACGCCACCATCCGCGTCTGGCTCTCCCGCAAGGTGCCGTGGTTGCCGCAGCCCGACGGACGGCTCAACGGCGGCGCGGTGTGGCGCGCGACGACCCTCGAGGGCATCGAGATGCGGCGCGAGCGCGGCCGCCCGGGGCGCAAGCCGAAGTTCGTGCCCGCGCCCGCGGCGGCCGACGTGCCGCGCACCGGCATGATCCCGGTGGTCGCGGCCCGGCCGACCAGCTCGAGCACCGCCGGCTAGAGCACCGTCAGGCGCAGCGCCCCCGGTGCCGACGCCGGCACGACCGGCCGCACGGGCGGCACGGGCGCGAGCCGCACGTACGGCGCACCCAGGGCCGGACGCGGGTCGGGCTCTCCGGCGTTGGGCCAGAGCGCGCACGCCCGCTCGGCCTGCGCCGTGATGGTGAGCGAGGGGTTGACGCCGAGGTTCGCCGAGATGGTCGAGCCGTCCACCACGTGCAGCCCGGGGTACCCGAACACGCGGTGGTAGGGGTCGACCACGCCGGTCGCCGCCGAGGAGCCGATGGTGCACCCGCCGATGAAGTGCGCGGTCATCGGCACGTCGGCCACCTCGCCCAGGCTGCTCGCGGCGAAGCCGCCCAGGTGCGCGGCCATCCGTCGGTAGGCCGCGTTGGCCGCCGGGATCCAGGTGGGGTTGGGCTCGCCCTCGCCGGGCGTCGACGTCAGCCGCGTGGTGCCGCGCCAGGTGCGACGGGGTCGCACGGTGATCGACGCGCCGCCGGTCTGCATGACGAGCCCGATGACGGTGCGCTGCGACCAGCTGCCCAGGCCCAGCAGCAGCGACGCGACCTGGCCCGGGTGCCGCAGCACGTTGCCGGCCCACCGCAGCGGACGCGGCACCCGGCCTCCGCCGTCGGTCAGCACGGTGCTCAGCAGGCCCATGAGGTTGGACCCGCGCCCGTACCGCACGGGCTCGAGGTGGGTCCGGTCGTCCAGGTACACCGACGACGTGATGGCGACGCCCCGGCTCATGTCCGGCCGGCGTCGCCACCCCCGCCAGCGCGTGGCGGCGCCCCCGAGGGACTCGCTGTTGGTCCGGGTGAGCGCCCCGAGCCGGTCCGAGAGGCCGGGCAGCGTGCCGTCCGCCTTCAGCCGGTGCAGCAGCTCCTGCGTGCCCCACGTGCCCGCGGCGACCACCACCTGGTCCGCCGTCACCGTGCGGTCGCCGCCGCGCCGGCCGGTCCGCGTGGTCCTGACCTCCCAGTGCTGCCCGCGGGGCCGCAGCGAGGTCACGGTGGTCTCCGCGACGACGCGCGCGCCGGCCCGCTCGGCCAGGTAGAGGTAGTTCGTCGGCAGGGTGTTCTTGGCGCCGTGCCGGCAGCCGGTCATGCACTCGCCGCACTCGAGGCAGCCCCGACGCTCCGGCCCGGCGCCGCCGAAGAACGGGTCGGGCACGCGGGCGCCCGGCGTCCCGAACACCACGCCCACGGGCGCGAGCCGGAACGACGCGCCCACCCCGAGGTCGTCCGCCGCCCGGCGCACCACGTCGTCGGCCGGCGTGCACGTGGGGTTGTCGACCACGCCCAGCATCCGGCTCGCCTGGTCGTAGAACGGCGCGAGCTCGGCCCGCCAGTCGGTGATGCCCGCCCACTGCGGGTCGTCCCAGAACGCGTCGGACGACGGTCGGTAGAGCGTGTTGGCGTAGACCAGCGAGCCGCCGCCCACCCCCGCGCCGGCCAGCACCACGACGTCCGGCAGCACGTGGATGCGCTGGATGCCGAGCCAGCCGAGGCGCGGCGCCCAGAGGAACCGGCTCACGTCCCACGACGTGCGCGGCAGCGTCTCGTCGGTGAACCGCCGGCCCGCCTCGAGGACGAGCACGCGGTACCCCTTCTCGACGAGCCGCAGGGCCGCCACCGACCCGCCGAACCCGGAGCCGACGACCACGACGTCGTAGTCGGCCATGCGCACCTCCCAGCGGTCAGTGCGCCGATCGTAGGCTCGACTCCATGCGCAAGGGTGCAGACCCGGGGCGCGCCGCCGAGGTGGCCGACGCGATGCGCGAGCTCGCCCGCGAGCGGTTCCTGCCGCCCGAGCAGCGCGCCCGTGCCGCCGAGGACCACCCCCTGCCCCTGTGGCACGGGCAGACGAGCTCCCAGCCGAGCACGGTGGCGGCGATGCTCGTGCTCCTGCAGGTGCCGGTCGGCGCCCGGGTGCTCGACGTCGGGTCCGGCTCGGGGTGGACCACCGCACTGCTCGCCCGGCTGGTGGGCCCGCGCGGCGAGGTGCTGGGGCTGGAGCTCGACCCCGAGCTCGCCGAGTGGGGCGCCGCCAACCTGGACGCGTGCGGCATGCCGTGGGCGCGGATCGAGCGGGCGACGCCCGGGCTGCTGGGCCGGCCGGTCGCGGGGGGCTGGGACCGGATCCTGGTCTCCGCGTCGCCCCGCGAGCTCCCGGCCACGCTGGTGGACCAGCTGGGTGAGGACGCGCGCCTGGTGATCCCGGTCCGGTCGACGATGCACCTCGTGGTCCGGCGGGCCGGCGTCACGGAGGTCAGCACGCACGGCTCCTACACCTTCGTCCCGCTGCGGTGAGTTCCCCGGGACAACCAAGGTCACGAGTCGGAAACGATCATTTCGCCACAAGGTGACGAATGCCGTACCTGCCAGTAACGTGCACACGGCGTGCGCGGCCTTGTGACTAGCGTCACTTGGGCCGCGCGCGCCTGTCGATCCTCCACGAGCAGGGATGCGCACATGCCACGTCGACCCGTCCTCGCCGCGTTCACCGCCTTGTCGGTGGCCGCCAGCACAGCGTTACTCGGCGCAGGAGGGGCCTCGGCCGCGCCCACGCCGCCGGACCGACCGGAGGCGGGCGACGCGCGAGCCCTGACGGGCACGGTGGACGACAAGGTGGCGAAGGGCCTGGCCGACGCCACGGGCACGGTGACCGCGTTCGTCCAGCTCGACGCCAGGTCCGGCACCGACGTCACGGCCGACGGCGGCAGCCCGGCCGAGGTCAAGAAGGCCGCGGCGGACACGAAGGCCCTGGCGGACGAGGTCGTCCCGCAGCAGATGACCGCGCGGTCGGCGCGCTCGGCGGCGCCGAAGAAGATCGCCACGCTCACCAACCTGGTGGCCGGCACGCTCGTCTCGGGCGACGCGGCGCAGGTCCGTGCGCTGGCCGAGTCCCCCGACGTCGTCGCGGTCTACCGCGTGACGCCGAAGACCGCGGACAACGCGCACAGCGTCGAGTTCACGCGCGCGCTGAAGGTCTGGCAGGACACCGGCCAGACGGGCGCGGGCGTCCGCATCGGCGTGATCGACACCGGCCTCGACTACACCCACGCCGACTTCGGCGGGCCCGGCACCGTCGCCGCGTACCAGGCGGCCTACGGCACGGACGGCTCCGGCCCCATCCCGGCCGGCCTGTACAACCCCGCGAAGTTCATCGGCGGCTACGACTTCGCCGGCCCGCTGTACGACGCGGACCCGAACTCCGAGCTCCCGGGCTCGACCCCCGTGCCGACGCCCGACGCGAACCCGATCGACTCGACGTACCTGTCCGACAACGTGGGGCACGGCACGCACGTCGCCGGCACGGCCGCGGGCTACGGCGTGCAGGCCGACGGCACCACGTTCGCGGGCGACTACAGCGGCCTGACCGACGTCTCCGACTGGCAGGTCGGGCCCGGCACCGCTCCCGGCGCCGAGCTCTACTCGCTCAAGGTGTTCGGCGACATCGGCGGCTCGACCGACCTGACGTCGCTGGCCCTCGACCGCTCCGCCGACCCGAACGGGGACGGCGACCTGAGCGACCGCCTCGACGTGGTCAACCTGTCGCTCGGCGGCGACGCCGCCCCGGCCGACGACCCCGACAGCATGCTGATCGACAAGCTCACGGCGCTCGGAACGGTCATGGTGATCGCGTCCGGCAACGCCGGCGACATCACGGACGTCGGCGGCAGCCCGGGCAACTCCGCCAGCGCGCTGACCGTCGCCAACTCCGTCGGCGCACCGCAGACCTACGACGGCGTCGAGGTCACCGCGGCCGCGAACGCGTCGCTGGTCGGCCTGCACTCGGGCCAGAACTCGGTGGCCTACCCGGCCACCAGCCCCGACGTCACGGCCCCCGTGGGCGACCCCGGCAACAACTTCGACGGCTGCACCGCCTTCACGCCCGCCCAGACGGCGGCCGTGGCCGGCAAGATCGCGTACCTGTGGTGGGACGACGACGACGCCACCCGCGTGTGCGGGTCCGTCACGCGCTTCACGAACGCCGCCAAGGCGGGTGCCGTCGGCGTGCTGCTGCCCACCGAGAACGCGGTGTTCTCCGCCGGCATCTCGGGCACCGCGACCATCCCCGGCCTGCAGATGACGGCCACGACCACCGACGCCCTGCTGCCCGAGATCCAGGCCGGCACGCTCACGGTCCACATCGGCCCGTCGCTCGCCGGGGCGGTCGTGGAGGACATCTCCAGCGACATGCTCAACTCCAGCTCGTCGCGCGGCGTGCACGGCTCGCTCGGGTGGTCCAAGCCCGACGTGGCCGCGCCCGGCACGCAGATCCTCTCGGCGGCCTCCGGCTCGGGCAACCAGTCGCAGAGCCTGAGCGGCACGTCGATGGCGAGCCCCCACGTGGCGGGCATCGCCGCCCTCGTCCGGGCCGCCCACCCCGCGTGGGAGGCCGCGCAGGTCAAGTCCGCCGTGGTCAACACCGCCACGCACGACGTGTGGACCGGCCCGAAGGGGACCGGGACGGCGTACGGCCCCGAGCGCGTCGGGTCGGGCCGCGTCGACGCGTTCGACGCCGTGTCCACGGACGTCATCGCCTACAACACGCAGAACCCGGAGCAGACGTCGGTCACCTGGGGCGTCGTGCCCGTGGGTGCCTCGACCGTCGTCCAGAAGAAGACCGTCACCGTGAAGAACTACGGCTCGACGAGCAAGCGGTACACCACCTCGGTGTCGAGCGCGTCGACCGCGGGCGGGGCCACCATCACGGCCTCACCGGCGGCACTCACGCTCGCGCCCGGACGGTCCGCCGTCGTGACGCTCACGCTGACGGCCGACCCGGCCACGCTCGAGCGCCAGATCGACCCGACCTCGGAGCAGGTCCAGTCCGGCATCCCGCGCGAGTACGTGGCCGAGGTGTCGGGCCGGCTGGTCCTCACGTCCGGCGCGTCGCAGCTGCGGGTGCCCCTGCAGGCGGCTCCCCGTCTGGTCAGCGACCTGCACGCGCAGCCGCTGGCGTTCGCCGACCCCGCCGCCACGACGGCCGACCTGGCCCTCACCGGTCGCGGCGTGGCGTCGGGCGGCTGGTACTCGCTGACCACGCCGTTGAACCTCGGCGCCACGAGCCCCAAGCTCGAGGACACCCCCGGGTTCCGCACGTCGGCGTCGGCGATCGCCGCCGGTGACATCCGGTACGTCGGCTGGGCCTCCACCGCCCCGGCGATCGCGGCGGCCGGCGGGGACCCGAGCACCGGGCTCCTCGGCATCGGGATCGCGACGGACGGCGACTGGGCGAGCCTGGCGGGGTACGTCACGCCCGTGATCGACATCGACATCGACGGTGACGGCACCGACGACCTCGAGACCACGGTCCAGAAGTACGACCCGTCCCTCGACGTCACGGTGGCGGCCACGCTCGACCTGGCCAGCGGCGAGTTCGTCGACGTCCAGCTGGTCAACGGCTTCGACGGCAGCGTCGAGTCCGGCGTGTTCGACAACAACGTGCTCGTGGCGCCGATCGAGCTGGACAACGCGGGGATCCCCGCCGGCGCGACGCCGAGGATCACCGTGTCGACGCGGTCGGGCTACGCGCAGGACCCGTCCGGCGTGGTCGACACGGCCGAGTCGTTCGCGGTGAACCCGTACGACCCGCCGCTGTGGTTCGACACCGACATCGCGGGGTCGCTCTCGTCGCTCGGTGCCGACGGCGCGACCATCCCGGTGCACAAGGGCACCGGCGCGGCCAGCGGCCAGGTGCTGGTGTTCCAGCACCAGAACGCCGACCCCGTGTCGCGGGTGCAGCTGGTGGACGCGACGGTCCCGGTGGCGACGCCGACGACCACGACGCTCGCGGTCAGCGGCGGGAAGAAGGCCGGCCAGGAGGTCACCCTCAAGGCCACCGTCACGCCCGCCCAGGCCACCGGCACCGTCACGTTCCTCGACGGGACGACGGCGATCGGCTCGGCGCCCGTGACCGGCGGCAAGGCCTCCGCGAAGGTCGCGCTCGGCGCGGGGTCGCACTCGCTGACCGCGGCGTTCGCACCGGACGGCGCCCAGTTCGCGCCGTCCACGTCGGACCCCGTGGTCGTGCAGACGGCGAAGTCGGCGTCGGCCACCTCGTTCACGCTCTCGCGGTCGACCGTCCGCTACGGGTCGCCCACGACGGCGAAGATCGTGGTCACGGGGGCCACCGCGCCCCCGGCCGGGACCGTCGAGATCAAGGACGGTGCGACGACCGTCGCCACCGGGACGCTGACGGTGACCGGGCTGCGCGGCGTCGCCGACGTCGCGCTGCCGGCCTCGCTGCCGGCCGGCAACCACCGGCTGACCGCGGTCTACTCCGGCAACGCCGACGTGTCCGGGTCACAGGCGGAGCGCCGGCTCACGGTGACCAGGGCGACCGCCAAGGCCACCCTCTCGACGACGTCGTGGACGGTCGCCCGGGGTGCCAAGCCCGTGGTGACCATCACGGTGGCCGGGCCCTCCGGCGCCCCGGCACCCACCGGGTCGGTGGTCGTCCTCGTCGGTCTGCAGCGGGTGGCCACCGTGCCGCTCGCCGGCGGGGTCGCCACGGTGACGCTGCCGGCGCTCACCCGCTCGACGGTGGTCGCCGCGACCTACCAGGGCGACGCGGGCTACCTGCCGACGGCGACGGCGCACGCGGTGGCGGTCAAGCGCTGACGCGCCGTCCGCCCGCCTGACGCGGGCCGTGTCGACCTCCGGGTCGGCGCGGCCCGCGTCTTTTCCACCGCTCTGCGGGTCAAGCATCTGGGCTGTGAGGTCGATAACACGGACATGGGACTGTTCCGACGCGCCGCGCGGCCGACCGACGGATCGGACGTGCCGCACCCGCACACGCCGGGCGACGAACGCCGCTCCGTGCGGGTCGAACCGCTGAACGCCGCCGAGATCGTGTGGGCCGCGCAGCACCGCGAGATCATCACCGGGCTCTGCTCGGGCACCGTCGACACGCAGACGCTGGGCGACCTGTTCGACCGCGTCCAGGCCATCTGGCTGCAGTCCGACGACCGGACCGACCCCGAGTCCCTGGTGCACGCCTTCGGCGTCTCGGTGGGTGACCTGGTCGCGCAGCGCGTGCCGGGCCTCGTGTGGGGCTCCGCCCACGACGACGGCGCGCCCGAGCTGGTGCTCACGCACCCCGAGCACGACATCGTGGTCTTCCCGCTGGCCGCGGTCGCCGCGAGCTGGGGCGAGGCCCCGGTCGGCTGGGTGGCCGACTACGTGCACGAGGCCTCCGGCGGCGCGCTCGCGATCCTGGCCGGCGAGCGCCAGGCGCACTGAGCGGCGGGGCGAGGCTAGAAGAGCACGTCGGGCACGACCACCGGGACGGGTCCGACGGCCACCGGTGCCACGTCCGCGGGTTCCCCGTCGCGCACGCCGCGGGCCGCGATCCCGGCCAGCTCGTCGGCGCGCTCGTTGAACTCGTCGCCGCGGTGCCCGCGCACCCACACGAACGTCACGGCGCCGGCGCGCTCGGCGATCGCCTTGTCGATGGACTGGATGAGCGCCAGGTTCTGCACGGGTCCGCCCGCGGCGGTGCGCCAGCCCTTGCGCTTCCAGGCGTGCACCCACTCCGACGAGCACTTGATCGCGTACTGCGAGTCGGCCTGGATGGTGAGCGGCTCGTCGCCGGGGTGCGAGCGGATGGCCTCGAGCACGGCCATGAGCTCGGCCACCTGGTTGGTGCCGGAGGCGTGGCCGCCGCTGGCGCTGGTGCCGTCGTGGTTGGCCCATGCCCACCCGATGGCCCCGCCGGGGTTGCGCAGGCAGGAGCCGTCCGTGCTGACCGTGATCACGGGGGGTGATTCTGCCCTGTGCCGGGGCCGCTCCTGCACCCGAACGGGGTCATTCGGTGCACAGGTGCTCACGTGACCCACCGATCCGGCCGATGTGCACGGTATGACGACGTTCGACGACACGGACCTCTTCACCGACGCGTTCCACGACTTCCGTGGCGTGGGTGCCGCCCGGCGCCGCTCGGGGGCGCTCACGGGGCTCGTCCTCGTGGCGGCCGCCGTGCTGGTGGCCGTGGGGTTCGTCTGGGCCCGGGGCGGCCCGATGGTCGCGGACCCCGCGATCGGGGCATCGAGCCTGCTGCCGGCGTTCGCGGCGGAGCAGACGTCCGTGGACCGCGTGCCTGCCGACGACCTCGCCGGACTGGGCGTCGACCCGCACACCACCCGGTTCCTCACCGAGACGTCGACCGGTCGCCACTACGCGGCCGTCGGGGTCTCCGGCAAGCTCTGCGTGGTGACGATCCAGTCGGGCGAGCTGCCCCAGGTGAGCTGCACGGCGCCGTCGTCGACCGCCCGGATCGCCGTCGACGACACGCTGTTCGTCGTGGCGTCGTCGGGGCCCGCCCCGGCCGCCGCGGACGGCTGGCGCGAGGCGGGCCCCGACGTGTTCGTGAACGACTGACCGCTCACTCCTGCGGCAGGCGCAGGCGCGCACCCAGCGCCGCGGCGCCGATGACGGCACCCGCGCACGCGAGCACGATGTCCTTCACCACGTACTGACCCGTCAGGGTCGGTCCGCCGGCGGGGAACAGCTCGCCGTAGAACAGCACGATCGGCGACATGATGCCGACCAGCGCCCCGGCCAGGAGCACCAGGCCGGTCCGCAGGAACAGGCCCGTGACCAGCGTGAGCCCGATGACGGTCTCCATGGTCGCGGTGAGCAGCAGCGCCGCGGTCGGGCCCACGTGGCCCAGGGTGAGCGCGCCGATGGTGCGCTCGGCCAGCTCGGCCGCCGGGCTCATGCCGGGGAAGAACTTCAGCACCCCGAAGCCGAGGAACACGAGCCCGAGGCTGATCCGCAGCGCCGTGATGGAGTGCCGGGTCAGCACGGTGGCGAGGCCGGCGACCGAGCGGTCGATGACCGACGTGGCGGCGGCTGCGGGCCGGGCGAGCGTGTTGCTCGGGACGGGGGCCGACGTCCGGGCCGCGGGGTGCTTCTTCGCCGTGGACGTCAGGGTGGGGACGGAGGACATGGACGTGCCTTTCCGATCGAGACCCCTGGTCGGGGTGCGGGTGCCGGTGATCTCCGGTGGGACGTGGCTACCGGTCGGTAACGCACGTCCCAGCAGGAGGACGTCCGTCCATGTCTGATACGTCCGATTTCCTGGCTTCACCCGCTCCGGGCTGCGTCACATCCCGTGACACAGGCCGGTCTCAGCCCAGCGCGAGCGCGTCCACCACCCGCTTGACGCTCGACGAGAGGCCCCACCGCTCCGCCAGCGCGACCAGCGCCTCGGCGTCCGCGACGACGTGCGGCAGCCGGTCGTCGACGTCCCCCACGGGCGCGTCGGGAGCGACCCGGACCACCGCCGGGGCGACCTCGAGGTAGGCCGCCGCCTCGACCAGGCGGCGCCTCTGCGTCGCCGACAGCCCGGGGTCGCCCGCGTCCCGCGCGGCGAGGATGCCGGGAAGCGAGCCGTAGCGGTGGATGAGCTGCGCGGCCGTCTTCTCCCCGATCCCCGGCACGCCGGGCAGCCCGTCGCTCGGGTCCCCGCGCAGCACGGCCATGTCGGCGTACGCCTGGCCCGACGGCACCCCGTACTTCTCCTGCAGCAGCGCCTGGTCGACGGCCATCAGGTCGCGGATGCCGCGGATCGTGTACAGCACCCGCACGGGGACGCTGTCGTCGACCAGCTGGAACAGGTCCCGGTCGCCGGTGATGACGTCCACCGCGGCGCGCTCGTCGCGAGCCACCTCGCGCGCGACGAAGGTGCCGATGACGTCGTCCGCCTCGTACCCGGGGACGCCCACCCGCGCGATGCCGAGCGCCCTCAGCACGTCGACGATGACCGGCACCTGCGGGGACAGGGTGTCGGGCACCTCCTCGATGCCCGTGGTGCCGGGCACCTCGACCGCGACCCGGTGGGCCTTGTACGACGGGATGGCGTCCACCCGGAACTGCGGCCGCCAGTCGTCGTCCCAGCACATGACCAGCCGCGTGGGCCGGTGGGTCGTGACCAGCGTGGCGATCATGTCGAGCAGCCCGCGCACCGCGTTGACCGGCGTCCCGTCCGGCGCCTTCACGGAGTCGGGGACCCCGAAGTACGCGCGGAAGTACAGCGACGCGGTGTCCAGCAGGAGCAGCTTCTCGGTGCGGTCGGCCATGGGGGCGAGTCTGGCAGGAACCACCGACCGCGAGCATGTCGTCGGCGGCCCCACCAGCGCCGATGGCGCGGCTGATCGCATGGTCGCGGGGCTCGCGTTCTCGCGAGCACGTCGTTGACGGGCCCACGAGCGCCGATGACGGCGCTGATCACATGGTCGCGGGCTCGCGCTGGTCGGTCCTGCGATGCGGCATGACGAAGGCCGGTCGGCGTCCCTCCGACGCCGGCCGGCCTTCGTGCTCTCTCCGCGGGACCTCCGGGGTCAGCCCGCTGCGGAGAAGTCCAGCTGGTCGTCGACGACCGCGATGACGCTCCACGTCATGCCGTCGGCGTCGGCGAGCTCGTACGTCGGCACCAGCACCGAGGCCCCCGTCGGCAGCGTGGTGAGCGCGACGCCGAGGCGGGACGAGACCAGCGTGACGTGCTGCACGGGCCACGCCAGCGGGCTCCCCGCGGTCGGCGTCGCCGGGACGGTCGGCTCGTCGGACGGGGCGATCGCCGCGGAGTCGTCGGCCACCTTCATGCCCTCGGACGCGAGCGGCATCACGCCGCCACCGCCCGAGATGCCGAACCGCGGGTCGCCCAGCCGGGCCACGGCCTCCGTCGGGCTGACGACGTCGTACGCGCCCAGGTCGACGATCGGCGCGAGCGGGGCGTACAGCGACTGGACCCCGTCGGCGACGATCGTGACGCTCGCGGTGACGCCGGTCTGCTGGCCGTCGACCACCTGGGTGGCGGTGACGTTGGTGACCTGCGGGCTGCCCGGGTCGGTCGTCGCCGCGAGCTGGTAGCCCGAGGTGTCGATGCCCAGGGACTTCAGCACGTCGGCGGCCTGCGCGACCGCCGCGTCCCCCGTCGGGGCCGCACCGGCCGTGGTGCACTCCGGCGTGCCGGCCGGCTCGGGCACCGCGACGCCGCCGCCGGCCGAGTCCGTCCCGGGCGCCTGGATGGAGTCCTCCGCCGAGCGCGAGCAGTTCCACGGGTCCCGCGTCGGGTCGTAGTACGAGAGGCTCGCCAGGCCGTCCGGCGACAGCGACACCGACGGACCGGTGCCGTCCGTCGCGCCCACCGACCACGAGCCGTACTCCTGCCGCGGCTGCCCGGTCACTCCGAGAGCGGTGGCGGCGGCGACGAGCGTCTCCTGCGAGAACGTGCCCGCGGCGTCGAAGCCGTAGGCCTTGCCCGACCCGCCCTCGGTGGACAGCCCGCTGGCCGTGAACACCGTGCGCCCGCCGTACCAGGGGTACATGAGCTTGGACTGGTCGGAGGCCACACCCCCGCCGGCCGCCATCGACGCCGACTCCGGCGCCGCGGCGTCCCGTCCGCCGCCGCTGTTGGCGAGCGACATCGCCGGGGAGGCCGTGACCGTCTCCGGGGCGTTGTTGAGCCCGTACGCGTAGCTGCCCCCGCCGATCACCGCGACGCCCGCGACCGCCGCGGCGATCTGCAGCCAGCGCGGGGCGCGGCGGTTGCGACGGGCGGCGAGCTCGTCGGTCGGACCGCCCAGCTCGACGCCCGTCCGCTCCGTGATCGCCGCCGTGAGGCGGGCCAGGTCCGGCTCGCTGCCCGCCGCCGGGTCCGCGGCCTGGAGCCGGGCGAACGCGACGTCGTCGGTGCCTTCTGGCTGCTCGTGCTCGGTGCTGTCGTTCACGGTCCTGCCTCCTGGGTCGGGGGGTGCGGTGCTCTCTACCCCACTTGTGTGCCGACCCGGGCCGGGCTTGCAGGCGGCGGCCGGCGGGCTTCCGCTGCCTGCGGGCGCGGCCGCGTCTTGCGGGCGCTGCCGCTCTGGCCCCGACCGTGTCTTTGCGGCGCTGCCGCTCAGGCCCGTCTTTGCGGCGCTGCCGCTCAGGCCCGTCTTTGCGGCGCTGCCGCTCAGGCCCGACCGCGTCTTGCAGAGCTGCCGCTCAGGCTTCCGCTGCGGCCCAGGCGTCGCGCAGGCGCGCACGGGCGCGGCTCAGCGCGGCGTCGGCTCCCCCGCGACCGATCCCGAGCACCTCCGCGAGCGCGTCGCCCGTCAGGCCCTCCCACGCGTTGAGCAGCAGGATCTGCCGGTCCCGGGCGCCGAGTCCGCCGAGCACCTCCCGCACCCGCTCGTCCTGCACCGCGCGCGTCGCGGGATCGTCGGCGTCGATCTCGTCAGGGAGGTCGCCCACCGGCACCGGGCGACCCTTGCGACGGTGGTTCGCGACGACGAAGCCGGCCGTCCGGTACAGCCACGGCAGCTCGGCGCCGTGCGGCACGTCCTCGCGCCGGCGCCACGCCACCGCGAGCACGTCCGCCGTGAGGTCCTCGGCCTCGTCCCGCCCGGCCCGGCGGACGACGAAGCGGTGCACCGCCGACGCGTGCGCGCGGACCACGGCCTCGAACCAGACGGCGTCGTGGGTGGCGTCCGGGACGGCCCCGTGGGACGCGACCGTGATCGGGACTGCCTCGGCTGTCGTGTCGGTGGGCGCCGCGGCGGCCGGGGTGGCACCGGCCGTCGCATCGGCGACGCCATCCGCGTCGACGGTCTCCTCCGGCCGGTCGTCGAGCGGCGGGTCGTCCGGCTCGAGGTCCGGCGTACTCGGTGTCCGCGACGGCACGGTGCTCCCAGGTGGTCGTTGTCGGTCGGGCGAAGGCCTACACCTGCACTCTGTCGCGTGGACTCCGGTTCTTGCACCACCGGGTGCGGAGTTTCGTGCGGCTGGGGATTCTTGCCCCTTCTCGGTCTCGTGCGTTCTCGACCGTCCGGCGCCGAGCCGCCCACAGCCCCCACGTTGTCGTCGCTGTCCACAACCTTTCCCGTACGCCACCTGACGCGTCCGCGGCGGACGGTAGATTCGTACGTATGTTCGATTCGTCCGTTTCACCACCACCCCCGGGCTCGTGGTCGTCGGGTGCCGCTATCTGCCCGGACCGCGCCGCCGCCCCGGCCGAGCACTCGTCGGTGACTGACCCGGCGACCTCGGAGATCCTCGGCGACGATCCCTGGTTCGCACTGTCGAAGTCCCTGGCGGTCCTCGACGGCGATCGGTGGATCGACGAGGCGGACGTCGTCGAGCACCCCGACGACCACCTGAGGCGACCGGCGTTCGGTCCTACGGACGTGGCGCTCACCCCAGCAGGGCCGGAGCTCGCGATCGTCCTCGAGTCGATCGACCGGGACACGCTCTCGGACGAGGAGCTGGCGGAGGTCGTCGCCGCGTGGCAGCGGCTGGCGTCGTGGGTGTTCCTCGGAAGCGCGCGCGCCGCCGCATCGCTGGCCGGGCGGGCGTCGATGAATCCCTCGTGGCCGTACCAGGCCACCAGGACGGACCTGTCGTGCACGGCGGGCGACGAGATCGCGATGCGGCTCGCCTGGTCGCGACGAGCGGGCGCCCAGCTCGTGCGCAACGGCCGGGCCCTGACCGGCGCGATGCTCGCGACGGCGGACGCGCTGGCGGCCGGCGAGATCGATACCCCCAAGGCCCTCGTGCTCATCGACCGGCTCTGGAACGCCGCGCCCGACCTCGCGGACGCCGTGCAGGCGGAGGTGCTGCCGCGCGCTGAGGTACGCACCCCGAGCCAGCTCGCCACCGACGTCGAGCGGGCGCTGGTCACCCTCTCCCCCGCCGATGCGGACGTCCGCCACCGCGTCGCCCGCGCGGCCCGTCGCGTCGACCGCCCCCGACGACTGCCCGACGGCATGGCGGGGCTGTGGGCGGTGCTGCCCGCGGAGTCGGCGGTCGAGATCGATGCCGTCCTCGAGGCCACAGCCCGCACCGCACGCGCGGCCGCCGACCCGCGCACCCTCGACCAGCTCCGCGCCGACACCCTCGTGGACATCCTGACCGGCCGCACCGGCTGCCGTGTCGAGGCCGCACCGCACCCGGACAGCCGCTCTGCCGCCATCGATGACGACGAGAGCGACGCCGACACCGCCGACGCAGCACCTACCGGGGTCCGGGTACGACGACCGAGGATCCAGGTGAACGTGACGGTCGCCCTGTCGACGCTGCTCGCTCTCGACGAGGAGCCGGCCGAGCTCGACGGCTACGGGCCGCTGCAGGCCACACAGGCCCGAGCGCTGGCGCTCGGCGGTGTCTGGCGGCGGCTGGTGACCGACCCGACCAGCGGCGCCGTCCTCGACGTGGGCCGGACCCGGTACCGACCGCCCGCGGACCTCGCCGACCACGTCCGGCACCGCGACAAGCGATGCGTCCGCCCGCACTGCTCCGCGACCGCCGAGCAGTGCGACCTCGACCACACGATCGAGTTCCACGGAAGCGGGGGCGAAGGCACCACCTCCGCGGGGAACCTCGGACCGGTGTGCCCACGCGACCACCGACTCAAGACAGATGGCGGCCATCGACTGTCCCAGCCCAGCCCGGGTCGGTTCGAGTGGATCACGCCCGCCGGCTTGCGCTACCTCGTCGTGCCCGGCGCCGACGGCTCGGTGGAACGAGTCGACCGCCAGCCACGACGGCGAGCGGTCGTCCTCCCGGCCACCGCGAAGGATCCGGGACCACCGCCGTTCTAGCCGCGCGACGCCGGCAGCTGCCGGATCGCGGGAGAGTCAGTCGCGACCCGGGAGGTCGCCACGCCTCGCAGCAGCCGGTCGCCGGTCGGCCCTTGTCAGCGGTCGCCTGCCGCCGATGAACGGCGAACCGTCGACGGACCCCCGCGTCCCGGAAGGCGTCAGAGGCCGTCCGCGACCACGGCGGTGACTCGGAGCCAGGCGTCGCGGGTCGTGGTGCTGAGCGCCTCGTAGTCGATCGGCCCACCGGCGACGAGCGCCTTGTCGTGGGGCACCTCGAGGACGGCGCGGGTGAGGGCGCCGAAGTGGCTCTTGAGCCGGCGCTGCAGGTCCTTGTCGACCTTCGGTTCCGGGGCCGAGAGCACGGTCACGGCTCGCCGGACGGCCTCGTCGTGACCCGTCGCCCGCAGGGCGTCGAGCGCCCAGGCGGCCGACTGCGCGGTGTCCTCCCGCACGGTCGAGACGACGACGATCTGGTCGGCGGCGCCGACCGCCGCCTGCCAGTTCGAGGCACGCATGTTGTTGCCCGTGTCGATCACGAGCACCCGGTAGAACCGCGACAGCACCTGGTGCAGCGACGAGAACGAGGCTGCGTCGACGGACGAGGCCGAGGCGGAGTTCTCGTCGGAGGCCAGCACGTCGAACTGCTCGCTCGGCTGGGTGCGGACGAACCCGTCGAGGTCGCCGATCCGGACGGTCCCGCCGGAACCGAGGGCGGGCAGGGCATTGAGCAGGTCGACGGCGGTCCGGGTGTGGTCGGCGTGCGACGAACGCCACCCGAGCGTGCCGCGGGTCTCGTTGTTGTCCCAGGCCAGCGTGTACCCGCCGCGCTGCAGGCCGAACGTCGCGGCGAGCAGCATGGTCGCCGTCGTCTTGTGCGCGCCGCCCTTGGGGTTGATGACCACGACGGTCTTGGGGCCGTCGAGCGTGCGACGCACCGACGCCGAGGCGACGCGACGGCGCCGTTCGACGCGACCGGGCCCGGGGGCGATCCCACCGAAGGTCACGCGGCGGACACCGGCCCGCCACCCGTGCTCGGCGGGGCCGCCGGCCGCGGGATGACGCGCCGCGAGGAGGTCGTCGAGCGTCGGCAGGGGCTGGGACGGGTCGGGCGGCGGAGCGCTCAGCCGGGAGCCGGTGAGGCCGCCTGCGGCTGAGGGACTGTCGGCGGGAGCAGAGGCTCCCACGGACGTGGCGCGGCTCGCGGCCGGTCCGCGGCTCGGCGACGGAGTCGTCGGTTCGGTGGCGGGCCGGGTAGCCGGCGACGCCGCCGCGCTGGCAGCCGCTGCCGCACCCCCGCTCGGCGGCACGGCCGCGGCGCCGGCGCCAGGGGTCGGGGAGCTCACGGGCACGCCCGCGCCGGGCGTCGTGGGCACCGGTCGTCCGCCCGTCGGCGTCGACACGGAGTCGGCCGTCCCGGCGCGAGGGGCGCTTCCGACGGTCGGCGAGGCTGAGCCGGAGCTTGTCGGCTTGTCGCGGTCGGAGTCCTTCGAGCTGTCCGCGGACCCGCTCTGACCTGCGGCGTCGCCCGACGGCTCGTCGGCCGACGAGCCCGCGGTGCCTTCGGTGACCTCGCTCGGCGAGGCCGGGGGTGCGCCCGGCGCCCCGGCTGCGGCCTCGAGCGCGATGTCGTCCAGCGGGCCGGGCGCTTCGTCGACCAGGCCGTCGGGGTGGATGAGCAGCGACCACACCCCGTCGGGATCGCGCACCTGCACCGGGACGGGCCGCCCGACCGACTCCGCCAGGGCGGCGATGCGGGTGGTGATCGCCGCGCCCGCCTCCGCCAGGTTCGCCATCCGCACGCGCTCGATGACGCCGTCGACCGAGATCTCTCCGGTGCCGTCGTCGCGCACCTCGGCGCGGATGTCGGGCAGTCGGGTGGTCGTCGTCGACGTGTTGTGCCCGTCGGTGCCGTCACTCATGGTGTGGTTGCCCCTCGCTCCCAGTCGTCCGCCCTCGAAACTACGCCGCGCGGCGCTTGCGTGCATCGTGGAACCGCAGGCCAGCGCACTGGCAGGGGGGCTGGAGCGACCGAGGGCACCGGCGTGAGCAGGGTGCGACGGTCCTCGGGGACGCTCCGGAGTGAGATCGGGCACCTCCGGGCATCCCGGGCGTGTCGGCGGAGCCCGGCTCACTCGTCGGTGAGGACCTCGAACCAGACCGTCTTGCCGTCGGGGTGGCTCTGGATGCCCCAGTCGGACGAGAGCGCCTCGACCAGGGCCAGGCCGCGACCGCTGGGCGCGGTGGGCTCGGGGTGCCCGACGACGGGCGTGCCGCCGCCGGTGTCGCGGACGCCGACGCGGACGGTGACGCCGTCGATGCGCACGTGGATCCGCACGGCACCGGCGTCGGGACCGTGCACCACCGCGTTGGACACGAGCTCGCCGGTCAGCAGCTCCACCACCTGGTTGGAGGCCCCGCCGACGCCGGCGTCGGCGATGGTCCGCATGACCCAGTGCCGCGCGGCGCGGGGTGCCGATCGCTCCGCCTCGACGACGAGCTCGCCGTCGACGACGTGCGCGTCACGACGACGCACGCTCGGAGCGCTGCTGAGGTCCCGCACATCACCCACCAGCCCAGAGTGCCTGACCTGGGCCGGTCGTGCCCGGGGGGACGGTTGGCGCGTCCGGGTGAACGCTGCACGTCAGACCCGCCGACGAGGCTCCCGGGTCAGGCCTGGTGGCTCACCAGGCCCACCAGGTTGCCCTCCGAGTCGCGGACGAACGCCTGCCACTCGTCGGTCCCCGCGGGCCCCAGGGTGTCGTCCTCGTGCCGGAAGATCACGTGCGGCTCGGAGTCCACGACGACGCCGCCTGCACGCAGCCGCTCGACGGTCGCGGCCACGTCGTCCACCCGCAGGTAGAGCAGGGCCGACGGCGCACCCCGGTCGAGCAGCAGCCGGACCCCGTCGAGGTCGAAGAAGAGGAGTCCGGGCGGGTCGAACCGGGCCGTCGGCGGCGCTCCGAGGAGGTCGGTGTAGAAGGCGGCCGCGCGGTCGAGATCCTCCGCGCGCTGAGCGACCTGCACGAGTCCCATGCCGCCATCCTGCCGTCCGGGAGCACCGCCCGGGAGCCCCGGAGCGCCGATCTGAGGTACCTCAGACGGGTCGGCCCCCGCCTCAGGGTCCAGCACCCCCGCCTCAGTCGTCGTGCACCCCGGACCGGCGCCCAGGACCCGTCGACCGACCGATCCGCGGGCCGCCCCCTCACGACGAGAGTCATCCATGTCAACGAGAGCCGGGCAGATCGTCCGGCGTGAATGAGGAGGACACCATGGCTGACTTCTGGGGGCCTGCCTTCGACGCCGAGCTCGCCTACCGCCACGAGCGCCTGTTCACGGCGCTCCGCGCGGTCCCGGCCGCCGACGACGAGCACGCCGTGCGCCCGGTCGCGACCGCGCCCGAGGGGCTCACGGCAACCGCACGTCCCGACGGCTCGCTGCGGCCGGTGCGTCCCACGCACCCGCTCGTCAGTGCGGCGCGTGGGTGGCTGCTGCGAGGATCTGGAGCATGGCACGTGGCTCGATGAGCACACCCTTCGTCGCCCGCGCGCAGCAGGTCGACCAGCTGATGCTGGCGCTGCAGCGCGCGGGCGTCGGCGAGCCCTCGGCCGTCCTGCTCGGGGCGGACGCGGGCGTCGGCAAGACGAGGCTGCTGCGGCACGTCGCGGAGCTGGCGGACGCCGCCGGCGCGCACGTCGTCGTGGCCCACTGCGTCGACCTCGGCGAGATCGGCCTGCCGTACCTGCCGTTCGCCGAGGCGCTGTCCCAGCTCCACACGCTCGACCCCGCGGCGGTCGACGCGGTGGTCGCCAACCGCCCGACGCTGGCCAGGCTGCTCCCGGGCCCGTCCGGGTCGGGCACGGCCCCGGACGACCAGGCGAACCGGCTCCAGCTGTTCGACGGGCTGGTGGAGGCGTTCAGCGCGGTCGGCCGACCGGGCCACCCGCTGCTGCTGGTCCTCGAGGACCTGCACTGGGCCGACGCGTCCAGCCGCGACGTGCTGCGGTTCCTCGTCTCGCGACTGCGCGACCAGCACCTGCTCGTCGTCGCCAGCTACCGCACGGACGACCTGCACCGCCGGCACCCGTGGCGGCCCGTCGCCGCCGAGCTCGGACGCCACCCGCGGGTCGAGCGGCTCGACCTGGCGCCCTTCACCGACGACGAGCTGCGGGACTTCACCACGGCCCTGAGCGGCTCTCCGCTGACGGAGAGCACGTTGCGCCGGGTCATCGACCGCTCGGAGGGCAACGCGTACTTCGCGGAGGAGCTGCTCGAGGCCGGCGCCGAGGCGGACGAGCTGCCGTGGTCGCTCGCGGACGTCCTGCGCTCGCGCCTCGAGCTGCTCGACCCGTCGGTGCAGCGCCTCGCCCGCGTCGCGTCGGCGGCGGGCCGGCGGGTGTCCGAGCCCCTGCTGCGCGCGGCGGTCTCGGCGGACGGCGACGTGCAGCTGACCGCGCCGGGCGCCGTGGACGCGGCGCTGCGGGAGGCCGTCGCCCACCACGTCCTGGTCGGCGAGGACGACCTCATCGCGTTCCGGCACGCCCTGCTGGCCGAGGCGGTCTACACCGACCTGCTGCCCGGCGAGCAGTCGTCCCTGCACCGCGCCTACCTGCGGGTGCTGCGCGACGACCCGTCGCTCGGGCCGTCGTCGCAGCTGGCTTCGCACGCGCTGCGCGCCCCGGACCTGCCCACCGCCCTGCTGGCCTCGCTCGACGCGGCCGAGCAGGCGCGCGAGGTGCTCGCACCCGCGGAGGAGCTGCGGCACCTCGAGGTCGTCCTGCGGCTGTGGGAGGCGGTCCCGGAGGTCACGGCCGCGCTGGGCCGCGGGGAGCGGCCGGGACGGGCCGGCACGCGCGCCGCGCAGGACGCCGCGCCCGTGCTGACGGGTGCCGACGAGCCGTCGCCCGACGTCGCCGCCGGCCTGGACCACATCCACGTCCTCGTGGAGGCGGCCGCCGCCGCGAGCCGCGCGGGACAGGTGGACCGGGCCGTGCAGCTGGCACGGTCGGCGGTGGACGAGACCGCGGCCGACGTGACCCGGCAGGCGAACCTGCGCACCAGCCTCGCGCGGTACCTGCTGGGCGTCGAGAGCATCCACGACGCGCTCGAGCAGTCGTCCCGCGCCCTGGCGGACCTGCCCGAGACCCCGTCGCCGGCGCGGGCGTGGGCGCTCGCTACGTACGCGCGCAGCGCGCTCAACGCCGACCTCGACGCCGAGGCGGAGGCGGCCGCGACCGAGGCGGTCGCGCTGGCCCGCCAGGTGGCCGCGGCGGACGCGGAGTCCGACGCCCTGACCACGCTCGCGGTGCTCGTGGTCGACGACGAGACCCGGGCGGCCGAGCTGCTGGAGACGGCGCTCGCGCGGGCGCGCGAGGCGTGCGACTACGTCACCGAGCTGCGCACCACGTTCAACCTGGCGAGCAACCGGTACTACGCCGGCGACATCGAGGGCGCCCGACGCGTGACGGCCGACGGGGTCGAGCGCGCGCGCTCGCTCGGCATGTCGTGGAGCGTCTACGGGGTCGAGCTGCACATGTTCACGCTGCTCATCCGGTACGTCTCGGGCGACCTGACCGCGGGGACGATCGGCGCGGTCCCCGACGACCTGGCCCACACGCTGCTCGCCGTGAGCCTCTACGCGGCCGTGGCCCGCGGGGACGAGGACGCCGCCGAGCGGGGCCACGCCCTGGAGCCCAGCTGGGCTCGGGACGGGCTCATCGCGCTGGTCGCGGGAGGCTGCACGATCGACGCCCACACGTGGCGCGGCGAGCTGGACGAGGCGATCGCTCTGGCGCTGCGCCTGCTCGAGCACCTCTGGCGAGCGTGGTCGGACTACTTCCTGGGCGGCATCTGGCTGGTCGCGCTCGCCCTGGGCGCGCTGGCCGACGCGGCCGGGCAGGAGCGGCTGCTGGGCAAGGACGTCTCGGAGCGCCTCGCGCTGGGCGACCGCCTGCTCGAGCGCGCCTCGACCACCGCGGAGCGCGGCCGACCCCGCGGCGGGCGGCTCGGCCCCGAGGGACGGGCCTGGCTGGCGCGGGCCCACGCGGAGCACTCGCGGCTGACCGGCGTGAACGACGTCGACCTCTGGCGGGCGACCGTCGCGGAGTTCGACTACGGCTACCGCTACGAGGTGGCGCGCAGCCGGTTCCGGCTGGCGGAGGCCCTGCTGGAGCGCGGCGACCGGGACGCCGCGCTGCACGAGGCCGGCCTGGCGCTGAGCGAGTCCGACGCGATGGGCGCCGTGCCGCTGGCCACCGCGGTCCGGGGGCTGGCGCGGCGCGGACGGCTCGACCTGCCGGGCGTGCGGGCGGGGGGCGCGGACGTGCTGACCGCCCGCGAGGCGGAGGTGCTCGCGCTGGTCGCCCAGGGGTTGTCCAACCGGCAGATCGGCGAGAAGCTCTACATCTCCGGCAAGACCGTCTCGGTGCACATCTCGAACCTGCTGGCCAAGCTCGGGGTGTCGGGCCGCGCGGAGGCCGTGTCGGTGGCGCACCAGCGGGGGCTGATCGGTGCGGGCTGACGGGTCATGCCGGCACCGCCCCATGGGCACCGTCCGTGACCTGCCCCTAGGTTGAGCAGCATGTCTCCGTCGACGACTCCCGCGGTCGAGCTCGAGGTGCGCGGCCGGACTGTCCGGGTGAGCAGCCCGGACAAGATCTACTTTCCCGAGCGCGGCCTGACCAAGCTGGACGTCGTCCAGTACTTCGTGTCGGTCGGCGACGGGATCCTCGGTGCCCTGCTCGACCGGCCGACCACCCTGGAGCGTTGGCCGAAGGGCGTGTTCGAGGGCGCCAAGCTGGCCACCCGCATGGACTCGACGGGCGACGCGTTCTACCAGAAGCGCGTCCCGCAGGGTGCGCCCGACTACGTCAAGACGGCCCGCATCACGTTCCCCAGCGGGCGCACCGCCGACGAGGTGGCGCCGAGCGAGCTGGCCGTGGTCGCGTGGGCGGCGAACCTGGGCACCCTGACGTTCCACCCGTGGCCGGTGCTGGGCGAGGACGTCGACTCCCCCGACCAGATCCGCATCGACCTGGACCCGCAGCCCGGCACCGACTTCTCGGACGCCGCCCGCGTGGCGCCGCGCGTGCGCGCGCTGCTGGCCGAGCACGGCATGGAGGGCACCCCGAAGACGTCGGGCGGGCGCGGCATCCACATCTTCGTGCCCATCGAGCCCCGCTGGTCGTTCGTCGAGGCCCGCCGCGCCACCATCGCGTTCGGCCGCGAGCTGGAACGGCGGATGCCCGCCGAGGTCACCATGAAGTGGTGGAAGGAGGAGCGCGGCGCCAAGATCTTCGTCGACTACAACCAGATGGCGCGCGACCGCACCATCGCCTCGGCGTACTCGATCCGCACCAACCCACGCGCCACCACGTCGGCGCCGCTGCGCTGGGACGAGGTGGCGGACGTCCACCCGAACGACTTCGACGTGACGACGATGCCCGCTCGGTTCGCCGAGGTGGGCGACCTGTTCGCCCCGCTGGTGGCACACGCCGCCCCGCGGTACTCGATCGAGTCGCTGCTGGAGCTGGCCGACCGCCAGGAGACCGACCACGGCGAGGGCGACCTGCCCTACCCGCCCGAGTACCCGAAGATGCCCGGCGAGCCCAAGCGCGTCCAGCCGAGCAAGGACCGTGACCGCCCCCGCTGAGCGCGCCGGCGGCGGCGGCGCCGTCGTCTACGCGTCCGGGCGGGGCCGCTGGGTGCTGCTCGCCACGGTCCTCGGCTCGGCCATCGCCTTCATCGACGCCACGGTGGTCACCATCGCGCTGCCGACGATCGCGGAGGACCTCGGCGCCACCACCGCCGACCTGCAGTGGACCGTCAACGCCTACGCCCTGACGCTCGCGGCGTTCCTGCTGCTGGGCGGCTCGCTCGGCGACCGGTTCGGGCGGCGGCGCGTGTTCCTCGTCGGCGTGGTGTGGTTCGCGCTGGCGTCGCTGGTCTGCGCCGTCGCGCCGACCATCGGGTTGCTCAACGCGGCGCGCGCGCTGCAGGGCGTCGGCGGCGCGCTGCTCACGCCGGGGTCGCTGGCCATCCTGCAGTCCACGTTCAGCGGCCCGGACCGGGGGCGCGCGATCGGCGCGTGGTCCGGGCTCGGAGGGATCGCGGGCGCGGTCGCGCCCTTCCTCGGCGGCTGGATCGTAGAGGTCACCACGTGGCGGTGGATCTTCGGCATCAACCTGCCCATCGCCGCCGTGGTGGTCGCGGTGACCATGCGTCACGTCCCCGAGAGCGCCGACCCGAGCGCGGTCAAGCGGCTCGACATCGCGGGCACCGTGCTCGGCGCGCTCGGCCTGGCCGGCCTGACCTTCGGGTTCACCCGGTGGACCGAGGTCGGCACCCCCGACGCGATCGTCCTCGGCGCCCTCGCGTTCGGCGTCGTCGCCATGGTCGCGTTCGTGCTCGCCGAGTCGCGCGCCGCCGCCCCGCTGCTCCCCCCTGCGCTCTTCCGGTGGAGGCCGTTCGCGGGGACCAACGCGGCGACGCTGCTGATCTACGCCGCGATCTCGGGGCTCTTCTTCTTCCTCGTCGTCACGCTGCAGGTGGTCGCGGGCTACTCGCCGCTCGCCGCCGGCCTGGCCCCGCTGCCGGTCACGGTCCTCATGCTCCTGCTGTCCCCGCGGGCCGGTGGCCTCAGCACGATCATCGGCCCGAAGATCCCCATGACCGTCGGCCCGTTGGTCTGCGCGGTCGGCGCCGTACTCCTGGCCGGCATCGGCCGCGACGCGCCCTACCTCACGCACGTGCTGCCGGGCGTGCTCGTGTTCGGCCTCGGGCTCTCGGCGACGGTCGCGCCGCTGACGACGACCGCGCTCGCCGCGGCCCCCGACCACCTCGCCGGCGTGGCCAGCGGCGTGAACAACGCGGTCGCGCGCGTGGCCGGCCTGCTCGCGATCGCCGTCCTGCCCCTGGCGGCGGGCGTCGGGTCGTCACTGACCGACCCCGCGACCCTGCAGCCGGCCAACCGGGTGGCCATGCTCGTCTGCGCAGGTCTGCTGGCCGGCGGCGCCGTCATCTCGCTGCTCACCGTGCCGTCGAGCGCCGAGGCCGTGCGGCCGGTCGACATGGTCTGACGGAGCGGCCGACGGCGGGCGTGGGCCGCCGGTCGGGCCTGCCGTCCCAGGCCTCGGGCGACGTCAGCCGACAGACTCGAGGTGCCAGTACTCGAGGGACATCAGCCCACGAACTCGACGTGCCAGCACGCGAGCGATCTCAGCCCATGAACTCGTGGTGTCAAGAGCGCGAGCGACGTCAGCCGACCAACTCGACGCGTCCGTACGCGAGCGACCTCAGCCGACGAACTCGAAATGCCAGTACTCCGGGTTCGAGCCGGTGCGGCCGGCCCACGACGGCGACGTCCACCCGTACGCCGGCCCGTGGGTGACCAGCCAGTCGCGCTGCGGGGTGTCCCAGCCGTACTCGCAGGGGAGCTCGGGCACGTCGAGCGCCAGCCCGGTGCCGTGCGTGGACGTCCCGGGCTTCGCGGCGACCGTCCCCAGGGCGTTCCGCATGGCCACTTGAGTGTCGTAGTCCCGGTAGGTCAGGTCGAGGTCGAGGTGGTGGCCGAACGCCGCGCGGAAGGCCACGTCGAGCCGCTCGAGCGCGGCCGCCGCGGCGTTCTTCAGGTAGTACGGCGTGCCGTGGGGGTCGACGTCCCAGGAGATCGCGGTGAGTGCCTCGGGCGGCAGCTTCCCGTTCGAGCCGTCGCCGCCGACCGTCGCCGGCGACGTGTAGAACGGCGGGCCCGAGTAGGTGGTCTCGCACGAGGGGCCCGACGCGGTCCCGGGTGTCGCGGGCTTGGCCGTCTTGGCGGGGGTGGCCGCCTTCGCCGCCGCGGCAGCGGCCGCAGCCGCCTGCGCCTGCACCCACGCGTCGTGGGCGGCGGCGACCGCGGCGTCGGCGGCCGCGAGCGACGCCGTGAGCGCACGCAGGGACGCGGCGCTGAGCCCAGGCGACGCCGGCACGGAGGTGGCGGAGGCAGCGTCAGCGGTGGCGTCGGCTACGGAATCGGTCGGCGAGCCCGCAGCACCGGACGGCGACGCCGTGGCATCGGCTGCTGCGGCCGGCTCGGTGGCGGCCAGCGCGGCGTCGGCGGCGGCGAGCTGCGCGGCGAGCTGCTGCCGGACGGCGTCGTCGGCGACCGCGTCCTGGGTGCCGGCGAGGGTGGCGCGGGCGTGCTCGGCGGCGGCCGCCAGCTCGGTGCGGGCGTCGGCGCGCAGGGCAGCCGCCTGCACGCGGGTGGCGTCGGCGGCCTGCGCCTGGAGCGCGTCGGCGTCGCGCACCTGCGCCTCGTGGGCGTCGGCCGCGCGGGCGTCGGCGGCCTGCACGGCGGCCGCGCGGTCCTCGTGCTCCGTCCACGCCCAGGCCCCGCCGGCCCCACCGACCACGAGGACAGCGGTCACGGCGGCGACGAGGCTGCGCGATGGTCGGCGAATAGCGGTGCTCCGGGTGGCGGGCGGCAGATCGGTCCGGTCGGACCGTTGGCCAGGGTAGCCGCCAGGCGCGTGATCATCACCCTGGCGGGGCGTCGGGACGCCCCGCCAGACGCGTCAGGAGACGAAGCGCGTGACGAAGTCGAGCGCGGTCTGCGCTACGTCCTGCCACCGGTGGTCGATGACCAGCGAGTGCCCGACGCCCTTGATCTCGACGATCTCGGTGACACCCACGTTGCGGCGCTGCCGCTTGTAGGACGCGTTCGCGATGGACCACGGGACGGTGTGGTCGTGCTCGCCCGAGACGATGAGCAGCGGCCCGCGGTCGGGGTTCTTGGACTTCACCTTCGCCTGCGTCCAGGGGTTGAAGTTCGCGCTGGCGGCCTGGAACAACGGCACGCCCGACCCCGGCACGGCGTAGGTCTCGTACAGCTCCTTGGCCTCGTCCTCGGGCACCGCGTTGGCGAACGCAAACCGGAACTGCTCGTAGGTCAGCGGCACAGCCCGCTGGTAGTTGGCCGGGTTGCTGAGCACGGGTGCCGACGACTTCAGCGCGGAGATCGGCAGCGGCAGCACGCCCTGGAACGGCGCGGGGTCGATGGCGACGGTCGCGGCGGAGAGCCCCCGGCCGGCCACGATCTGCGCGAGGAGGCCGCCGAACGAGTGGCCGATCACGGCGGGCTTCACGGTGAGCTTCTCGATCGCCGCCCCGACGTGGTCGGCGATGTCGTTGATCCCCTTGTGCGCGAGCACCGTCGGGTCCGCGTTCGCCTCGGCCACGGTCGCGGGGTCGTCGGGCCACCCCGGCGCGATCGTCGTGAAGCCTGCCTCCTCGACGAACGTGCGCCAGCGGTCCCAGCTGCCGGGCAGGAGCCACAGCCCGTGCACGAACACGATCGGGGTCTTCCCGGTCGCGTTCGCCTTCTCGATGTCGGCCAGCTCCACGTCCGTCAGTGTCGTCATGCGCCCACTGTCCGGGCGCACCACGGGCCAGGCATCCGTCAGGTGACGTACGGGTCGTCGGGGTCGGGGAGCGCGTCGGGGAGCGCCAGGCCTCCGACGCGCGCGAGGTCGTGCCGGGACGTGACCCCCAGCTTCGGGAACAGCCGGTACAGGTGGGTGCTCACCGTGCGGCTGGAGAGGTAGAGGCGGTCGCCGATCTCTCGGTTGGACAGGCCCGCGGCGGCCAGCTGCGCGACCTGCAGCTCCTGCGGCGTGAGGACGTCGAGCGCGTCGGGCACCCGGCGGCGGACCGTCTCGCCCGAGGCCCGCAGCTCCTCGCGCGCGCGGTCCGCCCAGGCGACCGCGCCGATGGCGTCCAGCTGCTCGGCGGCGATCCGCAGCCGGCTGCGGGCCTGGACCACCTGGCGCTGGCGGCGCAGCCACGAGCCGTGCGCGAGCATCAGGCGGGCGTGGTGGAACGGCCACGCGGACAGGTCCTGCGCGAGCGCGGCGTCGAACAGAGGACCGGCATCCTCGCGATCGGCCAGCAGCGGGGCCGCGCAGGTGAGCCCGACGCGCAGGGCCGGTGAGCCCGTCCGGTCGAGCAGCGCGGGCAGGTCGGCGATCAGCCGCGACGCCTCGGCCCGGCGACCGGCGTGCACGGCGGCCTCGGCGAGGTCGAGGACCTCGAGGGTCCGCACCTGCGGGTGGTGGCCGACGTCCGTCGGGTCGTAGATGCGGCGCAGGTGGTCGAACGCCTCGCCCGGCCGGCGCGAGCCCAGCACCGTGAGCCCCCGCGCCACCTGCGCGAGCGCGAGCAGGGTGCTGGCGCCGAGCGGGACCAGCTCGGCCTCGGCCGCGGCGATCGCGAGCATGGCCTCGTCCTCGTGACCCAGCACCCCCTGCGCGGAGGCGGCCGCCAGCTGTGCGACCGCCCGCCAGCGTGACTGGCCGGTCTCGGTGGCCAATCGCACGGCGTCGGCCGCCACCGCGGCAGCCCGTCGCCCGCGGCCGGCGTGCACCAGGGCCCACGCGTACCCGGTGAGCAGCTCCGTGAGCAGGCCGAGTCGGCCGCTCGCGCGCGCCAGCGGCTCGGCGGCCGCGAACAGCTCGACCGCCCGGTCGTACGCGCCGACGGCGGTCGCGACGCTCGCCAGCACGGCGACGTCCCGCGGGCCGGCCCCCGCTCCCGGCGCGTACCTCTCGATCGCCGCGAGCACCTCGTGGCCGGACCCGTCGGGGTCCACGTAGGCCAGCACGGCGAGCCGCCGGGTGTCGTCGGCCGCCACGTCGAGCCGCCCCACGGCCGCCGCCACGCCCTCGCGCACGCCGTCCACGGGTAGCGACCAGTAGGCGCGCAGGGCCACGGACTCGAGCACGTCCAGCGCCTGCTCGCTGCGCCCGGCGGCCGCCAGCCGGTCCGCGAACTCGACGAAGGCGGGCAGCCGCTCGCCACCGCTCCACGCCGTGTGGTGCAGCGACTCCTCGAGCCAGGACAGGCGGGCGGCACTCAGCGGGTCGACGGCGTCCGGCGCGGCCTCGTCGAGCTGGCGCGTGATCTCGTCGGGACGCCCGAGCAGGTACGCCGCCTCCGCCGCGTCGAGCCGGTTGTGCGCCCGGCGCACCGGCTCCGCGGACAGCCGCGCGGCCCGCTCGAACGCCGAGAGGGCGACGTCCGCGAAGCCCCGGCGGATCGCCGCGAGCCCGGCGTCGCGGAGCTCGTCCGCGAGCGCGTCGTCGGGACCGGAGGCCGCCGCCGCCCGGTGCCAGAGCGCCCGCCGCGGGTCGGTCGCGGCGAGGGCCTGGCCCACGGCCCGATGGGCGGCGTCGCGGTGGTCGTCGGTGGCCGCCCGCACCACGGCCGCGCGGACCAGGGGGTGCCGGAACTGCACCAGCCGGTCCTCGACCCGGACCAGCCCGGCGGCCACCGCGGGGCGCAGGTCGTCGGCCCCCACGGGTCGCCCCGCCAGCAGCCGCGCGGCCCGCACGTGGCCGTGCACGTCGGGCAGGTCGTGCAGCGCTGCCACGAGCAGCAGGTCGCGGGTGCGCGGCGGCAGGTCGGCCAGGCGCCCCGCGAAGGCCCGCTCCAGCCGGTCGGTCATCGGCACCGGTTCCAGGTCCGACGACGGCCGCCGGGTCCGGCCGCGCACGGCGGCGGGGAGCTCGGCGAGCGCGAGGGGATGGCCGTCGGCGACCTCGAGCACCCGCGCGCGGTCGGTGTCGTCGAGGCTCGCGCCGTGGCGGTCCAGCAGGGCGCGTGCGGCGTCGGCCGGCAACGGCCCGAGGAGGAGCTCCGGCACCCCGACCGACGCCGGCAGGCCGGGCTCGACCGGGCCGCCCGTGCCCTCGGTGATCGCAGCGAGCACCACGACCGACTCGTCGACCGCCCGCCGCGCGAGCGCGAGCACCACCTCGGCGGACGCCGCATCGAGCCAGTGCAGGTCGTCGACCAGGAGGACCGTCCCGGTGTCCCCCGCGGTCGACGTGAGCAGGTCGAGGACGGCGAGGACGAGGCGGAACGGGTCGGGCGCGGGCTCGGCGGACGGCCCGAACGCCGCGTCGAGGACCTGCCGCGTGGTCTCCGGGAGAGCGCGCGCGTCGAGCAGCACCGGCCGGAGCAGCAGGTGCAGCGCCGCGTAGGGCAGCCGGGTCTCGGTGGGCACGCCGGTGCAGCCGAGGGTCAGCTGGCCGCGCCGGCCCGCCTCGTGCGCCGCGTACGCCAGGAGTGCCGACTTCCCGATGCCCGCGGCGCCGCGCAGCACCAGCGCGCCCCCGACGAGCGGCAGGCCGTCGAGGAGCGCCCCGAGAGCGGCCGTCTCGGAGTCCCTGCCCAGCAGATCGGCGTCAGGCACGGGCGTATTGTCACCCGCCCGTCGGCCTCCCACAAGGACGATGGCGCAGGTCAGCGCGATACAGAACGGACCGCCCCGGAGCGTCGGGGGTCACCCGCTCGCGCGGCAGCGGCGCGTCGGGACGGACGCGCGACCGCCATCCGGTGGAACCGCTCCCGGCGCGCTCAAGAACGCCGCCGCCGGGACCGATCCCGACCCCATGAGTGATGTGCGCCCGACGCTGTCCCTTCCCGCGTCCGGTCAGCACGGATCCGTCCCCGGCGTGCGGCCCCTGACCCCCGCGGAGGTCGGCCACCTCGATCGAGCGCGCGCCCACCTGCGCTCCAGCGGCGCGGACGTCGACGACCCGTGGGCGGTCGGCGCGCTGCTGCACTCGGCGCGCACCCGGTGGGCGGAGGCGCCCGCGACCCCCGTGCCGCAGGCGATGGTCATGGCGCTCGGCGTCGGCGTGGGCGATCTCATCGTCGCCCGCGTGCCCGGAGCCCGCTGGGCGCTCCGCATCGGGTCGTCGCCCGCACCCGCGGTGGTCTCCGCGACCGGCGAGGACGCCGCCCTGCCCCTCACCGACGTCAGCGCGCGCTGGAGCACGGGCTGCACGCCCGGGTGGGTCGCCGAGTACGTCGTCGCGGCCGCGGCCCACCTCTCGGCCGGTCCCCTCACGGAGGTGCCGACCCCGCGGACCCCGGAGCGCGGCCACGACCTCGTGCCCGAGACCGACGGCCCGGACTACCTGCCCAGCCACCCGACCGTCGAGGGCCAGCCCCTCTCGAGCCGGCGCCCGACACCCCCGCTCGCGGCCCGGCCCGTGGCCGACCAGTCGATCGCGCTGCGTGCGCTGGCCGACGCAGCGGGGGCGCCCCGGACGCCCCAGCCGGCGCCGCCCGCGCCGGTCTTCTCGACCCCGGCCGACCTCCCGGTCCCCCCGTCGCCGGCAGCGCAGGACATCGCCCTCGGCGCGCTCGAGCAGGCGCTCGAGGCGGCCCTCACCGGCGACGTGGCGCCCCTCGGCCTGGTCGACGGCGGCGTGCCCGGCGGCCACGACGTGCGCCGGTTCGACGCCGACGCGTCGGCGCACGCCCGCGCGTGGGTGCGGGCCTCCGGGGCGGCGCGCGCGGCCGTCACCTGGATCGGCACCCTCCCGGACCCGTCTGACCCGACCTCCGCCGGCACGCTCGCGGTGCTGGTCGAGGCGTCGGACGCGGGTGCGCCGAGCCTCGTCGTCGCGCACCGGTTCTCGCCTGCCGTCCCGGAGGGTCCGGGTCGTGCGCGGGCCGCGCGCTCCCTGGGCGGACCGCTGGTGCTCGGGCAGGGCACCCCGCTGCTCTAGAGGCCACCGGGAACCCCGGTCCGGCGGGAGTCGTTGAACAGACCCCGCCGACCCGAGGAGCAGCCCATGGGCGTCCCCGTCACCCCCGTCGACCCGCAGCTGCCCACGGTGACCGCGCCGCCGTCGCCGGCCGCCACCGGCTTCGACCCCGCGGCCGACGTCCGGTCCGAGCTGGACCGGCAGATCACGGCGTACGTCGAGCTGGGCCTGCCCGCGCTGCTGGGCGAGGACCCCGCCGCGTTCCGGGACCGGCTCGCGCCGCTGGCGGAGGTCGCGACGACGCCCACCGCGCCGGCCGCGGTCGAGGGCGACGACGTCCCGTTCGTGCTGGTGCTGCCCGGGCTCGACCTCAACGACGTGGCCCCGGCGATGCGCCGCGGGTCGCACCGGGGCGTGAGCGTGATCGACCGCGAGGAGGCGCCGACGTACCGCCCGATCGACGGCATCGACGTCCCGGCCGAGCCGTACCTGCTGCGGGGCGTCGACACCGGTTCGGAGTTCTGCAACGTGCGACCGGAGCAGGCGCTGACGACGATCACGGGCCGCGGGCGCACGGCGCTGACCATCGACGAGGGCGTCGCGCTGGCCGTCGTCCGGCCGGACATGCTGCGCCCGAACAAGTGCTTCTCGCTCCTGGCGTCGCGCACGGGGACCAACCAGCGCGTGCCGGCCGTGTGGATCAGCGAGCGGCGCGCCAAGCTCGGCTGGTGCTGGGACCGCAACCCGCACACGTGGCTCGGCGCGGCCTCGGCCGCCGACCGGGCGGTGCACGCCGATGCGTGACTAGTCTCCGAGCGTGCGCGCGTGCGCACCCGCTGCCCGAGGAGGGGCCATGCGCTTTCGCACCACCGTGGAGCTGGGCGGGAAGTCCGCGACGGGGCTGCCCGTCCCGGACGAGGTCGTCGCGGCGATGGACCGCGGCGCCCGGTTCCCCGTCGTCGTCACCATCAACGGCTACTCGTACCGCAGCACCGTGGCGCCGTATCGCGGCAGGACGATGCTCCCGCTCAGCGCGGAGAACCGCGTCGGCGCGGGCGTCGAGGCCGGCCAGGAGATCGACGTCGACATCGAGTTCGACGACGCCCCGCGCACGGTCGAGGTTCCCGACGACCTCGCGGCGGCGCTGACCGGCCCGGCGCGCACCACGTTCGACGCCCTCTCGGTGAGCCGGCAGCGCGCGATCGTCCAGCCGATCGAGGACGCGAAGACCCCGGAGACCCGCGAGCGCCGCATCGCCAAGGCCGCGGCCGAGCTGGGCGGCGCGGGCTGACGCCCGGCCGGGCCGACCTCGGCGCGGGCTGACGCCCGGCCGGGTCAGGACTGCGCGCGCACCGGGTACCAGCGCGAGCCGAACCTCCGGGTGACGCTCCGCCCGCTGATGTCCGCCAGCTCGTCCAGCCGCGCCAGCACGGCCCACCCGACGCGGCGGGCGGTCTGGTCGTCGTCGGCCTGGAACCGCACGGTCAGCCGCGCCTGGCCGCGCACGACCGCGACGTCGTGGGCCTCGACCGTGGTCAGCGCCTCGGCGGTCGCCACGGCCTGCGGCAGCACGTCGGGTGCCGCGACGCCGGGCTGGAGCAGCCCGATCGCGGCGGTGACCCGGTAGGAGGGCACGGGGTCAGCGCCCAGGCAGACGGCTCATGGGCGACAGGCTAGCCCGGCGTCCGGCCGCGACCTGGGGAAAGACCGCGACGCGGACCCGCCCGCCGTGCCAGGCTCCCGCCCCATGACACGCGAGCACCTCAGCCCGCGACTGATCAGCTGGGCATCGATCCTCGAGGAGAACACCCGGGCCCAGGCAGTCGCCACCTCCACCCTGCCCTTCATCTACCCGCACCTGGCCCTCATGCCCGACGCCCACCTGGGCAAGGGCGCGACGGTCGGCAGCGTCATCCCGACGCTGGGCGCGATCATCCCCGCCGCCGTCGGCGTGGACATCGGCTGCGGCATGATCGCCGTCCGCACCCAGTGGACGGCGGCGGAGGTCCGCGGCCGGGGGTCGCTGGCGACGCTGCGGCGGGCGATCGAGAAGGCGATCCCACTGTCGGCGGGTGGCGTGAACCAGCGCCTCACGACGACGGCCGCGGCTCGCGTCGAGACCCTGGAGACCGCCGCGGCGGCCGCGGGCTTCGACCCGGGTGCCGACGCCTCCCGCTGGCGGCTGCAGCTGGGCTCGCTCGGGTCCGGCAACCACTTCATCGAGGTCACGGTCGACGAGGCGGACACCGTCTGGCTGTTCCTGCACTCGGGCAGCCGCGGCGTCGGCAACCGGATCGCCCAGCGGCACATCAAGGTCGCGGCCGACCTGTGCGCGCGGTGGTGGATCCAGCTCCCGGACCGCGACCTGGCGTACCTGGTCGAGGGCACCGACGAGTTCTGGGCGTACATCCGCGAGCTGCGGTGGGCGCAGGACTACGCCCTGCTCAACCGCGAGGAGATGATGGACCGCGTCGTGGCCGCCATCTCGGAGCACATGGGCGAGGCGGTGGTCGAGGCCGAGCGCGTCAACTGCCACCACAACTTCACGGAGCAGGAGACGCACTTCGGGAAGAAGGTCTGGGTGTCCCGCAAGGGCGCGATCAAGGCCGGCTTCGGCGACCCCGGGCTGATCCCGGGGTCGATGGGCACCGCGTCCTACGTCGTGACCGGCAAGGGCGACCCGCTCTCGCTGAGCTCGTCGCCGCACGGTGCCGGTCGCAACCACTCGCGGTCCGCCGCGCGCCGGCTGTTCACGCACGAGCAGCTGCGCGAGGCCATGACCGGCATCGAGTACCGCGACACGGACGCGTTCATCGACGAGATCCCGGCGGCGTACAAGGACATCGACCAGGTGATGGCCGACGCCGCCGACCTGGTCGAGGTCCGCCACGTGCTGCACCAGATCGTCAACGTGAAGGGCGACTGACCGACCGGCGCGGAGGCCCAGTGCTGCTGGGCCTCCGCAGCCGTCAGCGGGCGGGGACCCCGACCTCCACGCGGACGACGTCGCCGGTGCGCCGGAACACCCGCGCGCTCACGTCGGCGTCGAGCGCGCCGTCGACGCCCTCGACCCGCGTGCCGTCGGCCAGGTGCGCGCCGACGGTCAGCTCCGCGCCGGGTCCGTCGACCCGCCGGTACACCACCGGCACCTGGCAGAACGTGAACGCCAGCGAGCCCGCCGGCAGGGCGAGACCCCGCTCCTGCAGGGTCACGTCGTGGTACGCGAACGTCGTCGGGGTGGTCGTCCACTCGTCGGCACGCAGCAGCACGGGCCGCACGACGAGGCGCCCGGCCTCGACCCGCAGCCCCAGCTCGCCGAGCCGGGTGAGGATCTCCTCCTTGACCTGGCCGGTCATGCCGGGCTGCCGGGCGCCCTTGCCGGCCGGGGTGTGCGAGTACGGGTCGACCGGGAACGCGCCGTAGACGTCGGGGGTCGTGCAGTACCCGAGGCCGAGCCGCACGTCCTCGTAGGCGTCGGCGAGGCCCGCCACGACGGCCTCGTCGGCCCCCTCGGCCACCGCACGCTCGTGGTTCTCCTGCACGGCGAGCAGCAGCTTGGACACCATGTGCCAGTAGATGCTGCCGAGCCCCTCGTACGCGAAGAACGACCCCGACCGGCCGGTGAACTCGGCGTGCCGGAACACCTGCTCGAACACGTCGAGCACAGCCCGTCGGCCCTCGGCCACGCCCGGCACCCGTCGCGGCAGTGCGTCGAGGGCGGCGACGAGGTCTCGCGCGTTGTGCAGGCCGGGCGCGAAGCGGAGGTCGCCGCGCACGTCGCGCAGCACGACCGACGTGTCGCCCGCCGCGACGAGCGCCGACAGCAGCGGCGCGGACGCCGCCTGCGACGCGGTGACCAGGTTCCGCGCCAGGAACGTCGGCAGCACGCGGTCGGGATAGAGCTGGTACGAGTGCTGGTCGGCCCGGTACAGCGCGCTGCGCCGCAGCGCCCGGACCAGCTCGAGCGCCTCGGCGGGGGTCAGCAGGCCGGACGACAGCACGGCGACCTGCCCCTCGAGCATCTCCTGCAGGCGACCGACCGCCGCGGCCCCCGGGCGCAGGTCGAGCAGGTTGTACGCGTGGAACAGGCCGTCGTCGCGACGGTTGGCCCGCAGTGCCGCGTCGACGTAGACCTGCGCGTCCGCGAGGAACGCCCGCACCGCCTCCGCCGGCACCTGCGTGCGCCCTCCGCCGAACCCGGCGTACACGCGCGACCGGTACGCGGTGCCGGCCGCGCCGAGCGCGTCAATCACGGTCCGCCGGCCCCGGTCGTCGAACCCCGAGCCTGCCTGCGGGAGGTGCTCGGCGAGCGCCGCGTGCACGTCCGTCAGCAGGCTCGCCAGCTCGCTCGTCACCGTGAGGTCGTCGGCCAGCAGGTCCCGGGCCAGGGTCAGGGCGCGGCGCAGGTAGGCGAGGGTGACCACCGACAGGCCCTTGCCGACGAGCGCGTTGTTGGCGTCGTTCCACTCGGGACGCTGGGTGTTCATCCAGATGCCGCCGTCGGGCACCAGGTTGACCACCTTCGCGAGCAGGGTCAGCAGCAGCTTCTCGCCGAGCGACACGCGCACGAGGTCGCCGTCGGGCCCGTGCACGAGCCGCCCGTCCGCGCCCTCGGTCGCGACGCGCCGGTCGACCCGCTCCTGCGTCGCGGTGTCGAACGCGATCGTCGCGATCGGCTCGACCACCGTCTCGTCGTACGTCGCGATGCGGTACGGCACGTCGGCGTGTGTGAAGACGGCCCGGTCGACCAGCGCCTCGAGGCGGCCCGGGTGGAACCGGCGCGACGCCTCGAGCAGCTTGACCAGGTAGATCACCTGGTGGTCGCTCCAGTAGCCGATGTTCGCCCACGGGTTCGACGGCTCGGGCACCTCCCAGTCGATGCCGGAGCGCGAGATCCGGTAGGGGTTGTACCCGTCGGCCGTCGTCGCGTCGAGGAACACCGCGACCATCGACTCGACGTACTCCGGGAAGGCGAAGGCCAGCGCCTCCCAGTTCTGGAAGATGTCCCGCCAGTTCCCCTGGAAGTCGACGCGCGTCCCGCCGTGCTCGTCGGTGAGCGCGATCGAGAACCGGTTCCAGGGCCGGCTCGGGTCACCGTGCCGGCGGCTGAACGTCAGCGGCAGGTACTCGCGCACGAGCCGCAGCAGGTCCGGGTCCCCCGAGGCGTCGGCCATCTCGACCAGGTGGTCCAGCTGCTCGGTCGCGGCGAGCGCGTCGAACCATGCGCCGCTGCGCTCCGCGGTCCGGGGGCTGCGCTGGTCGACGAAGGCACGCAGGTCGGCCGTGGCGACCGTGTACCCGTCGACGGGGACGCCGCCGCGCATGATGTTGAACAGCACGTTCGCACGGTGGTGCGCGGTGGCGAGCTCGTCGCCCGTGACCTGCGCCGCGTCGGCCGTGCCGACGAGCCGGTCGAGGTGGTCCCGCGTCCCCTCGACGTCCTCGGCGAGCGCCGCGGCGGCCGCGGCCGGGTCGGCGAGCACGGTCTGCAGGCGCACGACGTCGGCGGCGCTCTGGTCGACGTCGGCGACCACGCTCCATCGGCGCTGCTCACCCGGGGCGAGCGTGAGGTGCGAGCGGACCAGGTAGGCGCCCTTCTCGCCGCGCACCTCGTGCTCGGCGACGAGGGGACGGCCGGCCGCGAACGCGTCGACCTGGCGCGCGGAGAGCAGGTGGTCGACGTCGTCGAGGCCGACCTGCCACGCCACCGTCGTCGCGAGCGACTCGCTCGGGTCGGCCTTGTCCGTGAGCGTCGAGTTCAGGTAGACGAGCCCGAGGCCCGTCGCGGCGTCGACCTCGGCGCGCTTGTACGCGTCGAGCAGGCTGCTGAGCTCGCCCTGCGTCTGCACCGTGACGCCCGCCGGCAGCAGGTCGACGAAGCCGTCCAGGACCTCGGCCCGGACCGACGTGTCGGTGACCGAGGCGACCTCGACCTCGCGCACGATCCCGAACCGGGCGGCGGTCCGCCACGTCACGCGCACGCGGAGCCCGAGGTCGGGCCGGGTCTCCTCGAACACGAGGGCCGTGCCGAGCGGGTCCTTGTACAACAGGCGCTCGGCATCCTGGTCGCCCGGGCGGCGCGGCGCGAACGGCTGCCAGACGACGGCGCCGTCGGCCGTCGCGACGCGCAGGAGCGTGAGCCCGCCGGTCCGCCCGGCGCCCGCGGCGACCTTGTCCTCCGTGGCGTAGGTGAACAGCGCGCGGTCGGCCTCCTCGCGCCCGGCGGTGACGCCCCCCGTGCTGGAGATGAACAGCCACAGGTCGCTCGCGCCGACGAGCGTCATGAAGAACGGCGGCAGGTCGTCGTACGACGTGATGCGGTAGAACCGTCGGCCGTCGAGGTCGACGAGCCCGTCGGCGTCGGGCACCACGCCCGGCTCCGTGGGTGCGGGCGTGAGGGTCTGCGACGCCATTGCCGATGTCCTTCGTTCGTGCGCGCACAGGCCTGCTGCGAGCCGCGTCCGTGCGGTGTGGGTGCGCTCCCATACATTGACACGTGTCACCGATGAAGGCAAAGAAGGTTCCCCTGCCCCGCGCTCGGATTCACCCGGTCACCCCGTCGCCGGCTGGGATCCACACCGTCGACCGCGGACCCGCCTCGCGCTGCCGCTGGCCAGACGGCACGATGCGGCGATGGAGACCACGCGGGTCCGCTGGCTGCGCTACGGCGCGCTGGTCGCGTTCGGCGTCGGATTCGGGTACGTCGAGGCGGCGGTGGTCCACTACCTGCGCCTCGCGCTGGGCCCGGAGCTCGTCTACGACGCTCCCGTGCGGCGGGTCTACCTCGACCTGGGGCTGATCCGGTTCGTCGAGCCCGTGCGCACGCTCCTGATCGACCCGGACCTGGCCCGCGCCGAGACCGCCCGCGAGGCGGCGACGATCCTCATGCTGGCCGCGGTCGCCGTGCTGGCCGGGCGCCGGTTCTGGCACGGCGTCGCCGCGTTCTTCATCGCGTTCGCCGTGTGGGACCTCACCTACTACGCCTTCCTGCGGGTGCTGACCGGGTGGCCGGCGAGCCTGGCGGACACCGACGTGTTCTTCCTCATCCCGGTGCCGTGGCTGGGACCCGTCGCCACGGCGGTGGTGGCGTCGGTCGTGGTGCTCGCGATCGCGTCGTGGGGGTACCTGCGGCCGGCGGCGTGGGAGAGCCCGACGCCGGCGTGAGTGGGGCGACCGGCGTCAGACGGCCTGGGCGGCCCAGGCCTCGTTGATGGACCGGCGCATCACGGCCTGCTGCCGGGTCTGCACGACGACTCCGAGCAGCACCAGAACCAGCAGCAGCGCGTACCAGACCCAGGACGCGTCGAGGGCGCTGCTGAAGCTGCCCTGCGTGAAGTCGGCGGAGTTCAGCGAGCCCACCAGCAGCATCAGCCCGGCGACCACGCTGACGGCACCGGCCAGGGAGCTGGCCACGGCGAGCACGACCATCGGCATGTTGCCGATGACCGCGATGAGCCCGACGATCGCGCCGACGGCCACGCCCACGAGAACCGCGACCCAGTTCCAGTCGATCCCCAGCGCGACGACCAGGCCGGAGCCGATCACGAAGCCGAACGCCGCCATGGCGAGGATCACGGCCACCGCGTAGGAGAAGTAGGCGAGCAGCGCGAAGACCACCGCGAACACCAGCCCCGCGACCCACCCGAGCACGGTGCCGAGGAAGCTCTCGTCCGCGAGCCCCGCGAAGAGCCCCGCCCCGAACGCGAAGCCCGCGAAGAAGCCCCAGATCGGGAGAACGAGCCGGAGCACGAACTGCCCCGCGAAGAGCATCGCGCCGCCGGCGAGTATCGCGAGGATTCCCAACAGGATGTCCGCCATGAGTGCAATGTACGGCTATGCACGGTCGATGCGTGCGAGAACACGGGCTGCAAGTCGACCGGAAGCGCCGACGCCGCACCCGGCCCTTCCGCACGTAGCATCGGTGTCCGGCGCGCGCCCGGCGCGCGCGAGAGGGGGTGCCGTGCCACGGATCGATGCCCCGACGGTTGCTCCCATGCAAGCTCACGCACGGCGTCCGCTGCTCGACGACGAGCTCGACGTTCTGCATCGCCGCCGGTGACATCGGGCGCCACTGCTCCCCAGTGCCGCGGCTGAGCGCGGGTCAGGCGGACCGACGCACGACCAGGGAGCACGTTGCGAAGATCTCGGTCGGCCCGTCGACGCGTCCCTCGACGCGGGCGGCGAGCAGGTCGACCGCGTGCTTGGCGATCTGGTTCGTGCCGGGTTCGACGGTCGTCAGCGGCGGGACGGCGAACTCGGCCATCGGCACGTTGTCGAAGCCGATGATCGCGACGTCATCGGGGGCAGTGAGCCCGCGCGCCGCAATCGCGTGCAGCGCGCCGAACGCCATCGTGTCGTTGAAGCAGAAGACTGCATCAGGCGGTTCGGGCATGCTGAGCAGCCGCTCCATGCCGACCGCGCCGTCGCGCAGATGCCAGTCCTCGGCGACGATCACGTATTCGTCGGGCACGTGACGCCCGTGGCTGGCCAGCTCGGTGCGGAACCCGTCCAGGCGGAGCGAGGCTGCACTGGTGGTGGCGACGCGGGGGTTGGAGCCGATGGCCGCTATGCGCTGGTAGCCCCGGTCGACGAGATAACGAGTCGCCAGACGGGCCGCCTCGACGTTGGCCATCGCCACGTGGTCGACGGGTGCGTTGAAGATGCGGTCGCCGAGGATGACGAGCCGGTCGTTGCCGGTGAGGTGGCGCTCGTCTCCCGGGCCGAGGGCGTGCGGCTGGAAGATGAGCCCGTCGGAGTGCTGACGGCTCGCCCCGCTGAGGATGGCCAGCTCGCTCTCGCGCCGGGCGCCGGTCTGCTGGATCACGACCGACCAGTCGTGTCGCTCGGCCTCGACCATGATGCGGCCCGCGAGGTCCGTGAAGTAGTCGATGCCCAGCTCGGGGATGGCCAGGGTGATCGAGCCCGTGCGGCCGGTGCGCAGGCTGCGTGCGGAGGTGTTGAGACGGTAGCCCAGCTCGTCGACCGCCCGCAGCACCCGCTCGCGCGTCTCGGCGCGGACCGACGGGTGACCCGAGAGCACGTTGGAGACCGTGCGGCCCGTGACGCCCGCACGCGCGCCGACGTCCGCCATCGTGACGGTGTCGGTCCTCTGAGCCATGCGGTCACCTGCCCTCTGCCGCGCACGCGACGCGGACGCTGGCCCACGATACGGGCGGCAGGCGCAGGCTGAGCGAGCCGTCCCGCAGGTCCGTCGCGAGCGGTTGCGGGCGGACGGCGTCCGGGGCGTCGAGGGTGTTGGACGTGTACGGGTCCGGCGCCCACAGCAGCTCGGCGCCCTCGACGCAGGTCGCGTGCAGGTCCGTCAGGTCGAGCACGACGTCGCCGACGGTGTCAGGGGAGAGGTTGGCGAGGTGGACAAGGGCTTCGTCGCCGGCGGGGCTGACGGTGACGACGCAGGTCGTGAGCTCGTCCGCCCCCGTGGTGGCGTGCACCGTGTGCCCGGCGCTGCGGGCGACGGCTGCGAACGGGTGGAAGGTCGTCTGGCGCCACGCCGGTCGGCCCGGCTCGGCGCGGATGGGCCCGATGACGTTGACCAGCTGGGCCATGGCCGCGATCGAGACCACGTCGCAGTGCCCGAGGATGCTCTGCAGCAAGGAGCCGACGACGACGGCGTCGGCCAGCGTGTAGGCCTCCTCGAGCTGCCGCGGCGCCTCTTCGAACGGTCGGTTCCTGTCGAGCGCGTCGTAGGCGGCGTAGTTCCAGACGTTCCACTCGTCGAGGCTGATCCGGACGTCACGCTCGCTCCGGGTCGCCGCCCGGACGTGGGCGATCGTCGCCGCGACGTCGTCGAGGAAGCGGTCGAGCACGTCCGACGAACGCAAGAACGTGCTCAGGTCGCCTTGGTCGTAGAAGTAGATGTGGCACGACAGGTAGTCGACGACGTCGATCGTCCGGGTCAGCACGTCGCGCTCCCACGCGCCGAAGGTGCTCATCTGCGGGTTGGAGCTGCCGACGACTACCAGCCCCAACGTCGGGTCGTACATGCGCATCGCCGCGGCCGTCATCGCGGCTCGCTCGGCGTAGTCGTGCACCGACCGGTGACCCAGCTGCCACGGGCCGTCGGCCTCGTTGCCCAGGCACCACAGGCGCACGTCGTGCGGTTCCGGTGATCCGTTGCGGACGCGCTCGTCGGACAGCGTGGTGCCGCCGGGGTGGTTCGTGTACTCGAGGAGCTGGAGGGCGGAGCGTGTGTCGCCCAGGCCGAGGTTGAGCGCGAGCATCGGCTCCACTCCGGCGTGCCGGCACCAGGCGACGAACTCGTCGGTGCCGAACGCGTTGGACTCGATGGACCGCCACGCCAGGTCCAGGCGGCGCGGCCGCGCCCCCGGCGGGCCGACCCCGTCACGCCAGTCGTACCCCGAGACGAAGTTCCCTCCGGGGTAGCGCACGACGCTCACTCCCAGCTCGCGGACCAGCTCGAGCACGTCGGCGCGGAACCCCTCGGGGGTGGCGGTCGGGTCGTCGGGGGAGAACAGACCTCCGTAGACCCCGCGACCGAGGTGCTCGACGAACGACCCGAACAGCCTGGGGTCGGCAGTACCGACGCGGCGCCCGAGGGTGAGCACCGCTGGGGCAGCCGGGGCGCCGACCTCGTCCGAGGTGGTTGTGGTCACGAGTTGCTCTCTCTCTGTTGAATTCATCGATGAAATTAGGACCCATGCTTCCCCCTGTCAACTAGGGGGTCAGGTTGGAACGCGACGCTTGACGAAAAGGGTTTCGGCCGTCATCCTCGCTCCAGGACGATCAGTTCATCGATGAAATGATGCACGCCACCGTCCAGCACGGACACGGTCAAAGACGACAACGAGAGGCGGCTTGCTCATGAGGAACCACAGTCGATCCCGCGCGGTCCTCGCGCTCGTGGGGATGGGGCTCGCCCTGACGGCGTGCTCGTCGGCGGGAAGCGCGGACCCCGCGGCGTCGGACGGCGCGAGTACCGCGGAGGACGTGACGCTGACGGTCTGGCACTACTACAACACCGACGGCCAGGTGGCCGGCCTGCAGACGCTCGCCGACTCGTTCGAGGCGGACCACCCCGGCGTGACCGTCAAGTTCCAGTACGTGCCGGTCGAGCAGATGACGACCAAGGCGGTCACGGCCGCAGGTGCGAAGAAGGGCCCGGACGTCCTGGTCTTCGGCGCCTCGGGCACCTACTCGCTCGCCCAGGCGGGCGCCATCGAGCCGATGGAGAGCTGGTGGGACGGGTTCGCCGACAAGGACCAGTTCCCCGAGGGCGTGATGCAGACGGTGGATGGCGAGCTCTACGGGGTGCAGGGCTACGTGAACCTGCTCGGCCTCTGGTACAACCAGGATCTGCTGGACCAGCTCGGCGCCGAGGTGCCCACCACGATCCCCGAGATGGAGAACACCATGGCCAAGGCCGTGGCGGCGGGCAAGCAGGGCATCACGCTGACCGGCAAGCCCGGGCTCGAGAGCCAGTGGCAGGGATTCCCGTGGTTCACGTCAGCCGGTTTCTCGTACGGCGACCCGGAAGCGGCACCGATGGCGCAGACCTACTCGATGCTGCAGGACTGGACGGCCAAGGGCTACCTCTCCAAGGAAGCCGCCACCTGGGACCAGGCGGTCCCGTTCCAGCAGTTCGCAGCCGGCAACTCGGTCTTCGCAGCCAACGGCAACTGGCAGATCGGGGCGGCGGCCGAGGCCACGTTCACGTACGGCGTCGCGCCGCTGCCCATCACCTCGGAGGGCGGCGTGCTCCTTGGCGGCGAGGTGCAGAACGTGGGCGCCTTCTCGGAGCACAAGGAGCTGGCGCAGGAGTTCCTCGAGGACACCTTCTTCTCGGTCGACGGCGAGCTCACGCTGCTCGACTCGTTCGGCTCGATCCCGGCGCGCGCCGACGCGGCGTCATCGTCGAAGATCAGCGACGACCCGCTGCTGAGCACCTTCGTCGACATCGTGCAGAAGCAGGGCCGGCCGTCGCCGAGCCCGCAGGTCCCGTCGAAGAACGTCAACACCGTCGAGACGTTGGTCGGTGACTACTGGAGCAAGGCCGTCGCCGGTCAGGGCACTCCGGACGCGCTCGCCGACGAGCTCATGGACCAGCTCGTCCCGCTGCTGCAGGACTGACGGCTCGATGCAGACGCGCGCTCTCTCGAAGGAACCCTCCTCTCCTCGGGGGTTCGCGCACGGGCCCTCCTCGTCGGGACACGCCATCCCGACGAGGAGGGCGACCCGCCGGCGTGATCGCCGGCTCGCCTTCGCCCTGCCCGCCGCAGCGCTGCTGCTCGCGCTGGCGATCTGGCCCCTGGTGCAGCTCGGCGTCATGAGCCTGCACGACGTGACCGCGGCGACGCTCAACAACGACTGGGCGTTCGTCGGCCTCGACAACTTCGCTGCGGTGCTGGACGAGCCGGAGCTCGCCAGCGTCGTCGCGAACACCCTCACGTTCGTCCTCGTGGTCACGGCCCTCGGGATGCTCGGCGGGTACGTCGCCGCCGTGTCCATGTCCTCGTCGACCCGCGGCGGCTCGTTCCTGCTCGGGATGATGGTGTTCGTCTGGGCGCTGCCGCCCGTGGTCAACGGGTCGATCTGGAAGTTCCTGCTCGCGGACAAGGGCCTGCTCAATGCCGCGTTCCAGGCGGTGGGCGGCTCGACGAGCATCGGCTTCCTGTACGACCGCCACCTGGCCCTGTGGTCGGTCGCGCTGGTGAACGCGTGGGCCGTGGTGCCCTTCAACGCGCTCATCCTGCGGGCGTCGCTGCTGAGTGTCGACCCGCAGGTGCTCGAGGCCGCGCAGATCGACGGCGCAGGCCCGTGGCAGCGCATCCGGTACGTGCTGACGCCCTCGGTGCGGCCGGCCGCAACGGTCCTGACGGTCTTGACGGTCGTCTACGCCTTCCGCAGCTTCGACTTCATCTACGTCATGACGGCAGGTGGGCCCGGGACCTCGTCGACGACGCTGCCCTACCTCGCCTACGTCCACGCGTTCGTCGAGCTCGACTACGGACGCGGGGCCGCCACGGCCCTGATGGCCCTGGTCGTCGTCCTCGCGCTCGCGCTCGTCTACGCCCGCGACGTCCGTCGCAACGAGGAGGGGTGATCATGACGCGGCAGCGTCGCGAACCGGTTGCCTTCATGATCCGGACCCTGCTCTACCTGGTCTACGGGCTGCCCCTGCTCTGGATCGTGCTCACCTCGCTCAAGAGCCAGGGCGACGTCCTGTCGTCACAGGCCACCGTCGTGTTCCGACCGACCCTCGACGCCTACCGGGCGGCCGTCGCGGACCCGGCGCTGCTCGACTCGCTGCGGCAGTCGGTGGTCGTCGCGGTCGGCACCACCCTCGTCTGCCTGGCGTTCGCGATCCCGGCCGCCTACGCGCTGGCGCGCGTGCGCGCTCGGCTCGTCATTCCCGCGCTCGCGGTGCTCGTCGTCCTGCAGATGGTGCCGCAGACCGCCAACCTCATCCCGTTGTTCTGGCTGCTGTCGGGCTGGGGCCTGATCGACACGACGCGCGGCCTCGTCCTCGCGGACGCGGCACTGTTCCTGCCGTGGGCGATCCTGCTCCTGCGCCCGTTCTTCGGTGCGATCCCCGTGTCGATCGAGGAGGCCGCGCGAATCGACGGCGCGGCCGCGGTCCGCGCGTTCCGATCGGTCGCACTGCCGCTCGCGCGCAACGGCATGCTGACCGTCGCGTCGATCGTGTTCCTCGTCTCGTGGGGCGAGTTCCTGTACGGCATCACCTTCATGCTCTCGCCGGACAAGTACCCGCTCAGCGCGCTCATCGCCGTCCAGTCGGGCGCGTACGGCGTCGACTGGCCAGCGATGATGGCGTTCGCCGTCGTGTCGGCTGTCCCCGTGTTCGTCGTCTACGTCGCGAGCTTCAGACTCCTGCGCACCGGCCTGACGATGGGGGCGGTCAAGTGACGGATCAACACAGGCGGATGTCGGCGACCGGTCGCTACCCCCAAGGCAGCGTCACTCCGGGAGGAGCACTCCCACCTGGTCCCGGATCTCCCGCACGATGCCCTCGCCCGGGTTGGCGGCGTTGATGGTCGCGGCCATGCTGATGAACATGATGGCGGAGACGATGTGCGCCCGCGCCGCGGCGTCCTTCGCGCTGGTGCGCTCGTCTCGCCGCAGCACGGCGGCTATCGCCTCCTCGGTCTGCACGGTCAGCTCGAGGGCGTCGCGGTGGTGCGGTTCGGCCGGGTCGCCGAAGACGATCTCCCGCAGGTAGGTCCGCCCGTTGCCGACCTGCTTGCGGTTGCACTCCACGACCGGGCGGACGATCGCCATCACGGCGTCGAGGGTGCCGGTGATGCCCTCGGCGGCTGACCTTCCCTGTGCGAGCGCGTCGGCGTAGGTCGAGTTCTGCACGAGCAGGAGAAGCTCGCCCTTGGACTTGGCGCAGAGCAACAGCGTGCCCGCACCGACATCGGCCCTGTCGGCGATCTCCTGGGTGGTGACCTCGTCGGCGCCGCGCTCGGGCGAAGAGCTCGGTGGCGGCGGCGGTGATGCGGTCGAGCTTGAGCTGCTTGTTGCGCTCGCGCCGACCTGTTCCTGGCCCTCTACCCAGGTCGGGCGGCGAACACGTTCGGACTTCTCACGGGGCAGATCGTGGCCGTCGACGACACGAGGCTGTCCCTGCTGGCCTCGATCTCTGTGGTCGTCATCGCTGGGTTGCTCGTCATCTGGCGGCCCTTGACGTTCGCGAGCGTCGATCGCGACGTCGCTGCGGCGCGTGGGTCGGTGGCATCCTGCTCGCGCTCGGCGGTAACGTGCCGATCAGCCCTTACGTCACGACGGTCTCGTTCGTGATCTACGTGATCTGTCGGGTGATCGATGGCCGGCGGGCCCGGCGCGGCTGGGTTCGACGCCGCGCGAGCACATCGACACTGACCGAGGTCGCAACGGCAGCGGGATCACGTCAGCTGGGTGCGGTTCAGCCCGCAACGGTACCTGCGGACCGACCTGGCCATGGCTCCTCCGGCCTGATCCGCGCGCACGAGCGCCCGATCCGGACCGGAGCCCTCGCATCCAGGTCTGGGTCGGGTTGACGCTGCCCCGGACAGCGCGGGCGTGGCTCACAATCGTCCGGTGAGCACACCCGACGAGCCACACACCGCTGAGCTCCTGAGCCCACGCCGCCGCCGGCCACGCCGGTCGCGGCTCCAAGCGCCGATGATGCTTGCGCTGGCGATCGGTCCGCTTCTTCTGGCGGCCGTGATCGGGATGGTGCTGACCTGGCCGCACGACGACGGCGGGGCAGGTCAGCGAGCCGGGCTGGTCGACGTCGATGTGCAGTACGTGACGGCTCGGGTCACGGGCACGCGCTCCGAGCGGTGCGCCTCGACCGTCGAAGACCGACTCCCGGACGGCTCGCAGCCGGACCAGGTCCCGTGCCTGAAGGTCTTGGCCCGCGTCACCACAGGGCCGCAAGCCGGAACCGACATCGAGATCTGGGCGACGGCGACCCTGACCGCCGCTGATGTCCCGGACGGTACGCGCATCGTGGTCCAGCACTACCCGGCCGCGGACGGTTCCCCCGAGACGTGGGTATGGTCCGACTTCGCGCGCGGGGTCCCGCTGGCCACCCTCGCACTCGCCTTCGTGCTCATCACCGCGCTGGTGGCCGGTTGGCGTGGGCTGCGCGCGATCGTCGGCCTGGGCATCGCCTTCGTCCTGCTGTGGGTCTACTTGCTGCCCGGGCTCATCGCCGGGGAAAACGCTGTCGTCCTCGCGCTGAGCGCCTCCGCGGTCATCATGGCGATTGTGCTCTACCTTGCGCACGGGTTCTCCGTACGCACCTCAACCGCCCTGCTCGGGACCCTGACCGGCCTTCTGCTTGTCGGCGCGCTCGGGGCCCTGGGAGCCCACGCCGCGCACCTCTCCGGTGCGACGTCCGAGGAGGACTACCGACTAGCCGCGCTCCTCGGCGACACCGGCGCGTCCGCCCTCCGGGGGGTGTTCCTGTGCGGCGTGGTCCTGGCCGGCTTGGGCGTGCTCAACGACGTCACGATCACCCAAGCGTCCGCCGTGTGGGAGCTGCGGGCCGGCGACGCCCGCGCGACCTGGCGGGGGCTGTTCACCGGCGGCATGCGGATCGGGCGCGACCACATCGCCTCGACCATCTACACCATCGCGTTCGCGTACGCCGGGGCGTCCCTGCCCGTGCTGCTGCTCCTGCAGATCTACGGCCTGCCGCTCGCCCAAACGCTGACCAGCGGGCAGTTCGCGCAGGAGATCGTCCGGACCCTGGCCGGTGCGATCGGCCTCATCCTGGCCATCCCGTTCACCACCGCCATCGCCGCCCGGATAGCGCTCGAGCAACCCGCTACGGCGCTTCGTCGGGCGTCAGGGCACAGCCACGTCCACTAGCCCGGGCTCAGCGGGCGCCACTGCCACCGGGCCACCCGAGCGGACAACCCACGCCGCGACCGCCGTCGTGAACGGGATCGCCAGCACCAAGCCGATCGACCCGACGAGCGTCCGCGCCACCTCCTCAGCCAGCTCCCCACTGGTCAGCGCGTCAAGCATCCCCCGGTCCGAGATACTCACCAGCAGCACCAGCGGCAAGGTCGCACCGACGTAGGCGAACACGATCGTGTACACGGTCGAGGCAATGTGGTCCCGGCCGATCCGCATACCCCGACCGAACAGCTCACGCCACGAGGCCCCCGGCGTAGCGCCGTGCAGCTCCCAGACCGCCGACGCCTGAGTGATCGTCACGTCATTGAGCACCCCGAGGCCGGCGGTCACCATCCCGCACAGCAAGATCGCGCTCATCCGGGCCTGCGGCGCATACGAGAGCAGATCCAGCGCGTACTCATCGGACAGCCCCGTCAGGTGCGCCGCACCGCTGGCCCACGCAGCGAGGAACCCGGTGGCCAGCAGACCCAGCAAGGTGCCCACCAAAGCGGTGGACGTGCGCAGCGTGAACCCGTGCGCCAAGTACAAGACGACGAACATGATCGCCGACGCCGTCACCAACGCGACCGGTAGCGCCGGCTTGCCCTCGAGCAGCGCCGGCAGCATGAACACGCCGATCACCCCGAGCGAGATGCCGAGCCCGACGAGCGAGGCAAACCCACGCCACCGTGCGACGGCCACCACGAGCACCACGAAGACAACCGCTAGCAGCAACAGCGGCGGACCGCGGACGAAGTCGGTGAACACCAGCGCCGAACCCGGCTGCGCCGCATCGCCCAGGTCAGCCGCGATGACCCGGTCGCCCACGTGGATCTCCGGCAGATACTCGGCCGGCACCTGGACCCACACGCTCGACCCGTCGGCCTGGGTCGCCCGCACCTGCTTCATCGGGTCCGCCTCGCCCGGGTGCACCTCCGCCACCGTGACACTCGGGAACGTCATCCCTGGGCCGGCCGTGTGCAGGACCGGTCGCTCACCCGTCGGCCAAAGAACCCACGCGCCCACCAAGGTGAGCAGCAGGGCCGGGACCAAGATCGCCGTGAACACCCGGCGCGCGTGGCGACGGACCCGCGGCGACGCAGGCGGACTCTCGTGCGAGTGCGCAGTCATCGCTTCAGGATCGGCTGCGCCCGCTCACTTCGCGGCGGACACGCCGCACGTGCTGCAGCGTCGAGTGACGCTCGAGAGGCGGGCTCCTCTTCCTGGGCAGTCCACCTCAGCGTGAGAAGCATCTCCATGACCTTCTCACCTGGCATGAGATGTCATGCCGGTCCGCGGCTGGCCGCGGCGGACGTTTCTGCAGGTCAAGCAGTTGCACCGCTTCTGACGCCAGGCTCCACGAGCCCGTCGAGCGCCCGATCGTGGCTACCATCTGGCACCCAATGTGGCACCCGGCGGTCATTGCTCGCCCCCACTCAAAGGCCCCGCACCAGCGTTTCCGCTGGTCACGGGGCCTTTGATTACGAGCCGCCTAAGAGAATCGAACTCTTGACCTTCTCATTACGAGTGAGACGCTCTGCCGACTGAGCTAAGGCGGCGTCGTCGTGGACCGTGGTCCCCGGCGAGCCCGCTTACTGTACCCGGCGGACCCCCGCCGCTCCAAAGCGAGCGGGCGGTCAGCAGCGGGTGCCCTCCGCGGGGACGGTGCCGGACAGCAGGTAGGCGTCGACCGCGCCCGCGATGCAGGCGTTGGACGAGCCGTAGGCCGTGTGGCCCTCGCCCTGGTAGGTCAGCAGCACGCCGGACGACAGGAGGTCGGCCAGCTTCTGGGCCCACTGGTACGGGGTGGCGGGGTCGTTGGTGGTGCCGACGACGAGGATCGGCGCCGCGCCCTCCGCCGCGTACGAGTCGAGGCCGCCGACCTCGGGCACCGGCCACTGGGCGCAGAGCGTGCCGCCGTACCCGAAGAACGAGCCGACCGTGGGCGCAGCCGCTTCGATCTTGGCGGCCTCGGCGCGCATGGTGTCGAAGTCCGCGGAGTCGCGGGTGTCGAGGCAGTTGATCGCGTCGAAGGCCACCACGGAGTTGGTGGTGTACGTGCCGTCCGGGCCGCGGTCGGAGTACTGGTCGGCCAGCAGCAGCAGCGTCGCGCCGCTGTTCTGCTTGAGCGCCTCGGTCAGGCCCTGCGTGAGGTACGGCCAGTACGACTTCGAGTACAGCGGGAGCGCGATGCCGTAGAAGGCGAGCGAGCTGGTGAGCTTGCGGTCCGTGCCGGTGGGCAGCGGGTTGACCCGGGCGCGGTCGAGCAGGCCGCGCACCTGGGCGAGCCCGTCGTCCACCGAGCCGGTCAGCGGGCAGCGCGAGCCCGCCTGGCAGTCCGCGATGTAGGCGCGCAGCGCGTTCTCGAACCCGACGGCCTGGCCCTCCGACGCCTCCGCGGACGTGAGGGTGGGCGGCAGGGCGCCGTCCAGCACGAGCCGGCCGACCTTCTCGGGGAAGAGCGCCGCGTACGTCGCCCCCAGCTCGGTGCCGTACGAGAAGCCCAGGTAGGTGAGGGTGTCGTCGCCGAGCGCCGCGCGCAGCACGTCCAGGTCGCGGGCCGCGCTGACGGTGTCGACGTGCCCCAGCGCCGCGCCGGTGTTCTGCAGGCACGCCGCGCCGAGCTCGCCGTACTGGTCCATGACCGCCTGGATGCCGGCGTCGGTGGAGTAGTCGGGGTCGGTGGCGATCAGCGTGTCGAGGGCCGGGCCGTCGATGCACTGCACGGGGTTGGAGCGCTGGACGCCGCGAGGGTCGAACGCCACCAGGTCGTACTGGCGCTGGACGTCGGCGCTGACCATCGACTTCGCCTGGTCGAGGAAGTCGACGCCGGACGCACCCGGTCCACCGGGGTTGAGCAGCAGCGAGCCCAGGGGCTCTCCCCCGCTGGCCTTGCTGCGGGCCAGCGCGATGCCGATCGAGGCGCCGGCGGGGTCGGCGTAGTCGAGCGGGACCTGCGCCGTGGCGCACTCGCCCTGGTCGCAGGTGGTCCACTCGAGCTGCTGCCCGTAGAACCGGGCCAGGTCGCCGGTGGCCTCCGGGGCCGGCGACTCGGTCGTCGCGCCCGGGGTCGGGCCGGCGGCCTGGTTCTTGGGCGCGACGCACCCGGCGAGCAGGACGACGGTGGCGGCGAGCAGTGCGACGAGGCGGTGCCGTCGGTCGCGCGCGACGCCCGCGGGCGCGGCGGGGCGGTCGGAGAGCGGCATGCGCACACGGTAGCCGCCGAGACTGGGCGCCCGGCGCGGGATCCGCGCGAACCGGGCAGCCCTCACCCGATCTGCACAGGAGCCGCCGAGGCTCACCCCTGCGGGCGCAGGGCCACCGCCATCGCCTCGACCGCGAGCAGCGGCGCCACGTTGCCGGCCAGCCGCGTGCGGGCCTGCCCGATCGCGTCCATCCGGCGCAGCGTCTGCTCGGGCGTGCTGGCCGCGGCGAGCGTGCGGACCGACTCCTCGTGCTCGATGTTCACCAGCTCGACGCCCGCGCCCAGCTGGACCACGAGCACGTCGCGGTAGAGCGAGAGCAGGTCCACCATCGCCCGGTCGAGGACGTCGCGCTGCGAGCGCGTGGCCCGCCGCTTCTGGTCCTCCTCGAGCTGGCGGACCTGGGTCCGCAGGGCCGGCGGCAGCGTCGCGGCGCCCTCGGCCCCCATCGAGCGGAGCAGCTCGGCACGCTCGTCGGCGTCGCGCTGCTCGGTCGCCGCCTTCGCGTCGGCCTGCGCGGTCTCGACGAGCTCGCCGGCGGCCAGCACCGCGTCGCCCACCCCACGGATCTTCGCCGCGATGCCCAGCACGTCCTTGCGCCGCGCGCGAGCCTCGGGATCCCGGGCCAGGCGGCGCGCGATGCCCACGTGGCTCTGGGCCGCGCGGGCGGCGATGGCCGCGACCGCGGGGTCGATGCCGTCGCGCGACACCAGCAGCGCGGCGACCGCGTCGACCGGCGGCACGCGCAGGGCGACCGAGCGGCTGCGCGAGCGGATGGTGACCAGCACGTCCTGCGGGCTGGGCGCGCAGAGCAGCCAGACCGTGCGGCCGGCGGGCTCCTCGATGGCCTTGAGCAACGCGTTGCCGCTGGTGTCGTTCAGCCGGTCGGCGTCCTCGATGATGATGACGCGGTGCCGGCCCTGCGACGGCGCGCGCTGCGCCAGCTCGACCAGCGGGCGGGCCGTCTCGGCGCGGATGACGACGCCCTCGGTCGCGACGACCGTGACGTCGGGGTGCAGGCCGCGCAGCGTGGTGGTGCAGTCGTGGCAGACGCCGCAGCCGCCCGTCGCGCACTGCAGCGCCGCGGCGAACGCCCGGGCGGCGTTGGACCGGCCGGAGCCGGGCGGCCCGGTGAGCAGCCACGCGTGGGTCATGGCCGCCGGGTCCTCGATCGCGTGGCGCAGCACCTCGACCGCGGGCTCCTGGCCCACCACGTCGTCCCAGACGCTGGTCACGGTGCCACCCCGAGCAGCCCGGCGACCCGCGCGCGGACCGCCGCGGCGAGCTCGTCGGCCGGGCGCGTGGCGTCCAGCACGAGCCAGCGGCCCGGCTCCGCCTCGGCGCGGCCCAGGAAGGCCTCACGCGTGCGCCGGTGGAAGTCGTCGCCGGCCCGCTCGAGCCGGTCCGGGTCCCCGGTCAGACGCGCCTTCCCCTCGACCGGGTCGAGGTCCAGCAGGACGGTCAGCGCGGGGAGGAGCCCGTCGACGGCCCAGAGGGAGAGCCGCTCGACCTCATCGGCCCCGAGGTCGCGTCCGGTGCCCTGGTACGCCACCGACGAGTCGAGGTAGCGGTCGGTGACCACCACCGCGCCCCGGGCCAGCGCGGGCCGGACCAGGGACGCCACGTGGTGCGCGCGGTCGGTCGCGTACAGCAGCGCCTCGGTGCGGGCGTCGACGTGGTCGCCGTGCAGCACGGCGTCGCGCAGCAGGACACCCAGCTCCGTGCCGCCGGGCTCGCGGGTCAGCACCACCTCGCGGCCGAGGCCGGTGAGCCAGTCGCCCAGCAGGCGCGCCTGCGTGGACTTGCCCGCGCCGTCGCCGCCCTCGAAGGAGACGAACAGGCCCGGCGGGACGGGAGCGTCGGGCGAGGTCACGTGCGTCAGGGTAACCGTCGCCGGGGACAGCCCGGGCGCCTCACTCCCCGGGGTAGCTGACGCCGATCAGCGAGCGGACCGTGTCCATCGTCCGCAGCACCTCGAGCGTGTTGTCCCAGGTCATCCGCGGGCTCTCGGTCACGCCCGCGGCCACCTGCCGGGCCACCTCCGCGGCCTCGTACTGCAGGCCCTTGGTGCCCGGCTGGTCGAACTCCCAGACGCGGCCGTCCAGGCGCTGCACGCGGAACGACGTGGGCGCGTAGAAGCTGCCGCGGACCACGATGTTGCCCTCGGTGCCCGAGATCATGGCCATGGTCGGCGTCTTGGCCCACATGGTCGTCGACAGGGTGGCCTGCGCGCGCTCGCCGTAGGACAGCACGATCGAGATCTGGCCGTCGACGCCCGTCGTGGTGAGCTGGCCGACCGCCTGCACGGCGTCCGGGACCCCGAGGAAGTCGTGGGCGAACGACACCGGGTACACCCCGAGGTCCAGCAGCGCGCCGCCCGCGAGCGCGGGGTCGAACAGGCGGCTCTTCGGGTCGAACGTGAACGCCTGGCCGTGGTCGGCGGAGAGGTTGATGATCTCGCCGATCTCGCCGGCGTCGATCACCTGGTGCAGCGCGTAGACGTGCGGCAGGAACCGCGTCCACATGGCCTCCATGACGAACACGCCGGCCTCGCGCGCGGCGGCGAACACCGCCTCGGCCTCGCCCGCGTTGCGCGTGAACGCCTTCTCGACGAGCACGTGCTTGCCGGCCCGGATGGCCAGGAGCGCCTGCTCCTTGTGCTCGGAGTGCGGCGTCGCGATGTACACCGCGTCCACCTGGGAGTCCTCGACGAGCTCGCGGTAGCCCACGTGGGTGGTCGGGATGTGGTGCGCCGTGGCGAACCGCTCCGCCCGGTCCCGGTTGCGCGAGCCGACGGCCACCAGCTGCGCGCGGGTGTGCGCGTTGACTGCCGCGGCGAACGTCGCCGCGATGTTGCCGGCGCCGAGGATGCCCCAGCGGATCGGTGGTGCGGTGCGGGGGTCCTCTGCGCGGTCTGCCATGGGCGACAACCTAGCGCGCACGCGGCACCGCTACTTCTTGGTCGACGCCTTGGCCTTCGCCGGCGCCCGTCGCGCGGGCGCCTTCTTCTTCGCGGGGGCCGACGCGCGCTTCTCGGCCAGCAGCTCGACGGCCTGCTCGCGCGTGATCGTCTCGGGCGTGAGGTCGCGCGGCAGGGTCCGGTTGGTGACCCCGTCGGTGACGTACGCGCCGAAGCGCCCCTCCTTGACCGTGATCGGCTTCTCCGACGTCGGGTCGTCGCCCAGCTCGCGCAGCGGCGGCGCGGAGGTGGCGCCGCGGCCGCGCTTGGGCTGCGCGTAGATGGCCAGGGCCTCCTCGAGCGTCGTCGTGAAGAGGGCCTCCTCGGACGCGAGCGTGCGCGAGTCCGTGCCCTTCTTCAGGTACGGGCCGTAGCGGCCGTTCTGCGCCGTGATCTCGGTCCCGGTCTCGGGGTCGACGCCGACCACGCGGGGCAGCGACAGGAGCATCAGGGCGTCGTCCAGCGTGACCGACTGCAGCGACATCGACTTGAACAGCGACGCCGTCCGCGGCTTGGGGGCCGCCGCGAGCGCGCGCTTCTGGGCGGCGGCCGACAGGGACGTGTCGATCTCGGGGTCGGGCAGGATCTCGGTGACGTACGGGCCGTACCGGCCGTTGCGCGCGACGATCGGCGTGCCGGCCACCGGGTCCGTGCCGAGCACCTGGTCGCCCTCGGGCTGCGTCTCCAGCAGCTCGCGGGCCTTGGCCACGGTCAGCTCGTCGGGGGCCAGCTCCTCGGGCACGGACGCCCTCCGGGTGGTGCCGTCCTCGGCCGGCTCGGCCGCCGAGTCCTCGAGGTACGGGCCGTACCGGCCGACGCGCAGCACGATGCCCTCGCCGATCGGGATCGAGTTGACCTCGCGGGCGTCGATGTCGCCCAGGTTCGCGACGAGGTCCCGCAGGCCCTCGCCCTCCTCGTTGCCCGAGCCGTCGCCGAAGTAGAACCGGGACAGCCAGGCGACCCGGTCCTTGTCCCCCGCGGCGATCGCGTCGAGGTCCTCCTCCATCTCGGCCGTGAAGTCGTAGTCGACCAGCCAGTCGAAGTTCTCCTCGAGCAGCCGCGTCACGGCGAACGCCAGCCACGACGGCACGAGCGCCTGCCCGCGACCGGTCACGTAGCCGCGGTCCTGGATGACGGAGATGGTCGCGGCGTAGGTGGACGGGCGGCCGATCCCGCGCTCCTCGAGCGCCTTGACCAGCGAGGCCTCGGTGAAGCGCGGCGGCGGGGACGTGCGGTGGCCGTCGGCGGTCAGGTCGGTCCCCGTCACCGGGTCGCCCTCGGCCATCTTCGGCAGGCGGGCGTCGTCCTTCTCGGCGGGCGCCTCCTCGGAGTACCGCGAGTCGTCGCGCCCCTCCTCGTACGCCGCCAGGAACCCGCGGAACGTGATCACGGTGCCGGACGCCGAGAACAGCACGTCGGTGCCGTCGGCGGCTGTCGCGCCCAGGCGCACCGACGCGGTCTGCCCGCGGGCGTCGGCCATCTGCGACGCGACGGTCCGCTTCCAGATCAGCTCGTAGAGCCGGAACTGGTCGCCGGACAGCTCGCGTGCCACCTGCGCCGGCGTGCGGAACTGGTCGCCCGCGGGCCGGATGGCCTCGTGCGCCTCCTGCGCGCCCTTGGCCTTGCTGGTGTAGACGCGGGGGGCGTCGGGCACGTACTCGGCGCCGTAGAGCTCGGACGCCTGCCGGCGCGCGGCGTCGATCGCCTGCGAGCTCAGCGACGAGGAGTCGGTACGCATGTAGGTGATGTAGCCGTTCTCGTACAGCCCCTGCGCCGTGCGCATGGTCTGCCGCGACGCCATCCGGAGCTTGCGCGAGGCCTCCTGCTGCAGCGTGGAGGTGGTGAACGGCGCAGCCGGGCGGCGCGTGTACGGCTTGGTCTCGAGGCTCGCGACGGAGAAGTCGGCGTCGGCCAGGCCGGCGACCAGCGCGGTCGCCCGTGCCTCGTCGAGGTGCGCGACGTCCGCGGCCCGCAGCTGCCCGGTGTCGAGGAAGTCGCGGCCGCTGGCCACGCGCTGCCCGTCGACGGACGTCAGGCGGGCGCTGAACGACGGCTCGGCGGCGTCCTCCACGGCGAACGTGCCGGTCACGTCCCAGTAGTCGGCGGCGACGAACGCCATGCGCTCGCGCTCGCGCTCGACCACCAGGCGGGTGGCCACGGACTGCACGCGGCCCGCGGAGAGCCCCTGCCGGACCTTGCGCCACAGCACCGGGCTGACCTCGTAGCCGTACAGCCGGTCGAGGATGCGCCGCGTCTCCTGGGCGTCCACCAGCCGGTCGTCCAGCTCGCGGGTGTTGGCCAGCGCGCGCTGGATGGCCTCGCGGGTGATCTCGTGGAACACCATGCGCTTGACCGGGACCTTGGGCTTGAGCTCCTGCAGCAGGTGCCAGGCGATGGCCTCGCCCTCGCGGTCCTCGTCGGTGGCGAGGAAGAGCTCGTCGGAGTCCTTCAGCAGCTTCTTGAGCTCGCTGACCTTCTTCTTCTTGTCCGCGTCGACCACGTAGTAGGGCGCGAAGCCGTTGTCGACGTCGACCGCGAACTTGCCGAACGGACCCTTCTTCATGTCCGCCGGCAGCTCCGAGGGCTGGGGCAGGTCGCGGATGTGCCCGACGCTCGCTTCGACGTCGTACTCCTCGCCGAGGTACCCGGCGATCGTGCGCGCCTTGGCGGGCGACTCCACGATCACGAGCTTGCGCCCTGCAGACATCGGTCAGGCCCTTCTCAGACTTCGGCGGGTCGGACGACCCGCTCCACGTGCACCGCTGGGGACTCTACGGCGTGCCGTCAACCCCGTGGCAATCGCGATGCCGCGGCCTGCCGCAGCACCAGCATGACCGCGAACGCCACGCACGACGCCATCAGGGCACCCGCGGCACCGCCCAGATAGGCGGTCAGCTGCTCGGCGCGCGCACCCAGATCGGCCCGGTTCTGCCACGTGTGCGACAGCGCCACGACGGCCACCGCGCCCGCGGCCGCACCGACGATCGCGAGCGCCGCGACGACCGCGCGCATGGTCGCGGGGGTGGGCGGCGGGTCCCCGGCGATCCGCAGGGCGCCGGTCGCCGTGGACGCGCGGGCCGGCGTCAGCGCCACGAGCGCGCACGCGATCGCGGTCCAGGCCAGCACGACGAGCACCCCCGCGACGACGTCCGACGGCCGGTGCCACTGCCCGATGAGCGTGGAGACCCCCGTGGCCGTGGTGTACCCGGCGCCGAGGACGGCGGCCCACGGGCGCACCCGCGGCGGGACCACCAGCAGCAGGGCCACCGACACCGACGCCGCGGCCGTGGTGTGGCCGCTGGGCAGGGTGTTGCCGTAGGACGCCTCCACCCCGAGCTCGGGCCGGTAGAACACGACGTTCTTGAGCACGCGCGTGGTGAGGTTGGCGCCGATCATCAGCACGGCGACCTGCACGGCGAGAGACCAGCGCCGGCGCAGGGCGGCGATGAGCATCGCCGCGATGAGCACCAGCGCGATGAACCCCACCGACACCACGTCGAGCACGCGCTCGGCCACGCGCCAGAGCTGCGTCTGCCCGTACGCCGCGCCCTGCAGGGCCGCGTTCTCCACCTGCTGGCCGCCCAGGGTGTCGACGAACACCCGCCAGAGCACGTAGACGCCGACGAACGACATCGCCGCGACGAGCAGCGCCACCGCGACCACGACGCCGCGCCGGTCCCGGGTGACCGGGGCCGGGCGCACGGGCGCAGGCAGGACGGGGGTGTCGCTCACCCGACCACGGTAGGTCACTCGCGCGACCGGACCGGACGCCGTGCCACCGCTCGGGCACGTGTCCGGCGGCCCCACACACGATCCCCGCACGGTCCGCACGACCGGTCCGCGAGAGGGCCGCGCGGCCGCGCTCAGGGCGCCGGGGCCGGCTCGCCCGGCCCGACGACGACCGCGTGCACGCAGCCGCCCAGCCGCGCCCGCACGTCCTCGTCGGCGTTGATGCACAGCAGGCACCCGCCGCGGCGCTCGAGCTCCCAGCCGGCCTCGTCGATCGCGTCCGCCGCCTGCCCGCTGCGCAGGCTCACCGCCGCGAGGTCGAGCACCACCAGCGACGCCGACGCCGAGAGCGCGCCCAGCAGCGCCCGCAGCCGCCCGACGTCGGCCCGCCCGAACGACCCGGCAGGTCGCACGTTGGCGGTGAGCCACGCCGGGGCCGGTGCCTCGCCCGACCCGAGGGGTACTGCTGCGGTCACCGTGCTCATGGCGGGCCTCCCGGCTCTGTCGGTCACGTGGTCCTCCACGTGCTCGACCCCCACTCCACCGACCGGGCCTGTGGACTCCCTGGGGATGACCGGCTCTTTACCTGTGCTTGTCGCCGGCTCACCCGGCTGCCCGGGCCCGCTCGACCGCGCGCGCCGTGTCCTGCGCGATCAGGTCCGCGTTGATCGCCGCCGCCGCGCGCGTGCCGGCCGCCATCGCGACCGTCACCTGGGCCATGAGGTCGGTGGCGTTCCCCGCCACCCACACGCCGGGCACCGACGACGCCCCCATGAGGTCTGCGGCGGCGTGCTCGCCCACGCCCAGCTCGTGCGGCACGGCGCCGAGCCCCAGACCGGCCAGCCCGTCGAGCCGCGCCACGAACCGCGGCATGACCGCGAGCGCGGACCGGGGCACCACCTCGCCGCCCGACACCCGCACGCCGCTGAGCCGCCCGTCGGTGACCAGCACCTCCTCGACCCGGCCCCCGACGACCCCGATCCCGCGGGCCGCGAGCTGCTCGGCCTCCTCCGGCGTCGGGTCGGGAGCCGTGTGCTGCAGGAGGACGACGTCGTCGGACCACTGGCGGAACAGGAGCGCCTGGTGCACCGAGCGCTCGGACGTCCCGAGCACCCCGATCGGCTGGTCGCGCACCTCCCAGCCGTGGCAGTACGGGCAGTGCAGCACGTCGTGGCCCCAGCGCTCCCGCAGGCCGGGAACCTCGGGCAGCTCGTCGACCAGGCCCGTCGCGACCAGCAGGCGACGCGCGCGCTCCGTCGAGCCGTCGTCCAGCGACACGACGAAGCCGTCGTCGTCGCGCCCCGCGGACACGACGCGCCCGGACCGGATCTCCCCGCCGTACCCCTGCAGCTCGGTCCGGCCACGGGCCACGAGCTCGAGCGGAGGCACGCCCTCCTGCCCGAGCAGGCCGTGCACCCCGTCGGCCGGGGCGTTCCTCGGCGACCCGTCGCCGATCACGAGCACGGACCGCCGCGCCCGCGCGAGGGTCACCGCCCCGCTCAGCCCCGCAGCGCCACCACCGATGACCACGACATCTCTCATGCCGCCACCTTCCGGCGCCCGGTAGAAGGTCGGCAAGCATCGTTGCCGAAGTGGCAAGGTGGATCCCGTGGACGACATCGACCAGCTCATGCGCTCCGTCGGCCCGCGCCTGCGGCTCGCGCGGCAGCAGCGCGAGCTGACCCTGGCGCAGGTCTCCGACGCGACCGGCATCTCGGTGAGCACCCTGTCCCGGCTCGAGTCCGGCACCCGGCGCCCGCAGCTCGAGCTGCTGGTCCCCCTGGCCACGCTGTACCGGGTGCCGCTCGACGAGCTGGTCGGCGCGCCCGCGACCGGCGACCCGCGCATCCACCCGCGCCCGGTGACCGAGCACGGCAAGACGGTCATCCCGCTGTCGCGCCGGTCCGGCGGCCAGCTCGTCTACAAGCTCGTCCTGCCGCCCGCCCCGCCGACCCCCGACCCGGAGCTGAACACCCACGAGGGCCACGAGTGGCTCTACGTCATCGACGGCCACCTGCGGCTGGTGCTCGGCGAGCACGACCTGGTGCTCCCGCCGGGCGAGGCCGCCGAGTTCGACACGCGTGTGCCGCACTGGTTCGGCAACGAGGGCCGGGGACCCGTGGAGCTGCTCGTCATCTTCGGCACGCAGGGCGAGCGGGTGCACCTGCGCGCGCGGCCGAAGGACCGCCCCGCCCCCGGGTAGCAGCCCTTGTGGAGAGGGACCCGGGGGCAGGGGCGGGGCTCAGCGGACCTGCAGCTCCACCGGCACGGGCACCGGGTCGAACCCGGCGGCGGCCACCGCGGCCGGGTCGTGCCGCAGGCAGGCGACCGACCGGCGGGGGTCGTCGCCCTCGACCAGCGGCGCCACGAGCTCCGGGGTGATCGCCGCGCAGGCGTCGAACACGTGCGCGCAGCGGTCGCGGTACGGGCAGCCGCTGGGCAGGTTCGACATGTCGGGCGGCGAGCCCGGGATGCCGGTGAGCTCGCGCCGCGGCCCGCGCAGGGGCGGGAACGAGTGCAGCAGCGCGTCGGAGTACGGGTGGCGCGGGCGGCGGTACATGTCCTGCGCCGAGGCGTCCTCGACGATCTCGCCGGCGTACATGATCGCGATGCGGTCGGCGATCTCGATCAGCAGCGAGACGTCGTGCGTGATGAAGATGACCGAGAACCCGAGCCGGTCGCGCAGCTCCGCGATCTGCTCGACGATCTGCCGCTGCATGACCACGTCCAGGGCCGTCGTCGGCTCGTCCATGATCAGCACCTGCGGGTCGAGCGCCAGCGCCATGGCGATCATCACGCGCTGCCGCATGCCGCCCGAGAGCTGGTGGGGGTAGTCGCGCAGCCGGTCCGCCGAGATGCCGACGAGCTCGAGCATGCCCGCCGCCCGCTCGAGGGCCTCCTTCTTGGTCATGCCCGGCAGGTGCGCCGTGATGGCGTCGGCGATCTGCCGCCCGATCCGGTAGACCGGGTTGAGCGAGTTCATCGCGCCCTGGAAGACGATCGCCAGGTCCTGCCAGCGGGTGGCGCGCAGCTGGTCGTCGTTGAGCGTGAGGATGTCGGTCTGCTGGCCGGACCGGTCGGTGAAGATGACCTCGCCGCCCGTGATCAGCCCGGGCGGCGGCAGCAGCCGGGTGGCCGCGTAGGCCAGCGTCGACTTGCCGCAGCCCGACTCGCCGGCCAGGCCGAGCACCTCGCCGCGGTTGAGGGTCAGCGAGACCTGGCGCAGCACGTGCGTGGGGTCGTCGTCGTACCCGTAGTCGACCGAGAGGTTCTTGATCTCGAGCACGGGATCGGTGGCGGCGGCGTTCGCCCGGAACGCGCGCTGGGTGGCGGTGGCGCCGGTGTTCATGCCCGATCCTCCTTGGCCTCGTAGACCACCGGCGTGAAGCCGATGCGGGGGCGGATCTTGCGCTTGCGCATGGTGCGGGCGTTGAGCCCGACCGACCGCAGGCGCGGGTTGACGAACTCGTCGATGCCGAAGTTGATGAGCGTCAGCGCCATGCCGAGCAGAGCGATGAGCAGACCGGCCGGGACAAACCACCACCACGCGCCGCGCTGCAGGGCGAGCTGGGCCTGCGCCCAGTACAGGACGGTCCCCCAGTTCCACTCGTTGGTGGGCGTGATGCCGACGAACGACAGCGTGATCTGCGACAGGACCGCGAACCCGACGGTGCCGACGAAGCCCGCCGCGATGATCGCCGTGAGGTTGGGCAGGATCTCCGCGGTGATGATGCGCCAGGTGCTCTCGCCGTTGGCGCGCGCGGCCTCGACGAAGTCCCGTCTCCGCAGCGACAGCGTCTGCGCCCGCAGCACGCGCGCGCCCCACGCCCAGCCGGTCGCCGCGATCACGAGCGCGACGGTCAGGCCGCCGGCCGAGGGCAGCTGCCCGGCGATGATGATGATCAGCGGGAGCTGCGGGATCACCAGGAACACGTTCGACAGCGCGGACAGGGACTCGTCGCCGATGCCCCCGATGTAGCCGGCGGTCACGCCGACCAGCACGCCGATCACCGTGGCGACCGTGCCGGCCACGAACCCGACCACCAGCACGCTGCGGGTGCCCAGGATCAGCTGGCTCATGATGTCCTGCCCCTGGTGCGTGGTGCCCATGAGGTGCTCCCACGACGGCGGCTGCAGGATCGCCTTGCTGCGCGCGTTGGGGTCGTAGGGCGCGATCCACGGCCCGATGATCCCGATGAGGAAGAAGAACCCGAGGATCCCCAGGCCGGTGAGGGCCTTGGTGTTGCGCATGAACAGGAACCGGCGCTTGCCCTTGCGGGGCGGGGTCGCCTCGGGCGAGACCTCGAGGTCCTCGAGGAACGCGGCTTCGACGGTCATGTCAGCCCTCCTGACGCGTGCGGGGGTCGAGCACGCCGTAGGCGAAGTCGGCCAGGATGTTGGCGAGCAGCACCGCGAAGGTGATCACCAGGAAGCAGCCCTGCATGAGGGGGTAGTCCTTCGCGTTGACCGCGCTGAACAGGAAGTACCCGATGCCCTGGTACGAGAACACGATCTCCATGACCAGGGTGCCGCCGACGATGAAGCCGAGCGACAGCGCGAAGCTGGACACCTGCGGCAGGATCGCGTTCCGGGCGGCGTAGCCCATCCGCACGGTCCGCTCCTTGAGCCCCTTGGCCTGCGCGACGGTCACGTAGTCCTCCGACGAGACCGTCACCATCATGTTGCGCATGCCGAGCATCCAGCCGGCGATCGAGGACACGACGATCGTCATGGCCGGCAGGAACCCGTAGTAGATGACGGACCCGATGAACTCCCACGACAGGTTGGGCACCATGCTGCGGTCGTAGCTGCCGCTGGCGGGGAACCAGCCGAGCGTCACCGAGAACAGCGCTATGGCGATCAGGGCCAGCCAGAAGTACGGCACGGCCGAGAAGAAGGTCGACAGCGGCAGCAGCCCGTCCATCCAGGTGCCGCGGCGCCAGCCGATGCCGGTGCCCACCAGGGTGCCGATGGTGAAGCTGATGAGCGTCGCGATGCCGACCAGCCCGATGGTCCACGGCAGCGCCTGCTTGATCACGTCGATCACGGGTGCCATGTACGTGAACGAGATGCCGAGGTTGCCGTGCAGCAGCAGCCGCCAGTACTCCACGTACTGGTCCCACAGCGACATGTTCTTGTCCAGCCCGAACAGCGTGCGCAGGGCCTCGGCCGCGTCGGGGCTGATCCGGCCCTGGTTCTTGGCGATCAGGGCGCTGACGGGGTCGCCCGGCATGATCCGGGGGATGAAGAAGTTGATGGTGATCGCCGCCCAGGCGGTGATCAGGTAGAACACGATGCGACGCGCGAAGAACCTCATCGGTCGGCCTCCTTCACCACGTCCAGCAGGGCGACGTCCACCGCGGGACGCTGCCCGTAGGCGTCGAGCACGGACCCCAGCGACGGGCGGTCCTCGCGGTCGGCGTAGCCCCAGCAGGCCGCCTCGCGGCCCTCGCCGACCGGCATGAGCGGCGGCACCTCGGAGCGGCACAGGTCGTTGGCGAACGGGCAGCGCGGGTTGAACCGGCACCCGGCGGGCGGGGCCACCAGGCTCGGGGCCTCGCCGCGGGCACCGCGGGCGCGGGCCTCGAGGTCGTCCGGGTCGGGCGCCGAGCGCACCAGCAGCTGGGTGTACGGGTGCTTGGGGTCCTGCGTGACGGACTCCGAGTCGCCCTTCTCCACCACGCGGCCGGCGTACATGACCATCGTGGTGTCGGCGAAGTACCGGGCCGACGCGATGTCGTGCGTGATGTAGAGGATCGCGAGCTGCAGGCGGTCGCGCAGGTCGCGCAGCAGGTTGAGGATGCCCAGGCGGATGGACACGTCGAGCATCGAGATGGGCTCGTCGGCCAGCAGCACCTCGGGGTCCGCCGCGAGCGCGCGGGCGATGGCGACGCGCTGCCGCTGACCGCCCGAGAGCTCGTGCGGGAACTTGTCGATGTACCGCGCGGCCGGGCGCAGCTGCACGCGGTCCAGCAGCTCCTCCAGCGCGGCCTCCAGCTCGACGCCGCGCAGGCGACCGCGGTGGATCTTCAGGCTGCGGGTGAGCATGTAGCGCACGGTGTGCACGGGGTTCAGCGACCCGAAGGGGTCCTGGAAGATCATCTGGACCTTGCGCACGTACGCGCCGAACGCCCGCCGGTTCTTCACCGTGGCGTCCTGCCCGTGCAGCAGGATCTGGCCGCCCGTGACGGGCATGAGCTGCGCGAGCAGCCGGGCGATCGTGGACTTGCCGGAGCCCGACTCCCCCACGAGCGCCACTACGCGGCCGCGGTACAGCTCGAGGTTCACGTCGTCGACCGCGTGCACGACCTTCTGCGAGCGGAAGCCGCGGACGGGGAAGTGCTTGCGCAGGTCGATCGCCTGCAGGACAGGGCTGTCGGGGGGGTCTTCGTGCGGGGAGCTCATCAGGTCACCTTGCAGTCAGGGTGCGGGCCGGGCACGGGGTGCGGCGGGCGAGGGTGCCCGCCCGCCGCACTCCGTCACCTCACTCGGTCGGCTTCAGCTTCGACAGGATGAGCGCAGCCTGCGGACCCGTCGGCTGCGGGTTCGCGTACGGGTCCTCGTCGGTGGGGAAGCCCGTGTAGTTGACCGTCGAGTACTGCGCGACGGCCGGGCGGGACCAGATGACCAGGCCCGGGACGTCCTCGACGAAGTGCTTCTGGACGACGTCCAGGGCGGCGGCGCGGTCGTTGTCCGAGGTGCCGGCCTTGAAGTCGGCGAGCGCCTGGGTGACCTCGTCGTTCTTGTAGCGACCGAAGTTCCAGGTCGCCGACTCACCGAGCGGCACGTAGGACGCGCCGTCCATGATGTTGGAGTACATGTTCCACGGCGTGGAGCCCCCGTCGGTCCAGTGCAGCGACGCCTGGAAGTTGCCGAACGGGATGATGTCGTTGAACCACGTGTCCTGCACGACGCCCTCGACCGTGGCCTCGGCGCCCAGCTTCTTGGCGCCCTCGCCGATGATCCCGAGCGCGTCGAGGTAGTCGGTCCAGCCGGTCGGGTTCTGCAGCTTGAAGGAGACCTTCTCGCCGTCGGGGTCGACCAGCGCGTCGCCGTCCCAGGTGTAGCCGGCGTCCTTGAGCACCTGCTTGGCGCCGTCGACGTCGACCGTGAGCTCCTGGTCCGCGTACGCGTCCGAGATGAACGCGTCGCCCGAGGGCTGCGGCAGGCCGGTCACGCTCTTGATCTGCGGCCACACGCCGTAGCCGGCGGTCGCCGAGATGTCCGCGCGGTCCACGACCATGTTCAGCGCCTTGCGGAACGCCACGTCGTTGAACGGCTTCGTCTCGTTGTTCAGGTAGAGCACGTCGACGCCGAAGCCGCCGCCCGCCACCTGGTGGAAGTGGTCGGGGTCCTTGGCGATGAACGTGTTCTCGAAGTCCGGGATGAACGTCCAGCCCCACTGCGCCTCACCGGTGGTGAGGGCCGTGGTCAGGCCCGCGTTGTCGTTGAACGTGTCGTACCGCAGCGTGCCGACGAGCGGCTTGGTGCCCCAGTAGTCGGCGCTCGGCTCGAGGGTCACCGACTGCGGGGTGAACGTCTTGAGCTTGAACGGGCCCGTGCCGATCATGTCGTCGTCGGTCCACGTGACCGGGTCCTGGCCCTCCCAGAGGTGCTTGGGCACGATCAGGAGCTTGTACAGCTTGGCCTGGTTGACGTACTGGCCCGACAGGAAGTTGACCGTGACCTTGTTGCCGTCGACCGTGATGTCGCCGTACTGGTCGGGGAAGTCGGTGTTCAGCTCCTTGTGGTCCTTGCGGAGCTGGATCGAGTAGGCGATGTCGTCGGCGGTGAAGTCCGTGCCGTCCGACCACTTCACGCCGTCGCGGGCCGTGATGACGGCCTGGGTCGAGTCCGGGTTCCACTCGACCGACTCGGCGAGCCACGGCGTCGGGGGGTCGGTCGGCTTGAGCTCGTTGACCTGCATGAGCGACTCGTAGACCGCGAACGCGTACCCGAGCGAGAGCGACGCGGAGCCGTTCGCGAGCGGGTTCTGGTTGGGCTGCTGCGGGCCGTTCGGCATGCCGATCGTCAGGATCTTGTTCGACGCGCCGGTGGTGCCACCGGACGAGCCGTCGCTGGTGCCACTGCCGCCGGAGCAGGCGGTGGCCAGCAGCGCGAGGGTGGCTGCCGTAGCGACCACCGTCGAGAGCTTGCGGATTCTCACGAGTGCCTCCTTGCACTGATGTCGGAACTGCGGGTCGTTCACTTCTGGCCCGGCCCGACGGGACTGCGGATCCCGTCGGACCGGAGCTGCTGTGCCTGGTCGGGCTGCAGGTGCTGACTACGCCGGCGCGGTCCTGGGGAGGGCCACGTCGACCGTGAGGCGCAGGTCGACCGAGGACCGGCCTACGCGGATCGGGTAGGTACCGGCGGGGGTGACCCAGCCGGGCTGTGCCGAGTCCCAGGTCCGGAACGCTCGCGCGTCCACCCGGACCTGGACGTTCGCGTGCGCGCCGGCGGAGGCGTGCACGACGCTGAACCCGCCGAGCCAGCGGACGGGACGATCAGGGGCGTCCTCGGGCGGCTCGACGTAGACCTGGACCACCTCGTGGCCGTCGCGGGCGCCGGTGTTCCGGACGGTGACGTCCAGGACGACGGACCCGTCCGGGTCGACGGCGCACGTGACGGCCTCGTACTCCCAGCTGGTCCAGCCGAGCCCGTGGCCGAAGGCCGCGGCCGGGGTCCGGCCGAGCCGGAGCCACGAGCGGTACCCCACGTGGACGCCCTCGTGGTAGTCGACGACCCCGTCGACGGGGATCGCGTCCGGCACCGGCACGTCCGACTCGTGCGCTGGCAGCGTCCACGGGAGCCGGCCGGTCGGCTCGGTCACGCCGGTGAGCACGTCCGCGAGCGCCTCGGGCCACTCCTGCCCGCCGAGCCAGGCCCACACGACGCACGGCACCTCGTCGAGCCACGGCAGCAGCACAGGGGCACCGGCGTTGACGACGACGATCGTGCGGGGGTTCGCGGCGAGCGCGGCCTTGACCAGCTGGTCCTGCGTGCCGGGCAGCGCGAGGCTGGTCCGGTCGTAGCCCTCGGACTCGATCTCCTCGTTGGTGCCGACGACGACGACAGCGAGGTCGGCGGCGGCCGCGGCCTCGACGGCGACCGCGAGCAGCTCGTCCGGCGAGGTGCCGGGGATCCGGTGCACCAGCTCGGCGCGGGCGAAGCTGGCGTAGCCCACCGGGTGGACCGCCTGCACGACCGCGTCGATCTCGACCGTCGTCGGCTCCGTCACGTCGATCACGAGCGTCGCGGGCACCGGCTGGTTCACGCTCGAGTCGAGGATGACCTCGGCGCCGACCACGTGGTCGCTGGTCGACAGCAGCTGTCCGCCGACCGTGATCGCGTGCTTGCCGACCGTCCCGACGCCGACCTCGTGCCGGCCGGGCTCGTCGAGCCGGACGGTGGTGCGGATGCGCAGCGCCGCCGCCAGGCCCGGGACCTCCCGCAGCCAGCCGTGCCACGCGGTGACGTCGGCGCCGGCCAGCACGGCGCCGTCGGCGTCGAGCAGCTCGCCCAGCGCGCCGGCGTGGCCCTCGGGCGTGGTGCAGCGGCCGGCCAGGTCGAGCGCGGGCGGCAGCAGCCGGGACACGGCGCCGGGGTGGACGTCGACCTCGACCTCGCCGAACGCCTCGCGCAGCGCGGCCTCGGGCGTCGACAGGTGGTCCGGACGGACGAACGCCGACCCGCCGCCCTGCACGAACGGGTGTACGGCGTTGGGCCCGAGCAGGGCGATCCGGGTGACGTCGTCGGGCGCCACGGGCAGCGCGTGGTCGTGGTCGCGGAGCACCACCATCGACCGGGACACCAGCCGGCGCAGCACCTCGCGGGCGTCCACGTCGGCCACCCGGTCGCGGTGCGCGCCCGACGGCTCGACGCCCTCGAGGGCACCGACACGCTGTGCCAGCCGCAGCAGGCGGAGCACCTTGGCGTCCAGCAGCGCCTCGCTGACGTCGCCCGCACGGACCGCGTCGAGCAGGCCGTCGCCCCACGGGCCGTCAGGCCCGGGCATCTGCAGGTCGAGCCCGCCCTCGGCGGCGCCGACCACGGACTTGGTGGCCACCCAGTCGCTCATGACGACGCCGTCGAAGCCCCACTCCTCCTTGAGCACGCCGGTGAGCAGCGGGCGGTGCTCGGCGGCGGTCGCGGCCGTCGTGCCGTCGTCGATGCCGGAGTACGCGCTCATCACCGACCACGCCTGCGCGTCGTGCACCAGCTGCTCGAACGGCGCGAGGTACACCTCGCGGAGCGTTCGCTCGTCCACGCGCGCCAGGTAGCTGGTGCGCTGGGTCTCGGAGTCGTTGGCCACGAAGTGCTTGACGCACATGCCCACGCCGCGGTCCTGCGCGGAGCGCACCACGTGCACGGCGATCGCGCCGGTGAGCACCGGGTCCTCGGAGTAGCACTCGAAGTGCCGGCCACCCACGGGCGTGCGCTGCAGGTTCACCTGCGGGGCCAGCACGACGTCGACGCCGTGCCGGCGGGCCTCGGCCGCGAACACGTGGCCCACCTCGTCGGCCAGGTCCACGTCCCACGTCGCGGCGAGCGCGCTGGGGGCCGGGAAGGACGCGGACGTCTCGTCGGCGGACTCGGAGACGCCGCGCACCCCGGCGGGGCCGTCGGAGACGTGCATCGCCCGCAGGCCGATGCGCGGGACGGCGGTCGTGGACCACAGACCGGCGCCGACGACGAGGCGGACCTTCTCCTCGAGAGTCAGGGCTGCCAGCAGCTCGCTGAGCTGGGTGGTGGGCCGTTCAGCCGTGGGCGGCTGGGTGGCCGTGTCGAGTGACACGGGGCGGTGCTCCGATCGGACGTCGTTGTCTTCTGCCGAGAATGAAAGCACAACTTACTGACCTGTCAGTAAGTGCGATAGTCACAGTATGGTTTCAGTCATGGACGCCGCCGTTCCCCCTGCCGCCGCGCCGAAGCGCCGCGCGCGGCAGCCCCGCCAGGCCACCGCCGAGCGCCGCGCGGAGATCCTGCGGGCGGCTGCGAACACGTTCGGGTCCAAGGGGTACAAGAACGGGTCGCTGACCGAGGTGGCCGAGCAGGTCGGCATCACGCACGCCGGCGTGCTGCACCACTTCGGCTCCAAGGAGCAGCTGCTGGTCGAGGTGCTGGAGTACCGCGACAAGGAGGACGTCCGGGACCTCGAGGGCCAGCACATCCCCGACGGCATGGAGCTGTTCCGCCACCTCATCCGCACAGCGCGGATGAACGTCGACCGGCCCGGCATCGTGCAGGGCTACTCCGTGCTCACGGGCGAGTCCGTCACGGAGAACCACCCGGCCCGCGGGTGGGTCACCGACCGCTTCACCATCCTGCGCGGCGAGATCCAGGCCGCGATCGTCGAGGTCGGCGGTGGGAGCGTGCCCGAGGACGTGGCCGCGTGCGCCGCCAGCTCGATCATCGGGGTCATGGACGGCCTGCAGGTGCAGTGGCTGCTCGACGACCGCGTGGACCTGCCGGCCGCCACGCAGTTCGCCATCGAGGCGATCCTCGCGGCCGCCATGCTGGGCACCGAGCGACCGCACCCGCTCGACTGACCGGGCACTCAGCCTTTTCACAGGTTCGGTTCAGGCGTACGCCAGGAACCGGTCCGAACCTGGGGACATGACGACGACCACCCTCCGCCGGCCGGACTCCCTGTCCCGTGCCGACGGCTCCCCTGTCCGTGCGCTCGTGGTCGACGACGAGCCCACCCTTGCCGAGCTGCTCTCCACCGCCCTCCGCTACGAGGGCTGGCAGGTCGACCACGCGCTGAGCGGTCACGCCGCCGTCCGCGCCGCCAAGGCGCTGGACCCCGACGTCATCGTGCTGGACGTCATGCTCCCGGACCTGTCCGGCATCGACGTGCTGCGCCGCGTCCGCGCCACGCGCCCGAACGTCCCCGTGCTGTTCCTCACCGCCAAGGACGCGGTCGAGGACCGGATCGCGGGCCTCACCGCCGGTGGCGACGACTACGTGACCAAGCCGTTCAGCCTCGAGGAGGTCGTCGCCCGCCTGCGCGCCCTGCTGCGCCGCACCGGTGCGGTGTCGTCCCGCGAGGAGGCGGTGCTCGTCGTCGGCGACCTGCGGATGGACGAGGACAGCCACGAGGTGTCCCGCGGCGGCGACGACATCCGCCTCACCGCGACCGAGTTCGAGCTCCTGCGCTACTTCATGCGCAACCCCAAGCGCGTGCTGTCCAAGGCCCAGATCCTCGACCGCGTCTGGCAGTACGACTTCGGCGGCCAGGCCAACATCGTCGAGCTGTACGTCTCCTACCTGCGGCGCAAGATCGACAAGGGCCGCACGCCGATGCTGCACACCCTCCGTGGAGTCGGCTACGTGCTGAAGCCCTCGACCTGAGGTTGGCTGGGGGTATGGGCACCCGTCCGCGGTGGACGCTGCGCCGACGCCTCGTCGTGGTCGTCGTCGCGCTCGTCGCCGTCGTCGCGGGCGCCATGGGCACGCTGTCGACGCTCGCGCTGCAGAGCTCCCTGCTCACGCAGCTCGACGAGAAGCTGAGCGCCGCCAACGCGCGCGCGGCCGACTTCACGCGCCAGGGCGGGCAGGCGGGCGGCCCCGACGCGACCTTCACACCCCCCGCGAACGGCACGGGCAACTTCCGGCCGGGGCAGGACGCGGGCACCGTCAACGTCGAGCAGCCGGCCGGGGTCGACCCCGCCGACCTGACCCTCTTCCAGGCCGGGTACATCGCCGACGACGGCACGCCCACCGCGCTGACCGAGGCCCAGATCACCCAGCTGCTCGCCGTGCCCACCGACGGCCACCCGGTCTCGGTGGACGTCACGGGGCTCGGCGCCTTCCGGGCCGTCGCGAGCGTCAGCGGCGACGGCACGACGAACGTCACGGCACTCCCGACAGCCACCGTGACCAGCACGGTCACCACGTTCGTCGTGGTCGAGCTGGTGGTCGCCGCGCTCGCCCTGCTCGCCGCCGCGGCCGTCGCCGTCGTGCTCGTGCGCCGCGAGCTGCGGCCGCTGGACCGGGTCGTCGGCACCGCCAACCGCGTGGCCCGGCTGCCGCTGGACCGCGGCGAGGTCGTGCTCGCGGACCGCGTGCCCGCGCGGGACACCGACCCCGCCACCGAGGTCGGCCAGGTGGGCGCGGCGCTCAACCAGCTGCTCGGGCACGTCGAGCAGGCGCTCGCCTCGCGGCACGAGTCCGAGTCGCAGGTGCGCCAGTTCGTGGCCGACGCCAGCCACGAGCTGCGCACGCCGCTCGCGTCGATCCGCGGATACGCGGAGCTGGTGCGCCGGTCGCCCGAGGAGATGCCCGTCGGCGCGCTGCAGGCCATGGCCCGCGTGGAGTCGGAGTCGCAGCGGATGACCGCCCTGCTGGAGGACATGCTGCTGCTCGCGCGGCTCGACGCCGGGCGCCCGCTGGCGTCCGAACCCGTGGACCTCACCGTGCTCGCGATCGACGCCGTCACCGACGCGCACGCCGCCGGCCCCGACCACGACTGGCAGCTCGACCTGCCCGAGCCCGAGAACGACTCGGACGCGGACGTCCTCGTGGTCGGCGACGACCACCGGCTGCGCCAGGTGATGGCCAACCTGCTGTCGAACGCCCGCCTGCACACCCCCGCGGACACCACCGTGACGGTCCGGGTCCGCCGCGCCGGCCCGTCCGTCGTCGTGCAGGTCGCCGACGACGGACCCGGCATCCCGCCCGCGCTGCGCGAGAGCCTGTTCCAGCGGTTCACCCGCGGCGACGCGTCCCGCAACAGCGCCACCGGGTCCACCGGCCTCGGCCTGGCCATCGTGCACGCCGTGGTCACCGCGCACGGAGGCACCATCACGGTCGACAGCGGCCCTGGCACCACGTTCACGGTCACCCTCCCGGCCGCCGAGACGCCCGCGCCGACCCCCGCCCCGCCGGCACCCCGGACCCCGGCCCGCCTGTAGCCCGGGCCCCCTTGACCGGACGTCCGCACATCCGGTCGCCCCGGCGCTCGTTCCTGCGGACGTCTCGCGGCGGAGGTCCCAGCGTCCGCAGATCCGGTCGCCCCGGCGCTCGATCGTGCGGACGTCCGGTGGCCGTCTGCCCCCCGGCGGAGGAACCTGGTGCGATTGCCCGACGAGATCTCGAGGAGTGGTGATGGCGTACCTCAGCAAGGCGTTCAGCGGGTACTCGACCGACGACATCCCGGCCGCGAAGGCGTTCTACGGGGAGGTGCTCGGCATCGACGTCTCCGAGGCGAACGGGATGCTGACCCTGCACTTCGAGGGCGGTCGGGACGTGCTCGTGTACCCGAAGGGCCCGGCCCACACGCCCGCCACCTACACGGTGCTCAACTTCCCGGTCGCAGACGTGCCGGGCACGGTCGCGGAGCTGCGCGAGCGGGGGGTGCAGTTCGAGAAGTACGCGGGCACGCCCGGCGAGACCGACGACGACTTCGTGTTCCGCAAGGGCGGCCCGCTGATCGCCTGGTTCACGGACCCGGGCGGCAACGTGCTCTCGATCATCGCGGAGGACTGACCGACCGGTCCGCCGGCCGGCGACTGTCGACCATGCCCTGAGTGCCGCCTCGGGTGGCCCCCGCGGCACTCAGGGCATGGTCGCGCGTCAGAGCGGGAACGCGTTGTAGAAGTCGACGACGTCCGCCACCGGGACCGTCGCCTGGAAGACCGCCGTGCCGTTGGTCCAGACCGCGACCCCGGTGCCGTCGCCGGCGTCGACGATCGAGTACGTGCCGGCCTTCGCGCCGCCCGCGTTGACGTCGCCGCTCTGCGGCAGCGCCGGCCCGTCGGGCGACGCCGACGCCGCGGGCGCCGCGGGCAGGCCGGCGACGAGCGAGGCGGCGAACGCGGTGGCCTCCTCCGGCGTCTCCCACTGGCCGGAGCGGACCGTCGCAGTCCCGCTGCCCCCGTCGGCGAAGGTCTCGGTATACGCCTCGATCGCGCCGGCGGCCTGCCACTCCGCGTCGGCGGCCGACGTGGCGAGCGCGTACTGGAGCACCGTGGTCGGCATGGCGCTCGCGAAGGCCGTGGTCGCGGGCCGGGCGGCCGGGGCGATCGTCGGCGTCGGGGACGGCAGCAGCACGGTCGACGCGACGGCCGGCGGAGGGGTCTCGGTCGCGTCGCCCTTCGAGCTCAGCACGATCGCGAGGACGATCGCCGCGGCCACCAGCACGACCACGCCGATGATCACGGGGACCAGCCAGCGGGGGCGTCCCGACGCGCGCGGGGTCGGCGGCTGGCGGTCGGCGGTCGGCGGCGGGAACGCCTCCGGGGCGGCCGGGGCGGTCGCCCGCTCCGGGGCGGCCGGGGTGGCCGCACCGAACGGCGGCGCGGGCACGGGCGTGGTCGGCGGCGTCGGGCGCTGGACCTGCCAGTTCGAGATCGGCGGCGGCGTCGGCGGACCGCTGGGCCGCTCGGGGCCGGGACGGCCGGTGTCGCTCATCGGGGGCTCCCCTTGCATCGCGTCGCCCGAACCCTCGTCGGACGCCCCGCAGCCTACCGACGCAATCTCACCCCAGGACGTCACGACGCCGGAATGCCGCCAGACCACCTCCGATCAAGGCGACCGCCACCACGGACAGCGCGAGGACCGGGGGCCAGTCCATCGCCTCGGCGGGGAGCTGGGGCGTGTACGTGAACGGCGACAGGACGTCGGAGCCGTCGGGCAGCAGGGGTCCGAACAGGCCGACCACGCCGACGTAGGTGACGTAGGCCCACACCACGCCGAAGGCCCGCGGGGCGACCGCCATCACCACGACCGCGACGCCCAGAATGATCCCGACGGCGGGCAGAGTGACCGCGGCCGCACCGACGAGCCGACCGACGAAGGACTGGTCCCCCAGTGAGACGGCGGCCATCACGCCCATGAGCAGGCCCGTGACCAGCATCATCACGACCGCGGCCACGCCTGCGACGCCCACCTGCGAGCCGAGCCAGCGGGCCCGGGACACGGGTCCGGCCAGCACGATCGCGCCCCGCACGGCCACCTCTTCCGACCGCGCCGCACCGACGCCTGTCGCCGCGTAGGCGCCGGCCATGACGGCGAGGAACACGACGTAGAGGGCGAACGCGGACGCGGCGGCACCGTTCGGGCCGGTCGGGAAGATCTGCGCCAGCTGCGGCTCGTCGGCGATGAAGTTCACCAGCTCGCCCGCCAGCAGGCCGATGAAGGCACCCATCACGACGATGGCGACGCCCCACGCCAGGATCGAGCCGGCCTGTCGGCGCAGCGTCAGCGCGACCATGCCGGTGAGGCGCGCCGACGCCCGCGGGCGGCCGAGCCGCTCGGCGACGAGCCCGGTCCCCAGGTCGCGGCGACCCACGAGCCGGAAGGCGACCGCGACGAGCGCGCCGGCGACCACGACGCCGATCGCGAGCGGCCAGAACCGCTCGTCGACGTACGCGCGGGTGGCCTGCGCCCAGCCGAACGGCGACAGCCAGGTCAGCACGCTGGTGCTCTGCGGACCGCGCACGTCACCGACGGCCCGCAGCAGGAACGCGACGCCGAGCACGGCCATGCCGAGCGACGTGGCCGCGCGGGCGTGCGCCGTGAGCTGCGACGCGACCGCGGAGACCCCGGCGAACACGAGGCCGACCATGACGATGCCGCCGGTGAGCGCGAGCGACCCGACCGGGTCGAGATCGGTCGACAGCAGGGCCAGGAACGTGAGCCCCCCGACGGCGAGCGTCGCGACGACGGCGGCGACGAGCCCCGCGACCACCGGGGCGTCGCGGCCGACCGGGGCCGACCGCACCAGCTCGAGCCGCCCGTCCTCCTCCTGCGCCCGCAGGTGCCGGGTGACGGTGAGCAGCGCCAGGATCGCGACCGGGATCATGATCCAGAGCCCGAGCTCGTTCGCGGTCATCGCGCCGATCGTGTAGTTGTCGAGCCCGTACCCGGGCCCCGCCAGGGCGGTCGCCGCGGGCGAGGAGATGAGCTGCGCGCGACCCGCCAGGGCCTCGGGCGAGGAGTAGACCTGCGACAGGGAGCTCACCGAGACCTGCGTCAACCCGGCCACCGCGACGGCCCAGATCGCGGTGCGCCAGCGGTCGAGCCGCAGCGCGACGCGCACGAGGTGGCGGGTGCCGGCCAGCTCGCCGACGCTGTCCTGGCGCCGGTCGGCGACGACGGTCATCGCGAACCCTCCGGCACGCCCGCACCCGCTGCTCCTCCGACGCCCAGCGTGGCCAGCTCGTCGGTGTACTCCCGCAGGAACAGGTCCTCGAGCGTCGGCGGGTGGGCGGTGAGGGACTGCACGCCGAACGCGGTGAGCCGCGCGAGGACGTCGTTGAGCGACGCGGTGTCGACGTCGACCGTGAGGTGGCCGTCGGCGCGCTCCACGTGCTGCACGCCCGCGATCCCCGCGAGCGCCCGGTGGGCGGCGTCGGCGTCGCGCAGGCCCGCCGTCACGGTCGTGCGGGTCAGGCTGCGGAGCTCGTCGAGCGATCCGCTCTGCACCGCCCGACCCTGCCGGATGATCGTCACCCGTCGGCACAGGGCCTCGACCTCGGCCAGGATGTGGCTGGACAGCAGCACGGTCCGACCGTCCGCGGCGGCCTCGTGCACCACCTGCTGGAACACCGCCTCCATGAGCGGGTCCAGGCCGCTGGTGGGCTCGTCCATGAGCAGCAGCTCGACGTCCGCCGCCAGCGCCGCGACCAGCGCGACCTTCTGCCGGTTTCCCTTGGAGTACGCGCGGCCCTTGATCCGCGGGTCCAGCTCGAACCGCTCGATCAGGCTGTCGCGACGCTTGGGGTCCACGCCGCCGCGCAGCCGGCCGAGCACGTCGATCGACTCGCCGCCGGACAGGTTGGGCCAGAGGTTGACCTCGCCGGGCACGTACGCGAGCCGGTGGTGCAGGGCGACGGCGTCGCGCCACGGGTCGCCGCCCAGCAGCCGGACGTCGCCGGCATCGGCCTTGAGCAGACCGAGCAGCACGCGGATGGTGGTCGACTTGCCGGCGCCGTTGGGGCCCAGGAAGCCGTGCACCTCCCCCCTGCGGACGGTCAGGTCGAACCCGTCCAGCGCGCGCTTGGCGCCGAACGACTTCACGAGCCCGCTGACGGCGATGGCGTCCTCGGTCATGACTTCTCCTTGTACTCGAGGTAGGCGTCGAGGTAGGCGCTGTCGGTGAACAGCCCGTGCGTGTAGAGCTCCAGGCCGGCGAGCATGGTGCGGGTCGTGAGCTCGTCGATGGCCTTGGCCGGGTCCTCGGTCGGCGCGACGCCCCGGCCCGCCGCGGCGTCCAGCTGGGCCAGCACGATCAGCCCGACCTGGGCGGCGACCACCTGCCGCGCCCGCCCGCGCGGGTCCCGCGACGGGCGGACGGTGCCGGCCGCCTCGCCCGCCTCCAGGTAGTCCGCGGCGTCGTCCATGAGCCCGTCGACGAAGTGCGCCGCGACCACGCCGCCGTCCATGAGGCTCCGGACGATGTAGGCGAACAGCGGCGCGTACTCCTGCACGCGCGCGAGCATCCCGATGGTCTCGGCGGGCGATTTCTCCGCCATCGCCGACGACTTCTCCTCGCGGACGACCGCCAGCACGTGCTCATCGCACTCGGCGCGGAGCGCGTCCTTGGAGCCGAAGTGGTGGATGACCAGGCCCGCGCTCACGCCCGCGTCCTCGGCGACGGTGCGGACCGAGGCCTGGAACCCGTCCCGCCCGAAGCGCGCGACTGCGGCGTCGCGGATGCGGGCGCGGGCGGTGAGGTCGTCTGAACGCACGTTCACTATATTAAACACGCGTTCAGTGGCGTGCAAGGTCCCCGCCGGTGTCGGACCCTCCGGTTAGCGTGCAGCGCGTGACGTCGACCTCCGCCAAGCGCCCCGACCGCAGCGCCCGCCCTGCCTTCCGCTGCGCCGAGTGCGGTTGGACCGCGAGCAAGTGGGTCGGCCGCTGCGGCGAGTGCCAGGCGTGGGGGTCGGTGGTCGAGGACACGGGTCCCGGCGGCGGGGCACCCCGGACCGTCGCCACCTCGCCGGCGCGGTCCCCTGCCCGTCCCATCGACCAGATCGACGTCGAGTCGGCGCAGTCGCGGCCCACGGGGGTCGACGAGCTCGACCGGGTGCTGGGCGGCGGCATCGTCCCCGGCGCTGTGGTGCTCCTGGCGGGCGAGCCGGGCGTCGGCAAGTCGACCCTGCTGCTCGACGTCGCGGCGCGCGCGGCCCGGACCGGGCGCCGGGTTCTCTACATCACCGGCGAGGAGTCGGCGGCCCAGGTGCGCCTGCGTGCCGGCCGCATCCACGCGCTTGACCCGCAGCTGCTGCTCACGGCGGAGACCGACCTGGGCGCCGTGCTGGGGCACATCGAGCTGGTCGAGCCGGACCTGCTGGTGCTCGACTCGATCCAGACCATCGCGTCGGCGCAGGTCGAGGGCACGGCGGGTGGCGTGTCGCAGGTGCGCGAGGTGGCCACGGCCGTCATCCAGGCGGCGAAGGCCCGGGACATGCCGGTGGTGCTCATCGGGCACGTGACCAAGGACGGGTCGGTGGCCGGCCCGCGGACGCTCGAGCACCTGGTGGACGTCGTCTGCCAGTTCGAGGGCGAGCGGCACTCGCGCCTGCGCATGCTGCGGGCGACCAAGAACCGGTACGGCCCCACGGACGAGGTCGGCTGCTTCGACCTGTCGGAGTCGGGCATCGTCGGGCTGCCCGACCCCAGCGGGCTCTTCGTGTCGCAGGCTCTGCACGCCGTGCCGGGCACCTGCCTGACCGTGACGCTCGAGGGTCGTCGGCCGCTGGTCACCGAGGTGCAGTCCCTCGTGGCGCCCAGCGCCGTGCCCAACCCCCGCCGGACCACCAGCGGCGTCGACAGCAGCCGGCTCGCGATGGTCCTCGCGGTGCTGCAGCGCCGGCTGGGCGCGCGGCTGGCCGACCAGGACGTCTACGTCTCGACCATCGGTGGCGCCCGTGTCGCGGAGCCCGGCGCCGACCTCGCGCTGGCCCTGGCGGCGCTCAGCTCACGCGAGAACGTGCCGCTGCCGCGCGGCCTGGTCGCCATCGGCGAGATCGGGCTGGCCGGCGAGATCCGGACCGTGTCCGGCGTCGGGCGACGTCTCGCCGAGGCTGCCCGGCTCGGGTTCACGCGCGCGATCGTGCCCGCCGGCGCGCTCGACGGGGCGACGCCGCCGGCCGGGCTGACCGTGCTGATGGCCGCCGACCTGATCGAGGCCGTGACGGCCGCCGGCCTGGTGCCGGACACCGCCGGGGCCGCACGCCGCTGACGCGAGCAGGCGCACGCGGCGCACGGTGAAACACCTGCCTTCGCCACTCGACCGGAGCCCGCTCTCACGCCCTCAGCGCGCTCGCGCACCGGCGACCCGTCCACTCCGCTCGTTCCGGACACCGTCGGCCCGTCCACGCTGCGCCCGTCCCGGACCCCTCACCTTTTCCACGCTGTGCCCGTCCCGGAGGCGGTCGGCCCGGCCCGCGCACCTCACCAGCCATCCAGTTCCGGAAGTCTCTTGACCGGTACAGTGTCGAGGGTTACTTTATCGGTACAGAGAACTACGGACCGACAGGAGACCCTGATGTCGATGGACAGCTCGCAGCTCGGACTGCTGCTCGGCGTGCACGTCGCGCAGCACGAGGCCGACAGCGCCCGACCCTGGGCGCCCGAGGTGCCGGAACCGGAGCGCCGCCCGCGACGGCCCCGGGCACCACGCACCCGCCGCACGCTGGCGGAGGCCCTGCACCACCTGGCCGACGCGGTCGCTCCCACCTCCCCCGAGGTGGGTCACCCGGCACGATGACCGTCTCGCCTCCGGGATCCGCCCCGGCGACCTACCCTGTCCCGCATGGAGCGGAACAGGGTGGCGTCATGTCGCGGGTGACCCTGCAGACGATCGCCGACAAGGTCGGCGTGAGCCGGATGACGGTCTCCAACGCGTTCTCCCGCCCCGACCAGCTGTCGGCCGAGATGCGCCGCACGATCCTGGCGGCGGCCGCCGACCTCGGGTACGTCGGGCCGGACCCCTCGGCCCGGGCGCTGGCCCGCGGCACCACCGGCGCGGTCGGCGTGCTGCTCACGGAGTCGGTCGGCGCGGCGTTCCGGGACCCGATCGCCGCCGCGTTCTTCGGGGCGGTCGCCGAGGAGCTGGCGCCCACCGGCCTGGCCGTCGTCCTGCTGCCGTCGACGGGGTCGGAGGGGACGATCCCCGCGCGCGACATCCCGATGGACGGTGCGCTGGTCTACGGGTGCGCCGCCGACTACCCCGCGGTCGGCTGGCTGGTGAAACGGCGGCTCCCGCTGGTGTTCGTCGACGGCGAGCCGGTCGACGGCGCCGCCAGCGTGCTGCTCGACGAGCAGCACGGCGCCCGACTGGGCGCTCAGCACCTGCTCGACCTCGGGCACCGCCGCATCGGCATCCTCACCATGAACGTCGCGGTGCCTCCGGGGTTCGCGCCCGACCCGGCGAGCGCGGGTTCGGGGTTCGTGGCCCGCGAGCGGCAGATCGGCTGGATGGAGCCGCTCGACCGGGCGGGGGTCACGCCGGTCGTCATGGAGGTGCACGACAACGCGGAGCCGTACGTCTCCGAGGGCGCGCGCCGGCTGCTCGCGGGCCCCGACCGGCCGACCGCGGTGCTGTGCTTCTCGGACCTCATGGCGGCGGCCGTGGTGCACGCCGCCGAGGAGCTCGGGCTACGGGTGCCGCAGGACGTCTCGGTGGTCGGCTTCGACGACTCGCCGCTGGCCCGACGGCTGCGGCCCACGCTGACCACGATCCGCCAGGACTTCGCCGCCAAGGGCAAGGCGGCCGCGGCGGCTCTGACCTCGTCGATCGCCCGGTTCCGCGCCGGCGAGGCGCCCGAGCCCCAGCAGCACCGGATCCTGGTCGACCTGGTGGTCCGGGACAGCACGGCGCCGCCCGCGAGCGCGGACTGAGCGACCCAGCGCGCTGTCGGATCCGGGCGGCGCGGTTCGTCGTGCGGGTGGAGGGTGGTCATCGGGACGCCCCGACCTGAGGAGGATCGATGACGAAGACCGTCGCCATCATGTCCATGTCGCTCGACGGCTACGTCGCCGACCCCGACGACGGCGTGGCCGAGGTGTTCGACTGGTACACCTCGGGGGACGTCGAGATCCACACCGGAGGCTCGGACCCCATGACGTTCTCGGTGTCCGAGCCGAGCGCCGAGCACCTCCGCGCCCTCACGTCCGAGCTGGGCGCCATGCTCACCGGCCGGCGCACGTTCGACGCCGCCGGCGGCTGGGGCGGGAACCACGCGTGGGGACCGGCCTTCGTCGTCACCCACGAGGTCCCGGACGGGTGGCCGCGGTCCGGCTCGACCGTGCACTTCGTGACCGACGGCATCGAGAGCGCCGTGCGCCAGGCCAGGGCCGCCGCCGGCGGGAAGGCCGTCGGGATCCACGGCGCCGACACCATCCAGCAGTGCCTGAACGCGGGCCTGCTCGACGAGCTCCAGGTGGACGTCGCGGCGGTGCTGCTGGGCTCCGGGGTCCGGCTCTTCGACCGCCTCGTCGGCACGCCGACCCGCCTGGGCAGCCCGACCGTGGTCGCCGGCGACGGGGTGACGCACCTGCGCTACCCCGTGCACCCCGCGTAGGGCTCAGGCCGCCCGGCTCGTGGCCCGGGCGCGGTCGACGGCCGCCGCCGACGCCCCGTACGCCTCGAGCACCAGGAACGCCGCGCCCAGCACGGGCCGGTCCGCGACGAACACCAGGTGCGCCCCCGGTGCGCCGGCGGCGATCCGGGTCCGGATGCCCTCGGTGAGCGCGGGGTCCCGGGCGGCGAGCACTCCCCCGCCGAGCACCACGGGCACGGCCGCGTCCGCGAGCGAGAGCCGCCGCAGCGCCGCGAGCGCGAGCGCGGCGACCTCGTCGGCCTGCCGCTCGACCACGCTGCGCGCCACCGCGTCCCCGCGCCCGGCGGCGTCGAGCAGCACCGGCGAGAGGTGCGTGACGTCGTCGTGGCCCAGGCGCCCGAAGTGCAGGTCCTCGATCACCGCCGCCATGCTCGGCCGCCCGAGGGCAGCGGGCACCAGCGTCGCCAGGATCGTCGGCTCCCCCCGGCCGTCGAGGGCGCGGGCCGCGTGCCACACGGCCTGCTCGCCCAGCTCGAAGCCGCCGCCCCAGTCGCCCGAGATGCGGCCCAGCGCGGGGAACCGGGCGGTCACCCCGTCGGCTCGTCGGCCCACGCAGTTGATCCCGGTACCGCACACCACCGCGACGGCCTCCTGCTCGGCGGTCCCCGCCCGCAGCAGCGCGAAGGTGTCGTTGTCGACCACCGCGCCGCCGGCCCGCGCGAACCACGGCAGGGCCTCCAGCGCGGCGCGGAACGTCTCGATCTCGACCGGCAGGTCCAGGCCGGACAGGTAGACGCCGACGCGCAGCACCCGGGGTCGCTCCACCATGGCCAGCGCCTCCCGGACCAGCCCGTCGATCACCGCGAGCGCCGGCGCGACGCCGATGACCTGCGGGCACGAGCCGGCGCCGCGGGTGTGCGCGAGGACGGTGCCGTCGGTCGCGAGGACGAGGACGTCGGTCTTGCTGCCGCCCCCGTCGACGGCGAGCAGCACGCCCGTCACCGCGCGCCCCCGGCGACGGCCCGCACCGGACCGTCGAGCGGTGCGCACCCCCTCATCGGGCCCACGCGAGGTGGTCGCGGTTCGCCGCCAGCAGGGCGTCGGTCAGCGCGACCGCCGTGGCGTGCTGCCCGACCAGCGGGTGGGCCAGGAGTGCCCGGGTGACGCGGTCGCGACCGCCGTGCACGGCCGCGTCGAGGGCCAGCCGCTCGTAGGCGGCCACGTGCCCGACCAACCCCGCGAGGTCGTCGGCCAGCGGCGCGACCGGCAGCGGCGTGATGCCGGTCGCGCCGATGGTGGCCGGCACCTCGATGACGTGGTCGTCGGGCAGGAACGGCAGCGTGCCGTCGTTGCGGACGTTGACCACCTGGACGTCGCCGCGGTCGGCGGTCAGCGAGGCCAGCAGGTCGACGGCGGCCTCCGAGTAGAAGGCGCCGCCGCGGCGGGTCAGGGCCTCGGGCTTGGTGTCGACGGTGGGGTCGGCGTAGAGCGCGAGCAGCTCGTCCTCGACGTCGGTCACGGCCTGCGCCCGCGAGACCGCCCCCGGCGCCGTCTGCTCCGCGAGGACCTCGTCGTGCGCGTAGTAGTAGCGCAGGTAGTACGAAGGCACGCACCCGAGCAGCGACAGGGCGGACCGCGGCAGCTCGACCTCGTCGGCCAGCTCGGTCAGCCGGGACGCCAGCAGGCCCGGCAGCCGGTCGACCCCGTCGACCGTGACCCCGCGCACCCAGGTCAGGTGGTTCAGCCCGACGTGGTCGAGCGCGACGGCCGAGGGGTCGACGGTGAGCATCGACGCGAACCGGCGCTGGAACCCGATCGCCACGTTGCACAGCCCGACGGCCCGGTGCCCCTCCTGCAGCAGGGCGCGGGTCACGATGCCGACGGGGTTGGTGAAGTCGACGAGCCACGCGTCGGGCCGGGCGTGCCGGCGCACCAGCTCCGCGAGCGACAGGACCACGGGCACGGTGCGCAGCGCCTTCGCGAAGCCCCCGGGCCCGGTCGTCTCCTGGCCGAGGCACCCGCAGGCGTGCGGGAACGTCTCGTCCGTGTGCCGCGCCGCCTGCCCGCCGACGCGCAGCTGGAACAGGACGACCGAGGCGTCGGACACCCCGGCGACGACGTCGGACGTCGCCGTGACCCGCACGTCGTACCCGTACCGGGCGAACATGCGGCGGGAGACGCCGGCGACGAGCTCGCGGCGCGAGTCGGACGGGTCCACCAGGCACAGCTCGGTGAGCGGCAGCAGGGCCCGCAGGCGCGCGAACCCGTCGACGAGCTCGGGCGTGTACGTCGACCCGCCGCCGATGACGGTGAGCTTCATCCCTTGACCCCTGTCAGTGTCACGCCGCGCACGAAGGTCCGTTGTGCGAGGAAGAAGATGAGGACGACGGGGACCATCGCGATCAGGGTCGCGGCCATCGTGAGGTTCCAGTCCACGGCGCGGGTGCCGCGGAACTGCGCGAGCGCGTACGAGACCGGCCACGCCGACTCGTTCTCGGACGTGTAGAGCAGCGGCCCGTAGTAGTCGTTCCAGGACGTGAAGAACAGGAAGATCGCCGTCGCCGCGATGCCCGGCCGGGCCATCGGCACGATCACCCGCAGCAGCGTCCGCAGCTCGCCGCAGCCGTCCAGGCGCGCGGCCTCGGTGTACTCCTTGGGGATCGTCAGGAAGAACTGGCGCAGCAGGAAGATCGAGAACGCGTCGCCCAGCAGGTTGGGCAGGATCAGCGGCCACAACGACCCGGTCAGCCCGAGCTTGGACCACATGACGTACAGCGGCACGCTGGTGACCTGCGGCGGGAGCAGCATCATCGCGATGATGAGCACGAAGTAGACGTTCGAGCCGCGGAACTGGATGCGCGCCAGGGCGTACCCCGCGGGCACCGACGAGACGAGCATGAACGCCGTCGCGAGCCCCGCGTACAGGAACGAGTTGCCGGTGTACTTGAGCATCGGAAGCTTGTCGAAGACGAGCGCGAAGTTGTCCCAGTGCCACGACGTGGGCCACCCGAACGCGGTGCCGGCCTGCTCGGGAGACATCACCGACGTGAGCAGGATGAACACGAACGGCGCCAGGAACAGCACGCACAGCGCGACGAAGATCGCGTGGTCGGCCACCCAGACCAGCGGCGAACGATGCCTGATCACGACGCCACCTCCGGGCTGAACGCCTTGAACCGGCGCAGCAGGAACGCCATGACGACGGCGGCGACGACGAACAGGACGACGGCCATCGCGGACGCGTACCCGAGCAGGTTGGCGCCGAAGGCCTTGGAGTACAGGAGCTGCCCGTAGGTGAGCGTCGACTGGTCCGGCCAGCCGAGCGCACCGGCGGCGCCCTGCCCGACGCTGGCCTTGCCCTGCGCGGTGGTCGCCGCGACCGCGGGCTCGGTGAAGTACTGCAGCGCGCCGATGATGCCGGTGATCAGGGCGAACAGGAGCACCGGCGTCATGTTGGGCACGGTGACGAACCAGAACTGCTGCCAGCCGTTGGCGCCGTCCAGCTCGGCCGCCTCGTACTGCTCGGTGGGGACGTCGAGCAGGCTGGCCAGGAAGATCACCATGATGTCGCCCAGCACCCAGAGCCCCAGCAGCACGAGCGAGGGCTTGGCCCACGCCGGGTCGGTGAACCAGCCCGGCCCGTCGATGCCGACCTTGCCGAGCAGCTCGTTGACCGGGCCGGTGGCCGGGTTGAACACGAACACGAAGGCGATCGTGGCGGCCACCGGCGGGATCAGCGCCGGCAGGTAGTACAGGGTGCGCAGCACGCCGGAGCTGCGCCGCGCCCGGGTGAGCACCCAGGCGACGACCATGGCCCCGACGATCCGGACCGGCACGAGGATCGCGACGAACCACAGCGTGTTGAGCACTGCGGTGCCGATCAGGGGGTCGCTCGTGAACAGGAACGTCCAGTTCGCGAAGTCGTTCCACCTCGGCGGGTTCGACAGGTCGAACGCCGTGAACGAGTAGAAGACCGTCATGACCAGCGGGAACACGAAGAAGATCAGCATGCCGAGCAGCGACGGGGACAGGAAGGCGAGCGCCGCCCTGTTCCGTCGGCGTTGGATCGTCGAGGCCACGGGCGTCAGCCCGCCTGGAGCTTGACGGCGGCGTCGATCTCGTCGTCGACCTGGCTCAGCATCCCGGGCAGGTCGGTGACGTCACCCTGCTGCCACTTGGCCGTGTGGGTGCCGAAGATCGTCTGGTACTCCGCACCGATGGCGCTGGGCGGGGTGGTCGACGACTGCGGGTTCTCGAAGATGTCGAGGAACGTCTGGAACTGCGGCGTGACCTCGAGGTCGGGCGAGGCGATCGCGTCGCTCGTCGTCGGCGCGTTCTTCAGGCCGTTGGACAGCTTGACCTGCGCGGCGGTGTCCATCGTCAGGTACTTGATGAACGCCCAGGCGGCCTCCGGGTTCTTCGAGCCCTTGCCGATGCCGACGATGTTGCCGGTGATGTAGCCGGCGCCGTAGCTGTCCTCGTAGCCCTCGGCCGACGGGATCGGCGCGGTGGCGTACTTCAGGTCCGGCGCCTGGTCGTCGATGAACGCCGTCCGGTACTCGCCGTCGATGTTCATGGCCACGCGGCCGGTCTGGAAGTCGTTCTCGGCCGAGAACTCCTGGCCGAGGGCTGCCTGGAAGTCGGCCAGCTTCTGGTAGCCGCCGAGCCGGTCGATGAGGTCCTTCTGCCACTCGAGGATCGCGGTCCAGCCCGGCGACGAACCGATCGCGGACGTGCCGTCCTCGTTGAGCCACTGCGCGTCGGCGGCGGGCGCCCAGTGCGCCTCGGCGTTCTCGTAGTAGCCGAGCAGCGGCATGAAACCGAGCTGCTTGATCGAGCCGTCGTCGTTGAACGTGGTGAGCTTGACGGCCATGTCGGACAGCTCGGCGAGCGTCTTCGGCGGCTCGGTGTACCCGGCCGCGGCAAGCAGGTCGGTGTTGTAGTAGAGGCCGTAGACGTCCGCGAGCGCGGGCATCGTGCAGCGCTTCCCCTCGAACGACGTGTACCCGAGCACGGTGTCGGGGATCTGCGTCAGGTCGACCTTGTCGCGCTCGATGAAGCTGGTCAGGTCGGCGAAGTCGCCCGACGAGCACAGCGGGCCCACCTGGTCCGTCGAGTACGACAGGCCGACGTCGATGGCCTGGCCGGCGGAGATGGCCTTGCGCATCTTCTCGTCGTCCTGGCCGGACTTCACCGTGACCTTGACGCCGGGGTTGGCCTTCTCGAAGTCGTCGACCACCGACTGGATGACGTCGGCCTCGCGGTCGGTGAAGAAGTGCCAGAACTGGATGTCGCCGGTCAGCTTCGCCGGGGCGGTGGCCTCGGCGGTGGGGCCGCCGGAGGCTCCGCCGCCGCAGGCGGTCAGCCCGAGGACGGCCGCGATCGCGGGGACGACGAGCAGGGACCTACGTGTTCTCATCGTGTGCTCCTGATATCGGGCGCGACGACTCACCCGGGCGGCCGGGTTCGCCGTGCGTCGGTGTGGGCTAGGGGACGAGGTCGAGCAGCCGAGAGCGCAGGTCGGCGCCGACGACGGATCGCGCACCGCGCAGCACCGGGTGATCAGCCACGGTGCTCACGGAGATGTGCGGGGACCAGCGACTGGTCCTGCGGATGTGCCCTCGCACCAGGTCGGCGAGGGTCTGACCACCGGCGGCGCCGGTCGGTCCGCCGAGCACGACCACGGGTGGGTCGAGCACGGCGAGCACGGGGATGACGCCGACCGCGACGCGGGTCGCGAGCTCGGCCAGGACCGCCGGACGCGCGGGATGCCCCGCGAGGTCCTTGAGCGTGGCGTCGAGGGTGCGGCCGCGGACGCCGTGCGCCCGGGCCAGCCGTCCGACGGCGATGCCGCCGATGAGGTCCTGCAGGTCCTTGGCGGACTCGCCCGGGACCGGCAGGTAGCCGATCTCGCCGGCTCCGCCCGACGCACCCCGGTGCAGGCTGCCGCCGAGGTCGACCGCAAGCCCGAGCCCGTCGCCCATCCACAGGAGGGCGAAGCCGTCGACGTCCCGCCCGGAGCCCTCGGCCCGCTCGGCGACCGCGGCGAGGTTCACGTCGTTGTCGATGCGCACGCTCATCCCCAGGCCGTCCTCGAGCTGCGCGCGGACCGCCTTGCGGGGCCAGCCCGGGATCAGGCCGACGAACGCGAGGTCGTCCGTCCGGGGGTCCACGGCCCCCTGCAGACCGACGATGACCGTGACGACCGAGTCGGGGGTGGTGCCCGCCGCCTCGCACGCGGCCTGGATCGCGGCGCCGATGTCGCCGACCGCGGACCGCTCCGCGGCGGTGCGGGCCAGCGGCACCTCGGCGATCGGGAAGTCGGTGCCGACGGCGTCGACGAGGGTGGACAGCACCCGGTGCGGGCGCACGTCCACCGCGACGGCGTGCGCCCGGTCGGAGCGCACGGCGTACGTGACCGCGCTGGGTCCGCGCGCCGCGGCGACGGACCCGACGACGTCGATGAGGTCGAGCTGCTCGAGCCGCGCGACCACCTGGCTGGCCGTGGGCTTGGACAGCCCGGTCAGCTCGCCGATCTGCGCCCGGGTCAGCGGGCCGTGCTCCAGCAGGAGGGCGAGCGCGGCCTTGTCGTTCATGGCGCGCAGCAGTCCGGGAGTACCCGGCTGGCTGGGCGTGCCGCTCATGTCCACTCGTCCGATCGTCGTTGACCGAGGCCGCTAGGCGCGACCTCGTCAAACTAACAGGCAACTTTCCTAATAGACAACACTCCGACGGCGTCGGACACGTCTCGGTCGGGTAACGACCGCGTTACTTCTCCACGGGACGGCGAACGGGCGAACACTCGGAGGCGAACGGGTCCGAGGCGCGGGTCGCAGGAGCCGCCGTCGCCCCACGTCGTTACCATGCAGACGTGCCGCACGCTCCCGACGACCTCCTGAGGTCGACCCTCGCCGCCGTCGCCCCCGGCGGCGAGCTCCGCGACGGGCTCGAGCGCATCCTGCGTGGTCGCACGGGCGCGCTCATCGTGCTCGGCTTCGACAGGACGGTCGAGAGCATCTGCTCGGGCGGCTTCGTGCTGGACGTCGAGTTTTCCGCGACGCGCCTGCGCGAGCTGGCCAAGATGGACGGCGCCGTGGTGGTCGACGCGGGCATCTCCCGGATCCTGCGCGCGGCCGTCCAGCTGCTGCCGGACGTCACCATCGAGACCTCCGAGTCGGGCACCCGGCACCGCACAGCCGAGCGTGTCGCCAAGCAGACCGGCCTGCCCGTCGTCTCGGTCTCCGCCTCCATGCGGATCATCGCCCTGTACGTCGGCGGTCAGCGGCACGTCATCGAGGACTCGACCACCATCCTGTCCCGCGCCAACCAGGCTCTGGCCACCCTCGAGCGGTACAAGTCGCGTCTGGACGAGGTCAGCGGCACGCTCTCGGCCCTCGAGATCGAGGACCTGGTGACCGTCCGCGACGTGTCCGCCGTGGTCCAGCGCCTCGAGATGGTCCGGCGCATCTCCGAGGAGATCGAGGGCTACGTCGTTGAGCTGGGCACCGACGGCCGCCTGCTCACGCTCCAGCTGGACGAGCTCGTCGGCGGCATCGGCTCGGACCGCGCGCTGATCATCCGCGACTACGTCGACACCAGCCGCCGCGACGTCGACTCGGTGCTGGACTCCCTGGCCGAGCTCGACTCGACCGAGCTGCTGGACAACGCCCGCATCGCCAGCGTGCTCGGCCTGCCGGGCGGCGGGGACGCCCTCGACGCGGCCGCCGGCCCGCGCGGCTACCGCCTGCTGTCCAAGGTCCCGAGGCTGCCCGGCGCGATCGTCGACCGCCTCGTCGCGCACTTCGGCGGCCTGCAGAAGCTGCTCGCGGCCGGCATCGAGGACCTCATGGCCGTCGACGGCGTCGGCGAGCAGCGCGCCCGGGCCGTGCGCGAGGGGCTCTCCCGGCTCGCCGAGTCGAGCATCCTCGAGCGGTACGTCTAGCCCAGCCCGAAGACGGCGGGCGGGGCGCTGGCCCCGGCGAGCGTGAGCTGGGCGGAGTAGGTCCCCGCGCCCGGCGCCGGCAGCCCGGTCGGGCACCCCTCCGCCGAGCGGACCCGGTTCCAGGCGAACGGCGTGGTGTCGTTGCCGCCGCCCGGCAGCAGGAGCGTCCGGGCCTCGGTGCCCGGCACGATGCAGTCGCGGTTGGACCACACGCGGTCGTCGCCCGAGGTGATGACGATCTCGCGCTGCGCCTCCCCCGCGTCGACCAGGCACGGGTCCGTCCCGGTGTTGGTGATCGAGACGGTGAACGTCGGGCTGACGCCGGCGGCGAACGACACCGCGTCCGGCGTCATCGCCACGACCAGGCCCGCCGCGGCGCAGCTGGCCACCCCGGCGTCGGACGTCGTCGGGCTCGTGCTCGGCGTCGCGGCGGGGGTCGTGGTCGTCTGGGCCGCGGGCGTCGGGTCCTCGCCGGAACCCCGGCCGGCCACCAACCACACCACCAGGACGACGAGCAGCAGGGGGATGCCGAGGACGATCAGCCGGCGCACCCAGTAGACCCGGGCGGGGAGGCGTCGCGACTCGCTCATGCGTCCTCCGGCCCGGTCGACTCCGCCGCGCGTTCCCGCGGCGCGACCACCGTAGAGGGAGGTTCGCGTGCTCGCGCGGCCGACGCGCGGTGCGGCCCAGAGAGCGAGACGGGAGGAGGGCGGGATCGTCGCGGGGGCAGGCGACACCACCCGACGGTGCCACCATCCCGCACCTCCGACGGCCGCCGCGCGTGCCGTGAGGCAGGATGCTGCGGTGCCGCCCACCCCCGCCCAGCTGCGCGAGCCCGTGCTCGCGTGGTTCGACGTGCACGCGCGCGACCTGCCGTGGCGCTCCGCCGACCGGACCGCGTGGGGCGTCCTGGTCAGCGAGGTGATGCTGCAGCAGACGCCGGTGGTGCGGGTCGAGCCGGCCTGGCGGTCCTGGATGGCCCGCTGGCCGACCCCGGCGGACCTGGCGGCGGCCTCGACGGCCGATGTCCTGCGCGCCTGGGACCGGCTCGGCTACCCACGACGCGCGCTGCGCCTGCAGGAGTGCGCCCGCGCGATCGTCGAGCGGCACGACGGCGAGGTCCCCGCGGACGAGGCGGCGCTGCTGGCCCTCCCCGGCGTCGGCTCGTACACGGCCGCCGCGGTGCTGGCCTTCGCGTACGGCCGGCGGTCCGTGGTGCTCGACACCAACGTCCGCCGCGTGCTCGCCCGGACCGTCGACGGGGTCGCGCTGCCCGCGCCGAGCCAGACGGTCGACGAGGTGCGCCGGGCGACGCGGTTCGTGCCCGACGACCACGCGCACGCCGCCCGCTGGGCCGCCGCGTCCATGGAGCTGGGCGCGCTCGTGTGCACCGCCCGGTCCCCGCGTTGCGACGCCTGCCCGGTCCGGGACGTGTGCGCCTGGTACGCCGCGGGCCGGCCGGCCGACGAGCACGCCGGCCGTCGTCGGACCCAGGCGTTCGAGGGCACCGACCGGCAGGTCCGGGGGCGCGTGATGGCCCTGCTCCGCGACGCCCTCGGCCCCGTGCCGGCGGCCGCCGTCGACGCCGTCTGGCCGGACGCCCGGCAGCTGGCGCGCTGCGTGGACGGACTGGTCGCCGACGGCCTGGTGACCCGTGATCCGGCGGCGAGCGAGGACGACCCCCCGACATACCGGCTGCCGTCCTGACGGGACGCACGCGGGCTCCGTGGGAGCATGCGGCCATGCTGAGTGCCGACCAGGTCCTGAACCAGAAGTTCGCGGCCACCAAGTTCCGCGAGGGGTACGACCAGGACGAGGTCGACGACTTCCTCGACCGCGTCGCCGAGACCGTCCGGGAGCTGGAGGGTGGCGCCCACGCCTCGCGCCCCGTGACCGCGCAGGAGGTCGGCGGGATCCGGTTCGCCGCCACCAAGTGGCGCGAGGGCTACGACCAGCGCGAGGTCGACGACTTCCTCGACCGGGTCCGTGAGCGGCTCGCGAGCCCGGCTCCCGCACCGACCGAGGCACCCGCCTGGCAGCCGAACCCGGTCGACGCACCGCTCTTCCCGCCGAGCACGATCGGCGCTCGCCCGGCCGCGATCTCGGCGTCCGCGCTGGTGACCCGCCTGCAGATGGCCCGGGCCACCCGGCCGGTCGGTGCCCCCGACGCCGTGGCCGTCCGGCTCCCGGACGGCACCGTGCACCCGGTCGTCGACCTGGCGAGCACCGCCGACGGCGTCGAGCTGGTGCTCGGCTGACCATGCGCCTCGTCGAGCGTCCGGCTACCGCTGGGCCCACTTCTCCTTGGTGATCTCGTACCGGAAGCCGCCCAGCTCGGAGCCCTCGACCATGAGCATGTCCTCCGGGGTGTCGAGGCTCTCCGCGACCGTCATGCCGACCTTCTCCATCACGTTCTGCGAGGCGAGGTTCAGCGCCATCGTCGCGCCCCAGACCACGCGGACGTCGAGCTCGGAGAACGCCTTGTCGACCAGCGCCCGGGAGCCCTCGGTGGCGTAGCCCTTGCCCCACGCGTCCTGACGCAGCCGGTACCCGAGCTCGACCTCGTCCCGCGGGCCACCCCGCTCGGGACGCAGGCAGAACCAGCCGACGAACGCGTCGTCGTCCTTCTCGTGCGCCGCGAACAGCCCGAAGTCCCCGTCCCACCGGTCGTAGCCCGCGAGGATGCTCGGCAGGTCGCGCTCGCGGACGAGCTCGGGCGCCGTCGGCTCGCCGCCGGACAGGTAGCGCATCACCGCCGGGTCGCTGTCCAGCTCGATCAGCAGGTCGGCGTCGTCGGCGGTGAAGGGGCGCAGCGTGAGGCGGTCGGTCGCCAGATAGGTGTCCACGCGCTCAGCGTGCCCCAACGACGCTCGGGCGCCCCACGGCTTTTCGGTCCGACGCCTCAGTCCAGCTCGATGAGCATCCGCGTGTTGCCGAGGGTGTTCGGCTTCACGCGCGCGAGGTCCAGGAACTCCGCGACGCCGTCGTCGTGCGACCGCAGGAGCTCGAGGTAGACGTCGGGCGTCACCGGCGTGCCCTCGATGACGTGGAACCCGTGGGACTCGAAGAACGCCACCTCGAACGTCAGGCAGAACACCCGGCGCAGGCCCATGTCGCGTGCCCGGTCCAGCAGGGCGTCGAGCAGCGCGTGCCCCACGCCCGTCCCGCGCCGGGAGCGGTCGGCGGCGAGCGTGCGGATCTCCGCGAGGTCCTGCCACATGACGTGCAGGGCCCCACAGCCGATCAGCGAGCCGTCCTCGGCCTCGACCACCAGGAACTCCTGGACCGCCTCGTAGTACCCGACCCACTCCTTGGCCAGCAGGATGCGCTCGGCGGCGTAGGGCTCGACGAGGGCGCGGATGGCGCGGACGTCGGCCGGCAGGGCGGGACGGACTCGGTAGGACACCGGGCCACGGTACTGGCGGACCCGGCCCGGACCGGGGAGGGCCCGGCCCCCGAGACGGCGGTCAGACCCGCGCGCGCACCCGCCGCGGGTGGGGCGGCTCGGCGGCGTCGAGCAGGCCGGTGGCCGTGATCTCGTCGACGACGAGGTCGGTCACCACGCCGGCGCGCAGGGCGGCCAGCAGCGGAGCGACCTTGTTGTCGCCGGCGACCACGCAGACGCGCCGCGGGATGCGCTGGAGCTCGACGGGCGTCGGGCCGGTGGCGCGCTCGTTCAGGTGCACGTCCTGCCACGAGCCGTCGGCACGCAGGAACACCGTGCAGACGTCGCCGACGACGCCCTCGTCGTGCAGGTTCTTCACGTCGGCGTCGTCGAGGTACCCCGCCGAGTAGACGTGCGAGGGGACCGCGCCGGCGACCGCGCCCACCGAGAAGACGGCGATGTCGGCGCGCCGCTGCATGTCGAGCACGCGCCGCACGGACCGCTCGCGCCACATCGCGGCCTTGGTGTCGGGGTAGTCGAAGAACGCGGGCACCGAGAAGTGGTGCACGGCGGCGGCGAACGCGGTGCCGAACGTCGAGATGAGGTCGCTGGCGTACTCGATCCCGCTGGTGCGCATGTTCGCGGCGCCGTTCAGCTGGACCACCGCCGAGCCGCGGGTCGGCTTGGGCGCGAGGTACCGGGAGACCGAGGCCAGCGTGGTGCCCCAGGCCACGCCGAGCACCATGTCGGAGTCGAACCACGACGACAGCAGGCGTGCGGCGGTGATCGACACCTGGTCCAGGCGCTCGATGTGGCTGGCCGAGTCGGGCACCGGGACGACGTAGGTGTCGATGCCGAACGCCGCGGCGATGGTCCGGCCGAGGCCCGGTGCACGGGTGCTCGCCGGCCGCAGCGTGATCTCGACCAGCCCGGACTGCCGCGCGCGCTTGATCAGGCGGGAGACGGTGGACCTCGACGTACCGAGGTGGCGGGCGATGACCTCCATCTTGATGTCCTGGAGGTAGTACATGGACGCCGCCCGCAGGACGTCCTGCTCCCGCTCGATGTACACGAGGACCCCCTTCCGGCTCACGGCCGATCGTGCACGTTTGTGCACCGCAGTTGCGCGTTCGTTCGCCTCATGACGACGATAGCGAGCATGCCCGTACCGGGCGAGCGGGACATAGCAGGACAACAGAACCACCGGGGGTACCACGGATGAGGACGGCGCCGCTGACGGCCCAGGCACGACAGGACGCACTCGACGCGATGCGTGGGAGTGCCGAACGCGGGAACGAGCTCGACGTCCTGGTGATCGGGGGCGGCGTCACGGGCGCCGGGATCGCGCTCGACGCGGTGTCCCGGGGACTCTCGACCGCGATCGTGGAGGCCCAGGACTGGGCGAGCGGCACGTCGAGCCGGAGCAGCAAGCTGGTGCACGGCGGCCTGCGCTACCTGCAGATGCTCGACTTCCACCTGGTGCGCGAGGCGCTCACCGAGCGCGACCTGCTGATCAACCGCCTGGCACCCCACCTGGTCAAGCCGGTCAGCTTCCTCTACCCGCTGGAGAACCGCGTGTGGGAGCGGGCCTACGTCGGCGCGGGCGTCGCCCTCTACGACACGCTGGCCTCGGTCACCGGCTCGCGCCGCGCGCTGCCCATCCACCGGCACCTGACCCGCAAGGGCATGGAGCGGCTGTTCCCCGACCTGCGGCACGACGCCGCGATCGGCGCCGTGCGGTACTGGGACGCGAGCGTCGACGACGCCCGTCTCGTCGAGACCCTGGTGCGCACCGCCGTCAGCTACGGCGCGCACGCCGCGTCCCGCACGCAGGTCCTCGACCTGCAGACGACCACCGGCGGCGCGGTCACCGGCGCCGAGGTGGTGGACCTGGAGACCGGCGAGCACATCGACGTCCGCGCCCGAGCCGTGATCAACGCGACCGGCGTGTGGACCGAGCAGACCGAGTCGCTGGCGGGCGCCGAGGGCGGCCTGCGCGTGCTGGCCAGCAAGGGCGTGCACATCGTGGTCCCGCGCAGCCGCATCTCGGGCGACGTCGGACTGATCCTGCAGACCGAGAAGTCGGTCCTCTTCATCATCCCGTGGTCGAGGTACTGGGTGATCGGCACGACGGACACGCCGTGGGAGCAGGAGCTGGTGCACCCCGTCGCCACGAGCGCGGACATCGACTACGTGATCGATCACGCCAACACGGTGCTGTCGCGGCCGATCACCCGCGAGGACATCATCGGCACCTGGGCCGGCCTGCGCCCGCTGCTGCAGCCGCACGTCAAGGAGGGCACCAGCTCCGCCAAGGTGTCCCGCGAGCACACGGTCGCCTCCCCCGCCCCGGGGTTCACCGTGATCGCCGGCGGCAAGCTCACCACGTACCGCGTGATGGCCAAGGACGCGGTCGACTTCGCCATCGGCAGCCGGGCGACCAGCCTGCCGTCGATCACGCACGACCTCCCGCTGGTCGGCGCCGAGGGGCTGCAGGTGTTCCAGCGCCAGGCCCGGGCGATCGCCCACAAGTACGGCTGGAGCCGGCCGCGCATGGACCACCTGCTGCACCGGTACGGGTCCCTGCTGGGCGAGCTCATCGACCTGGTCGACGCCGACCCGACGCTGGCCGAGCCGCTGGCGAACGCCGACGCGTACATCGGGGCGGAGATCGTCTACGCGGCCAGCCACGAGGGCGCCCTGCACCTCGACGACGTGCTCATGCACCGCACGCGGCTCAACTACGAGCAGGCGGACAAGGGCGTCGGCGCCCTCGAGGAGATCGCCGACCTGGTGGGCCCGATCCTGGGCTGGGACGAGCACACCCGGAGCCAGGAGATCGAGGCGTACCGCGCCCGGGCCGAGGCGGAGGACGCCGCGGCCCGAGAGCTGGACGACGCCGAGGCGGAGAGGGTCCGCCTGCGGGCCACCGACGTGTCGCCGATGCTCTCCGACCAGCCGGTCGCCGCGGGCACCAAGCCCGGATCGCCCGCCGGGAAGGGCTCGTCGGGCCCTGCCGGCACCTGAGACTCCCCGCGGTCCTCCGCGGGGCGCACGTGACAACGACGTCCGTCAGAAAGGGTCGACAGTGGACTACACAATGGGAGACGCCTTCATCTCCGAGGTGATGGGAACCGGCATGCTGGTGCTGCTCGGCACCGGTGTGGTCGCGAACGTCATCCTGCCGAAGAACAAAGGCTTCGACGGTGGCTGGCTCCTCATCAACTGGGGATGGGGCCTCGCGGTCATGGCGGGTGTGTACACCGCCTTCAAGTCGGGGGCACACCTGAACCCAGCTGTCACGATCGGCATCTGGGCGAGCGGAGCAGACAACTTCGCTCCGGGCATCCCCGTGACGGCGGCCAACGGTTTCCTGTACGTCACGGCACAGATGGCGGGTGCGGCGATCGGCGCACTGATCTGCTTCCTCGCCTACAAGAAGCACTTCGACGAGGATGCCGACCCCGGCATCAAGCTCGCCGTCTTCTCGACCGGTCCGGCGATCCGGTCCTACGCGTGGAACTTCATCACCGAGGTCATCGGCACCTTCGTGCTGGTGTTCGTCATCCTCGCGTTCGCCAAGAACCCCGCCCAGCTCGGTCCGCTACCGGTCGCGCTCCTCGTGGTCGGCATCGGTGCCAGCCTCGGTGGCCCCACGGGCTACGCCATCAACCCCGCCCGTGACCTCGGCCCCCGCATCGCGCACGCCCTGCTGCCGATCAAGGGCAAGGGCTCGAGCGACTGGTCGTACTCCTGGGTGCCGGTCTTCGGCCCCCTCGTCGGCGGCGTCATCGGTGGCCTGGTGGCCTCCGCCTACGTCGTCTGACGTCGACCACACCACACAGTCGTCCCCGTCCGGGCGGCGCCCGTCACCCCCGGTGAGCGCCGTCCGGACCCCCAGAACCACCCGGAGGAATCTTCGCCATGCCCGACACCAAGTACGTCCTTGCCATCGACCAGGGCACCACGAGCACCCGAGCCATCGTCTTCGACCACTCCGGCCAGATCGTCGAGTCGGGCCAGATCGAGCACGAGCAGATCTTCCCGCGCGCCGGCTGGGTCGAGCACAACGCTGAGGAGATCTGGAAGAACACCCGTGAGGTCGTCGGCCTCGCGCTCACCCGCGCCAACCTCACCTACCGGGACCTCGCCGCGGTCGGCATCACCAACCAGCGCGAGACCACGGTCGTGTGGGACCGGACGACGGGCAAGCCGGTCTACAACGCGATCGTCTGGCAGGACACCCGCACGCAGAAGATCGCCGACGAGCTGGGGGCGCTCGGGGGCGGTGCCGACCGGTACAAGGCCAAGGTCGGCCTGCCGCTGGCCACCTACTTCTCGGGGCCGAAGGTCAAGTGGATCCTCGACAACGTCGAGGGCGCCCGCGCCAAGGCGGAGGCCGGCGACCTGGCGTTCGGCAACACCGACGCCTGGGTGCTGTGGAACATGACCGGCGGGGTCGACGGCGGCGTGCACGTCACCGACCCGACCAACGCGTCGCGCACGATGCTCATGGACCTGGCCACCCTGTCGTGGGACGCCGACATCGCCGCCGACATGGGCATCCCGCTGTCGATGCTCCCCGAGATCAAGTCGTCGTCCGAGGTGTACGGCACCGGCCGCGAGGGCGGCATGGTCCCGGGCGTCCCGATCGCCGGCATCCTCGGTGACCAGCAGGCCGCCACGTTCGGGCAGGCGTGCTTCGAGGTCGGCATGGCCAAGAACACGTACGGCACCGGCAACTTCATGCTCATCAACACGGGCACGGAGCCGATCCCGTCGAAGAACGGTCTGCTGACCACGGTCTGCTACAAGATCGGTGACCAGCCGACCGTGTACGCGCTCGAGGGCTCCATCGCCGTCAGCGGCTCGCTCGTCCAGTGGCTGCGCGACAACCTCGGCATCATCTCGTCGGCACCCGAGATCGAGGAGCTGGCCAAGACCGTCGACGACAACGGCGGCGCCTACTTCGTGCCGGCGTTCTCGGGCCTCTTCGCGCCGTACTGGCGGTCGGACGCGCGCGGCGCGCTCGTCGGCCTCACGCGGTACGTCAACAAGGGGCACATCGCCCGGGCCGCGCTCGAGGCGACGGCGTTCCAGACCCGCGAGGTGCTGGACGCCATGAACGCCGACTCGGGTGTCGACCTGACCGAGCTCAAGGTGGACGGCGGCATGGTCCAGGACGAGCTGCTCATGCAGTTCCAGGCGGACATCCTCGGCGTCCCCGTGGTCCGGCCGAAGGTCGCGGAGACGACGGCGCTCGGCGCCGCCTACGCCGCGGGCATCGCGGTCGGGTTCTGGAACGGCGAGCAGGACGTCATCGACAACTGGGCCGAGGACAAGCGCTGGGAGCCGCAGATGGACGCGGACGAGCGGGCCCGGCAGTACCGCCTCTGGAAGAAGGCCGTCACCAAGACCTTCGACTGGGTGGACGACGACGTGAGCTGATCGCCCGCTCGACGGGCGGGGGCCGGGGTGCGACGAGGCACCCCGGCCCTCGTCGTGTCACTCGCTCGCGTGCGCCCCGTGCGCCGAGTGCGCGCCCGTGTGGGTGCCCTCGGGCACCTGGTCGACGGGCGCCTCGGCCGTGTGCGCGCCGGCCCGGTCGAGCGCGGAGCCCTCGATGTCGACGTTCGGGATGATCCTGTCCAGCCAGCGCGGCAGCCACCAGGCCGACTTCCCCAGCAGGGTCATCGCCGCCGGGATCATGGTCATGCGGACCACCAGCGCGTCGAACAGGATGCCGATGGCCAGCGCGAACGCGATCGGGCCGATCTGCGCCGAGCCGCTGAACACGAAGCTCGAGAACACCGAGATCATGATCAGCGCCGCGGCCAGCACCACGCGGGCGCCGTGGGCGAACCCGAGGCGGACCGCCGGCGTCGGCTCGGCGCCGTGCACGTGCTCCTCGCGCATGCGCGACACCAGGAACACCTGGTAGTCCATGGCCAGGCCGAACAGCACGCCGACCAGCAGGATCGGCAGGAAGCTGAGCAGCGGGCCGGTCGAGTCGACGTTGAAGACGCCCGACAGCCAGCCCCACTGGAACACCGCGGTCGTCGCGCCGAACGCGGCGGCGATGGTCAGCAGGAAGCCGAGCACGGCGGTGACCGGCACCAGCAGCGAGCGGAACGCGACGAGCAGCAGCACGATCGCGAGGCCGACGACGATGAGCAGGAACACGGGGAACGCGTCGGCGAGCTTCTGGGTGATGTCGATGTTCGCGGCGGCGGCCCCGGTGACCCACAGCTGCGTGCCCGTGGCGGACTCGACTGCCGGGCGGGCGTCGCGGATCGCGTGCACCAGGTCCGCGGTCTCCACCGAGTCCGGGGCGCCCGTCGGGATGACGACGACCAGCGCGGCCTCGGCACCCTCGGTGGCGCCGGGTGCGGCGATCGGCGCCGCGTAGGCGACGTCGGGCAGCGCGGCGACCGTCGAGGTCACCTCGCCGACCGCGCCCTGGAGCTTCGAGGGGTCGTCCTTGGCGTCGACGAGCACGACCAGCGGGCCGTTGAAGCCGGGACCGAACCCGTCGGCGAGCAGCTCGTAGGCCACGCGGTCGCCCGACCCCTCGGGCTCGCGGCCGGCGTTCGGCAGGCCGAGCCGCAGGCTCAGCGCCGGGATCGCGATGGTCAGCAGCACGCCGGCGCCGACGACCAGCGTGACGATCGGGTGCGTGGTGACGAACGCGCCCCAGCGGTTGCGCGCCGCGCGCGAGTGCTCGGCCTGCTTCAGCGCCCGGCCGCGCGGACGCAGCCGCTCGCCGGCGAAGCCCATGAGGGCCGGCAGCAGGGTGACCGCGACGAGCACCGCGATGACGACCGTGGCGGCGGCCGCGAGGCCCATGGCGGACAGGAACGGGATGCCGGTGACGGTCAGCGCCGCGAGCGCGATGACGACGGTCGTCCCGGCGAAGACCACCGCGCTGCCGGCCGTGCCGACCGCGTGCCCGGCCGACTCGAGCGGGCTCATGCCGTCGGCCAGCTGCTGGCGGTGTCGGGACAGCAGGAACAGGGCGTAGTCGATGCCGACCGCCAACCCCAGCATGAGGGCGAGGGTCAGCGTGGACGACGAGATGCTGGCGACCCCCGACAGCGACAGCACGCCGGCGACGCCGATGCCGACGCCGAGCAGGGCGGTGAGGATCGGCATGCCCGCCGCGAGCAGCGACCCGAACGTCACGACGAGCACGACGAGCGCGACCACCAGACCGATCGCCTCGGTCGGGCCGGCCAGCTCGAGGGGCGCCGTGAACGGTCCGCCCGCGAGGGCGACCTGGTACCCGTCGGCCTCCAGGCCCGCGGCGGCGTCATCGAGTGCCTGCGTCGTCGCGTCGGGGATGTCGTCGACACCCACGCCGAACGCCACGTCCACGTACAGCACGCTGCCGTCCGGCGCGACGGCCTGGGCCTGCACCGGGTCGGACACCGCGGCCACGTCCTCGGCGCTGGCCACCGGCGCGAGCGCCGTGAGGACGTCCTGGATGCCGGTCCCCGTGAGGAACGACTCGCCCTCGGGGGCGGCGACGACCACGCGCGCGCTGGAGGTGTCGCCACCCTGCTGGGCCGACATGCTGCTGTCGGAGCCGACGTCGGCGGCCTGGTCGCCGAGCCGCTCCGCGACCAGCTCCTGGGCCCGCTGGGACTCGGTCCCGGGGATGGAGAAGGAGTCGGAGATGTTCAGCCCCGAGGCGATCGCTCCGAACCCGGCGGCGGCCAGCACCACCAGCCAGGCGACGAGCACGATCCAGCGGTGGCGGAAGCTTCCCCGGCCGAGACGGTCCAGCACGCGTGCCATGTTCACTCCTTGGTCGACGGGCGCAGGATATACGACAGTTGTTGGATAGCCGAGGTGGCATCATGGACAAGGTGACGATCCAGGACGAGGGCGCCCGGGTGGACCCGAGGGTGCTGCGCACGCGCCGCCTGCTCCAGGATGCCCTGCTGTCGCTCGCGCGGGAACGGAGCCTCGACGAGATCTCCGTCGCGGACGTGGCCGACCGCGCGACCGTCAACCGCAGCACGTTCTACCAGCACTACCCCGACACGGACACCCTGCTGGCCGACGCGCTGGACGCGCAGGCCGCCCAGGTGGGCGCCGACCTCACCCAGATCCGCCCGGGCGCGGCGCAGGACGACGCCCCCGAGGTCCTCGTCCGGTACGCCACGCACGTCGCCGAGAACGTCGCCCTGTACCGCAGCGCGCTGGGCGAGCACGGCTCCCCGGTGGCCGTCGCGCGGCTGCGGCGACGCATCGGCGCATTGGCGCTCGAGGGCCTCGAGCTGCACGGCGCGCCGCCCGCCCTGTCCGCGCTGCCCCGACCCATCGCCGCCGCCGCGCTGGCCGGCTCGGTCATCGGGGTGCTGGTCGCGTGGCTCGAGCGCGACCCGCTCCCCCCGCCCCGCGACGTGGCCTCCTGGGCCTGGTCCGCGGTGAGCGGCTGGCCCCCGGAGGCCTGACGACCGGCTCGCGACGCCGGACGTCCGCACCCGTGGGGGCCCTGACCCGCAGGAACGCGGACGTTGGCGCGGGTGCAACCGTTGCGTCCGCACTCGTGTGGGCCCTGACCCGCAGGAACGCGGACGTTGCGTGGGTGGAACCGTTGCGTCCGCACTCGTGAGGGTCCTGGCCGGCAGGAGTGCGGACGTTGCGTGGGTGGGACCGTTGCGTCCGCACTCGTGAGGGTCCTGGCCGGCAGGAGTGCGGACGTTGCGTGGGTGGGACCGTTGCGTCCGCACTCGTGAGGGTCCTGGCCCGCAGGAACGCGGACGTCCGCAGATTCGCGCGCCCCGGCGACCCGGTGTGCGGACGTTGGCGGGTAGTCGAGCGGACGTCCGCAGATTCGCGCGCCCTGGCGACCGGATGTGCGGACGTTGGCGCTGGTTCGGGGGCGCGGAGCCCGCGCAGGTCAGGTGAAGTACGCGCCGCCGTTGACGTCGAGGATCGTGCCCGTGACGAACGCGGCGCCGTCCGAGGCGAGGTAGACGACGGCCTCGGCGACGTCGTCGGGGGCGCCCGCGCGGTTCAGGGGCGAGGCGGCGACGGCGGCGCGCTGCGCGGGCTCGGGCGTGTGCGTGGCGTGCAGCGGGGTGCCGCCGACGAACCCGGGGGCGACCACGTTCACGGTGATCCGACGCGGCCCGACCTCGCGGGCGAGCGCCCGGCTGAACCCCTCGAGCGCGGCCTTCGCCGTGGCGTACGCGACCATCCCCGTGCCGCCGCCGCTGCGCGCCGCCTGGGCGCCGATCGTGATGATGCGGCCGCCGTCGGGCATGACCGCGAGCGCGGCCCGGCTGGCGTAGAACGCGGACGAGAGGTTGAGGTCGAGCACGCCGTGCCAGTGGGCGTCGTCCATGGCCGCCACGCTGCGGCGCTCGACGGGTCCGCCCACGTTGTTCACCAGGATGTCGAGACCGCCGCCGAGCATGGACGCGGCGTCGCTGACCGCCTTGTCGACGTCCCAGCTGCGCCGCAGGTCCACCTGGAACGAGGCCGCGGTGCGCCCGGTGTCCTTGATCTCGGCGACGACCGCGGTCGAGTCGTGCGACAGATGGGTGATCGCCACGTCGGCACCCGCCCGTGCGAGGGCGAGGGCGACGGCGCGGCCGATCCCCGAGGCGCCGCCCGTGACGAGAGCGCGACGACCCGCGAGCGCGTCCTGCACGTCCTCGACCTCCTGTGCCCGATGTGTTGTGCGCACCGTACGGGAGCGGTTCGTCCTGCTCAACACCACTCTGTCCGAATCATCCGATTGCCTATCGTGTCGGCGGCGCCGGGTAGCGTCCTGCCCCATGCGCCTGGCCACCTGGAACATCAACTCGATCCGCGCCCGCACCGACCGCGCGGTCGCCTTCCTGGAGCGGACGGGTGTTGACGTCCTGGCGCTGCAGGAGACCAAGGTCAAGGACGAGCAGTTCCCGCGGGAGGCGTTCGAGGCGCTGGGGTACGAGGTGGCGACCAGCGGCTTCTCACAGTGGAACGGTGTGGCCATCGTGAGCAAGGTCGGCATCGAGGACGTCGAGGCCGGGTTCCCCGGCATGCCGACGTGGGGTGACCCGGCGGCGGCCGAGGCCCGGGCGCTCGGCGCGACCTGCGGCGGCGTGCGCGTGTGGAGCCTGTACGTGCCGAACGGACGCGAGATCGACGACCCCCACTACGCGTACAAGCTCGACTGGCTCGGCCGGCTGCGGGACGCGGCGGAGGGCTGGCTCGCCGGCGACGCCGAGGCCCAGGTCGCCCTCGTCGGCGACTGGAACATCGCGCCGCTGGACACCGACGTCTGGGACATCGGCGTGTTCGCCGGTCGCACCCACGTGACGCCTGCCGAGCGTGACGCGTTCACCGCCATCGCCGGGGCGGGATACACCGAGGTCTCCCGCGTGCACCTGCCCGCCGAGCACACCTACACGTACTGGGACTACCAGCAGCTGCGGTTCCCTCGGAACGAGGGCATGCGCATCGACCTGACCTACGCGACGCCGGCGCTCGCCGCCCGCGTGACCGGCGTGACCATCGAGCGCAACGAGCGCAAGGGCAAGGCGCCGTCCGACCACGTGCCGGTCATCCTCGAGATCGCCGACTGAGCCCGGACGCGCGGGTGATGTCGGTGGAAAGGCCGTTCGGGGCGGGGGCGCAGTGGGCTAGGTTGCGCGCATGAGCAACGAGCCTGGGGGGCCGGCTCCGGTTCCCGACCCCTACGCCGTCCCGGACCCGGCGGCCGGCCCGCCCGTGCAGCCCAGCGGCGCCGAGGCGACGCCGCCCGTGGCTCCCGGCGCCTTCGAGGCGCCCCTGCCGTACGCCGGCAGCGCCGTGCCGCCGAGCGCTTCCGGGCCGCAGCCGGGCACGACCCCGTACGGCCAGCCCGTCGCCCCGTACGGCGCGCCCCAGGCCGGAGCTCCGCAGTTCGGCGCACCTGAGGCCGGCGCACCCCCGTACGGAGCTCCGCCATACGGCGCGCCCCAGGCCGGCGCGCCCCAGTACGGGGCTCCGCAGTACGGGGCCCCCCAGCCCGCGGCCTACGGCACCCCGCAGTACGGGACGCCCGGCTACGAGCAGCCCACGCCCTACGGCGCGCAGCCGTACGGGTACGGGCAGCCGTACGGGCAGCCCTACGTCACGCCGCCCACCGAGGGCCTGGCCATCGCGTCGTTCGTCACCAGCCTGGTCGGGATGTTCCTCGGCGGGCTCCCCGGCGTGGTCGGCCTCGGGCTCGGCATCGCGGCGCTGCGGCGCATCCGGGTGTCGGGCAAGGCGGGCCGGGGCTGGGCGATCGCGGGCATCGTGATCGGCGGGATCGGCATCCTCTGGATGCTGGCCGTCATCGCCTACTTCGTGATCGTGCTCGCGGTCTTCGGCGCCACCGGTGGGTTCTCGGACGTCGCCGACGAGGTCGGGCAGAGCATCGACGAGGGGTCCGGCGGCACGCCGGGCACGGACAGCGGATCGACGCTCCCCGACTTCGCGCTGCGGACCGACCTGACCACCGGCACGTGCCTGACCACCTTCGCGATGACGTACGACATGAGCGACACGGACGCGGTCGACTGCGCCGAGCCGCACGACGCCGAGGTGGTCGGCCTCATCCCGATGTCGGGTCCCGTGAGCCTCGACGCCGACGACGAGTTCGACACGGCGTACAACGAGGCGTGGGACGCCTGCGACCAGCTCACCGAGGGGCTGCTGCCCGGCTACTTCTCCGACGGCGACATCAGCCTGTACTTCCCGCACCCGGACGACTACGCCGCGGGCACCACCTCGGCCTACTGCGTCTACTACGGCGACGAGCCGGGCATGACGGGCTCGGCGACGGCCGGGACCTTGCAGCTGGCGGGCGCGGGGACGTCGTCCTGACCGGTCCCGCGTCCCCGTACTCCTACCCCGAGGCGCACTACGCGCCGGGGTGGGTGGCGCCGCGCCCGCCGCTCGAGCCGACGGCCGTCTGGTCCCTGGTCACGGGCCTGCTCGGACTAGGCCCGGTGGCCCTCGTGCTCGCCGCCGTGGCCCTGCGCCGGGTAGCTTCCCGGCACACCCGCGGCCGGGGCCTGGCCATCGCCGGCGGGGTGCTCGGCATGCTGGGCACGGTAGCGCTGGCCGTGGTCGGCACGACCCTCGTGCTCACGGCGCTGGCCACCCGCCCCCTGCCCGCCGACGTGCCCTCCGCGCGGAGCGCGCACGCCCAGCAGCTGGTCACGGGCAACTGCCTGGCCACGGTCCCGGCGGACGGCCCGGTCGACTCGGTCCGGGTGGTGCCCTGCGCCGACCCCCACGAGGCGCAGGTGATCACCGAGTTCTCGTTCGCCGAGAACGCCGTCTGGCCCGGCCAGCAGGCGGCCGACGCCCGCGTGGCGCGCGCCTGCGTGCTCGACGACGCCGAGATCGGCGCCGGCGTCCGGACCGTGACGTGGTCGCCGACCGAGCGCTCGTGGGCGAAAGGGGACCGCATCGGGCTGTGCCTGGCGGTGGTCGACGGGGGCGGCGTCACCGGGTCGTTCCTCGACGGGTCGGCGAACCTCCCCTGATCCCAGACACTTACCACGTGGTAGGTAATGGGTTAGGGTGGCGGCACCAACCCCACCGAGGAGGAACCCCGCGATGGCGCAGGTCTTCGACGTCGAACGAGTCCTGGCCCAGCTGACCCTGGAGGAGAAGGCGTCCCTGACGTCCGGCTCCGACTTCTGGCACACGCAGGGCGTCGAGCGCGCCGGGGTGCCCGCGATCATGGTCACTGACGGCCCGCACGGCCTGCGCAAGCAGCCCGAGGACGCCGACCACCTGGGCCTCGGCAACTCCGTCCCGGCCACGTGCTTCCCGACCGCGGCCGCGCTGGGCTCGTCGTGGGACGTCGAGCTGGTCACCCGCGTGGGCGAGGCGCTCGGGCGCGAGACGCGGGCCAACGACGTCGCCGTCCTGCTGGGCCCGGGGGTCAACATCAAGCGGACGCCGCTGTGCGGCCGCAACTTCGAGTACGTCTCCGAGGACCCCGTGGTCGCGGGCGAGCTGGGCACCGCGATCGTCCGCGGCATCCAGAGCCAGGGCGTGGGCACGTCGCTCAAGCACTTCGCGGCCAACAACCAGGAGTCCGACCGCATGCGCGTGTCGGCCGAGGTCGACGAGCGGACCCTGCGCGAGATCTACCTGCCGGCGTTCGAGCGGGTGGTGACGAACGCCCAGCCGTGGACCGTGATGTGCGCGTACAACAAGGTCAACGGCACGTACGCGTCCGAGAACCACTGGCTGCTCACCGAGGTGCTGCGCGACGAGTGGGCGTTCGAGGGGCTCGTCGTCTCCGACTGGGGCGCCGTGCACGACCGCGTCCCCGCGCTCGCCGCGGGCCTCGACCTGCAGATGCCGGCCGCCGGCCCGCGTCCCGACGCCGAGGTCGTGGCCGCCGTCCGCGACGGCTCGCTGGACGAGGCCGTGCTCGACGTCGCCGTCCGCCGGGTGCTGCGGCTGGTCGCGCAGTCGCTGCCCGGCCTGTCGTCGGACGACTCGTTCGACGTGGACGCCCACCACGAGCTCGCCCGCGAGGCCGCGGCGGCCGGGTCGGTGCTGCTCAAGAACGACGGCGGCCTGCTGCCGCTTCGTTCGACCGAGGGCGTCGCGGTGATCGGCGAGTTCGCGCGCACCCCGCGCTACCAGGGCGCCGGCTCGTCGCAGGTGAACCCGACGCGGCTCGACTCCGCGCTGGACGCGCTGCGGTCGGCCGGCGACGTCGCCTTCGCCGCGGGCTTCACCATCGCGGGCGGTCCGTCGGGTTCCGACGAGGAGCTGCTGGCCGAGGCCGTGGACACGGCGCGCGGCGCCGACACCGTCGTCGCGTTCCTCGGCCTGCCGGGCCCCGACGAGTCCGAGGGCTACGACCGCCCGCGGCTCGGCCTGCCTGACAACCAGGTGGCGACCCTGCGCGCGATCGCGGCGGTCAACCCGCGGGTGGTCGTCGTGCTCGCCAACGGCTCGGCCGTCAGCGTGACCGACTGGCGCGACCTCGCCCCGGCGATCCTCGAGACCTGGCTCGGCGGCCAGGCCGGCGGCTCGGCGGTCGCCGACCTGCTGCTGGGCGTGCGCACCCCGTCCGGCCGGCTCACCGAGACGATCCCGCACCGGATCGAGGACACCCCGGCGTTCGGCAACTTCCCGGGCGAGGCCGGCGTCGTCCGCTACGGCGAGGGCGTGCTGGTGGGCTACCGCTGGTACGACACCCGCGCGATGGACGTCGCCTACCCGTTCGGGCACGGACTCTCCTACACGACCTTCGCCTATGACGACGTGGCGGCGACCGCCGACGGCACCGACGTCACGGTGACCGCGACGATCACCAACACGGGGCCGGTCGCCGGCGCCGAGGTGGTCCAGGTCTACGTCCGGGACCCGCAGGCCTCGGTGCTGCGCCCGACGCGCGAGCTCAAGGCGTTCGCCAAGGTGCCGCTCGAGCCGGGCGAGTCCCGCGAGGTCTCGTTCGCGCTGACCGCGCGGGACCTGTCGTACTGGCACCCGGGCCTGCGCCGCTGGGTGGTCGAGGGCGGCGAGTTCGTCATCGAGGTCGGCGCCTCGTCCCGGGACCTGCGCGGGTCGGTGTCGCTCGACGTCGAGGGCGAGCCGCTCTGGGGCGAGCTCACGCCGATGTCGACGGTCGAGGAGTGGTTCGCGCACCCCGTCGGCGGCCCCCTGCTGCAGGCCGCGCTGGTGCCCCCCGCCGGCATGGGCCCGATGGACGAGACCATGCAGGCGATGATCCTGCAGATGCCCGCCAAGGTCATCGCGGAGTTCGGCATGGCCGGCTTCGACCGCGAGGCGCTGGACGCCCTGGTGACCGAGGCCGCCGCGGGCTGATCGGGCGGGCCGGCCGCACCTGCGAGGATCGCCCGATGGACCTCGACGCGGCGCTGGACCGGCTCGACGCCGCGGGGGTGTGGCTCGACCCTGCGCTGACCTCCGACGAGATCGCGGAGGTCGAGCGGCGGTTCGGGTTCACCTTCTGCTCCGACCACCGCGAGCTGCTCGGTCGCGCGGTCCCGGTGGGCGACGGTTGGCCGGACTGGCTGGACGACGACGAGACACCGCTGCGCGCCCGCCTGGCGTGGCCGGTCGACGGCGTCGTGCACGACGTCCTGCACGACGGCTTCTGGCCGGCCTCCTGGGGTCCCCGGCCGCCCGAGGGCCTCGAGGCCGCCGCGCGGAGCCGGCTCGCGGCCGTCCCGACGATGGTGCCGGTCTACGCGCACCGCTACCTGCCGGGCGGCGCCGCGCGACCGGGGACGCCCGTCTTCTCGATCTACCAGACGGACGTCATCCGCTACGGCTCCGACCTCACCGACTACCTCGCGCGCGAGTTCCTCGGCCGCTCGGGGCCCGTCCCCGTGCCCGACCCGTCGCTCCGGGTGCCGTTCTGGTCCGAGCTCGCCGACGGCGTCGACCCGTCCGGCATGTGATGACAGGCGCAGTCAGTCGGTGAGCAGGGCCGCGAGCTGGGCGCGCAGGGCGGCCGCCATGTCGGGGCGGCTCTCGGGGGTGTCCGCGGCCAGCAGCCACTGGATCTGCATGCCGTCCATGACCGCGATGGTCAGGCGCGCGGCGGTCACCGGGTCGATGCCCGGGCGGAGGCGGCCCTCGTCGCGGAACCGCTCGAGCTCGGCGACCGAGCGCGCCACGACCCTGCGGTAGCGCTCCTGGAAGAACGCGTGCGCGGGGTGGTCCGGCGACGTGGCCTCCGCGGAGAGCGTCGCGAACAGCTGGACGATGCCGGGCCGCGACGCGTTGCGCTCGACCAGCATCGACAGCGCGTCGAGGTAGTCGTGCCCGGCGTCCAGGTCGGCGCGGATGGCCAGCCCGTCGACCTCGTCGCGACGCTCCAGGACCGCCGCCAGCAGGGCCGCCTTGCTGGGGAAGTGGTGCAGCAGGCCGGGGTGCGAGATGCCGACGCGGGAGGCCACCTCGCGCAGGGAGGCCGTGTGGTAGCCAACCTCGCCGAACAGCTGCACGGCCGCGTCGAGGATCTCCTCGCGGGTCGCCCGCCCCTTGGCGTAGCCGCCGGCGCGGGCGCCCGGCCCGGTCGTCACCTCGGTGGTCATGGCGCCAGGATCCCACGCGGGACCAATCCCGACCAGGTGGTAACCAGCGCCACCCGTCACCGCGTGCTGCTGACCTCCAGCCCGTCCCCGCCGCGCTCCACCACCACGGTGTCGCCGTCGCGGACCTCGCCCGACAGGATCTGCCGGGCCAGCCGGTCGCCGATCTCCTTCTGCACCAGGCGCCGCAGGGGCCGTGCGCCGTAGGCCGGGTCGTACCCCTCGAGCGCGAGCCACTCGCGCGCGGCGGGCGTGACCTGGAGCGTCAGCCGCCGGTCGGTCAGGCGCGTGGCCAGTGCGGCGACCTGCAGCTCCACGATGTGCCCGATCTCGTCGAGCGACAGCGGGTCGAAGAGCACAACGTCGTCCAGGCGGTTGAGGAACTCGGGCTTGAACGCCGTGCGCACGGCGGACATGACCGCGTCGCGCTTCTCGTCCTCGGAGAGCATCGGGTCCACCAGGAACTGCGAGCCGAGGTTCGACGTGAGCACCAGGATCACGTTGCGGAAGTCGACCGTGCGCCCCTGCCCGTCGGTCAGGCGACCGTCGTCGAGCACCTGCAGCAGCACGTCGAACACCTCGGGGTGCGCCTTCTCCACCTCGTCGAGCAGCACCACGGAGTACGGGCGACGCCGCACGGCCTCGGTCAGCTGGCCGCCCTCCTCGTACCCGACGTACCCGGGGGGCGCGCCGACGAGCCGGGCCACCGAGTGCTTCTCGGCGTACTCGGACATGTCGATGCGGACCATGGCGCGCTCGTCGTCGAACAGGAAGTCCGCGAGCGCCTTGGCCAGCTCGGTCTTGCCGACGCCGGTGGGCCCGAGGAACAGGAAGCTGCCCGTCGGGCGGTCGGGGTCGGAGATGCCCGCGCGGGCGCGGCGGACCGCGTCGGACACCGCGGCGACGGCGGGGCGCTGGCCGATCAGGCGCTCGCCCAGCACCTCCTCCATGCGCAGCAGCTTGGCGGTCTCGCCCTCGAGCAGCCGGCCGGCGGGGATCCCGGTCCACTGCGCGACCACCTCGGCCACCTCGTCGGGACCCACCTTTTCGGCGATCATCGGCGGGCCGTCGGGCGCGGCGTCGATCGACGCCTCCTCGGCCTCGGCCACCGAGATCTGCTCCTGCAGCGCGGGGATCTCGCCGTAGAGGATGCGCGCGGCCTTCTCGTTCTCGCCCTCGCGCAGCAGCCGCTCGGCGTCGGTGCGCAGCGTGTCCAGCCGGGCCTTGAGCTCGCCGACCAGGTTGTGCCCGGCCTTCTCCTTCTCCCACCGCGCGGTCAGGGACGCCAGGTCCTCGCGCCGGTCGGCCAGGTCCTTGCGCAGCCGCTCCAGGCGGTCGGCCGAGGCGGGGTCGTCGGACTCGCTGAGCACGACCTCCTCCATCTCGAGCCGGGTGACGGCACGCTGCAGCTCGTCGATCTCGACCGGCGAGGAGTCCAGCTCCATGCGCAAGCGCGAGGCGGCCTCGTCGACCAGGTCGATGGCCTTGTCGGGCAGCTGACGGCCGGTGATGTACCGGTCGGACAGGGTCGCCGCCGCGACGAGGGCCGAGTCCGCGATGGTCACCTTGTGGTGCGCCTCGTACCGCTCCTTGAGCCCGCGCAGGATGGCGACGGTGTCCTCCACGGACGGCTCGCCGACGAACACCTGCTGGAACCGGCGCTCGAGCGCGGGGTCCTTCTCGATGCGCTCGCGGTACTCGTCGAGCGTCGTGGCACCCACCAGGCGCAGCTCGCCGCGGGCCAGCATGGGCTTGAGCATGTTGCCCGCGTCCATCGCGCCCTCGGAGCCGGCGCCCGCGCCGACCACCGTGTGGAGCTCGTCGATGAACGTGACGACCTCGCCGTTGGAGCCCGTGATCTCGGCCAGCACGGCCTTGAGCCGCTCCTCGAACTCCCCGCGGTACTTGGCGCCGGCCACCATGGCGGCCAGGTCGAGCGCCACGAGCTTCTTGCCGCGCAGCGACTCGGGCACGTCACCGGCGACGATGCGCTGCGCGAGCCCCTCGACCACGGCGGTCTTGCCGACGCCGGGCTCGCCGATGAGCACGGGGTTGTTCTTGGTGCGGCGCGAGAGCACCTGCACCACGCGGCGGATCTCGGCGTCGCGGCCGATCACGGGGTCGAGCTTGCCCTCGCGCGCCCGCTGCGTCAGGTCGAGGCCGTACTGCTCGAGCGCCTTGTAGGTGCCCTCGGGGTTGGGCGTCGTGACGCGCGCCGAACCGCGCACCGCCGGCAGTGCGGCCGCGAGCGCGTCGCGGGACGCGCCCTGGGCGCGCAGCGCGTCGGCCACGCCGGACTGCCCGGTGGCCAGGCCGAGCAGCAGGTGCTCGGTGGAGACGTAGTCGTCGCCGAGCGAGCGCGCCTCGGAGGAGGCGGCCTCGAGCGCGGTCGACGTGGCACGGGACGCGGACGGCTGCGCGACGGTCGAGCCGCTGGTGGTGGGCAGGTTGACGAGCATCCCCCGGACCGCGCGGCCGAGCGCCCCGCGGTCGGCGCCGACGGCGTCGAGCAGCCCGTTGGCCACGCCGCCCTCCTGCTGGAGCAGGGCGTTGAGCACGTGCGCGGGCTCGAGCTGCGGGTTGCCGGCGGCGGACGCCTGCTGGATGGCGTCGCCCAGGGCCTCCTGGGACCGGGTGGTGAACTTGGCGTCCACGTGTCCTCCTGTGTGTCGTGTTCTCTGCCCGTCGCAACGACCGTCAGAGTTGAGTCTATTCCGCTCAAGTCTGTCCGCGCTCACCCGTGGCACGATCACGCCATGGACGACGACGCCCCGGACGTGCTCGGCCCCGGCTGGACCTCCCGCACGCTCCCGCTGCGGCCCGACGGCCGCACGCCCGACCCCGTCGCCACCCTGGTGCACCGCACGGGGACCCCGAGCCGGCGCGCGCTGCTCTACGTGCACGGCTTCGTCGACTACTTCTTCCACACCGGGTTCGGCGACGCGATGGGCGCGCACGGCTACGACGTCTACGCCCTCGACCTGCGCGACTACGGACGCTCGATCCGCGACGGCCGCCCGGCCAACTACGTCACCGACCTCGGCGCGTTCGCCGAGGAGATCGACGCGGCGGTCCGGGTGGTCCGGGCCGACCACGACGAGGTGGTGCTGCTCGGGCACTCGATGGGCGGGCTGGTCACGTCCCTGTGGGCCGACTCGCGTCGCGGCGAGGGCCTCATCGACGCGCTCGTGCTCAACAGCCCGTGGCTGGACCTGCGCGGCTCGCGGTTCGAGCGCACGGTGCTCACGACCGTGCTCGACGGCGTCGGCGCGGTCGCTCCGAGCCTGCCCATCGCGAAGCTGGGCCCGTTCTACGGCCGCGCGCTGCACGAGGGCACCGGCGGAGAGTGGTCCTACGACCTCGCGTGGAAGCCGCTCGACGGGTTCCCCGTCCGGGCCGGCTTCGTCCGGACGATCCGTCGCGGGCACAAGCGGGTGGCCCGGGGGCTCGCGATCGACGTCCCGGTGCTGGTGCTGGCCTCCGACGCCTCGGGCCCCGACGATGCGTGGCACGACGCCCTGGTCACCACCGACTCGGTGCTGGACGTGGCGGACATGCGGCGGCTGGCGCCGAACCTCGGACCGGACGTGACCTTCGTCGAGGTGCCCGGCGGCGCGCACGACCTCGCGCTGTCCCCGCGGCCGGCCCGCGACACCTACGTCGCCGACGTGCTCGCGTTCCTCGACGCCCGGCTCCCTTAGGCCGCGGGGGCGCGCTCTCGGCCGGGCGCGCGCCCGTCCCCGGGCGGCGCCAGCAGGGGCGGCCGGTTGGTCACCAGCAGCCAGGCGGCCAGCGTGGCCAGCAGCAACCCGATCAGCAGCGACACCTGCGGCACCACGGCGACCGCCATGAACAGGCTCAGCCAGCCGTTGCGCGTGGCCGCGACGACAATGCCGACCACCCCCGCGCCCACCGCGAGCGCCAGCGGCACGGCGTCCCAGAGGGTGTGCACGGCGAACCCGAGCGCGACCCCGACGAACAGCGCCGGGAAGATCCGTCCGCCGCGGAACCCCGACGTGGCGGCGACCAGCAGCGCGAGGAGCTTGATGCCGGCCATCGCCAGGAACCCGGCGGCCGTCGTGGTGGCGGCCAGCCCCGGGAGCTCCTGCATCTGCGAGAGGCCCTTGAACAGGGTCACCTCTCCCCCGAGGGCACCGAGCAGGCCGAGCAGCAGGCCGCCCGCCGTGAGCATGAGGACGGGGTGGCCGATGCGCTGGAAGATCCGGTGCATCGGCACGAACAGGTAGACGGCGATCAGCCCGACGGCGGCCGCGCCCAGCGCAATGACCACCGCGAGGCCGAGGTCCTTCAGCCCCGCGTACGTGTAGGCCGGGACGTCCACGGAGAGGTCCAGGTCCTCCAGCTGCAGCATGGTGAGCGCGCCCGTGGTGGCGGCGACGAGCGGCGCGAACAGCCGGTCCCACAGCGGGATCCTGCGGTCGCCGGCGTCCAGCTCCGAGAGCAGCAGCGCCGCCGCGACGGGCGTGCCGAACATCGCGCCGATGGTGCCCGAGACCGCGATGGCGAGCCAGACCGGGGCGTTCACCTTGGGCAGGAACCGCAGTCCGAACGCGACCGCGAGGCCCACGTTGATGCCGATGATCGGGTTCTCGGGCCCGAGGCTGACGCCGCCCGCCAGCATGAGCACCAGCGCCAGCGCGAGCCCGGGCAGCACCCGCAGCGGCAGCGGCGCGGCCACCAGCTCCTGGGTGGCCGGGTCCGGGCCCGCGTGACCGGGGACGTAGCGCACCACGAGCCCGATCAGCAGGCCGGTGGCCGTGAGCACGCCGATGATCCAGAGCGCCGAGTCCGAGCTCACGCCGACCGCGGCGCTGAGGTCGTCCCAGACCCAGCCCTCGAGCTGCTTGGCCAGCCAGCTGAGCGCGAAGAGCGTGAGCGCGCACCCGATGCCGATGATCGCGGCGGGCACGGCGAGCCGCACGAGGCCCGCTACCGGGACGCGGAACGGCTCCTCGACGACGGGCTCTGGTGCGGTGGTCACAGCGACGGCTCCTCGGGCTCCGACAACGAGAGAAGGGCTCCGACCACGGCGGGCGTCCGCGCGATCCGGCGCTCCAGGGACGCCAGCACGTGCGACGCGTCGTCCTCGGCCAGGTTGCCGGTGAGATCCACCGCGCCGGTCAGGTAGACCTGCCGGGCGCCCACGTACTCCAGGCGCAGCTCGGTGACGCGCTCGATCTCCGGCAGCTCGAGCAGCGCGCGCAGCGCGGCCGCCTGCAGACGCGGGTCCGCCACCTGACCCACCAGGAACCTGCGGTTGCGGTCGATGAGCACCACGGCCACGACCCCGAGCAGCACGCCGACCAGGATCGAGCCGACCGCGTCGGGCACGGGCGAACCCGTCAGCTGGTGCAGGCCGATGCCCGCGGCGGCGATGACGAGGCCGACCAGGGCCGCGGCGTCCTCGAAGAAGACCGCCCGCACGGTGGGGTCCGACGTCTCGAGGATGTGCGCCACCAGGTCCTTGTCCTGCCGGGCCGCCCCGCGCTTCGCCTGCCGCGACGCCTGCACGAACGAGATCCCCTCGAGCACGAACGACACCCCGAGCACCACGTACGCGACCCCGAAGTCGCTGGCGGGCTCCGGGTGCGCGAGCTCCTGGATCCCGTGCGTGATGGAGACACCCGCGCCGACGGCGAACAGCCCGATGGCGGCGAACAGCGACCAGACGTAGACCTCCCGGCCGTGGCCGAGCGGGTGCGTGGGGTCCGGCGGCTTGCCCGCCCGCCGCTGCGCGATGAGGAGGAAGATCTCGTTGCCCGCGTCCGCCCACGAGTGCGCGGCCTCCGCGAGCATGGACGCCGACGCCGTGATCATCGCGGCCGCGGTCTTGGCGACGGCGATGAGCAGGTTGGCGCCGAACGCGACGACCACCGTGAGCCCGCTCTCGCCGTGCTCGCCGGGCGGCTCGCTGCCCGCCGCCGCGGGCACGACGTCGACCAGCGGCTCCCGGTCGTCGCGCGCGTCCGCCATGTGACGTGAGTAGCACACCGGCTGCCCGATGTCTCCCGTTCGTCGGCATCTGCCCTGGTCCGGGCACCTGGTGGCGCCGACACCGACCCGGGTGTTGGGTGTCACCATGACCACCCATCGCGAGGCCTGGCCCACCGGAACCCCGGCCTGGGCCGACATCACGGTCCCGGACCTCGACGCCGCCCGGGCCTTCTACGGCCCCCTGTTCGGCTGGGAGTTCGAGGTGGGTGGGCCCGAGGTCGGCTCCTACACCCAGGCGTTCGTCGACGGGCGACGGGTGGTCGGGCTGGGCGAGCCGATGGGCGACGAGCCCGCGCCGCCCCCGGCCTGGTGCGTGTACCTGGCCACCGACGACCTCGCCGCGACCTCGGCCGCGATCGCCGACGCCGGCGGGCAGGAGATCGTGCCGGCCATGGCGATCATGGACTTCGGCTCCATGGCGATCTTCGTCGACACCGCCGGGGCCGTCTTCGGGGTCTGGCAGCCCGGCACGCACACGGGCTGGGACGTCGTCGAGGAGCCCGGGTCCGTGGTGTGGTCGGAGGTCATGGTGCACGACCAGCCGAGCGCGCTGGCGTTCTACCGGCGGGTGTTCGGCTACACCGCCGAGGACCTGAGCGCGCCCGGGTTCGAGTACGCGTCGGTGTCCCTGGGCGGGACGCCGCTCGCCGGGGTCGGCGGCTACGGGGAGCAGGCCGGTGCCGACGCCCCTGCCGCGTGGACCCTCTACTTCGCGGTCACCGACGTCGACGAGTCGGCCGGGCAGGTCGCCCAGCTGGGCGGGGCGGTGGTCAGCCCGCCGACCGACACCCCCTTCGGCCGCATGGCGATCGCGTCGGGCCCGTTCGGCGAGGTGTTCGCGCTGATGGGCCCCGTCGTCGGCGACTGACGGCCCGCCGCCTAGGCTGGACGACCGTGACCCTCCCGTCCGACGCGTTCCGCCACGTGGCCTCGCGACCCCACGAGCCGCTGCGGACCTTCCACCCGCGCCGGTCGCCCCTCGGTCCCGAACGCGAGGAGGCGCTGCGGACCCTCTGGCCGCGGTTCGGGTTCTCGGTGCACGACGACCGCTCCCCCGCCCCCCGCGGCGCGGACGGCTCGCTGGACACCACCGCGCTCTTCGGCCGGTCGGCGCCGCTGGTGCTGGAGATCGGCTCCGGCATGGGCGAGACGACCGCGACCATGGCGGCCGCCGACCCCGCCCGCGACTACCTCGCGGTGGAGGCGCACCTGCCCGGCGTCGCCCACCTGCTCGGCCTGCTGGACCGTGCGGGCCTCACCAACGTGCGGGTCGCCCACGGTGACGCCCTCGACCTGGTCCGCCGGGTGCTGCCCGTCGACTCGCTCGACGCGGTGCACGTGTACTTCCCCGACCCGTGGCCCAAGGCCCGCCACCGCAAGCGCCGGCTGGTGCAGCCGGCGCACGTCGCCCTGCTGCGGTCCCGGCTCCGCGTCGGCGGCACCCTGCACTGCGCCACCGACTGGGTGGAGTACGCCGACGCCATGCTCGAGGTGCTGACCGCCGACCCCGGGCTGGAGAACACCGCCGACGGGTTCACCCCCCGACCGCCGGACCGCCCGGTCACCAAGTTCGAGCAGCGCGGGCTGGACCTCGGCCACGAGGTGCGCGACCTCGTCTTCCGGAGGGTCCGATGACCGCGCCGAGGACGTTCCGGGTCGCCCTGTCCCCCGGCGTCAACCCCGACCGCTGGCTGCGGGTCTGGCAGGAGCGGCTGCGCGACGTCCCCGTCGAGCTCGTGCACACCGAGCCGGCCCACGCCCCCGACCTGCTGCGCTCCGGGGCCGCCGACGTCGCGCTGCTCCGGCTGCCCGCGGCCGGCGACGACCTCTCGGTGATCCCCCTGTACACCGAGGCCACCGTCGTCGTGGTGCCCAAGGACCACCTGGTCACCGTCGTCGAGGAGCTGGACGCCGCCGACCTGGTGGACGAGACCGTCGTGGTCCCGCTCGACGACACGCTGCACTGGGCCGAGCCGCCCGGCACGCCGTTCGCGGGCGACCCGGTCCCCACCACCGCCGACGCGGTCGACCTGGTCGCCGCCGGCGTCGCGGTGCTCGTGCTGCCGCAGTCGCTCGGCCGCCTGCACCAGAGGCGTGGGCTGACCGCGCGCGTGGTGCGCGACGCCCCCGGGTCCGCCGTGGGCCTGGCCTGGGTGACCGACCGCTACGACGACCTGACCGAGGAGTTCATCGGGATCGTCCGCGGCCGCACGGCGACGTCGAGCCGCGGGGTCGGTGCGCCGGCTCCCGCGCCCGAGCTGCCCGCGAAGAAGCCGACCGGTCGAGCCGGGGGTCCGTCGTCGTCCGGCAAGGGCGGCGCCTCGTCGTCGGGCAAGGGTGGGGCGTCGTCGTCCGGCAAGGGCCGGGCGTCGTCGGCGAAGGGGAAGCCGAAGCCGCGCAAGCCCCGCCCCGGACGCTGACCGGCCGCGATCAGCCCTCGCGGGCGGCGGCCGCCTTGCGGTCCGCCTCGCGCGACTCCTGGAGCCGCTCCTCCAGGCGGACCTGGGCGGCGATCTCCCGCTCGCGCACCAGCCAGCCGGGCGGGTCCGCCTGCAGCGCCTCGATCTCGGCGGTGGTCAGCGGGTCGGTGATGCCGCCGCGGGCGAGGCCGCTGATCGAGATGCGCAGCCGGCCGGCGATCACGCTGCGCGGGTGCGGCCCGTCGCGGCGCAGGTCCACCAGCCACTGCGGGGGCGTGCGCTGCAGCTCCGACAGCTCGTCACGCGTGATCATCCGGTGCTGGAAGTCCTCCGGCGTGGCCGGCAGGTACACGTCGAGCTTGGCGGCGGCGGTCGACGCCTTCATCTCCTGGGACTTCTTGGGCGGTGTCACCCGTCAAGGGTAGGCCCCGGCACGACGTCGCAACGTCCGAGGAAGTGAGCGCTCCGGCGACCACGTCCTCGGACGTTGTGCGGGTCGTGGGGGTCAGCGCCTGTTCCTGTGGTCGCGCTGACCTTCCGTTCCGCTGCGGGCGGAGCGCTTCGCGCCCCACCCTCCACTGCACTCCAGGTCAGCGCTCCGGCGGCACGGGGTGCGTGTGCCAGATGCGGTCGATGTAGTCGCGCATCGAGCGGTCGGACGAGAAGAAGCCGGAGCGGGCCACGTTGAGCACGGCCGACCGGGTCCACGCCTCGGTGTCCGCGTACGCCGCGTCCACGCGGGCCTGCGCGTCGATGTAGGCCTGGTAGTCGGCGAGCACCAGGAACCGGTCCTCGGACAGCAGGTTCGACACGATCGGCTCGAAGGTCGTGCGGTCGCCGTCCGAGAACGTCCCCGACGCGATGAGGTCGAGGGCGTGCCGCAGCGAGCGGTTCTTCTCGTAGTACGACGTCGGGTGGTAGCCGCGGTCGACGATCTCGGCGACCTCCGGCTCGGTGAGCCCGAAGAGGAAGAAGTTCTCGTCGCCCACCAGCTCGCGGATCTCGACGTTCGCGCCGTCGTCGGTGCCGATGGTCAGGGCGCCGTTGAGCGCGAACTTCATGTTGCCCGTGCCCGAGGCCTCCTTGCCGGCCAGGGAGATCTGCTCCGACAGGTCCGCCGCGGGGATCAGCTTCTCCGCGAGGGTCACGTTGTAGTTCGCCGGGAACGCGACCGTGAGCCGGCCCTTGAGGGCGGGGTCGTTGTTGATGGTGCGGCCGACGGCGTTGATCAGCCCGATGGTCTGCTTCGCCATCTTGTAGCCGGGCGCCGCCTTGGCCCCGAACGCGAACGTGCGCGGCGCGATGTCCTCGATCTTCACCGCGCCGGACGTCACCTGGTCGTACAGGGTGACCACGTGCAGGAGCTTGAGCGTCTGCCGCTTGTACTCGTGCAGCCGCTTGACCATGACGTCCAGCATCGTGTCGGGGTCGATGGCGATGCCGTCGCGCTCCGCCAGCACGTCCACCAGCCGGAGCTTGTTCGCGCGCTTGACCTCGCGGAACGCGCGCCGGAACTCGGCGTCGTCGGCCAGCGGCTCCAGCTCCTTGAGCCGGTCCAGGTCGGTGACCCAGCCGTCGCCGATGGCCGCGGTGACCAGCTCGGACAGCCCGGGGTTGGCCAGGCGCACGAACCGGCGCGGCGTGATCCCGTTGGTGACGTTGGTGAACTTGTCGGGGTAGTAGTCCGAGAAGTCGTGCAGCACCTTGTCCTTGAGCAGCTGCGAGTGCAGCGCCGCGACTCCGTTGACCTTCGAGCCGGCCACCGTCGCCAGGTACGCCATCCGGACGGCCCGCTCGGGGTACTCGGCGATGATCGACATGCGGCGCACGCGGAGCTCGTCGTCCGGGTAGGCCTGCCGCAGCTCGGCCATGAAGTCCTCGTTGATCCGGTAGATGATCTCGAGGTGCCGGGGCAGCAGCTTGCCCAGCAGGTCCACCGACCAGACCTCGAGGGCCTCGGGCAGCAGGGTGTGGCAGGTGTAGGCGAAGCACTTCTGGGTGGTCGCCCAGGCGTCGTCCCAGTCCCAGCCCTTCTCGTCCACCAGGATCCGCATGAGCTCCGGGATCGCGATGACGGGGTGCGTGTCGTTCAGCTGGAAGATGATGCGGTCGGGCAGCCGGTGCAGGTCGAAGTCGGCGGGCAGCACCTGGTCGAGGAAGTCGCGGATCGAGCAGGCGACGAAGAAGTACTGCTGCTGCAGCCGCAGCTCCTTGCCCTGCGGGGTCGAGTCCTCCGGGTAGAGCACCTTGGAGATGTTCTCCGCGAACGTCTGGGCCCGGACCGCCTGGGCGTAGTCGCCGGCGTTGAAGATCTCGAGGTCGAACGCGCGCGTGGCGCGGGCGCTCCAGAGCCGCAGGGTGTTCACGCGGCCGTTCTCGAAGCCCGGGACCATGTAGTTGTAGGGCACGCCGAGGACGCTCCAGCCCGGCACCCAACGGTTCCGGGCCTGGCCGTCGTCGTCGACGTACTGCTCGGTGTGGCCGCCGAAGTCGACCGTGACGGCCGCCTCCGGGTGCGGGAACTCCCACGGCGAGCCCAGAGCCAGCCAGTTGTCGGGCTTCTCCACCTGCCAGCCGTCGACGAACGTCTGCCGGAAGATCCCGTACTCGTACCGGATGCCGTAGCCGATGCACGGCACGTTCATGGTCGCCAACGAGTCGATGAAGCACGCCGCCAGCCGGCCGAGGCCGCCGTTGCCGAGGCCCGGCTCGACCTCCGCCTCGCGCAGCTCCGCCAGGTCGATACCCAGCGACGCCAGGCCGTCCTCGACCACGTTCTCGAGGTCCGACGCCAGCAGCGCGTTGTCCAGCTGCCGCCCCAGCAGGAACTCCGCCGAGAGGTACGCCACGGACTTGGCCTGGATCTCGAACTGCCGGCGCAGCGTCTCCATCCACCGGACCATGAGGTAGTGGCGCACCGTGCGGGCCATGGCGAGGTACTTGTCGTTGACCGAGGCGCGCGTCAGGTCGGTGCCCTGCCCGAAGTTGAGCTCCCGCAGGAACTCCCGGACGAAGCCCTCGACGGTGTGCTCCGGCGTGGCGATGCGAGTCATGTTGTCCGTCACCCGTGCCACGGTAGCGGCCCGTTCCGGCATGTTCGACGCCCAGCGACGACTCGTAACAAACGGACTGGTCACACCGCATGCGGGGATTCCGCTCACGGGCGCGGATCCCTAGGGTGGGTCTGCAGGCAGGGACGGACTCACGAAGGAGCGGGTGCACCCATGGTCGTCTTCCTCATCCGGGCCCTGATCTTCCTCGGCTCGGCGGCGCTGGGGCTCTGGGTGGCCTCGTTGCTGGTGGACGGGTTCAACGTCACGGCCGAGGGCTTCCTCGTCGTGGTCGTGGTCTTCGCGGTCCTGCAGAGCATCCTCACGCCGTGGTTCCTCGTCATGTCGCGCAAGTACGCGACGGCCCTGACGGGCGGCGTCGGGCTGGTCTCCACCATCGCGGCGCTGTTCGTCGCGACCCTCATCGGCGACGGCCTGACCATCAACGGTGCGACGGCGTGGATCCTCGGCGCGTTCATCGTCTGGATCGTCACGATGCTCGGCACGCTGCTGCTGCCGCTGGTCTTCCTGCGCAACCGCGTGCAGAAGAAGAACGCTCCTGCCTGAGCGGCTCCCCATGACGCACAGCGGCGGGATGCTCGACGTCGAGCTGGTCGCCGCCGAAGACGACCCGGGCCCGACGACCGCGGCACCGCGCCGGTTCCGTCGCCGATGGTTCGTGGTCGGTGCCGTGGCCGTCGCGGCGGCGCTCGGCGTGACGCAGTGGGCCGGCGTGACCGGCGAGCGCGCCGAGCAGGCGCGCCTGGCCGCGGTACCCGGCGTGCTGGCTCCGGTCGACGACACCCTGGTCGTCTCGCGCCCCGCGCCCGACGTCGGCCTCGGGGCCGCCGCGGTGCACGTCGACGGCCGCGGCGCGCAGAGCCTCTCCTGGGCCGGGTGGACCACGACGCTGGCCGGCCCGAACGCCGCGCTCGCCGACGCCGAGGGGCAGGTCGTCGCCGCCTCCACGTGCCGGCCGGACAGCCGCGCGGGAGCCGACCCGAGCACCGCCGACCACGTCGTCTGCCTGGTCACGGACGGTGGCGTGATCCGGGACGGGGGCAGCAGCTTCGCGCAGGTCCCGGCGACCTCGCGGCAGGTGGTCGTCCTGTCGGCCGACGACGGCGCCGTCCTCGCGCAGTGGTCGGTCGACCACGGCGACAGCATGGCGCTCTTCCCCGGCGGGGTGGCCCTCGGCTCGGCGTACGGGACGGGCACGACCGTCACGGCGTACGTCTCGCTGACCGGCGAGGAGCGCTGGACCTACGTCGACCCGGACCCGGCGGCGATCCACCTCTCCTCCGTGTCGCTCTTCCGCGCCGGGGACCTGCTCGCGTACCGCTCGTCGCCCGGCTCGCTGCTCCTGCTGTCCACGGACGGCACCGCGGTCCGCACGATCACGCAGCCCACCGGGGGCAGCTGGGGCTGGGGGACCGACCCGCGCACGGGGCAGCTCGTCCTGGAGAGCCAGGATGCGACGGGCGCGGCGCGGATGACGATCGTCGCACCGGACGGCGACCCGGACGCCGACGTGACCGTGGCCGGCGGACCCGTGCACCTGACCGTCGACGACGGCAGCGTGCCCGGCCTCCTGCTGAGCGCCGACTCCGCGGTGCACGCCTGGGACGCCGGCAGCGGCGCCGCCCGGTGGTCGCACGCCGACGACACGGTCGCGAGCGCACTCGTCCTGCGCGGCCGCGTCTACCTGGCGACCGGCGGCCGCATCGTCGCGCTCGACGGACGCACCGGCCGCGTCCTGTGGACCGCCCGCGCGGAGGAGGGCCTCGTGCCGCGCGCCCTGCTGACCGACGGGGACCACCTCCTGGTCGGGCTCATCGCGACCTCCACCGACGCGACCCCCGCCCTGGTGGCCTACGACCCGGCTACCGGGCAGGAGGACTTCCGCGCGAGCTACCCGCCGGGCGTCACCGAGGTGACCTCGATCGGCCGCCAGCTGATCGGGCACGACGGGTCCAGCGACGAGTACGTGGTGCTGGAGTAGCGGCGCTGCCTCGGGACGTCGACCAGAGCTCCGACGACGCCGCGTCTAGTGCTCGCACACGAGACCGTCGTCGTCGCGGTCCTGGTACCAGTCGTACTCGGGATCTGGTCAGAGACCTGGCTGCAGCTGCACGCCACCAAGGCCCGGCCCAAGTACTACGCGACCGACGCGTCCCACGTGCGCCGCTGGATCGTCCCCACGATCGGCGGCAAGCGCCTGGACGCCCTCACCCCCGGCGACATCCGCACGGTCACGAACGCTGTCCGTGCCGCCGAGCGCTCGACGTCCACGGCGCACCACGTGCACGGCACCCTAATCCGGGTCCTGAACGCGGCCGCGGCCGACGGGCACACCGTGTCCCGCCTTGCCCGCGAGGTCGAGCCCCCGGGCAAGTCCACGAACGACCGCGCGGCGATCCCGCTCGAACACGCCCTCGCGCTCCTGGACGCGGCCGCGGCGCAACCCGACGGGTCCCGCTGGGTGGCGGCCCTGCTGCAGGGCATGCGGCAGGGCGAGTGCCTCGGGCTCACCTGGGAATGCGTCGACCTCGAGGCGGGGACCCTCGACGTGTCCTGGCAGCTGCAGGCGCTCCCCTACTTCGACCGGAAGACCAAGACGTTCCGAGTCCCCGACGGGTACGAGGCGCGGCAGCTGGCGGCGCGACACACCTGGTGCGCCCCAAGTCGGAGAGCGGCCTGCGGGTCATCCCTCTCGTCCCGTGGATGACCGCGGCGCTCACCGCTTGGCGGCGAGCGGCGCCGGCGTCCCCGCATGACCTCGTCTGGCCGGTCGTCGAGCACGACGACCCTCGCATGCTCGGCCGGCCCCGCTCGTCGAGCTCGGACCGGGACGCCTGGTATGCCCTCCAGGAGTCAGCCGGCGTTGCCCCGACCGACCGGCGCAAGGACCGCTCCCCGGCCAGGTACGTCCTGCACGAAGCCCGCCACACCACCGCGACCCTGCTCCTCGAGGGCGGCGTCGACCAGGCTGTCATCACGGCGATCATGGGGCACTCCTCGATCGTCACGAGCCGCGGCTACATGCACGTCAGCCAGGCGCTCGCGCGGCGCGCGCCCGACGACGTCGCCGTTCGGCTCGGGCTCACCGCCCGGGCGGGCGGAGCCGGAACCGCTTTCTCGCCATGACAGCGGGAAACACTGATGTAGCGCCCCCAATCACGGCAGGATCCGCACCCCACCTTCCCGCCCGCTGCGCTTCGATCACCGACTCAAACGCGGCAACCCACGAGGCTGCGCACATCCGCCTGTCGACCGCGGCCCCCGCAACCGTCCAGAGCCGATATGCCCCGAAAACCAGTCCAAAAAGGCATACGGCGAAGGCGATCACAAGCCATCCGTACACCACCTTCGGCCCAGGATGGGAGGCCGCGGCACCGACTAGCGTCACCAGGATCGCCATACTGGCGACTGCCAGAGCAAAGAATGGCCCCGCGACCGCGGCGGGGTGCGCTCCCGGGTCGGCACCGTAGAACGCTGCGTAGGCACGGGCTTCCACAAGAACACGCTCCTGCTCGGAGGCAGCAAGCGCGCTGAAGTCGTTCACCGCGTCCCAGTCGACGGGCCTTTCGACATAGCGGCGGTCGACCATGTCACCTGACTGCGCCATGCCGAGACAGTAGTGAACGGGGGGCGTCGTTAGCGATGACGCGCCAGTTCCCGGCGCCGTCACAGCCGGTTGACCAGCATCGGCGAGTACGCCAGTGCGTCAGGGTTGTCGAGCAGGGCGTTGAGCCGCTGGTAGTACCCGTTCGGCTGCAGCACCGAGCACCAGACCGCCGAGCTGCGGACCCGCCTCGTCGCCCGCATCGAAGACCACCAACTCGCCGCCGTCGACGCCGCACGCGTCCTCGCCGAGGTCGGCATCGACATCCCCGCCGCCCTCATCCGCCTGTGGAAGCACCGCAAGGAGATCGAGCCCACAGGCGCCGACACCCGCGGCCGGCCCCTGTACCGCGTGGGTGACATCCTCACCCGCCACGCCGCCACGGCCTGACCTCCCACGATGGGAGCATGACCAGCATGTCGACGAGAGGTCGCAGACTCGCCTGGATCGGCGGTCTATTGGTTGCCCTGGCCGCGGTGGTCCTCATCGAGTGCCGGAGCCCGACCGCGCGGGCCTGGACTCAACGGGCCCTCGATTCGCTCTACCAGTACGTGGCGACGTGGCACGACACCTGGGAGGTCGTCGGTGCCCTGGCGACTGCCGGCGCGGTGATAGTCGCGCTGGCTGGGATCCGGCACGAGCGCGCGAAGACCAAGAATGCCGACGATCGAGCGAAGGTGGCCGACGACCGCCTAGCTACTGAAAGGAAGGCAGCCGACGACGCTCGGGCGACCGAAGCCGAAGTCGCCGCGGAACGGGAGAAGCGAGCACAGGCTCGACTGGTGATCGCTTGGGTCTCGTGGAAGGTGGACCACAGGGGTCTCGGAGGTGCCGAGGTCGGCCACTGGATCGGCGAGTACGGCAACTACTCCACCGCACCGGTATTCGACGTCGAAGTCGAGCTGTTTCAGAGGTTTCGCCATCACCCGCAGCACCCAGAGATCGCCGAGTACAAGGCCGACAAGAGCGATGAAGCCGCAGTGCTGCCACCAGGCGCCTCCGACTGGTTCGATTCAGGCGTTAAGGACCGCGCTCGGAAGCCGATCGTGTACCTGTACTTTCGTGACCTTGCCGGGACACGATGGCGGCGGATGGCGAACGGCGAACTGTTCGAAATCAACGAGCAGCGCGAGCCGCTGCCCCCCGAGTTCGCCTGCTCCTGACGCGCTGGGCGTCCCGCGTGACGCATTGCTATTGACCTGCTGAAACGCTACGTTCCGTCACGATAGAACTCCTGTCGAAAGGCCCCGGTCAGAGCCCACGCTCCCGGGGCCTTTCGTCATGACGGATAGACCGGATCGGCGCAGCCCGGGGCTCGCCACAGGGCAGCCACCACGACCGGCACGCAGCGGGCGGCCCGTGCACGAGCAGGGGCACACGTGACCACCTCACGCACCGGCACAGGCAAATGGAAGAAGCTACGCGCCGAAGCCCACCACGGGGGGGTGAGCTCGATGCCCCCGAAGACGAAGCTCACGGTCGTCGGAGCTGACGAGCGTCCCGAGCCTGCCGCCCCGCCAGCTGTCCCGCCAGCTGTCCCGCTGACCGTCTCGCAGGCCGCGGCGTCGGGCGATCAGCGGGACGCTGCTCGTCGCCATGCGCGAGCGGATCGCGACCGCGGTGTCCGCGCCGAACTGCCCACCGCGTGACCTGGCCTCGCTGACGCGCCGGCTGCGGCCGGCAGCACCTGGGTCCACCTACGGGACATCGACAACCCCGAGCTCGCCATCCGCCCCGCCGGCCGGATCGACGTCGGCTGACCCCACCACCACAAGGCATCGCCCCCGCTCCCCTTCGGGAGGGCGGAGGCAGTCCATCGCGTCAGCGTCGGCGATACGGGCCAGGTCGGGGAGGTCCGGGTGCACGCTCGGGCGCTGGCGCGGTGTAGTCGCGCTCGTCCTGTACACCCCAGTAGTCCGCCTGAGAGAGCCAGTGGCAGTACGGGCGACCCTTCCCGACCGTGATCCGATTCGGACGGCGCCCCATGTCACCGCGCCAGGCCGCGACCTCCGTGACCGGCTTTCCGCGAGAGATGCGACGCCTATCCATGTACTCGAGGGCGGGGACGATGTCCTGGTCGGAGGACATCACGATGCCCACGTCGTACATGCCGTCGAGCCCACAGGTAACGACGTCGAGCGCGAGCGACACGTCGACGCCCTTCTCGCGGGGCTTCTCGGTGCAGCCGGGCTTACCCCAGTCGCTTGGATACCCACGCAGGACGCGACTGAACACCTGCACGCGCGGGTCACGCTGCCAACTGGCGATCTGTCGTCTGGCTGCCGCGTAAGCCTTCGGGTCGTGTACCTGGTCCGGGATCCCTCGGTAGATGCGAACTTGCAGCAGTTCACGGGGCTCGCCTACGGGACCACGGCTGAGCAGGACATGAGCAAGGTCCACGGGGTCCACCTGCCCTGCCGTGAAGGGTGCGTACCGCTCATGGAAGCTCTCGCGAGCGCGCATGTAGACGTTCTGCCAGTCGAGGAACAAGTAGACGCCGTCGGCCACAAGAGCTCCTGGGAAAAATAAGCCCCGCCGTGCGACTTGCGTCGGACGGCGGGGTGGATTGCCAGGAACGTTACACAGCCAGTGACCGTGCTACAAGCCCGCGAGCTGTGATTAGGCCGACAGCGGAGAAAACTCAACAGTGTAGTGGAGAGTGCCGACAACACTACGGAGCCGTTCCAGCAGCCCTCGTACACTTGTTCGATGCCGCGAGACATTGACTGGTCCCGATGGGAGCACACCCGCCGCGGCTGGATCCGCGTCCCGCCGCCTGGCTGCCCCCGCGGCCACCGCTGGACCACCTCCGGCCCAGGCCGACCGTCGGAGCGGTTCGTCACTTGCAGCTGTTCCGTCGAGCGGCACCACACGCTCTGGGTGCCCCACGTGCGGCATGTACTGCGCCGAGGGCTGCACCGACATCGAGCGGTGGTCGGGGACGACCGTGCCCGCCGGCACACCCGTCGAGCGCCGCGGTACGGTTCGAGCAATCATTGACGGGATCGCTACACGGACGTTCTGATCCGTCGAAACGAAAATCGGCCCGCCCCTGCGTTGTCGCAGGTGGCGGGCCGATTCCGTCTGTGTGCGCCCGAAGGGACTCGAACCCCCAACCTTCTGATCCGTAGTCAGATGCTCTATCCATTGAGCTACGGGCGCATGGCCCCGCAGGGCCGGAGACGACGATACAGGCCAGGGGCCCGGTCGCCCAAACCGGATAGCCGTGACCCGGGACACGGCCGTGGCAGGATCGCGCGCATGGCGACCACGGAGCGGCTGGGCACCGGCGGCGGCACCTGGGGCATGCGCGCGGACGTGCTGCGGCACGGGGACGGGCGCGACAGCAGCCGGGTGGGGTACATCGAGCTGTTCTTCGACCTGGTGTTCGTCTTCGCGGTGACGCAGCTGTCGCACAGCCTGATCGCGCACCCCGACCTCACCACGCTGCTGCACACGCTGGTGCTCGGCTGGGCGGTGTGGTGGCTGTGGATCGACACCACGTGGGTGACCAACTGGCTGGACCCGGACAAGGTGCCGGTGCGCGCGATGCTGCTGGTGCTCATGCTGCTGGGCCTGCTGATGTCGAGCGCGATCCCGGAGGCGTTCGGGTCGAAGGCGCTGCTGTTCGCCGTGCCGTTCGTCGTGATCCAGCTGGGACGCACGCTGTTCACCGTGTGGGCGATGGGGCGGCACTGGCCGGAGAACGCCGTCAACTTCGTGCGGATCACCGTGTGGCTCGGGGTCTCGGGCGCGCTGTGGATCGCCGGCGCGCTGACCGACGAGCAGACCCGTGTGATCCTCTGGGTGGTCGCGGCACTGATCGACGTCGTCGGGCCGCGCGCCCTGTTCTGGGTGCCGTTCATGGGGCCCACCGACCCGACGACGTGGTCCGTGCGCGGGTCGCACATGGCCGAGCGGGTGTCGCTGTTCCTCATCATCAGCCTGGGCGAGTCGATCATCGTCACGGGCGGGGCGTTCGCGGAGCTCGAGGTCAGCACGACGACCGTGCTCGCGTTCCTCGCCGCGTTCGTCAGCACCGTGCTGATGTGGCTGCTCTTCTTCGACCGCTCCGAGCAGTCCGCCACCGAGTACTTCTCGTCGCGCGCGGAGCCGGGGATGGTGGCGCAGACCGCGTACACCTACGTGCCGTTCCTGCTGATCGCGGGCATCGTGCTCACCGCGGTCGCCGACGAGCTCGTGCTGCAGCACCCGCTCGCGCACACCAGCACGTGGACCGCGGGGCTCGTGTGCGGGGCGGCGGCGGTCTACCTGCTGGGCAACGCGTTCTTCCGACGGGCCACGGGTGGCCGGTGGTCGGCGCCGCACCTGGTGGGCGTGGTCGCGGTGCTCGCGGCGTTCCTGCTGCGGGACGCCCTCTCGCCGCTGGCCCTGAACTGGCTCTCGAACGGCGTCATGCTCGCCGTGATCGTCGGCGACGTGGTGCTGAGCCGGAGACGACAAGAGCCCGGTCCGGGGACCGAGCTCTCGACGAACAGCACTTCCACACGCGGAGACGGTGGGATTTGAACCCACGGAAGGCTTACGCCTTCACGACCTTAGCAGGGTCGCGCACTAGACCGGGCTATGCGACGTCTCCAGGACCTGCACAGGGTACCCGTGCGGGCGGTCGACCTCCAAAGCGGCCTCTGACCTGCGACGGTGCGCCGTTTCATTCCCGCTGACCATCGTGAACATCGACACAGCTTGCTCCGTGCAACTTTCTGAGGAGCGGCTGAGAGGATCTCTGTCGGAACCCGGGGCAAAGACCTTGACCGGCCCGTGCGGCGCTGGTGTGCTGACCACGGCGCCCGCTCTCCGGGTTCGCCCTCCGGACCGTCTCTCGGTCCCCTCTTCCCCCCTGGCGATGCCGCCCCCTTCTCCTCCCCGGAGCTCTCTGTGCCCGAGCCTGCCCTCACGACCGTCGCCGACGCCCCCACCGACTCCACCACCGCCCACGACCCCCGCCGCTGGCTGATCCTCGGGATCATCGCGATCGCGCAGCTGATGATCGTGCTCGACTCGTCGATCATGAACATCGCCCTGCCGTCGGCCGCGAAGGACCTCGACATCGCGCCGGCCGACCTGCAGTGGGCCATCACGTCCTACACGCTGGCGTTCGGCGGGCTGCTGCTGCTGGGTGGCCGCATCGCCGACTACCTCGGCCGCAAGACCACCTTCATCATCGGCCTGGTCGGCTTCGCGGCCGCGTCGGGCCTCGGCGGCGCCGCGGCGACCGAGGCGCTGCTGTTCGGTGCCCGAGCGCTGCAGGGCGCCTTCGCCGCGCTGCTCGCCCCCGCCGCGCTCGCGCTGATCACCGTGACGTTCACCGAGGGCCGCGAGCGGGCCAAGGCGTTCGGCGTCTTCGGCGCGATCTCCGGCGGTGGCGCCGCCATCGGCCTGCTGCTCGGCGGCGTGCTCACCGAGTACCTCGACTGGCGCTGGTGCCTGTTCGTCAACCTGCCGATCGCGCTGGTCACCGGCGTGCTCGCCATCCGCTACCTGCGCGAGTCCAAGGCGCCCGGCGACACCAAGCTCGACATCCCCGGGGCGATCCTGGCGAGCGTCGGCCTGGCCACGCTGGTCTACGGCTTCACCGAGGCCGCCAAGCAGGAGGTCGGCGCCGACGGCACCCTGGCGGCGGTCGGCTGGACCGACCCCACCGTGCTCGGCTTCCTCGGGTTCGCGGTGCTCTGCCTGGTCGCGTTCGTCGTCGTCGAGACCCGGGTGAAGAACCCGCTCCTGCCCATGCGCGTCGCGCTCGACCGCAACCGCGGTGGCTCGTACCTGGTCTTCCTGCTGGTGGGCGCCGGGCTGTTCTCGATGTTCCTGTTCATGACGCTCTACTTCCAGAACGTCCTGGGCTACACGCCGCTCAAGGCCGGCTTCGCGTTCCTGCCGTTCAGCGCGGGAATCATCCTCATGGCCGGCGTCGTCGCGCAGCTGCTGCCGCGCGTCGGGCCCAAGCCGCTCATGCTCGTCGGCCTGGCCCTGGCCACCACGGGCATGCTCCTGCTGCTCCGCACGACGCCCGAGTCGTCCTACGCGACCACCGTCCTGCCGGGCATCGTCGTCATGAGCCTCGGCATGGCCGCGGTGTTCATCCCGGCGTCCAGCACGGCGCTCGTCGGGGTCGGCAAGCACGACGCCGGCGTCGCCAGCGCGCTGCTCACCACGTCGCAGCAGGTGGGCGGCTCGCTGGGCCTCGCCCTGCTGAGCACGTTCTCGATCAGCGCGACGGCGTCCAAGCTCTCCGACCTGACGGCCGCCGGGGCCGACGCGTCCGCACGGGCGACGCTGGCCACCGCGCAGGTGGCCGGGTTCCACGTGGCCTACCTGGGCGGGGCGATCCTCCTGGCGATGGGCTTCGTGGCCGCGCTGACCCTGATCACCGCCAAGAAGGACGACCTCCCGGCCGAGGCGGCGGTGGCCGCCTAGCGCTTGGGCACCCACTGGTTGGCCCGGATGTTCTGCGACGCGAGCCGCGCCGTCTCGTCGAGACGCGCGGCTCGCGTCGTCTCCCGCTTCGCCTGCACGATCCACTCCAGCAGCGCGCGGCGGGCCGACGGCGGGAACGCGTCGAAGTACGCGCGGGAGCCGGGGTAGCGGTCGAACGCGGCCGCCAGGTCGTCCGGGACGACCAGGTTCTCGACGTCGTCGAGCAGCGTCCACGAGCCGTCGGCCTTCGCCGCGTCGATGAGGGCACGGCCGGCCGGGGTCATCCGGCCCTCGGCCTCGAGCCGCACGATCCGCTCCTTGTTGGTCCGCGCCCAGCCGCTGCCCGCCTTGCGCCGCGTGAACCAGAGCATCGAGCGCTCGTCGTCCAGCCTGCGTCCCGACGAGTCGATCCAGCCGACGCAGAGCGCCTCCTCGACGGCCCGCTCGTACGCGACGGACGGCCGACCGGTCGACGACTTCCACGACACCAGCCACGCACCCGGCTCGGTCGCGTGGTGCGCCAGGAGCCAGTCGCGCCACTCCTCGACCGTCTCGGCGTGCACCCGCGGGGCGTCGTCCCTGCTGCCGGCCATGCGCTGCTCCTACCTCTCGTCGCGGGCTGCCGCCGCGGCCTCCCGGGCACGCTCGGCCCGGTTCAGCTCCCGCTCCGTCGTCGCGACCTCGCGGTCGTCGTGGCGCAGCGTCTGCTGGGCGAGTCCGACGTCCCGGTCGGCCACGGTCGCGGCCTTGCCCGCCGCGGCGAGCCGGCGCCGCACCTCGGCCAGCTCCCGCACCAGGTCGTCCTCCTCCTCGTGCGCGCGGGCGGCGCGCGCCTCGGCCCGGGCCACCTGCTCGGCGCTGTCGTCGCGGGCGGCGACGGCGTCGTCGTGGCGCTGGCGGGCCTCCGTGGCCGCCCGGTCGGCGGCCTCCCACGCCGCCTGCGCCTCGTCGCGCGCTCGTTGCTCGCGCTCCTCGCGGCGCAGCCGGCGCTCCCGCTCGGCGCGCGTCTCGCCGCCCTCCTCGGGCTCGGGGGGCTCCTCGGCCGGCGCCGGCCGGGTGGCCCGGGACCGGCCCGAACCGCCGACGACCGTGAGCCGGGCCGGTTCCTTCGGCGCCCGCTGCGGCACCGAGACCGCGACCGGCGCGCCCATCGCGTCCGCGCTCCCGAAGCCCGCGTACTCGCGCGCGGCCGTCAGCCGGCCCGACACCACCTCCTGCGCGACGGCCGGGTCGGCCAGCGCGGCGGTCAACGTGGCGTCCAGCTCCTGGGTGATCGGGTCGCCGATCTTCTGCCCGGTCGGCTGGGCCAGGCGGCGGGCGCGCGCGACCAGCGAACGGACCAGCTGGCGGCGCTGCGCGGTCAGCTCGCGCAGGGCGGGGCCGTCCAGCGACTTCTCGGCGTCCCGCAGCCCCTCGCCGAGCGCGACGATCTGGCCGGCGAGGTCGGGGTCGTCGCGGACCAGCAGGTTCACCAGCCACGCGGACACCGTGGGCTTGCGCAGCTCGGCGATGGCCGCCGCCAGGTCGCGGTCCCCGTCGGCCCGGGCGGCCTTGACCGCGGCGGTGCGCCGGGCCACGAAGTCGGCCGGCGTTCCCGCGTAGAGGTCGTCGACGACGTCGTCGAGGTCGCTGGTCATGGTCCGACCCTGCCCTGCGGACGCGCGTCCGTCCACGACCCTCCGGTCGCGCCCGCTCCTCGCCGCGGTGATGATCCTGGTGGGACGGATCGAGGAACGGTCCTGGCGGGCACTCCAGCGAGGATGGCGACGATGGTGGGCAGCGCCGCGAGCGGGATCCCGTCCGGGCCCGCATGACCGCGCGCATCGAGCACGTCGTCGTCGTGGTGCCGGCGCGGGACGAGGAGCGCGTGATCGGTCGGTGCCTGGCCGCGCTGCAGGCCGCCCGCCAGGCCGCCCGGGCCGTGCTGCCCGACCTCTCGGTCGATCTGGTGCTGGTGCTCGACGGGAGCACCGACGGCACGCGCGCGGTCGCGCTGGGCCACCTGGATGTCCGGCTGCTCGACCTCGACGACGGGAGCGGGGCCGCGGCCGCACGGGCGGCCGGGATCCGGGACGCGCTGGCCCGCTCGACCGCCGACCCTGCCCGAACGTGGCTGGCCAGCACCGACGCCGGCTCGGACGTCCCCGCGACGTGGGTCCTGGACCAGGTCCGGCTCGCGGACGCCGGCGCGGACGCGGCCGTCGGCACCCGGCGCCCCGGGGAGCCGGTCGCCGCATGGCGGGCTGCTCGCGTCCCCGGCCGGTCCGGGCGGCACGGCCTCGGCGCCCACCACGGCCTGCGTGCCGACGCCTACCTCCGTGCGGCCGGCCTCGGCGACCAGCCCGGACGGCGGCCGGAGGCTCAGGCCGACGCCGAGTCCGCCTGATCGTCGGCGAGCGCGAACCGGACCGTCCGCTGCGGCACCGACGCCTCGACCACACGCACCCGCACGTCCTCGCCCAGCGGCAGCCCGGCGCCCTCGATCCGGCCGCGCACCGCGGGGTCGCGCAGCTGCACGACGCCCTCGTCGCGGTCGGCGCGCACGTCGACGATCGCGCCCTCGAACACCTGGCCCTCGCGGCCGGTGAGCAGTGCGGCCTCTACCAGGTCGAGGCAGCCGCGCTCGAGCTCGGCGGCGTGCTTGTCCCCGGCCGACATCAGCCCGGGCAGCTCGGGGAGGGCGTCGCGCACCCAGTCGGGGACGGGCGTGCCCGCGCTGAGCGCCAGGCACGTCTCCCCCACGAACCGGTCCACCAGGCGCCGCAGGGGCGCGGTCGTGTGGGCGTAGGGGGCGGCGATCGCGGCGTGCATGGTGAACGCGGGCAGCTCGCCGTCGAACGCGACGTAGGCCGCGCCGCGCAGCAGCGAGGTCGCGTCGGTGAGCAGGGCGGCATGCCGGGGGTTCGCCGCGTCGAGGTCGCGGATGACGTCGCCGGGGGTGGCGCCGTCCGGCCACGGCACGCCGAGGGCGTGGGCGGACAGCCGCAGGCGCTGGACGTCGCGCGGGTCGGCGTCGGGCAGGGTGCGCAGGATGCCCACCTTGCCGTCGAGCATGAGGCGCGCGGCGCACATGCCGGTGAGCAGCGAGATCTGCGCGTTCCACTCCTCGACGGGCAGGGTCGCGCGGCTGCCCAGCGTCCACACGCCGTCGGCGCCCTGCTCGACCACCTGCTCGGGCGTGGGCAGCGTGATGCCCCCGCGCGCCCGTTCGGCCGCCTGCCGGAGGAGGCCGACCTCGCGCAGCAGCTGCAGGGTCTCGCCCGCCGAGCCGTCGTCGATCGCCGCCTGCGCGCCCGTGTACGTCAGCTGCGACCGGCTCCGGACGGAGGCGCGGTGCACGCCCACCTGCACGGGTGCGCCGGCGGCGTCGAGGTCGATGGTCCACAGCAGCGCCGGCGCGACCTGGTCCGGCAGGAGGCTCGCGGCGCCCTCCGAGAGGCTCGGGGGGTGCAGCGGCGTGCGGCCGTCCGGCGCGTAGAGGGTCTCGACGCGCCGGCGCGCCTCGTCGTCGATCGCGCCCCCCGCCTGCACCCACGCGGCCACGTCGGCGATCGCGTACTGCACGCGGAACCCGTCCCCCAGCCGGCCGATGTGCACGGCCTGGTCCAGGTCCTTGGAGCCCTCGGGGTCGATGGTGACGAACGGGACGTCGGTGGCGTCGACGCGCGACCCGGACGGGCCGCGGCGCACCACGTCGGCGGCCTCGGCCAGCACGTCGGGCGGGAAGCTGGGCGGGACGTCGAGCTCGCGGCGCAGGTCGTCCAGGCCGCGCCGGACGAGGACGTCGACGGCCTCGCCCTGGACCTCCTGGGGCGGGCGGGCGTGCAGCTTGACATGGCGTCGGGGCACGTGGCGAGCCTAGGCGGCGGACGGTGCGCCCGCCTGCGGTCGGGCTAGAGGGGGCGCGCCCCGGGTCCGCGGACGAGCGCGACGTCGTGCGCGGCGACCTCGCGACCGTCGTCGGCGACGAAGGCCAGCCGGACCGACCGGCCGGTGGCGGTGTCGACCGGGAGCGCCGCGGAGCCGTAGCCCGTGGGCCGGTGCTCGTCGCCCCACTCGAGCATGGCGACCAGGACGGGCGTGAGCTCGCGGCCGGCCTCGGTGAGCACGTACTCCTCGCGCTCGCGCTCGCCGGCCTCGCGGTAGGCGCGGCGCTCGAGGATGCCGTGCTCGACCAGGGTGCCGAGACGGTCGGCCAGCACGTCGGGGGCGATGCCGAGGCGCGCGCGGAACTCCGCGTAGCGGGTCCGGCCGGCCAGGGCCTCGCGGACGATGAGCAGGGTCCACTTCTGGCCGAGCACCTCGAGGCTGCGCGCGATCGAGCAGCGGCTGTCGACGGAGGTGAGCGAGCGGGTCACGACGACAGGATAGCGCGCTGTGTTGGCGAAACCAATTCAGCATGCTAGGTTGGCGATTCCAATTCAGCAGTCACCGGGAGACACCGTGCCTCAGCTCAGCCGCCGCGCCGGCTTCTGGACCGCCGCGCTCGTCGCCGGCCTCGCCCTCTGGGCCAGCGGCGCCCCCACGGTCGTCTACCCGCTGTACGCCCGCGAGTGGGACCTCGAGCCGACCGTCACCACGCTGATCTTCGCCGTGTACCCGCTGGTCCTCGTGCCGGTCCTCGTGCTCTTCGGCAACCTCTCGGACGTGATCGGCCGCCGCGCCACCATGCTGGCCGGCCTCGCCGCGCTCGGGCTGGGCGCGCTCGCGTTCGGGCTGGCGCCCGACCTGGCCTGGGTGCTCGTCGGGCGCGCGCTCATGGGCGTCGGGGTCGGCCTCTCGCTGAGCCCGGCCACTGCGGCGATGATCGAGTTCAGCCGCCCCGGGCAGCAGGGCCGCGCCAGCTCGGCGACCACCGCCGCGACCGCCACCGGCCTCGCGCTCGCCACGCTCGTCGGCGGCGCCCTCGTGCAGTACGGCCCGTGGCCCACGCACCTGACGTTCTGGGTGCTGGTCGTCGTCACTGCGCTCAGCGCCGTGCTGGTGTGGCTGCTCCCCCGGCACACGCGCGACGAGACGGCGGGCCCGTGGCGCCCGCGGCTGCCCCGCGTGCCCCGCGACGCGCGGTCCGCGTTCACGGCGGGCACGCTCGCGGTCAGCGGCGCCTACGCGATGGGGGCGATCTTCCTCGCGCTCGGCGCCCAGATCGCCCGCGACCTCGTGCACTCGGAGAACGCGTTCGTCGCCGGCTCGATCATCTCGGTCTCCGCCGTCGTCATCGGGGTCGTCGCGGTGCTGGCCCGGCGCCTGGTCCCTCGCACCTCGGTCACGCTCGGGCCGCCCGCCGCCATCCTGGGCCTCGCCCTGCTCGTCGGCGCGGGCCTCGCGCACTCGCTCCCGCTGTTCCTCGCCTCGTCCGTCGTCGCCGGCGCCGGGTACAGCCTCCTGTTCTCGGGCGGCCTCGGGCTGGTCACGGCCAGCGCACCCGTGCACCACCGCGCCGCCGTGCTGTCCGCGGCGTACGTGGTCGCGTACGTGCTGCAGGCCGTGGCCGCCCTCGGCATCGGCGTGCTGGCCACGAGCTCGAGCCTGCTGCTCGCGCTCGAGATCGGCTCGCCCGTCGTGCTCGCGCTCGGCGTGGCCGCCCTCGTGGTGGCCCGGGCCGGGAGGGTCCGGGCCGCCGTCAGCTGAGCGCGGTCAGCCGAGCGTGATCCGCCCGCCCGCCGGCACCGGGTACGGCGCCGCCTGGCTGCTGTGGGCCCCCAGGTACGCGATGAGCACGTCGAGGTCGCTCTTGCCCACGAACACCTTGGTCCCGTTGCGGATGGCGACGAAGTTGTCGCCGCCCCCGCCGAGGAACTCGTTCATCGCGACCCGGTAGGTCGCGGCCGGGTCGACGGGCACGCCGTCGACCGAGACCGACACCAGCCGGTTCTCGTTGGTCGCCCCGGTCGCCCGGATCACCTCGCTGACGTTGGCCGAGACCTGCAGGATCTTGTTCGAGCCGTTCTGCGTGGTCCACTGCTGGCCGAACATCGTGAGCACGTCCGCGCCCGACATCTGGACCACGTTCATGATGTTGGTGAACGGCTGCACGGTGAACGCCTGCTCGTAGGTCTGCGCGCACGGCGAGGTGGCCGGGACGCAGTTGAAGTCACCCCGGATGCCGCCCGGGTTCATGATCGCGAAGTCGGCCCCGGCGGGGTTCAGCGGGTCGACGTTCATGCCCTCGAGCTGCGCGTCCGCGATGAGGTCGCCGGCCGGGGTCTCGCCCGACGCCGCGCACACCGTGGGGGTGCAGCCGCGGCCCTGGATCGTGCCGCCGATGTAGCCGACGACCTGGCTGGCGATCGGCCCGAGGAACCCGGTGTAGCGGCTGATGATCTCGGTCTCCGCGGGGGCCGCGGCGACGTCCCGGGTGACCGGCGTGTTCGTCGCGACCACCGACGAGCGGACGATGTCGTTGGTCCGCGGGTCGTACTTCAGCTCGATGTCGGTGAACAGCCGGCCGAACGACGAGCCGCTGGTCACCATGCGCGGCTGACCCTTCGGGTCCGGGATGTTGCACGTGTAGGCCGTGTGCGTGTGCCCGGTCACGATGAGGTCCACCGCGGGGCTGATCTGCTGGGCGATCGGCACGATGGCGCCGGTGAGGCCGAGCGCGCCGCCCGCGTTGCAGTCGTAGTTGTACGCGCCGCTCGCCGGGGTGCCGCCCTGGTGCAGCAGCACGACGATCGACTGCACGCCCTGCCGCTGCAGCTGCTTGGCGTAGGTGTTCGCGGTGGTCACCTCGTCGAGGAACGTCAGGCCCTGCACGCCCGCCGCGGTGACGATGTCCGGGGTCCCCTTGAGGGTCATCCCGATGAAGCCGACCTTCACGCCGTTGAGCTTCTTGACCACGTACGGCTTGAACAGGGTCTTGCCGGTGGCCGTGCTCACCACGTTGGCCGAGAGGAACGGGAAGTCGGCGCCGGTGAACGACCCGGGACCGCCGGGGCAGCTGTCGGCCGCGGGCGTGCCGTCGGGGTTGGTGCGGCAGCCGCCGTTCTGCATGCGCTTGAGCTCGGTCGAGCCCTCGTCGAACTCGTGGTTGCCCACGCTGGTGACGGCGAGGTCGAGCGCGTTCATGGCCTCGATGGTCGGCTCGTCGTGGAACGCCCCCGACAGCAGCGGGCTGGCGCCGATCAGGTCGCCCGCCGCGATGGTCAGCGACCGGTCGTGACCCTGCCGGGCCTGGGCGAGGTGGGTCGCCAGGTACTCCACGCCGCCGACCGTCTGCGCCACGGTCGTGCCGTCGGGCTGCAGCCGGGTCACCGTGCCCGACGAGCCGGCCGGTGGTTGCAGGTTGCCGTGGAAGTCGTTGATGGCCAGCAGCTGGATGTCCTTCAGCCGCTGGCTGCCGTGTCCGTGGTCGTCGTGCCTGTCGCCGGCCATCCCTGGCCCCGCCAGCAGCCCCGAGGCGGCCACCAGGCCCGCCGCAGCGATCGCCGTCCCGAACCGCATCGTCCACCGCGCCATGATTCCTCCGTCGACCTCGTCGTCGAGCAAGATTCAGCGATGCTCCCACGCGGCGGGCCGCGTGACCATGGGTCCGTCGGGAGCGGAGGGCGTGGGATTCGAACCCACGAGAACGGGGTTGTCCCGCTCCAACGGTTTTCAAGACCGTCTCTTTCGGCCGCTCAGACAGCCCTCCCGCGCGGACCTCGGGCCCGCAGCGGCACGAGTCTCCCACAGCGACTCGCGCCCACATGGTCTAGACCACTAGAGTCACGAGCGTCACCGTCGACCCGTCCCTGGAGGCAGGCCATGCAGCGTTCCGTCGTCGTCGCTCTTCCCGAGGGGCTGCACGCGCGCCCCGCCGCCCAGTTCGTGGCGGCGGCCGGCAGGCTCCCGGCGAAGGTGACCATCGCGAAGTCCGGCGGGACGCCCGTCGCCACCGCCTCGATCCTCGCGATCATGACGCTGGGCGTCGGCGCGGGCGACGAGGTCGTGCTGGCCACGGACGACGACGGCGCCGACGCGGCCGCCTCGATCGACGCGCTCGAGCAGTTCCTGCAGCAGACCGCCTAGAGCCCCAGCTCGTCCAGCACCGGCAGCCCGGCCCGCACGGCGGACCGGGCGCCGTCGGCCGTGCGCTGCGCGAGCGCGAGCGCGGCCAGCGCCCGGCACTCGTCCAGGGTCACCGACGCGAGCACCGCGCCGACGTCGGGGAGCGCGCGCGCCGTCATCGACAGCGACGAGACGCCCAGCCCGACCAGCACGGGCGCGAGCACCGGGTCGGCCGCGGCCTCGCCGCAGACCCCGACCGGACGGTCGCGCGCCGAGCCCCCCGCGCAGGCGAGCCGGACCAGCGAGAGCACCGCCGGCTGCCACGGGGTCGACAGCTGCGCCAGTCCCGCCAGCTCGCGGTCCGCCGCCATGGCGTACTGCGTGAGGTCGTTGGTGCCGAGGCTGGCGAACCTGGCGCTCTCCAGCAGGTCGCCGGCCCGCAGCGCGGCGGCGGGCACCTCGACCATGATCCCGGCCTGCGCGAGCCCGTGCGCGGAGCAGCGGTCCACGAAGGCGTCGGCCTCGTCGGCGGTCGCCACCATCGGCGCCATGACCCAGACCTCCGCCTCCGAGGAGGCGGCCGCCTGCGCGATCGCGGCGAGCTGGTCGTCGAGCACCTGCGGGTGCGACCAGGACGTGCGCAGGCCGCGGACGCCGAGGGCGGGGTTGGGCTCGTCGTCGGCCGTGACGAAGGGCAGCGGCTTGTCGGCCCCCGCATCGAGGGTGCGGATGACGACGCGACGGCCCGGGAACGCGGCGAACACCCGGGTGTACGCCGCGACCTGCTCCGCGATGCCCGGCGGCGCGGTGCGGCCGAGGAAGCCGAACTCGGTGCGGAACAGCCCGACGCCCTCCGCACCGGCGTCCGCCGCGGCGACGGCGCCGGCGGGGTCGCCGACGTTGGCCAGCAGCGCGACGTGGTGCCCGTCCGCGGTCGCGCCGGGGTGCTCGAGCCGGGTCGGGCGCGGCCTGGCGTGCGACGCGCGCTCGATCGCCTCGGCCGAGGGGTGCCGCACGACCTCGCCGGTCGAGCCGTCGACCAGGACGGTCTCGCCGTCGACGATGTCGAGCGCACCGCCGACGGCGACCACGCACGGGATGCCGAGGGACCGCGCCAGGATCGCCGTGTGCGCGGTCGGGCCGCCGCCGGCGGTGACGATCGCGCGGACCGTCGACGGGTCGAGCCGCGCGGTGTCCGCCGGCGCGAGGTCGCGCGCGACCAGCACGAACGGGTGCCCGGGGTCGGGCACGCCCGGCGCCCGCAGGCCCAGCAGCTCGGCGACGATCCGGTCCCGCACGTCCTGCACGTCCCGCGCGCGGTCGGCGAACATGCCGCCCAGGCCGCGCAGCTGCTCGGCCACCAGCTCGGCCGCGTCCCACACCGCACGCGCGGGGCTCACCCGCGTCTCGAGGACCCGGCGGCGTGCCTCGTCGGCGAGCGAGGGATCGGCGGCCATCGCCGCGGTGACGGCCAGGATGTCGGCCGCCTCACCCGTGGCCGCCTCGGCGGCGCGGGCCAGGGCGTCCCTGACCTGCGCCGCCGCGTGGTCCACCGCGGCCGCCGCCGCCCCCAGGTCCGAGCCCGGAGCGACAGGCTCCGGCGACGGGGCCGGCGGGGCGTCGGGCATGCGCGCCACGACGCCCACCCGGCGGCCCGGGCTGACCCCGAACCCCCTCAGGGTCAGCGCGGCGGCGACCGCGGTGGTCATCGTGCGGCGGCCGCGGGCTCGTCGGCCTTGGTGACCTCCGCCGCCGGGGCGTCGGTCGTGCCGGAGATCGCCGCGGTGTCGTCGTCGTCGTCCTCACGGCCCGGCGTCCGCAGGTTCCAGCGCGTGATGACGAACCGGAACAGGAAGTAGTAGACGACCGCGTAGCCGAGCCCGATGAGGATCAGCAGCAGCGGCATGGTCGCGATCCGGAAGTTGAGCACGTAGTCGATGGCTCCCGCGGAGAACCCGAAGCCGTCCTTGATGCCCAGCGCGTTGACCAGGGCCAGCGACGTGCCGGTGAGGATCGCGTGGATGACGTACAGCGGGTACGCCACGTAGACGAACGCGAACTCGAGCGGCTCGGTGACGCCCGTGACGAACGAGACCAGCGCGGCCGAGCCCATGATGCCGGCGATGACCTTGCGGTTCTTGGCCTTCGAGGTGTGCACGATCGCCAGGGCGGCCGCGGGGAGCGCGAACATCATGATCGGGAAGAACCCGGTCATGAAGGTGCCGGCCGTGGGGTCGCCGATGAGGAACCGGTTGATGTCGCCGTGCGCCACCACGCCGTCCGCGTTGGTGTAGGTGCCGAACTGGAACCACGGCAGCGAGTTGAGGATGTGGTGCAGGCCGAGCGGGACCAGCAGGCGGTTGAGCGTGCCGTAGACGAAGGCGCCGACGATGGTGGAGCCCGTGACCCAGTCGCCGACCGCGGTGAATCCGGAGTTGAACGCGGGGTAGATGAGCGCGCCGGCGACGGCGACGAGCACCGAGACCCCGGCGGTGACGATGGGCACGAACCGCCGGCCGCCGAAGAACGCCAGGTACGGCGGGAGCTTGATCCGGTAGTACTTCTGGAACAGAAGGGCCGTGACCAGGCCGATCACGATGCCGCCGAGCACGCCGTAGTTGATGAGCTCCTGCGTCTCCCCCTCCCCCGCCTTCTCCAGGGTGTACGGCGAGAGGGCGTCGCTGACGCCCTTGAACACGAGGTAGCCGATGACGGCCGCGAGGCCGGTCGAGCCGTCCGCCTTGCGGGCGAACCCGACCGCGACGCCGACCGCGAAGAGCAGGGGCAGGTTGGCGAACAGCGCGTTGCCGGCGGCGGCCAGGACGGCGGCCACCGGGATCATCCAGGGCAGGTGGGCGCCGAGCCCGTCGGCGCCGAGCATGTCGGGCTGGCCCAGGCGCAGCAGCAGCGCCGCGGCCGGGAGGGAGGCGATGGGGAGCATGAGCGAGCGGCCGATGCGCTGGAGCTGGGCGAGGCCGGGGATGCCTCGCTTCTCGGTCGCGTCTGCGGTGACGGTGGTCATGGAGCACTCCTCGTTGGGTGGTCCGGAAGTTTCGGGGGGTGTCTGGTCTGGACCAGTTGCGAGCAGACTGGTCTAGACCTCATGATGTGTCAAGGGTCACGTCGGAGCGACGACGACCGACGTCGCACGAAGGAGTGACCTCAGGTGGACGAGTCGGAGCAGGGCGCCGCGCACAAGTACCTGACGGTGCGCGACCACCTGGCCACGCTCGTCGCGCAGGAGCTGCGGGTGGGCGACGCGATCCCGTCCGAGCGCCACCTGAGCCAGCAGTTCGGCCTCTCGCGGATGACCGTGCGGCAGGCCGTCGACACGCTGGTCACCGACGGCGTGCTGGTCCGCGAGCAGGGGCGCGGCACGTTCGTCGCCCCCCAGCGCATCGACTTCGAGATGCGGCTGACCACGTTCGGCGAGGAGATGCGCCGGCGCGGCATGGAGCCGGCGACGACGGTGCTGACCGCGCAGGTGGTCGCCGCCACGCCCGACGTCGCGACCGCGCTCGAGATCGAGCCGCGGCAGAAGGTGCACTTCCTCTACCGCGTGCGCAGCGCCGACGGCACGCCCATCTGCATCGAGCAGGTGTGGGTCCCCGTCGCCCTGGCACCCACCCTCTTCGACGACGGCCCCCCGGCGAGCATGTACGAGGCGCTGCGGGAGCTCGGGCTGGCCCCGGAGTGGGGCGAGGACACGCTCTCCGCCGACGAGGCCACCGACACCGAGGCGTCGCTGCTCGGGCTCGGCGACGCCCGCGCCGTCCTGCGCGCCGAGCGGCGGACCTACTCGGTCGACTCGGCCACCATGTTCTCCCGCGCCTGCTACCGCGCCGACCGCTACAGCGTGTGGGTGCCGCTGCGCGCGCCGCGGCCGGCGCTGGTCCCGCGACGACGACTTCCCGGTGCCGACTCCGTCGTGCCCGATGACACCGAAGCAACGGCAGGAGGACGGCGATGAAGCCGGAAGGCAGAGATCAGGCGGCGGCGATCCTCGCCGCGCTCGGCGGCGTGGACAACATCGACGAGATCGAGCCCTGCACCACCAGACTGCGGTCGCTGGTGCGCGACGCCGGGCGCGTCGACGCGGCCGGCTTGCGGGCTGCCGGCGCGTTCGGGGTGATGATCTCCGGGCGCGTGGTCCAGGTGGTCGTCGGCCCGCACGTCGACCTGATCGCGACCGACCTCGACGAGCTGATGTGAGGAGCACGGACATGACGAAGGCGGAGCAGATCCTCGCGGCGCTGGGCGGGGACGCGAACATCCTCGACCTCGAGCCCTGCATCACCCGGCTGCGGGTCGAGGTGGAGAACCCCTCGCTCGTCGACGAGCACGGCCTCAAGGCCGCCGGCGCCATCGCCGTCGTGCGCTCCGGCGTCGCCGTGCAGGTGATCGTCGGGCCGGAGGCGGACACGCTGGCCTCCGACATCGAGGACCTGCGCTGATGGGCACGCTCACCGTCCTCGCGCCCGTCGCCGGGCAGGTGCTCGGCCTCGGTGAGGTGCCCGACCCGGTGTTCTCCGCCGAGCTGGTGGGTCCGGGCCTGGCTCTCGACCCCGAGCACGCGGTCCGGTCCGAGGTCATCGCCCCGATCGCCGGCACGATCCTCAAGCTCCACCCGCACGCGTTCGTGGTCCAGCACGACGACGGCCGCGCGGTGCTGGTGCACCTCGGCATCGACACCGTCGAGCTGGGCGGATCGGGCTTCACGCTGCACACCTCCGAGGGGGCCACCGTGACCGCCGGTCAGGTCGTGGTGACCTGGGACCCGGAGGCCGTGGCGTCGGGCGGGCGGTCACCGGTGTGCCCCGTGGTCGGCCTCGAGGCGCCCGCCGACGCCGTGACCCGCCTGGCCAGCCCGGGCGACACCGTCGCCGCGGGCGAGCCGCTGCTCCTGTGGGCGTGACGCTGCTCGAGATCGCCGTCCAGGACGTCTCCGGCGCGGCGGTCGCCGGGGGGCTGGGCGCCGACCGGCTGGAGCTGTGCGCCGCGCTCGCCGCGACCGGCGGGATCACGCCGTCGATCGGCCTGCTCGACGCCGTGCTCGCCGCCACCCCCGCCGCGGTCGGCGTGCACGTGCTGGTGCGCCCCCGCGCGGGGTCGTTCGTCTACTCCGCCGACGAGCTCGACGTGCAGGTCAGGGACGTGCGGTCGGCCGTCCGGGCCGGGGCCGCCGGGGTCGTGCTCGGCGCGCTCACCCCGGCCGGGGCCGTCGACGGCCCCGCCGTCACGAGGCTGGTCGAGGCCGCCGACGGGCGCGAGGTCACGTTCCACCGCGCCCTGGACACCGTCGACAGGCTCGGGCCCGCCCTCGACGCGCTCGTGTCCGCGGGCGTCGTCCGCGTCCTCACGTCCGGCGGCGCCGCCCGCAGCATCGACGGCGTGGACCGGCTCGCGGCGACCGTCGCCCTCGCCGCCGGCCGGCTGCAGGTCATGGCCGGTGGCGGCGTGCTGCCCGCCCACATCCCGGCGCTGGTGGCGGCCGGGGTCGACGCCGTGCACCTGTCCGCCAGCCGGCACGTGGCCCAGGACGGCGGCCCCGGGGGCGGGGGCGGCGCCGGGTACACGACGACCGACCCCGCGCTGGTGGCGGAGGCGGTCGCGGCGCTCGGCGGGCGCTGACCGCTCAGACCCCCTGGATCGCCTCGAGGCGTCCCGAGCCCACGGCCGCGACCAGGGCCGCGTGGTCCCTCTCGGTCCGGTCCGCGTACGCGGACGCGAAGGACGCGAACGCCTCGTCGGCCGCCTTGCCGCTGCCCAGGTACGCGGCGATCGCCACGCGGTCGCCCGAGCGGGCGTGCGCGCGCGCCAGCGTCCACGCGCACAGCGCCCCGTAGTCGCGCATGCCGGCGGGCAGCATGGTCTCGATCACCGCGGAGCCCTTCCAGTCGCGCAGCTGGCGCACGTAGAAGTCGCGCGTGACGCCGTCGATGCCGTGGCTCCGCTGCCACCCGAGCATCGAGTCGCTGGCCGCCTGCATCAGCCGCTGGCCCTCGACCACCCGCTGCCCGGCCTGCGTGTACTCGCTGGCGCCGAGGAACTGCTCGAGGACCGACGCCTGCGCCTCCTTGGCCTGCAGGATCAGCAGGTCGCCGTCGTCGATCCCCTCCAGCAGCAGGATCCACGCCCGGGTGCCCACGCTGCCGACGCCGACCACCTTGCGGGCCATGTCGATCACGCGGTACTGACCCACCAGGTGCCGGCGGTCCGGCTGCAGGCTGGACTGGTACGCGCGGACCAGCTCGGACATGCCCTCGGTGAACCGGGCCGCCTCGGGGGCGCCGAGCAGCTCGGCCAGGGTGGTCACCAGGGGCGGGTCCGAGCGGAAGCGTCGCTGGCCGTCCACCACCGTCGTCAGCTTGGCCACCGACTGCAGGTGGTCGTGCGAGCGCGCCTTGCGGACGGAGGACTCGGTCCGCTTCACCTGGGTCTTGCCGTAACTCCCGCTGTACTTCTTCATGAAGTCGTCGACGTCCAGGCGCGCGTACCAGACCTCGAGGTTCGGCTTGGTGGCGAAGTCGCGGATCGTCGTGCGGTATTCCTTCGCCACGCCCTGCACCAGCCGGCGGCGCTCCTTGCCCTCGATGCCGTTGCCGCGCGCCGCGATCTCGACGCTGGCCAGCAGGCGCTTCACGTCCCACTCGAACGGTCCGGGAAGCGTCTCGTCGAAGTCGTTCAGGTCGAACAGCAACCGGCGCTCGGGGGTGCCGTAGAGGCCGAAGTTCGACAGGTGCGCGTCACCGCAGAGCTGCACGTCGAGGCCCGAGTCCGGCGTGGCGGCCAGGTCGGACGCCTGGATCAGCGCCGCGCCCCGGTAGAAGGTGAACGGCGTGGCCATCATGCGGCCGTACCGCAGCGGCACGAGCTCGGGCAGCCGCGTGCGCCCCTGCGCGACCAACAGGTCGATCGGGTCGGGCCGAGACTCCCCCGCGCCCACGTCGGCCAGGGCCTCGCGCGGCAGCAGCACCCGGGCCGCGGCACCGCGGGCCGCCCGCTCGTCGCGGGTCAGGTGCGTGACCGGATCGGCCGCTCGACGCCGGTGCGGCCGCAGCGGCGGTGCGGGCCCGATGGCCCCCGGGGCCAGGACTGCGTCGGTCGGTGCGCGGTCGATGTCCGTCACGTTCCGAAACTAGGCCGCCGACGCGCTGGGCGGAAGGGCTGGGGCGTCCGGCTAGCCCGCACGCTCCCACCAGCGCGTGGGCCACCCCGGCGAGACGACAGCCAGCCCGTGCAGCGCGGACACCTGCGCCAGCTGCACGTCGTACGTGGCGACGCTGGCGACGTCGGGGTGGGCCAGCGCGGCGCCGATGTGCAGGGCGATGAACGGGGGCAGCACGCCGGAGACCTTCGTGGCCGCGCGCAGCGTCTGGTCCGAGAAGCGGATGACCTCGACGCGCTCCTCGACGTCGTGGGCCACCCCGCTCGCCTCGACCCCGCGCGGCCGGGCCGCCCGCCGGAGCTCGGTGAGGCCGAGGGGCGTGGTGAGGAGCTCGGACTCGTGGTCCGCGGCCCACTCCAGCCACTGCTCGCGGCACGGGGCACCGTCGAGGTACCGGGAGAGCGCCGACCCGTCGGCGTAGACACGCTGGGTGCGCGGCGCCGCGGGGAGCGGCGGTCGGGAGGTCGTTCTTGCGGGCCGGGCCGGGGGCGCGTCGACCACCGGCTGCTCGTCGTCGCGCGCGGCCCGCGGCTGCGGCAGGACCGCACCCCCGTCGTCGCCACGCGGACGCGGCGGCGGGACGGAGGACGAGGCGGTCACGCCTCCATGATCCCCTACCGCGTCGGCCAACGACGGCGGCCGGCCCCCCTGCAGGGGCCGGCCGCGGTCGGGTGAGACCTCGAGGGTCACCGGCTGCGCAGACGCTCCATCGCGAGCTGCACGAGCGAGATGAGCGCCTGCTTCGTGGCCGCGCGCGACCGGGCGTCGGTGTAGAGCACCGGCACGTGCGCCGGGATGGCGAGCGCCTCGCGGACGTCGTCCAGCTGGTGCTTGGCGACGCCGTCGAAGCAGTTGACGCCGACGACGAACGGGATGCCGCGGCTCTCGAAGTAGTCCACGGCCGGGAAGCACTGGTCGAGCCGGTCGGTGTCGACCAGGACGACGGCACCGATGGCGCCGCGGACCAGGTCGTCCCACATGAACAGGAACCGGTCCTGGCCAGGGGTGCCGAACAGGTAGAGCCACAGCGACCCCGGCAGGGCGATGCGACCGAAGTCCATCGCCACCGTGGTGGTGGTCTTGCGGTCCGACACACCGCCGGCGTCGTCGACGCCGACCGAGTGCTCGGTCATCGCGGCCTCGGTGTTGAGAGGCTCGATGTCCGAGATGGAACCGATGAAGGTCGTCTTGCCGACGGCGAAGCCGCCTGCGACGACGATCTTGACGACGGTGGGTGCGACGCTCCCTGCCGTGCCCGCCGGAGCGGCCACAGCGGCGTCAGAGGGCGGAAATGCCATTGAGAACACTCTCCAGCACGCTGAGGGACAGGGCAGGTGACTCACCGGTGTTGACCTCGACCGGCTGTGAGGTGTGCACACGCACGAACTGCTGGTCGGCGAGGTCGGACACGAGGATCCGGATGACGCCGAGCGGCAGGTGGAGCAGAGCGGAGAGCTCAGCCACCGAGATGTAGTTGGACGCTGCGTGTTGCAGGATCGCCCGCTTCTCGGGCGGCAGACCCTGGCTCGTGACGGCGCCGGGCATCACCTCGACCAGAGCCTCGAGAGGCAGGTCGGAGCGCGCCGAGCGCACGCGGCCACCGGTCACGGCGTAGGGCCGGACCGTTCTGGCCTCGTACTCGATGTGCTCGCTCATTGATCAGTCTCTCTCCGTGGCTCAGGCCACCGGCGCGCGCGTGGCGCCGTCGACAGGGAGCTGACCCCGCATCTCGGAGATGAGCTGCGGCGTGAGGGTCGCCTCGGTACGAGAGACGAGCATCGCCATCTCGTAGCCGATGAGGCCCACGTCGCAGCTGGACTCCGCGACCACGGCGAGGACGGAGCCGTTCGAGACGCTCATGAGGAAGAGGAACAAGTTGTCCATCTCGATGATCGCCTGACGCACCTCCCCCGCACGGAGCTGGCGCGCGGCGCCACGGGTCAGGCTCGACATCCCGGAGACGATGGCCGCGAGCTGGTCGCCGCTGGTGCGGTCGAGCTGCTCGGACATCGCCATGAGAAGACCGTCCGCAGACACCACGAGTGTGTGGCGGGTGCCGGGCACGGTCCGGACGAAGTTGTCCAGGAGCCAGCCGAAGTTGGCTGCCTCGGTGCTGAGCGCGGTCACACTTCCTCCTTGCTGGTGCAGTCGGTGACTGCGGGGTCAGACGTCACCATGGTGGGGACGACGGTTGTGGGATCGAGGGCAGTCATCAGCTCACGCCGTTCTGGCCGGACGGGTCCTCCGTGGCACGACGGCCACGGGAGGTCCCGGACTGGAAGCTCGACAGACGCGACCGGAGCTGGTCCGCATCACGCTGCACGGGCTTCCCTTCGTCCTCGGCGACGGTCGTCGCCGGGACAGCTGTGGGGACTCGCTTGGTCAGGCGCTCCGCGTTGCCACCCGTCGCCGCCGGCCGGTAGGCCGAGAGCTGGGAGAGCTCGGAGAGTGCCTGCTCCTGGATGTCCGACCGGAGGGCGAGCATGGCCGCCACCTCGTCGTCGAGCGTGCCGATCCGAGGGGCGACCGACGGCGGCAGCGCGGGCTGCGGGACCGTCGACAGGGGGGCCGGGTTGCCACCGGGACGAGCGGCCCACTCGGGCGGCTGCCACGAGCCGGACGGCGCGGGCTCGAGCGGGGCCGGAGCCTTGGGCAGCTGCGCCGGCGCGGCCGGGGCCTGGGCCTGCGGTGCCGGCCACGCGGTCGACGCCATCCAGGACTGCGACGAGTCGGCACCGACGGGCGACTGCGGGGCCGCGGCCTCGGACGTCCACGCCGAGGTGCGCACGGGGGCGACCTGGCTGACGGGCTCCGGGGCGACGGGCGCCTGCGCGACGGGGGCCGCGGCGATCTCGGGAGCGGCCTCCTCACCCTTCTTCTTGCCGAACAGGCCCCACCGGCGACGCCCCTTGGCATCGTCCGACGGCGTCTGCACCAGCTGGGAGAACGGTGCCTCGGGCGCGGCCGGCGCCGCCGGAGCGGCAGCGGTGGGCGCCCACGCGGGGGCGGCGACCGGGTCGGGCGCGGCGAACGTGACCGGCGCCGGGTCGTAGACGGGTGCCTGCGGCGCGAACGCGACCGGCTCGGGCGTGACGGCGGCCACGGCCTCGATCGGCGTGAACAGCTGCGTCGGCTGCTCGACCGGGGCGCTCGGCGCCTGCAGCGCCGGCCACGCCGGGGCCTCGGCGACGGGGGCGGCCCAGAGGGGCGCCTCCTCCTGCGCGACGGGCTGCGGCTCGGGCTCGGGCTCGGGCTGCGGCTCGGGGGCGACCTCGGCCACGTACGCGGCCTCGTCCTCGGTCTCGTACTCGGGCTCCGGGTCGGGCTCGAGGTAGACGCGGCGGAACGTGAGACCGTCGACGACGGCCAGCTCCGGCTCCGGCTCGGGCTGCGGCTCGGGGGCGACCTCGGGCTCCGGGGCGACCTCGGCGGCAGGCTCGGCGACCTCGGCGACCTCAGCGGCCTCCGTGTCCCACTGCGGCGCCTGCCAGGTCGGCGGCTCCCAGGCGGGTGCCGGCCAGGCGGCGTCGTCGGCGACGGGCTCCGGCGTCTCCTGCTCCTCGACGGGGGCCGGCGCGGCCGGCTCCTCGACGGGGGCGGCGACCTCGGCGGCGGGCGCCGGGACGATCGGCATGGCACCCGTGTGCCAGGCGCGGGCCTCGTCGAGCGTGCGCTCGAACGGTGCGCTCGCGTCGGCGGCGGGGGCACCCCAGCCGGCGTAGCCGCTGTAGGAGGTGAAGCTCCGCACCGGCGCGGCGGGGGCCGCCACCTCGGCGGCGGGGGCCTCCGGCTCGGGCTCGGCAACCGGCTCGGCGACCGGCGCGGCGACGCGGGCGGTCAGGGCTGCGGGGGCCTGCTCAGCGACGACGGGCGCCTCCCAGGCGGGCTCGTCATCGACGATCGCCTGGTCCCACGCCTGGGCGTCGGACGCTGCGGGGCCCTCCCACGCGGGAGCCTCCTCGGCGACGGGCGCCTCCCAGGCCGGAGCCTGCGCGGCGACGGGCTCCCACGCGGGGCTCTCCTCGACCGGGGCGGCCCAGGCAGCGACCTCGGGGGCCTCCCACGCCGGGGTCTCCTCGGCGACGGGGGCAGCCGACGCCGTGGCGACGGGCTCCCACTCGGGGGCCTCCTCGGCGACCGGGGCGTCCCAGGCAGCGACCTCGGGGGCCTCCCACGCCGGGGTCTCCTCGGCGACGGGCGCCTCCCAGGCCTGAGCCTGCGCGGCGGGGGTGGCCCAGGCGGGCGTCTCCTCGGCGGCGGGCGCGTCCCAGGCCGGAGCCTCGGCGACGGGCTCCGCGGACTCCGGGGTGTCCCAGGCGGGCGTCGGCTCCCACGCGGGCGCCTCCTCCTGCTCCGGGGCGGCCTCGGCCTGCGCGGCGGCGGCCGCGGCGACGTTCTGCGCCTCGCGGTTCTCGGCCTCCTGCGCCTCCCACGTGTCCTCGTCGTCGACGAGCTGCGGGACGACCACGGGCTCGACCGGCGCCGCGTGCGCACCGCTCGACATCCAGGGGGCCCGGACCGCGTTGGACTGGGCCGGGGGCAGCGAGCGCTCGTCGTCGTCCGACGCGAGGGCCGGCACGACGAGGTTGGCGTCGGTGTCGGTGCTCGCGGCGGCCGCCTCGGTGCGGCCACGGAAGCCGGAGAACAGGCCGGCACGGGCGGCCGGGGCGGGCGCGGCGGCGGAGGCGGCGGGGGTCTGCTCCTCCGGCTTGGCCCAGGCCGACGTGGCGGCGCGGCTGCGGCTCGGCAGGCCACCCTTGAGCGGCGCGAGGGTCTCGGGCTTCCAGTCGGAGCCGGCGGCCTGGATCTCGGGCGCGATGTGGCCGTCGGGGGCCTCGGGCAGGACGAGGTTGTCCTCGTCGAACGTCTTCTTGGACCGCGAGGGCAGGCCGGTCGACTGCGCGAGCTCGGTGACCGGGATCGGGCCCACGGGCTCGTCTGAGCCGTCCTCACGACGACGACGGTGGGGCAGGCCGAGCGAGGTCTGGCCGTCGGTCAGGGCGGCGAGGTCGACCTCCTCGACCACCGGCGCCTCGATCTGGGGCAGGCCCGGGTCGTTGCGCGGCGCCGCGAGGGCGGCCGGCGCGCCGGAGCCGTACAGGGCGGTCTCGTTGGCGACGAACAGCGTGGCGGGGAACTTGACGATGGTCTCGGTGCCCGTGCCGTGCGCGGCCTTGAGCAGCTTGACCTCGGCGCCGAGGCGCTGGGCGATGCGGCCGACGACGAAGAGGCCGAGGCGCTGGTTGCCCAGGGAGTCGCTGGCGGACGTCGAGATGATCTTCGCGTTCGCCGCCTCGAGCTCCTGGTCGCTCATGCCCAGGCCCTGGTCGAGCACGCGGACGACGACGAACTGGCCCGAGACGCCGGTGGTGACGATGACGGGCGTCTCCGGCTCGGAGAAGATCGTCGCGTTCTCGAGGAGCTCGGCGAGCATGTGCGCGGCACCCAGGGCGTTGAACCCGTGCATGTGCGGGTCGACCTGCAGGTCGAGCTCGACGCGGTCGTACTGCTCGATCTCCGAGGAGGCCGTGCGGACCACGTCGGACAGCGGCATGGCGTCGCGCAGGCGGCGGCCCGAGTCGATGCCGGCGAGGACGAGGAGGGACTCCGCGTTACGACGCATCCGGGTGGCGAGGTGGTCGAGGCGGAACAGGTTCGCCAGGGTGCTCGGGTCTTCCTCGGCACGCTCGAGGGAGTCGATGAACGACAGCTGGCGGTTGAGGAGCACCTGGTCGCGGCGGGCGACGTTGACGAACATCTCCGCGATCGAGCCACGCAGGGCGGCCTGCTCCTGGGCGACCGCGACGGTGGTCGAGTTCACCGAGTTGAACGCGGCAGCCAGCTGGCCGACCTCGTCGCGGGACGTCACGGGGATGGGCGCCAGCGTGATCTCCGGGCCCTCACCGGGCACGGCCACCTGCTCGACCAGTCGCGGCAGCTGCTCGCGGACGTCGGCGGCGGCCTTGGTCAGGCGGCGCAGCGGGACGACGATGCCTCGGGAGACGAGGAGGGCGAAGAAGAACGAGGCCACGACGGCCGCGATGACGATGCCGATGGTGATGAAGGCTCGGGCCTGCGCGTCGTCGGCGGCCTTGCTGGCGACGTCGTGCGCCGTTCCGAGGACGTCGGTGTTCAGCGCGGAGAGCGTGGTCAGCTGGTTCTGGATCTCCTCGACGTACCGCGCCGGGTCGACCTGCACCAGTCCGGCCGTGTTGCCCTGCTGGATCATGGCCCGCATCCGCGTGAAGCTGGACGTCGGGTCCTTGGACGGCATGGTCAGGCTGTCGATGCCGAGCGCGGTGACCGCGGCGTGGGCCCGGGTGCGGGCCAGCTCCACGGAGGCCGCCTGCGAGGCGTACCCGCGGACGGCGGCCGGCGAGGGCGAGCGGGGGTTGCTCAGGAGCGCGATGCCGTCGATCAGCTCGACCACGAGGCCGTCGGCCGTGGTGCCGATCTCGCGGTAGGTGGTGACGTACTGCGCCAGGTCACGGTTCTGGAGGCTGTTGGCCACCTGCTCCATGAGGCCGAGCTGGCCCTCGATGATCTGGGAGTAGTTGCGCTCGATCTGCGCTCGCTGGGCCTTGATGTCGACACCGGTACGGACGGCCGGCAGCAGGGTGTTGTGCGCCAGCTGGACCTCGACGAACTGGTCGACGACGGGCTTGGGGAACTGGCTCAGGTCCAGCTTCGCCGTGATCGGCCGCACGGCCGCCAACGCCTTGTCGGTCTCGGCGCGCGCGGCAGCGATCTGGTCGGGCGCGCCGCCGTTCAGCGAGAGGAGCCGCTCGGCCTGGAGCGAGCTGGCGACCGGGGCGTAGGCCTGCAGCGTGGTCACGACGCTGTCGGCCGCCTTGGCGTACCGCAGCTCGGAGAGGGCGTTCCACGAGATGTACCCGCCGGCTGCGAGCAGCACGATCATGGGGACGGCGAGGACAGCCATCACTTTGGCGCGGATGCCGAGCCGTCGCAGCATGTCGTTCCCTTCCGTCTTCCGACAACAGGCGTCTCCGCCAGGTCGTACCGGTCGTGCCCTCAGGTCGAACGACCCACGAGGTGTCCCGTTGCCCTTCATCGGCTCTTGGACGACGGACCATTAGCCCGCGGCAGAGTTTGCCATGGACCTCACCCACTGGGATACGGCGACATGACACCCCTTTCGGGTGTCGTGTGCTAGCAGCGGAGCGCGGGTCGTGCGGGGGTTACTGTGCGGACGTGCGTGCGGTCGTGATCACGAAGCCGGGCGATCCGGACGTCCTCGCCGTCCGCGAGGTGGCCGAACCCGCCCCCGGACCGCTGGACCTGATCGTCGAGGTGTCGGCGGCCGGAGTCAACAGGGCGGACCTGCTCCAGCGCGCCGGCAGCTATCCCCCGCCGCCCGGTGCTCCCGCCTGGCCGGGGCTCGAGGTGTCCGGCACGGTGGTCGCGCGCGGAGACGGGCTCGGTCCCGACGACCTCGGGCCGGGCGACCGGGTGGCGGCGCTGCTGGCCGGCGGCGGCTACGCCGAGCGGGTCGCCGTGCCGGCTGCGCTCGCGCTCCGGATCCCCGAGGGGCTGCCCCTGGTCGACGCCGCGGCGCTGCCCGAGGCGCTGGCCACGGTCTGGTCGAACCTGCGCGCCGCCCGCCTGTCCCCGGGCGAGACCCTGCTCGTGCGCGGCGGGTCCGGCGGGGTCGGGTCGGTGGCGGTCCAGCTCGGCCACGCGCTCGGCGTCCGCGTCGTGGCGACCGCCGGCGGACCGCAGCGCACCGCCCGGGTCCGGGCGCTCGGCGCCGACGTCGCCCTCGACCACCGCGAGCCCGACCTGGTCGCCCGCGTGCTGGAGGCCACCGACGGACGCGGGGTCGACGTCGTGCTCGACGTGCTGGGCGCGGGCGCCCTGGCCGACAACCTCGCCGTGCTCGCCGACGACGGCCGCCTCGTGGTCATCGGCATGCAGCAGGGCCGCCGGGGCGAGCTCGACCTCTCGGTGCTGCTGTCCAAGCGGGCGAGCATCGTCGGCACCATGCTGCGATCGCGTCCCCTCCACCAGAAGGTCGCGATCATGGACGGCGTGCGCCGGCACGTGTGGCCCTTCGTCGCCGACGGCTCGGTGCGGCCGGTCGTGCACGCGCGCCTGCCGTTCGACCGCGCCGCCGACGCCCACCGCCTGCTGGAGACCGGCGAGGCCTTCGGCAAGGTCCTCCTGCTCCCCTGACGTCCGCACGTTCGAGCGCCGGAGCGACCTGATGCGCGGACGCTGCGGTTGGCGGAAGCTAGCGTCCGCACATTCGAGCGTCCGGGCGACACGATGTGCGGACGCTGCGGGTGGCAGGAGCTAGCGTCCGCAGATTCGATCGTCCGGGCGATCCGAGGTGCGGACGCCGCAGGGGCCGTCAGTCGAGGAGGCCAGCCGCGAGGGCCGGGGCGATCACCGGGGTGAGGGGCAGGCGCGGGATCAGGGTCGCCTGCACCGCGTGGTAGAGGTCGGCCTTGCCGGCCCACACGGTGCGGGACACCTCGTTGTCGGTGCCGAGCTCGTGCCACCACGACCCGCCCACCCGGTCGAGCACGTGCGCGCCGATGTACTCCCACCACTGGGTGTAGGCGTCGTCGAACCGGTCCTCGCCGGTCGCGGCGTGCAGGGCCGCGGCGGCGGCGACGGCCTCGGCGGCCACCCAGTGCATGCGCTCGCGCACCACGGGCGCGCCGGACCAGTCGACGGTGTAGACGAAGCCGGGGGCGCCGTCGACGTCCCACCCCTCGCGGACGGCGGCGTCGAAGAGCGCGACCGCGTCCTCGAGCATCCAGGCGGGCGCGACGTCGCCGCGGGCCGTGATCGCCGCGCGGGCGTGCAGGGTCAGCCGGGCCCACTCGAGCCAGTGGCCGATGGTCGCGCCGTACGGCCGGAACGGGTGCGCCGGCGTGTCCACGTTGTACTCGAGGTCCGCCACCCAGTCGGCGTCGAAGTGCTCGGGGATGCGCCACGCGTTGCCCGCGGCCCAGCCGTGCACGACGCGCTCGACGATCCGCACCGCGCGGTCCAGCCAGACGCGCTGCCCGGTGACGTCGGCGGCCGCGAGGTAGGCCTCGACCGTGTGCATGTTCGCGTTGACGCCGCGGTAGCCGTCGAGCGTGCTGAACGTCCGGTCCCACTGCTCGACCGCCATGCCGGCCTCGTCGTCCCAGAACCAGCGCGTGGAGACGGCCAGCGCGTCGTCCAGCAGCTCCCGGGCGCCGGGCCGGCCGGCAGCCGTCGCGCTCGACGCCGCCAGGATCACGAACGCGTGCGGGTACGCGGCCTTGTCGGTGTCGCGCGGGGTGCCGTCGCGCTCGACCTCGGCGAACCAGCCGCCGTGCTCGCCGTCGTGGAAGGCACCGGCGAGCGCCGCGAGCCCGTGGTCCACCAGCGCCGCCGAGCCCGGCCGGCCCAGCAGGTGTCCCAGGGAGTAGACGTGCGTCATGCGGCACGCGATCCACAGCTCGAGCGGACCGTCGACGGCGGCTCCGGCCTCGTCCTGGCGGGCGAACCCCCCGGGGACCACCGACGCCCGTCCGAAGTCGAGCAGCCGGTCGGTCTCGTCCTCGAGCCACCGGGCATGAGCGGGTGTGGTGAGCCAGGCCATGGCGCCCACCCTACTGACGCGCCCGGACCCGCTGCGCTCGGGCCCGGAGTCGGTGAGAATGCCCGGGTGACCGACAACGACGCGCAGGACGCCCCGACCCCCGACGAGCCGCGCGTGGTCGTGCTCGACCCCGGCACCCCGGGCGGCACGCCCGAGGACGACGAGCCCGAGGACATCACCTCGCTGGTGGGTCAGCCCGCCAAGGTCATGCGCATCGGCACCATGATCAAGCAGCTTCTCGACGAGGTCCGCAGCGCGCCGCTGGACGACGCCGCCCGCGCGCGCCTGGCGGAGATCCACGAGCGGTCGCTGCACGAGCTCGAGGAGGGCCTGTCCCCCGAGCTCGTCGCCGAGCTGCACCGCATCACGCTGCCGTTCGTCGAGGACCAGGCCCCGTCGGACGCGGAGCTGCGGATCGCGCAGGCTCAGCTGGTCGGGTGGCTCGAGGGGTTGTTCCACGGCATCCAGACCGCGCTGGTGGCCCAGCAGATGGCCGCGCAGTCGCAGCTGTCCGGGATGCGCCGCCAGCTCCCCGCGGGGCCGGTGCCGGGCCTGCAGGCGGACCCGAACAACCCCAACCCGTCCACCGGGCAGTACCTATAGCGCTACGCCGGCGGCGGCGCCTCGTCGGCCGCCGGCTCCTCGCGGTCCAGACCCGTGAGCACGATCGCGCCGGAGACCAGCAGCAGCCCGACCACCTCGAGCCCGTGCGGCACCTGCCCGAGGACGACGGCGCCCACGACGGCCGCGGTCGCCGGGAGCATGGCCAGCAGGACGGCGAACGTGGCCGCGCGCACCCGCCGCAGCACCACCTGCTCGAGCGCGTAGGGGATCACCGAGGAGCACACGGCGATCGCGACGACGAGCGCGGCCAGCCGGGCGTCGTGCAGCACGGGCGCGGCGCCGGCGACGAGGAAGGGCGCGAGCACCACGGCGCCGGCCGCCATCGCGACCGACAGCCCGGTGATCCCGCCGGAGGCGGCGCGGGCCACCCGCCGCCCGAGCAGGATGTAGGCCGCCCAGCACGCCGCCGCGACGCCGATGGCCACCAGGCCGACCACCGCGTCCGGTCCGGCGTCCAGGCTCACCCCGGCCAGCAGCACGACGCCGACCGCCGCGATCGCGATGCCCACGCGGTCCCGCCACCCGTGACCGGTCACCGCGGCGACGGCCACCGGACCGAGGAACTCGATGGACACGGCCGTGCCCAGCGGCAGGTGGTCGATCGCGACGTAGAACGCCACGTTCATCACGGCCAGCACGACGCCGAAGACGACGGCGGTGCGCAGCTGGGGGCGCGTCCACAGTCCCCGGGACCGCCAGGGGCGTCGCCACACCAGCAGGACGACGGCGGCCACCGCGATGCGCAGCCACGCCACGCTGGAGGCGGCGATCGTGCCGAACAGGCCGACCGCGAGCGCCGCACCGAGGTACTGCGTCAGCCCCGAGAGGACGAACAGCAGGGGTGCGGGCACGGCCTCAGGCTAGGCCGTGCCCGCACCCGCCGAGCGACGACTACCCCTTGACCGACCCGGCGAGCAGGCCGCGCACGAAGTACCGCTGCAGGCTGAGGAACACGAGTACCGGGATGATGATCGACACGAACGCCCCGGCGGTGAGCAGGAACCACTGCGACCCGCGCTGCCCGGTGAGGTTGAACAGCGCGACCGTCATGGGCGCGACGTCCTGCGACGACCCCGCGAAGGTCAGGGCGACCAGCAGGTCGTTCCAGACCCAGAGGAACTGGTAGATCCCGATGGCCGCGAGCGCGGGCTTGAGGATCGGCAGCATCAGCCGGAAAAAGATCGTCACGTGCCCCGCGCCGTCGACGCGCGCGGCCTCCAGCAGCTCGCCGGGCACCTCCCGGATGAAGTTGTGCAGGAGGAACACGGTCAGCGGCAGGCCGAACATGGTGTGCGACAGCCAGATCGACCAGAACGTGCCCGCGATCCCGATGTCCGCGTACAGGCTGAGCAGCGGGATGAGCGTGACCTGGATGGGCACGATCTGCAGCGCGAACACCGCGACGAACAGCACGTTCTTGCCCCGGAAGTTCATCCACGCGAACGCGTAGGCGGCCAGCGAGGCGATGAGGATCGGGATGATCACCGCGGGGATCGTGATGACCACCGAGTTGACGATGTACGGCGCGAGCGAGTTCGTGCCCTCGGGTGCGAGCACGAGCTTGTAGTTGTCGAGCGTGAAGTTGGGGTTGGTGAACGCGGTCCACCACCCCGACGTGCTGATGTCTCGGGCGGGCCGGAACGAGCTGATCAGCAGGCCGAACGTCGGGATGGTCCAGAGCACCGCCAGCACGACGGCGGCGAGCGAGGCCCACGGCGACGTGAGCCTCTTCTTGGTCGCCTCGGCGATGGTGGCGGGCCTGCCGTCGCGGATCTCGGACGGCAGCTGCATCCCGCTGAGGTCCAGCTGGGGGCCGGTGGCGGTCATCGTGCCTCCGAGGCGCGCATCTGGCGGACGTTGTAGACGATGATCGGCACGACCAGGACGAACAGCAGGACGGCGAGCGCCGCACCGAGCCCCTGGTTGCCGGCACTGAAGCTCTGCGTGAAGAACTCGTTGGCCACGACGCTCGTGCCGTACAGACCACCGGTCATGGTGCGGACGATGTCGAAGACCTTGAGGCTGCCGATGGCGATCGTCGTCAGGACGACCACGAGCGTGGGCCGGATGGTCGGCACGGTGATGAACCGGAACATGCGGAAGCCCGACACCCCGTCCAGCCGCGCCGCCTCGACGATGTCGGCGGGGATCGCCTTGATCGCCGCGGACAGGATGGTCATGGCGAACCCGGCCTGGATCCAGATCATCACGACGATGAGGAAGAAGTTGTTCCACGGCTGGTTGATGAGGAACTGCTGGGGTTGCCCGCCGAGCCACACGACGATCTGGTTGAGCAGGCCGATCTGTTGCGGGTTGACCTTGAGCGACGGGTCGTAGAACCGGTACTCGTAGACGAACTTCCAGATGATCGACGCGCCGACGAACGAGATCGCCATGGGCAGGAAGATCAGCGCCTTGGCGAACGCCTCACCGCGCGCACCGTCGACGATGATCGCGTAGAGCAGGCCGACCGCCGTCGCGACGAACGGCGCGACGAGCACCCACAGCACCGTGTTGCGCAGCACGATGAGCTGGTCGGGCGACGTGAAGATCGCGGTGTAGTTGTCGACGCCGATGAAGGTCTTGCCGGCCGCGTCGAAGAACGACCGGACGATGGTCTTGGCGGCCGGGTAGACCAGACCGACGATCAGGAGCAGGACGGTCGGGCCCACGAAGAACCAGGCGACGCGGCGGACGCCCCGCTTCTCGAGGACTGCGACGACGAAGAGGATCAAGCCGATCACGGCGGTGAAGGCGAGCAGAGCCAGCACCATCGCGCCGAGCTTGTCGGCGAGCTGCATCGGACCTCCCGGAGGGCGAGGACGAGGTGGACGAGTCGATGGCAGGCCGGTCCCCGGGGCGCCGTTCGGACGCCCCGGGGACCGGACTCACGTCAGGACGTCGGCCAGGCCGCCTCGATCTTGTCGAGCGTCTGGGAGGTCGACTGCCCGGTGATCCACGCGGTCGCCTCCTTCCAGAAGGCGCTGTTCGCGGCCGCCGGCATGCGGTCCGAACCGTCGAACCGGAACACGGCGTTCGGGTCCTGGAGGATGTCCGCCGACAGGATGTCGATCGGGTTCACCAGGTTCGCCTTGTCCAGGCCCTTGTTGGCCGTGAGCCAGCCGCCGCCGGTCTCGTCGGAGCTCGCCTTGGCCTTGAGGTTGGCCCAGGTGTCGGTGGACCAGAACTCCTGGAGCGCCTGCACCTCGGGACGGTCGGAGAAGGCGGTGACGAACTCGCCGGCGCCGAGCACCGGGTGGTCGTCGGCCTTCTCGCTCGGCAGGTAGAACGCGAACACGTCGCCGTCCTCGGCGACCTTCGTGCCCTCCGGCCAGTTGGCCGCGTAGAAGCTCGCCTGGCGGTGCAGGGCGCACTGCCCGTCGAGGATCGGCAGGCCGCCGTCCTGGAACGCGGTGCTCGCGATCGACGTGACGTCGCCGAAGCCACCGTTCACGTACTTGTCGTTCTTGAGGTAGTCACCCACGGCGTCGAGCGCCTTGGTCGGGTCGGCGGAGTTGAACGCCTCCTCGTGCGAGACCCACTTGTCGAAGGACTCGGGCCCGGCGACCCGGAGCATCATGTCCTCCATCCAGTCGGTGATCGGCCAGCCCGTGGCCTCACCCGACGCGATGCCCGCGCACCACGGCTTGATGCCGGTGCCCGCGATCGTGTCCGACAGCTTCTTCAGCTCGTCGAGCGTCTTGGGGATCTCCCAGCCGTTGTCCTTGAACTGCTTCGGCGAGTACCAGACGAGCGACTTCACGCTGGCGCCCGACGGGGCCGCGTAGAACGTGCCGTCGATCGACCCGTAGTCCTTCCAGGCCGGGTCCCAGAACTCGTCGACGTTGTCCGCGACACCCTTCGGCGCGGCGACGACCGTGCCGGTGGCCACCAGCTGGGCGAGCAGACCGGGCTGCGGGACGATCGCGATGTCCGGCGGGTTGCCGGCCTGCGCGCGGACGAGGATCTGCTGCTCGAACTGCTTGTCCGCCTGGTAGTCCACCTTGGCGCCGGTGCACTGCTCGAACCCCTTGAACGAGTCGATGTACGGCTGGTCCTCCGGGGTGACGATGCCCGCGTAGATCGAGATCGTCTTGCCCGACAGGTCGCCGTACTGCGAGTAGTCCGCACAGTCCGACGTCGCGCTGCCCGTGCTTCCGCCGCCGCCGCCGTTGTCGCCGCCGGAGCACCCGGCGAGAAGAAGTGCGAACCCCGCCCCTGCGGCTGCTGCCGCCTGGTAGCTGCGGCGCGTGCGCGTGCCGTTCATGAGACCTCCACGTCGTCATGTCGGAATGGCGCGAGCGGTTCCCCCGCGCCCTTGCAAGCGATGCAATCGCTTACGCAAGACGGGCGCAACCGGCAAGCCTGGGCAATCCGGTCACGATTCAGTCACGGCCCTGCGTCGGAGGCCAGAACGACGGAAATCGTTCTCGATCCGGGGTCGGACGGAGCAGGTCCGCCGTCGACCGGAGACGTCGTCGGCGCGAGGGCGCAGGTCAGACCAGCAGGCTGCGCAGGATCTCGAGCGCGCCGTCGTCCTCGATGCCGCCCGTGACCTCGTCGGCCGCCGCCCGGACCGAGGCGGGCGCGTGGCCCATCGCGACCCCGCGGGCCGCCCAGCGCAGCATCTGCACGTCGTTGCCGCCGTCGCCGATGGCCACGGTGGCGTGCGGCTGCACACCCAGGTGCTGCCGGACCTCCTCCAGCGCGCTCGCCTTGGAGACGCCGCCGGGGGTCAGGTCGAGCCACGCGGACCAGCCGACGGCGTACTCGACCTCGTGCAGGCCGACCCGCTCGACCAGCTCGTGGAACTCCTCGGGCGTGCTCTGCGGGCTGCGGATGACCACGCGGGTGGCGGGCGTCGAGACCAGGTCGTCCCACGAGACCACCTCGAGGTCGCCCGAGAGCTCCCCGTCGGGGAAATCGGCCGAGACCCGGAAGCCGAGCCCGAGGTCCTCGACGGCGTACAGCGCGTCGGGCAGCTCCATCGCGATCGCCCGCAGCGCCGGCCCGGGGTCGAACGTGACGACGCGGACGATCTCGTAGCCCAGCTCGACGGACGGGTCGAGCCGGGCCGTGACGGCCCCGTTCGAGCAGACGACCCAGCCGTCGGTCAGCCCGAGCTCCTTGGCCACGGGCGCGGCCGAGTGCACCCCGCGGCCGGTGGCCAGCACCACGTGCAGCCCGGAGTCGCGCACGTCCCGGACCGCCTGCCGCACCTCGTCGGAGATCGTGCCGTCGTAGGACATGAGCGTCCCGTCGACGTCGAGGGCGACGAGGCGGCAGCGGGTCATCGCACGGGCTCCAGCACCTCGAGGCCGCCCAGGTACGGGCGCAGCCCCGCGGGCACGCGCACCGACCCGTCGGCCTGCTGGTGGTTCTCGAGCAGAGCGACGATCCAGCGCGTGGTGGCGAGGGTGCCGTTGAGCGTGGCGACGGCCCGGGTCGAGCCGTCGGCGGTGCGCTCGCGGATGCCCAGTCGGCGGGCCTGGAAGGTCGTGCAGTTGGAGGTCGACGTGAGCTCGAGGTACCGCTCCTGGCTGGGCAGCCACGCCTCGCAGTCGAACTTGCGGGCGGCGCTCGAGCCCAGGTCGCCCGCGGCCGTGTCGATCACGCGGTACGGCAGCTCGGCGAGCGCGAGCATCTCCTCCTCCCACGCGAGGATGCGGCGGTGCTCGTCGGCGGCGTCCTCGACGGTGGTGTAGCTGAAGGCCTCGACCTTGTGGAACTGGTGCACCCGGATGATCCCCCGGGTGTCCTTGCCGTACGAGCCGGCCTCGCGGCGGTAGCAGGCCGACCAGCCCGCGTACCGCTGGGGACCGCCCGACAGGTCGAGGATCTCGCCCGAGTGGTAGCCCGCGAGCGCGACCTCGCTGGTGCCGACGAGGTACAGGTCGTCGGCGGGCAGGTGGTAGACCTCGTCCGCGTGCGCGCCGAGGTAGCCGGTGCCGGCCATGATCTCGGGCTTGACCAGCGTCGGCGTGATGACGGGCGTGAACCCGGCGGCCAGGGCCCTGTCGACCGCCGCGTTGAGCAGCGCGAGCTCGAGACGCGCGCCGACGCCGGTGAGGAAGTAGAACCGCGCGCCCGAGACCTTGGCGCCGCGCTCGGTGTCGATCGCGGCGAGGCCCTCGCCCAGCGCCAGGTGGTCCTTGACCTCGAAGTCGAACTCGCGCGTCTCGCCGACGTACTTGAGCACGACGTAGTCGTCCTCGCCGCCCGGCGGCACGCCGTCCTCCACGATGTTGGAGATCCGGCGGCTCAGCTCGGTGGCGTGCGCCTCCGCCGCGTCGGCATCGGTCTGCAGCGCCTTGACCGTCTCCGCGACGTGCTTGGCGCGGACGAGCAGCGCCTGCTTCTCCTCGCCCTGCGCCTGCGCGACCAGCTTGCCCAGGGACTTCTGCTCGGCCCGCAGCGTCTCGAACTGGGTCAGCGCCGAGCGCCGCCGGGCGTCGGCGTCGAGCACCTGGTCGACGAGGTGGGGGTCGTCGCCGCGCGCCACCTGGCTCGCCCGGACGAGGTCGGGGTCCTCCCGCAGGAGCCGCAGATCGATCACCCAAGAACCCTACAGACCCGCGCGCAGCGTCCCGCACCGGCGCCTCCGGGGGCGCCGACCGCGGGGGTCGTAGATTCTGCCCATGACGTGGGAGGCGTGGGTGGCCGTGAGCGCGGCCGTCGCCGCGCTCTCGGCGCTCCTGCTGGTGCTGGTCCTCTGGCTCCGGCAGCGCGAGCTGCGCCGCCGCATCGAGTCGCCCCGCGCGGGGACCAGCGCGCGGGCGCTGCGGCTCGCGCGCGACGTCGAGGAGACCGGGCAGCTCGTCGCGTTCGTGGCCAACCCGTCCAAGCCGGACGTCCCCGCGCTGCGCGCCGCGGTGCTGCGGGCCTGCCAGGAGCAGGGGCTGCCCGAGCCGCTCTGGTACGAGACGACGATCGCGGACCCCGGCGTGGGGCAGACCCGCAAGGCGGTCGGCGAGGGCGCGGACGTCGTCGTGGCCATGGGCGGTGACGGCACCGTCCGCGCGGTCGCCGAGGGGCTGGTCGGCACCGGGATCCCCATGGGCCTCATGCCGCTGGGCACGGGCAACCTGCTGGCCCGCAACCTCGACCTGCCGCTGAGCGACCCGCTGGCCGCCATGCGGATCGCGCTCGAAGGCCGGGACCGCACCATCGACGTCGGGTGGCTGCGGGTGCTGCGCTGGGAGTCCGACCTCGACGACCCGGTGACGGAGGCCGCCGAGGAGCAGCCCGACGACCTGCCGCGCGACCACATCTTCCTGGTCATCGCGGGCCTGGGTTTCGACGCCGCGATGGTGGCCGACACCGACGAGCACCTCAAGGCCCGGGTGGGCTGGATCGCGTACTTCGTCGCCGGCATGCGCCACCTGCACGGCCGCCGCACCCGCGTGCACGTCCGGCTCGACGACCAGCCCATGACCACCACGCGCCTGCGCAGCCTGCTCATCGGCAACTGCGGCCGGCTGCCCGGTGGGCTCACGCTGCTGCCCGACGCGGTCGTCGACGACGGGTGGCTGGACATCGCCGCGATCGACACGCGCGGCGGCGTCGCCGGGTGGGCGCAGCTGTTCGGCGAGGTGGTGCTGCAGGGCGCCGGGATGCGCAACGACCTGCCCGCCAAGATCGGCCGGATCGACCACACGCGCGCCCAGGAGGTGCGCGTGGTGGTGCAGGGCGGCGAGCACGTGCAGGTCGACGGCGACATCGTGGGCCGGGTCACGGAGCTGTCGGCGCGCGTGGACCCCGCGGCGCTGGTGGTCCGGGTGGCGCTGGTCTGAGACCGGCGATCGCCCGTTCGGGTCAACCCGCCTCCGGGTCCCGCGCCCGACCGCTACGCTCCGCCGCGAACGACGGTCGCACCGGGCGACCCGCACCGGAAGGACCCCCGTGACCACGACCCTGCGCGCCGCTCTCGCGGTGCTCCTGCTGGCCGGCTTCTACGTCGTCGCGCTGGCGATCGTCGCCGGCCTGGGCGCGCTGGCCTGGTGGGCGTTCCAGTCGGACGCCGAGGCGGCCGCGGCCAAGCTGGGCTTCTTCGCGGTCGCCGTCGCGGTCGCCGTCGTCGTGGCCCTGTGGAAGGTCGCCCGTGCCCGCCCGACCGCCGACGACGGCCCGACCCTGACCCCCGCCGACGCGCCGGCCCTCTGGGAGACGGTCCGGGAGCTCGCCGCGGCCGCGGACACGCGCGTGCCCGACGACATCCGCCTGATCCCGGAGGTGAACGCCGCCGTCTCGGAGGACACCCGGCTGCTGGGCCTCGTCGGCGGGGCGCGGCACCTGTACCTCGGCGTGCCGCTGCTGCAGACCCTCGACGTGGGCCAGCTGCGGTCGGTGCTGGCGCACGAGCTGGGCCACTACTCGCGCAGCCACACGCGCCTGGGCCCGATCACCTACCGCGGCAAGCAGGCGATCGGCGCGACGCTCGACCAGCTGTCCGGCAACGTCGTCGGCTGGTTCCTCGGCCTGTACGCGCGGCTCTACGTGATGGTCGCGGCCGCGGTGAACCGCCGCCAGGAGCTCGAGGCCGACCAGCTGTCGGTCCGGATCGCCGGACGGGCGACCGCGCAGAGCGCCCTGCGCGAGCTCCCGGTGGCCGACGCTGCGTGGTCGTTCTACCTGAGCCAGTACCTCGACGACGCCTGGGAGTCCGGCTACGCGCCGACGGCGCAGGGCTTCTTCGGGGGCTTCGGCCAGCTGGTGGCCGCCCGCTCGGGCGAGCTCGCCCGGCTGCGCGACGACGCCCCGCCCGCCGAGCAGTCGCGCTGGGACAGCCACCCGTCGATCGCCGTGCGGGTGACCGCGATGGACCGCATGAGCGACCCCGCCCCGGCCCGCGACACGCGCCCCGCGACCGTGCTGGTCCCCGGCTTCGACGCCGCGGCCACCGCGCTCGCCGCGCGCGTGGTGTCGCTCGACGGCCGCACGCAGCTGGACTGGGCCGAGCTGACCGCGACCTCGCTCGTGGTGACCCGCCAGCGCACCGCCGACGTCGTCTACCGGGCGGCGGCCCGGGCGGCGGGGCAGCCCCGCGCGCACCTGGGCACGGTGCTGGACCTGGTCGCCACCGGCCGTCGGGCCGCCCTGGACAAGGACCTGGGCCTGACCGCCGGCGACGACGGCGCGGACCCGATGGCCGACGTCATGCTGCTGCTGGTCAGCCAGGCCGCGGTGCAGGCGGGCGCGGCGCGGTGGCAGCACTCGTGGAGCGGGCCGGCCGAGCTGGTCGACCGGGACGGCGCGCTGCTGGACCTCACCCCGGTGGCGACGCTCGCGCTGACCCCCGGGACGGTGGCCGCCGCGCGGGACCGGCTGGCGGGGCTCGGCGTCGACGTGGAGTCGACCGGCCAGGTGGCCGCGGCGCCCACGGCGCACGGCGGGGAGGTGCTCGGCGGCCTGGCCAGCGTCAAGGTCGACGGGACCAAGACCGACGTGCTCGTGCTCGACATCGGCCTGATCCTGGTGCCGACCCCCAAGAACGACGAGCACGGCAAGCAGCGGATGCTCGCGCTGCTGCAGTCCGGGTCGGTGGTGCAGCTCGCCTCGTACCACCGGTTCCTGGCCTACGAGGAGATCGCGACGGCGGTCGTCACCAAGCGGACCCCGGTGCACGCCGACCTGACCCTGCACGACGGGCGGACGATCTCGCTCAAGGAGACGTGGAGCGGCGAGACGCTGGACAAGGACAGCGCCGTGCAGCTGATCGGCCACCTGCTCGCGTACGCGCCCGAGGAGGCCGCCGCGCAGGGCTGACCGTCAGGTGGCGGTGCCGCCCCGCACGGCCTGCAGCCAGGCCCGGGCGCCGACGAAGTCCGTGTCGGCGGTGCCCACGTGCACGGTCGGCTCGACGGCGTCCGCGCGCGGGTACGAGCCGAGGAACCGGACGTACGGGCACCGGCGGTGCAGGCCCATGACGGCCTCGCCGACGCGCTCGTCGGTGATGTGCCCCTCCGCGTCGATCGAGAACGAGTAGCGGCCGAGCGAGTCGCCGATGGGCCGCGACTCGATCCGCGACAGGTTCACGCCCCGCACCGCGAACTGCTCGAGCATGGCCAGCAGCGCGCCGGCCTCGTTGTCGGGCAGGTGCACCACGAGGGTCGTCTTGTCCGCGCCGGTGGGCGGCGGCACGTCGCCCGGGTGGCCGACCACGACGAACCGGGTCTGCGCCGAGGCGTTGTCCGCGATGTCCGTGGCGAGCGGCACGAGCCCGTACGAGTCGACCGCGGCCGGGGGCACGAGCGCGGCGTCGAAGCCGAGGTCGGCCGCGGGCCGTTCCGCGATGAGCGCCGCGGGCGCCGTGTTGGACGTCGCGGGCACGTGCACCACGGACGGCAGGTGGTGCGCGAGCCAGCGCCGGCACTGCACCCAGGCGTGCGGGTGCGCGGAGATCCGCCGCACGTCGGACAGCCGGACCCCCGGGGCCGCGGCGAGCGTGAACTGCACCGGCACGAGCATCTCGCGCAGGATCACCAGGGGGTCGCCGCCCGCCAGGCTGTCCAGCGTCGCCGTGACGCCGCCCTCGACCGTGCTCTCGATGGCGACGACCGCGAAGTCGGCCTCCCCGGTGCGCACGGCGTCGATGGCGGACGCGACGTCGGCCACGGGAAGGTCGACGCAGGCGTCGACGGCGACCACCTGGCGGAGCGCGGCCTCGGTGAACGTGCCGGCCGGGCCCAGGTAGGCGTACCGCGGTAGCCCGTTCGACATGGCGTTCCTCCCGTGCAGATCGTGTGCACGCTGCACGGATAGCCCACAGCGCCGCCGGGGTCGAGGGTAGTGCGCCCGTAGGCTGGAACGGTGCTGACCCCTGCCCGCCCGCGCGCGTCCCGGTTCCGCGGCGTCGTGCTGGTCCTGCTGCTGGCCGTGGCGGGGATGCTGCTGGCGACGCCGGCGCAGGCGGCGGACGAGCCCCCGGTGCTGCTGGTCGGCGTCACCGGTGTGCGGTGGGACGACGTCACCACGCTCACGACGCCGGCGCTGTGGAGCCTGTCGCGCGAGGGCTCGGTCGGGCTGGTGGCGGCCCGCAGCGTCGCCTCCCGGTCCTGCCCGGCGGACGGCTGGCTCGCCGTCTCCACCGGCACCCGGGCCGCCGACGTGCGGGCGGCGGACGGCACCTGCCGGACCCTGCGGGAGCCCGGCGAGTCCGGCACCGTCCCGGGCTGGGACGACTACGTCGCCGCGGCGGACGCCGAGTCGTACGGCGCGACGCCGGGGCTGTTCGGGGGCATGCTCGCCGAGGCCGGCTCCGCCGTCACCGGCATCGGGCCCGGGGCCGCGATCGCGCTGGCCGACGAGCAGGGCGTCCCCGTGGGCACGCACCAGACCCTGCCGACGACGACGCTCGGCATCACGCGCGCGGTGCGCGACGCGCTCGACGTCTCCCAGCTGGTGGTCATCGACGCCGGCTCGCTCCGTGACCCCGGGTACGCCACCGCCGCGCGACCGACCACCCCCCAGCCCTCCGAGACGGCACCGGGCACGCTCGACGAGCCCGCGCCGCCGGACGTCTCGACCCCCGACGCGATCATCGAGCCGTCTCGGGCCCTGCAGGCGCAGGCGATCGACGACCGGATCGGTGCCGCCATCGCCGGCGCGCACCGGTCGGGCGCCACGGTGCTCGTCGTCTCCCTGGCCGACTCCGGCCGGACCGCGCTGCAGCTGGCCGCCGCGACGGGGCTGGCGCCGAACGGCGAGCAGTACGCCGAGAGCCTGCTGACCTCGGGCTCCACCCGACAGGCAGGCCTCATCCAGTCCGTCGACGTCACGCCGACGCTGCTGGACGGCATCGGGCTCGACGACAGCGCCGCCGCGCTCAGCGGGGCCGAGATCCTGCCCGGCCCGTCGACCGCGGCAGCGACCGCCCGCGTGGACCGGCTGCTCGACATCCAGCGGCACGCGACGATGGTCACGCGCGTCAGCGGCCCGTACTCCACGCGCCTGGTGCTCATCCAGGCCGTGCTCTTCATCGCCGCGGCCATCATCCTCACGCGCAAGGGGCGCTCCGACCGCGCGCCGCTGCGCCCGGCCCTGCGCGTGCTCCAGGTCGCCGCGCTGGCCCTCGCGGCCGCCCCCGTGGCGTCGTTCCTCACCAACACGGTCCCGTGGTGGCGGTCGGACATGCCGATCACCACGTTCTGGTGGGTGCTGCTCGGCTGGATCGCGCTGATCACCGTGGTGGCGCTGGTGGGCCCGTGGCGGCGCAACCTGCTCGGACCGGCCGGCGTGGTGGCCGGCGTGACCGTCGCCGTGCTCGTGATCGACGCGTGCACCGGCTCCACGCTCGTCATCGACTCCCCCATGGGCGCCCACCGGGTGCTCGCCGCGCGGTTCTACGGCATGAGCAACCAGGCGTTCGCGCTGCTCACGGCCGCGGGCCTGCTTCTGGCGGTGGCCATCGCGGACCCGCTGCTGCGGCGCGGTCGGCGTGGCCTCGCCACCGCGGCGGTCGCGGGCCTCGGGCTGCTGCTCGTGGTGGTCGACGGCACCCCCGGGCTGGGCAGCGACTTCGGCGGCCCCCCGGCGCTGATCCTCGCGTTCGCGATGCTCACCATCGTCGTCAGCGGTCGCAAGGTGAACTGGAAGTGGATCGCGCTGATCGGTGTGGTCGGCGTCGTGGTCGTCGGCGGCTTCGCGGTGCTCGACTGGATGCGGCCGCCCGCCGACCGGACGCACCTCGGCCGGTTCTTCGCGACGGTGCTCGACGGCGGCCTGTGGGACGTCGTCGGCCGCAAGATCGCCGTGAACCTGCGCGTTCTGACGTCGTGGCGGTACCTGGTGCTGGCCATCGGGGGCGTGCTGCTCACGTGGCTCGTCATCGCCGGCGGCCGGCCGCGCCGCGGCGCGCTCATGGGCACGGGCAGCTCGATGGCCGGCCTGCAGCACGCGGTCCCGCTCCTGCGGCCCGCGGTCGCGGCGATCGGCGCCGCGCTCGCCGTCGGGTTCCTCATGAACGACTCGGGCATCGTCGTGCCGGCCACCGGCATCGCGGTCGCCGTGCCGTGCCTGGTGGCCGCCGCCGCGCAGTGGCGCCTGGGCGCCCCGGACGGGGAGCTGGACGACGCCGCTAGCGGTGCGTCTGCGGAGGTTTCTGCGCCGGCGTGACCGTGCGCTTCACGGCCCCGGCCGCGCGGCGGACGCGACGGGCGTTGACCGCCAGCTGCACGTCCCGGTACTGCGCGGCGCGGTGGATCTGGCCCTTGAGGTCGGACCCCGACGGCCGGTGCCGCAGGTCGCACGGCACCTCGACCACGCGGAAGCCGCGGCGCAGCAGGTCGATGGTCATGCCGGTCTCGACGCCCCAGCCGTGCGCCAGCGGCGTGGCGGCCTCGAACGCCGCGCGCGTCAGGCAGCGCATGCCGGACAGCGGCTGCGTCGGGGTCCAGCCGGTCATCGACGCGATGGCGCGGCGCGCGGCGCCGACCACGATCCCGCGACCCCCCGCGCCGGGCTGCGGCGGGATCAGGGCGATCGCGAGGTCGGCGTGCCCCTCGAACACGGGCGGCACCAGCGGCGCGGTGTTGACCGCGGTCTCGCCCAGGTCGCCGTCGATGAACAGCAGGATGCGCGGCTGCCGGTCGGGCGCGTCGCGCATGGCGACCACCGCGGCGCCGGTCTCCATCGCCGCGGCCTTGCCACGGTTGTGCGAGTGCCGGACGACGACGGCGCCGGCCTCGCGGGCCACGTGCTGCGTGTTGTCCTCGGACCCGTCGTCGACCACGAGCACCAGGTCCACGTGCGGGATCGCGCGGGCCGACCGGACCGTCGCGGCGATGCGTCGCGACTCGTCCTTGGCCGGGATGATCACGGCCACGCGCTGACGGGCCTTGTGGGCGGCCGCCTTGCGCTCGTCGACGGCCGCCTTGCGCGCGTCGACGGCGGTCGGGATGCCGTCCACCGTCGGCTCGGCGACGTCCCGGGTCTCCGTCGGCGTGGCGGTCCCCGCCGGTTCGTCGACGGCCTGTCGGCCCTTGCGCATCACGTCCGCCACCCTATCGATCCCCACGGGTCCCGCCCGGCAGTTCACCCTGCCCGGGGAGGAGCGTCAGCGCAGCGTGACCTGGCGGGCCACCAGGCCGGCCCGGGCGCGGCGCTCGTTGGCGTCGAGCGGCGTGGTGTCCTCGAGGGCGGCCGTGAACGCCGGCAGGAAGTCGGCGACCGGCTTCTCGATGTCCTCGGCCTCCGAGCCCTTGGCCAGCTCCCACACGGGGACCACGAGGCCGGCGGAGCGGAAGTACCCGACGAACTTGGCGCCCTCGAACCCGGACGCGCGCTTGGCGTGCAGGCGCGCCAGGCCGTCGAGCACCACCTGCTCCTCGTGCGGCTGCGCCCAGCGCAGGAACTCGCGCGCGCCCATGCGGCACCAGTAGGCGGCGTCGGCGGCCTCGAGCTTGACGGTGTCGATGATGCCGCCGTCGGCCTCCTCGATCGCCGCCTGCAGGTCGGGGGTGCGCTCCGTGTCGGGCGCGAGCCAGTACGCGAACGAGTCCTGCACGGTCACCTCGAACGGCACCGACAGGTCGAGCACGTCCTGCAGGCGCGGGCCCGGCTCGGGCAGCCCGACGGTCTCCACGGCGGTGCCGGCCTCGACCTCGAGCGCCTCGAGCAGCGCGTGCGCGAGGTCGCGGCTCACGTCGTTGGAGCTGCTGGTGGTCTGCAGGGCCAGCAGGATCACGCCGTCGGCGCGGTGCAGCGCGGGCCAGCTGGTCGGCAGCACGGTGGTGACCAGCACCTCGCGCGCGCCGTACTCCTTCGTGGTGCGGGCGGTAGCGGTCGCCGCCGGGACGAGCTCCTTGAGCGCCACCCAGTCGGGCTCACCGGGGAGCCCCTCGAACGGGCGCAGCACGAAGTCGGACGAGTTCTTGGCCATGCCCGAAAGGCTACCGGTCCCTCCGGCACCGACCAGCCGGTCACCACGCTCGGGCCACCACGCCCGGCGCTGCCGCTCCGGCACTCTTTGCGGCTCCGGCGCTCTGCCGCTCGCGCGACCCGACGCCCCGCGTGGCCGGACACACCGTGGCTGCACGGATGGATGCAGGATCCGCAGTCGTCCGCGCCGCCGAGCCCGCATCCATCCCTGCACCGACGTCGCCGCTGGTCGGGGGGTGCGCCCGCACCGAGCGTGCGGGAGGATCGCCGCATGGACCCGCGCGCCGGAACACCCGCCCAGCCGTCCGACCTCGTCGATCTGGACGCCCTCACCGGCGCCTACTACGACCGCGAACCCGACCTGGACGACCCCGCGCAGAGGGTGGTCTTCGGCACCAGCGGCCACCGGGGGTCCGCGCTGGACACCGCGTTCAACGAGGCCCACATCGTCGCGATCACCGCCGCGATCGTGGAGTACCGCCGGTCGCAGGGCACGGACGGGCCCCTGTTCATCGGCCGCGACACCCACGCGCTGTCCGACCCCGCCTGGCGCTCGGCGCTCGAGGTGCTGGCCGCCGCGGGTGTCGAGGTGCACGTCGACGCGCGCGACTCGTGGACGCCGACCCCCGGCGTCTCGCACGCGATCCTGCGGCACAACGGCGCCGGCACCTCCGAGGGCGTGCGCACGGTCGGGCCCGGGCTGGCCGACGGCATCGTCGTGACCCCGTCGCACAACCCGCCACGCGACGGCGGCTTCAAGTACAACCCGCCGCACGGCGGACCCGCGGGGTCCGAGGCGACCGGGTGGATCGCCGACCGGGCCAACGAGATCCTCGCCACCGGCTGGAAGGCCGTGCCGCGCCTGAGCGCCGAGGCGGCGCTCGCGGCCGACACCACCCTCAAGCACGACTACCTCTCGTCGTACGTGGCCGACCTGGCCAACGTCATCGACGTCGACGCCATCCGCGCGGCGGGCGTCCGGATCGGGGCCGACCCGCTGGGCGGCGCGTCCGTCGAGTACTGGGGGGCGATCGGCGAGCACTACGGCCTCGACCTCACCGTGGTGAACCCGACGGTCGACCCGCAGTGGGCGTTCATGACCCTCGACTGGGACGGCAAGATCCGGATGGACTGCTCGTCGCCGTACGCGATGGCCTCGCTGGTGGCCCGCATGGCCGGCGACCCGGCACCGTTCGACATCGCGACCGGCAACGACGCCGACTCCGACCGGCACGGCATCGTCACGCCGGACGGCCTGATGAACCCCAACCACTACCTCGCGGTCGCCATCTCCTACCTCTACGGCGGCGCGCGCCAGGGCTGGCCGGCCGGCACCGCGATCGGCAAGACGCTGGTCTCGTCCAGCCTGATCGACCGGGTGGCCGCCAAGCTGGGCCGCCGCCTGCTCGAGGTGCCGGTCGGGTTCAAGTGGTTCGTGCCCGGGCTGGTGGACGGGTCCGTCGGGTTCGGCGGCGAGGAGTCCGCGGGCGCGTCGTTCCTGCGCACGGACGGCACCGTGTGGACCACCGACAAGGACGGCATGCTGCCCGCGCTGCTGGCCTCGGAGATCCTCGCGACCACCGGCAAGTCTCCGTCCCAGCACCACCGCGACCTCGTCGCCGAGTTCGGCGAGTCCTGGTACGCGCGCGTCGACGCCGCGGCCTCGCGCGAGGAGAAGGCGACGCTGTCCAAGCTCACGCCGGAGCAGGTGACCGCGACGACGCTGGCCGGCGAGCAGATCACCGCGAAGCTGACGAACGCGCCCGGTAACGACGCGGCGATCGGCGGCCTCAAGGTCACCACCGAGAACGCGTGGTTCGCCGCCCGGCCGTCCGGCACCGAGGACGTCTACAAGATCTACGCCGAGTCGTTCGTGTCCGCCGAGCACCTCGCGCAGGTGCAGGCCGAGGCCAAGGACGTGGTGTCGGCGGCGCTCGGCGCCTAGCGGCCGACGGCCCCGAGGCGGTGGTCCACCCCGGGGCCGTCGGTGCCGTGCGGGTCAGGCGGCGGCGACCGCCGCGCGGCCCAGCCCGGTGAACGCCCACCCGGCGGCGCGCCAGCGGGCGGCGTCCAGCTTGCCGCGGGCGTCGATCACCGCCGCCTGGTGCGCGAGGGTGGCCAGGTGCGCCGGGTCGGCGCGGAGGAACTCGTCCCACTCGGTCAGCACCAGGATCACGTCGGTGCCCTCGACCGCCTCCTCCACGCTCGTCGCGTAGCCGAGGGTCGGGAACATCGACCGCGCGGTGTCGCCGGCCTGCGGGTCGTAGACCGTCACCTGCGCGCCGCGCAGGTGCAGCGCCGCCGCCACGTTGAGCGCCGGCGAGTCCCGCACGTCGTCGGTGTGCGGCTTGAACGCGGCGCCCAGCACGCCGATCCGCCGGTTCAGCACGGAGCCGCCGCAGGCCTGCACGGCGAGGTCGATGACCCGTTCGCGCTGGCCCATGTTGATCTCGTCCACCTGCTGCAGCAGCGCCGCGGCCCGGCCGGCGCCGAGCTCGTTGGCCCGGTACATCAGCGCCCGGATGTCCTTGGGCAGGCAGCCGCCGCCGAACCCGAGGCCGGCGTCGAGGAACTGGCGCCCGATCCGGACGTCGTGACCCAGCGCGTCGGCCAGCACCGTGACGTCCGCCCCGGCCGCCTCGCAGACCCCGGAGATCGCGTTGATGAACGAGATCTTCGTCGCCAGGAACGCGTTCGCCGACACCTTGACCAGCTCGGCCGTCGGCAGGTCGCAGACGACGACGGGCGAGCCCTCGGCGATCGGCCCTGCGTAGACGCGCCGCAGCAGCGCCTCCGCCTCCGGCGACGTGCCGCCCAGGACGATCCGGTCCGGGTGCAGCGTGTCCGCGACCGCCTTGCCCTCCCGGAGGAACTCCGGGTTCCACACCAGCTCGGCACGCACGCCCGAGGGCGCCTCGCGGGCCACCAGGCTGCGGAGCCGTGCGCCGGTGCCCACCGGGACGGTGGACTTGCCGGCGATCAGCCCGTCGTGGGTCAGGTGCCGGGCGATGGCCGTGGTCGCCGCCTCGACGTAGCGCAGGTCGGCGGCGTGGCTGGTCTTGGACTGCGGGGTGCCGACGCAGACGAAGTGCACGTCCGCCCAGGCCACCGCCTCGGCCACGTCGGTGGTGAACCGCAGCCGGCCCGTGGCCATCTGCTCGGCCAGCAGCTCGGGCAGCCCGGGCTCGTAGAACGGGACCTTGCCGGCCGCGAGCATGTCCACCTTGTGCGGGTCGGTGTCGACGCCCACCACCTCCATGCCCAGCTGGGCCATGGCCACCGCGTGCGTGGCTCCGAGGTACCCGGTGCCGAGGACGGCGATGCGCGGCGGGGGGCCGTCGGGGTCGAAGGGACGACGGACGTCTGCGTCGAGAGCGACACGGGGTGTCTTCATCACGGCTCCTGGGTGGTCGTCGGGGTCGGGCTGGGCGTCGGTTCGGGTGTCGGTTCCGCCGTGGCGGCCGCGGCATCGGCTGCCGTCGGTGTGGGTGTCGGTGTCGGGGTCGGGGTGGGCGTGGGTGTCGGCGTCGGTTCCGGTGTCACCGCCGGCTCGGGTGCGGCGAGCGCCGCGGCCACGACAGGCCCGTCGACGAAGCCCGCCGCCGGGTTGTGGATGCCGTCGACGAACGCCCGCAACGAGTCGCTCCGGGACGTGATGCGCCAGTCGTTGGTGACGCGCTGGCCGCCGGAGATCGTGGTGACGGTGTGGTTGAACCAGGCGAACCCGATGACGTCGGCGTTCTCCGGCTTGGCCAAGGACGCGAACAGGTCCGCGACCCAGGCCGCCTTGTGCCCGCCCACCTCCGTGGCGCCGATCTCCGCGAGGAGGATCGGCTTCTTGGTGATGGTCCGCAGCTGGTGCAGCGACCTGTCGTAGGTGTAGGAGAAGGTCGGCGTCTGGTCCGACTTGAACGGCGGCCGGTAGTAGCCGGACAGCCCCACCCAGTCCACGTAGTCGTCGCCGGGGTAGAGGCTCTTCATGTACCAGGACGAGTTCTTGGCCCAGTCCGGCAGCGCGTTGACGATGTTCGGCGCCCAGACCCAGATGACGTAGGCGTTGGCGCCCTCGGCCTCGAAGATGTCGTGCACGTGGCGCCACATCTTCACGTAGTCGCCCTTGCCGTTGCCGTTGAGCGAGTTGCCGCCCCACTGCCGCTCGCCCCACGGGTACCAGCTGCCGTTCATCTCGTGGTCGAGGCGGATGGCCATGGGCAGGCCCAGGCTGACGATGTCCTTGGCGTACTGGTGCAGGTAGTCGTCGTACTGGCCGCCGATGATCTTGGGCAGCGAGTAGTTCGGGTCGACGGCCTGGTCGTTGGCGGCCTTGAGCGGGCGCGACTCCCACGTGAGCAGCGGGAGCATGCCCTTCTGCCACGAGCGCGTCACGGCGTCGGGCCGGAACGGTCCGTCCCAGCCCTGGAAGTACCCGGCGATCGTCGGCGTCACGCCGACCGTCGAGCTGACGTTGTCGAACTCCGCCCAGTTGAAGGGCGACTGCGGTGTGTAGAGGCCGAACTGGCGCTTGGTGGGCGCCAGCAGCTGCGACAGGGGCGGCGCGCTCGGCTTGGCGACGACCGTCGCCGGCTTGCCCGCGGCCGCCTGAGCCTTGGCCCGTGCCGCCGCGGCCTCGGCGGCTGCCGCACGGGCGTTCGCCGCCTCGGCCTGTCCCTTCGCCGCCGCGGCCGCCTTCTCGGCCGCCGCCTTGGCCTGGCCCCGCGCGGCTGCGGTCGACCGCGCGGCGGCGGCGTTCAGCCGGCCCGACTCCGCCGCGGCGGCGCGCTCCGCGGCAGCCTTCTGCTGGCCGCGGGCGGCGGCCGCCGCCTTCTCGGCCGCGGCCTTCGCCTTGCCGCTCGCGGCTCCGGCGGCGCGCTCCGCGGCGGCCTTCTGCTGCGAGGTGGTGAGGTTGTCGACCTCGTCGGTGCGGGCGGCCAGGGCCGACTTGAGCTCGGCGTTCTCCTTCTCGAGGGCGAGCTGCTCGGCGCTCTTGGGCTCGGCGGTCGGTTGGGCGGTGGACGGCGACAGCCAGACGACGGCCGACACCAGCAGGAGCGAGAGGGCCACGGCGAAGGCGGCCAGCCGGGCGCGGGGTGAGGCGTGCAGGACGCGGTTCTTGGTGTGCTCAGACATAGGCGAGCGCCTCCAGAGCCAGTAGGGCGATCGCGATGCCGTAGGGCACCGCGGCGAGCGGGTTCAGTCGTCGTCGGGTCGGGGTCGGGGTGGCGGGAGTCGTGGCCTCGGCCGTGCGGCGGCGGCGCACCTCGGTCTGGACGGCGTGGCCGTGGTCGTCGGGAACCCGGTCGACCAGGTCGACGGGGGCGCCGCCGGGGGCGGACTCCAGCTCGGCCATGAGGTCCTCGTTCTCGGGACCGCCGCCGTACGCGCCGGCGCGCGTGCCCCAGCCGCTGGCGTGCGCCATGCGGACGAAGCCGAGCAGCCGGATCGGCATGAGGAAGAACGTCGAGACGATGATGAACACGGGCAGCCGGAAGAAGTCCGACGGCTTCTCGTGCAGGTGCCGGATCTGCCGGATCGACATCGACAGCACGGACGAGACGATCATCAGCGCGACCACCCAGAACCAGCCGTTCAGGCCGGTGTAGGTGTCGAGGATGGCCTCGTACAGGTTGGTGCCGGTGTTCGAGACGGACCGGTAGACCCAGCCGGCGATCGTCCCGAACAGCAGGAACGGCAGCAGGATGTCCGTCAGGAAGAAGACCGCCAGCACGGGGGCGTGCCCGAGCATCCACGGCAGCATCCGCAAGGTGTTGTACTGGCTGCCGCGGGCCCAGCGCAGCTGCTGCTTGGCCAGCTTCTTCACCTTGAGCGGGGCGTCCGTGTAGCAGAGGCTCGAGTACTGGTACACCGTGCGGTAGCCGGCCTTGAGCGTGAGGTTGGTCAGGGTCCGGTCGTCCGAGACCTCGAGGAACACCCCGAGGAACTTCTCGTTCATGAACGCGTCCATGACCTGCATGAGGATGCGGCGTCGGAACGCGATGGTGCGCCCCGGCAGGCAGCCCACCTGGCCCAGCGCGGACTGCGCCGGCATCGAGTAGAGCGCCCGCGTGTTCTCCAGCCAGTCCGCCCAGCGCGTGATCCAGGACCGTTCGGGCTCGAGGATCCGCTGTCGGGTGGTCACGCCCCCGACCGCGGGGTCCGCGAACGGCTTGACCAGCTCGGGCAGGGTGCCGTCGGTCCAGACCGTGTCGGAGTCGACCAGCACGGTGATCTCGCCCGTCGACATGCGGGTGCCGATCATCACGGCGTTCCGCTTGCCCGGGATGGGCGTGTGCACCCAGCGCACCAGCGGCGCGAACTCGTCGCTGACCTGCTCCAGCGCCGGGTTCACGGCGCCGTTGATGACCACGATGACCTCGTCGGGACGCTGCGCGACGATGCGCGCGAGCACCGAGCGGAACAGGTCGAGGGGTTCGTCGACGACCGGGATGACGACGCTGGTGGAGACCTCGTAGGGGGCCGTCACGGGCCGGTAGCGGCGCGACAGGACGACCTTGACGATCCACAACGCCCAGACGAGCGTGGAGAAGAACGCGAAGAGATAGATCTCGGACTGTCCGGCGAACATCTCCCGGAGCTGCAGGACGAAGACGAACATGTCGGTACCCCAAGCGGCCGTGTGCGGGCACGGGACGGCTGACCGACGCCGTTGACGATGCAGCGAGGACGTCAGGGCCGTCGGCCGCGGTGGCCGGGTCTACCTGTCCGTCGGAAGGTCACGGGGTCGGGATCGGCCCGGCGTGACGGCTGCGTTCCCCCGGACGTGCCGGGGCGATGAGCCCACTGTGCACGGCGGGAGCCACTTCACCTAGAGCCCTAGGAAAACTCTGTGTAAACGGACGCAACGGATGTAACGCCGTGCTGAACGGTCGGTGTCAGCGCGCGCCGGCCCTCAGCAGGTCCTGGTAGTCGGGGTGCCGGGCGATCCACGCCTTGACGTAGGGACAGAACGCGACGACGTCCCGGCCGCTCGCCCGTACGGCGTCGAGCGCCTCCTGCACCAGGGTCGACGCGATGCCCTGACCCTCGAACCTCGGGTCCACCTCGGTGTGCGTGAAGACCACCGTCGGCCCGATCGTGTCGTACACCGAGAACCCGAGCAGCTCGCCGTCGGGGCTGCGCGCCTCGAACCGGTGCTCGTCGGGGGCGTCGCTGACCTGCACGTCCGTCATACCTGCGATCGTGGTGCACCGCGGGCCGGGTGGATAGGCCTGATGACACACTGGCTCCATGCTCCAGCCGTACCGCGACGTGCTGACGCGTCCCGGGGCCCTCGCGTTCTCCGGCGCGGGCGTGCTCGCTCGTCTGCCCATGTCCATGGTCGGCATCGGGATCGTGCTCATGGTCTCGACCCTCTACGGCTCCTACGGGCTGGCCGGCCGGGTGTCCGCCGTCTACGTGGTCGCCCAGGCCCTGTGCTCGCCGCAGCTGGCCCGGCTGGTGGACCGGCACGGGCAGTCGCGCATCATGCGACCCGCCGTCGCGATCGCGGCCGTGGGGCTGGTAGGCATGATCGCCGCCGCGCTCACCACGGCCCACGAGGTCTGGCTCTACCTGGCCGCCGTCGTCACGGGCGCGGCCATCGGCTCGTTCGGGTCGCTGGTCCGGGCGCGCTGGGCCCGCGTGCTGGGCGACGACGCGCACCGCATGCACACGGCCTACTCGCTCGAGTCGGCGCTCGACGAGCTGGTGTTCATCGTCGGCCCCGTGCTGGCCACGCTGCTCGCCACCGGCGTGGCCCCGACCGCCGGCCTGCTCGTCCCGCTGGTCGCCATGCTGGTCGGCGGCTACTGGTTCCTGTCCCTGCGGCACACCGAGCCCCCGCCGGCCCCGGTGGGCAGCCCCCGCCCGCGCGGCTCGGTGCTGGCGCGGCCGGGCATGATCGTGCTGGCCATCGTGTTCGTCGCGATGGGCTCGATCTTCGGCGCCACCGACGTGTCCACCGTGGCGTTCGCCGACGAGTCCGGCTCCAAGGGCTCCGCCGGCATCATCCTGGCGATCTTCGCGCTCGGCTCGCTGATCTCCGGGCTGCTCTACGGCACGCGGCAGTGGCGGCGCCCCCTGCACCTGCGGTTCGCCACGGGCGTCGTCGCGCTCGCCGTGGGCGTCTGCTTCTTCTTCCTCGTGCAGTCGCTCGCCGCGCTCGCGGCCGTGATGTTCGTCGCGGGGTTCGCCATCGCGCCCACCCTCATCAACGGCAACGGCCTGGTCCAGGACCTGGTGCCGCGCGAGCGGCTGACCGAGGGGCTGACCTGGGTGGGCACGTCGCTGGGCGTCGGGGTGTCGGTGGGGTCGTCCATCGCGGGTGCGCAGATCGACGCCAGCGGGTCGCACGCCGGGTTCCTCGTCGTGGTCGTCTCGGCGGGCTGCGCGGTGGTCGCGACGCTGGCGGCGTTCCGCACCCTGCGCGGCGACGTCGGCGAGCACGTGCGCGACTCCGTCGAGCCGGGCTCGCCCTCGGCGACCGGCGGCGCGGCTGTCGCGGCGTGCGAGGTGGCGGAGTCCGTCGAGCCCACGCGGACCGTGGGTACCCTCGGGCCGTGATCGACGCTCTCCCCGACCTCGTCCGCCCCCTGGGGGAGCTGGCCTCCGCCGAGCTGCTCACGGGCGGCCAGTTCGCCACCACCTACCGCGTGACCCTGACCGACGGCTCCCGCGTGGTGGTGAAGACCGCCCCGGTGGGCACCGACCAGCTGCTGGCCTACGAGCACGACCTCCTGCGGGCCGAGGCGCTGGTCTACGGCCTCGCCGCGTCGCTGCCCGCCCTGCGCATGCCGCAGGTGCTGCTGACGGACTTCTCCCGGACCCTGGTGCCCAGCGACGCCCTCGTGGTCAGTCACCTGCCGGGCGTGCCCCTGGTGGACTCCGGCCTCGACCAGGACGACCCGCGAGCCATGCGCGACGTCGGCGCCGTGCTCGCGGCCCTGCACGCGGTCACCGGCCCGGCGTTCGGGTACCCCTGCGGGCGGCAGGCCGGCACCTGGCGCGAGTCGTTCGGGGCGATGATCGACGAGCTGCTCGACGACGCCGCGCGCTGGTCGGTCGCGGTGCCGGCAGCGGCGGTGCGCGACGCCATGTCCCGGCACGGCCACACGCTCGCGGACGTGGAGCGGCCGTCCCTCGTGCACACCGACCTCTGGGCCGGCAACGTCTTCGTCGAGCCCGCCACCGGCCAGGTGGTCGGCATCATCGACCCGGAGCGCGCGTTCTGGGGCGACCCGCTGGCGGACCTGGTGGGGGTCGACCCCATGAGCCGGTCCGTCGGGACGCCCGAGCTGCTCGAGGGGTACGGGCCGGGGCTCGACGTCACGAGCGCGTCGGCCGTCACCCGGCTCGAGCTCTACCGGATGCGGCTGTGCCTCGTGATGATGATCGAGATCACGCCGCGCAGGTTCGAGGGCGACTGGGTGGAGCCCCACCGCGCGGCGGTCACGGCCAACCTGCACCGGGCGCTGGAGGCGCTGGCCCGGCCCTAGGGGACGGGATGCCGGGCGTCGTAGTCCCAGAACGAGCGCTGCGTCCGCACGAGCACCCACAGGAGCACCACGCACAGGCAGCCGCCGACGACGGCCGCCCAGCCCTCGCCAATCTTCGACGCCGCCCCGCCGAGCAGCGCCTCGCCCAGCCGCGGGCCGCCCGCGACCACGACGATGAACACGCCTTGCAGCCGCCCGCGCATGTCGTCCGGCGTCGCGGTCTGCAGGATCGTCTGCCGGAACACCGAGCTGATCGCGTCGGCCGCGCCCGCGACCACCAGCATGAGGACCGCGAGCGCGAGCGCGAGCCAGAGCACCTGGTCGGGGTGCGACTGCCCCGCGAGGACCAGCACCAGCCCGAAGCCGGCGATCGCCAGCCCCCAGACCGTGATGGCCACGGCGATGATCCGGCCCTGCCAGCGGATCCGGGTCAGGCCGCCCGAGAAGAGTCCCGCGAGGCCGACGCCGACCGCCGCGGACGCGGCCATCACGCCGGTGGTCGTCGCGCCCCCGCCGAGGTAGACCAGGCCGACCGCGGGGAAGAGCACGCGCGGCGACGAGGTGATCATGGCCACGAGGTCGACCGCGAACGTCATGCGCACGTTCCGCTGCGTGCCCAGGTACCGGAACCCGTCGACCACCGACGCCAGTCCGGCCCGCTCCCGCCGCGTCTCGGAGTGCTCGGGCGGCTGCGGGGGCAGGCGGAACACCGCCGCGAGGGCCGCCGTGAACAGCAGCGCGTCGAGCGTGTAGGCGACGCCGTAGTCGAACGCGGCGACCAGCGCGGCACCCAGCAGCGGCCCGACCGTGAACGCCACGCTGAACCCGAGGGTCTGCAGGGCGTTCGCCGCGGGCATCAGCTTGGGGTCCAGCAGCCGCGGGATGATGGCCGACCGCGCCGGCGCGTTCACCGCGAACGCCCCCGACTGCACAGCGACCAGCGCGAACAGCACCCACACCTGCGAGTTGCCCAGCCACGCCTGCAGGGCCAGCCCGATGGTGGCGCCCCACGCGACGAACGACGCCACCAGCGCGACCTTGCGGCGGTCGTAGTGGTCCGAGATCGCGCCGCCGTACAGGCCGAAGAACACGAGCGGCACGAGGGCGCAGAGCCCGAGGATGCCGACGGACGCCGTCGACCGCGTGAGCGCGTACACCTGCAGCCCGACCGCGACGACGGTCAGCTGCGCGCCCAGGTTCGAGATCGACAGCCCCCACCACAGCCGCCGGAACGCCGGGCTGGCGCGCAGAGGTGTCGTGTCGACGACGAACGAGGGCATCGGGCGAGTTTAGTTGCCCGAGCGACGCGGCCCGGGGCGGCGTCCACGGCTCGCGTCGACGTCGTCGGTCACGGGGCGACGGGGTGCGTCCCGCGGCGACGTCGGCGGTCCCGCGGGCGAGGTCGGCGGTCTCGGGGCGGCGTGCGAGATCCCGGGGGCGAGGTCGTGAGTTGCCGACGAGGTCGTCAGTTGCGACTCACGACCTCGTCGGAAACTCACGATCTCGCGGCGCAGGCGGCGAGGCCCGGCGCGAAGGCCCGGCGCACGGGTCGCGCGTGCGAGGCTGGCACCGTGACCAGCGCGCCCGAGCACCTCGTCGTCATGGGGGTGTCCGGCACCGGCAAGTCGACCACCGCCGCACTCCTCGCGGAGCGGCTCGGGCGGCCGCTGATCGAGGGCGACGACCTCCACCCGCGCGCGAACGTCGAGGCCATGCGCGCGGGCCGAGCGCTGACCGACGACGACCGCGCCCCGTGGCTGCGCGCGATCCGCGACGCGATGAACGCCGCGGGCGGGTCGACGGTGGTCACGTGCTCGGCGCTGCGCCGCTCGTACCGCGACGTCCTGCGCACCGCCGAGGGCCGCGTGCGGTTCGTGCACCTGGTGGTCCCCGACGACGAGCTGACGCGCCGGCTCGCCGTCCGTGAGGGCCACTTCATGCCACCGACGCTGCTGGCGAGCCAGCTGGCCACCCTGGAGCCGCTGGGTCCCGACGAGGACGGCGTCGTCGTGCCCGTCGTCGGGACCCCGGACCAGGTCGCCGACGAGGCCCTCCGCCTGCTGGCTGCAGCGCACTGACCTGGCCGGGAGGGGCGTCACCAGCCGCGCGAGCCCGGCGTTCCCTTGAACGGGCCGACGACGCGGGACGTGATCCACCCGCCGTAGAACCCGCCGGCCTGGGGCTGCACCCGCTCGCCGTCGACCGTGCAGGTGAGGTCGTTCGCGTACAGCGCGACGCGGTCGGCCAGCACCTCGTAGCCCGGCAGCGGCGTCGGGTACGTCCAGCCGACGCGGGAGAGCAGGCGGTCGCCGACGCGCACCGACACGTACGCGGCGACGCCCTTGTACTCGCAGACCGACGACCCGACGGCGGCCTCGAGCACGCCGGGCTCGAAGGCGTCGACGGGCAGGTAGTAGACGGGCGGGTGGCTGGTCTCCAGCACGCGCACCGCGTCCGTGGTCGACACCACCGGGTGCCCGTCGAACGTGACGACGACCAGCTCGGTCGTGGCCTCGACGCGCGGCGGCCGGGGGTAGTCCCAGACCGACTCCTGGCCGGGCGCGACCGGCAGCGGGGTGGGGGTCACGGCCGCCCGGGGTTCGCGTCGTCGGCGTCCAGGAGCGGCTCGACGACGATCTCGTCCGCGTCGTACTTGGTGGTCGAGCCGGACATCGCACCCGAGGCCGTGTCGACGGCCTTCTCCCACAGCGCCGCGCCCTGCTGCTTCGCGAACTCGGTCGCCTTGCCCTCGTACTCCTGCACGTACTCCTGCACGCGCGGGTCCTGCCAGACGTCGGTGGCCCAGACCTTGAACTTCGCCAGCTGACGCCGGCCCGACGGGGTGCCGAACAGGTACCCCGCGCCGACGCCGGCGAGAAACACGACCCTCTTCATGCGTGACCTCCGTCGCTCGTCCGAAGGTCCGAGCGTAGGCAGGGATCCGCGTCAGCGCGCGGCGGATCGGGGCCCGCGGGCTAGCGGGACCGCAGGCGCCGGGCCTCGTTCTCGAGGTCGAACGAGCGGTCGATCGCCGCGTCCACCCGCTGCTCGTCCCACACGACGTCGGGGTCCGGCTCGAGGTAGGACAGGACGGTCGCGACGACGGCGTAGGACTCGGTGGTCCACGACGACTGCGTGGCGGACCCCAGCGCGCGCATCAGCGCCGGCGGACGCGGAGGCACGATCGCCGCGCGGGCGACGAGGCCGCTCATGAGCGCGCCGGTGGCCTCGGCCATGAGGGTGAACCCCGTGCCCGGGTCGAGCCACGGGACCAGGCGGTAGCCGACGACGCCGGGCAGCCGGGCGTAGACGCGCGCGCGGCGCTCGGTGAAGGCCCGCTCGGAGCGGGCCAGCTCGGCGGCGACGGTGTCGCGCAGCTCGCCGGGTGGCAGGCTCGAGCAGGTGGCGCGCAGCGCGAGGTGGTCACGCCACGCCGTCGAGCCCGCCAGGCGACGGAAGTCGCCCTCGGTGGCCACCCGCAGGCTCTCGACGACGAGGGTCCGCCGGCCCTCTGGCGTCGCGAGGATGTCCCGGTGCTGGGCGACGAGGTCGCGGATCGCGGCGATGTCGGCGTCCGACTCGGGCTCGAGCTCGGCGTCGCGCACCACGCGGAGCAGCACCTGGCGCAGGAAGTCGGCCTTGGTGGGCCAGTGCCGGTAGGCGGTCGCGCGGGACACCCCGGACGCGGCGATGGCCTCCTCGAGGCTGATGTGGTCCAGACCGACGGTGAGGCCGCGCTGCCGGATGAGGTCGACCGCCGCGTCGAGCACGCGACCGCCGGCCCCGCCGGGCCGTTGACTGGTCTGAGACATGATGTCTATTCTGCATGAGACATCATGTCTCAACATCCCAGGAGGCGCCCGTGCCTGCCCATGCGGTCGCCGGCCTGCTCGCCCTGCTGCTGTCCGTGCTCGCGGCGCTGGCCGCGCTCGTCTACGCCGCCGCTCCCCCGACCCGCCGGGTGCTGCGCTGGCCGCTCGTCGCGCTGGTCGTCCTGGCGTTCGCCGCGGTCATCGTCGCGGGTGAGGCCGGTGCGACGCTCCTGTCCTCCGTCGAGGACGTGGGGCAGCCGGCGGAGGTGACAGCCGCGCGGGCGCACGGCCACGGCTCCGACGCGCTGACCACGGCGGTCTTCTTCCTCCTGGTGGCGGCCCTGGCGACCGTCTGGGGGCCTCTGCGCCCGGCGAGCGACGGCCGGCGGGTGTGGGCGGTCGTCGTCGCCGCCATCGCCGTCACGACGCTGGTCTGCGCCGGCGTGGTGCTCGGTGCCGCGCTCGAGGCGGTCACGGCGGGCAACCCGGCCTGGCAGGCGGGCTGACATGCGAGTGCTCATCGTCGTGGAGTCGCTGTTCGGCAACACCCGAGCGGTCGCGCAGGCCGTCGCCGACCGGCTGCGGGAGGACGGCGTCGAGGCGGAGCTGGCCGACGCGGCGTCGGCCCCGGCGGACCTGTCCGGCGCCGACCTCGTGCTGGCCGGTGCGCCGACGCACAACCTGGGCCTCCCGACGCCCCGGTCGCGGGGCCAGGCGGTCGACCGCGGCGCGCCACCCGCGGGCTCAGGCCTGCGCGAGTGGATCGGCACGCTGCCGGCGTCGAGCACCCCAGTAGTCACGTTCGCGACGAAGGTCCCCGGCGCGTTCTCGGGGTCCGCCGGCAAGGCCGCGGTCAAGCTCCTGCGGCGCCGCGGCGTGCCCGCCCGGCACGGCACCGACTTCGTGGTGGCCGGCACCACCGGGCCGCTCACCGACGGCGAGACCGAGCGCGCCCGCGCGTGGGCCGCGACCCTGCCTCAGGCGTAGGCGCTGACCGGCAGGCGCCGCACGCTGCGGAACCGCCGCGGGCTGCCGTCGACCGGGTCGGTGAACGCGAGCTCGCCGGCGAGCAGCTGCAGCGGTCGGCTGAAGTCGTCGACCTCGACGTCGCGCACCTCGGGGTACAGCGGGTCGTCGACGATCGGGATGCCGAGCCCCCACAGGTGCACGCGCAGCTGGTGGGTGCGGCCCGTGCGGGGCGTGAGGCGGTAGACCCCGCGGCCGTCCACCACCGACTCCAGCTCCACGAGCGTCTCGGCGTTGACCGGGGCGCCCGGCACCACCTCGGCCTGCCAGGACCCGCGCTCCTTGTGGAGGTGGTTGCGGACCACGACCGGGAGGGTCAGGTCCTCGCGCAGCGGCGCCAGCGCCCAGTACGTCTTGGCCACCGCCCGGTGCTCGAACAGGCTCTGGTAGGGCCCGCGCCACCGGGGCTCGGTCGCCAGCATCAGCAGGCCGGACGTCACCCGGTCAAGCCGGTGCAGCGGGGACAGGTCCGGCAGGCCCAGCTCGGCCCGCAGCCGGACGACGACGCTCTGCCGCACGTGCCGCCCGCGCGGGATCGAGGACAGGAACGCCGGCTTGTCGACGACCACGAGCCGCTCGTCGCGGTGCACCACGTGGATCGGCGCCGTCACCTCGGGCTCGTCGCGCAGGTCGCGGTGGAACCACACGAACTGGTGCGGGGCGTAGGGGTCCTCCGCGCGCACCGCAAGGCCGTCGCCGGTGACGAACCGCTCGTCCTCGAGCATGCCGGCGACGTCGACGAACTCGGGCAGCCGGTCCCGCAGCCAGTCGCCCATCGTCGGCCACGCGTGCTCCGGGGAGCGGTCCGGCGTGCGCAGCCAGGCGGCGCTGAGGCCGTGCCGAGCCGGCAACGGCGATCTGGGGGGCACCCGCCGATGCTACGGGGGCGCCAGCGTGACGAAAGCCCCCGTGCGCGGCGGCCGCTCCGGATAGGTTTCCCGCATGACCCGTCCCGCGGACATGAGCACCCGCCGACGGATGATCTGGCTGGTCGTCGGCCTCGCCGTCGGCGCCGTCGCGGTCTGGGCGGCGAGCTGGTGGATCCTCGCGGCGATGGCGATCCAGGTGCTGCGCCTGCTGGCGGCGCAGTGGCAGGCGCGGAACGCCGACGCGCACGCCCAGCCGGGCGACTGACACCCACGGTCACGCCGTCAGTCGCTCAGTTCGCCTCCGACCGCCCCGCGCGCCAGTACCCCATGAACGCCACGGCCTTGCGGTCCACCCCGCACTCGGCCACCAGGTGCCGGCGCAGGGTCTTGATCACGGCCGCCTCGCCGGCGAGCCAGGCGTAGAGCGCGGCGTCTGCCCGCAGGGGTGCGCCGGACGCGTCGACCGGCACCTCCCACAGCAGCCCGGCGTCGATGTCGACGTCCTCGAGCTCCGTGTCGGGCACGGGCGCCTGGCCGGGCAGCAGGCGGGCGCAGGCGGCCTGCACCGCGGGGACCAGCAGCTCGCCGTGCGCGCGGCCGTCTCGGCCGTACCAGCGGACCGTCACCCCGTCCGGCGTGTGCAGCGGCAGACGATCGCCGGACAGGGGCATCTCGATGAGCGCCTCGCCGCGCGTGTCGGCGGGCAGTCGCTCCAGGATGCCCGCGATGGCGGGCAGGGCAGTCTCGTCGCCGGCGATGAGCAGGCGGTCGGTGCGGGGCGGGGGCACGAAGTCGACGCCGCCGTGCGGCCCACCGGCCTCGGCGTTGGGACCGAGGATCACCAGGTCGTCGCCGGGCGCCGCGCCGAGGGCCCAGCGGGAGGCCGGGCCCAGGTCGCCGTGCAGCACGATGTCGACGTCGACCTCGCGGCGGTCCTGGCGGACCCCCCGGGCCGTGTACGTGCGGATCGGGTGCCGCAGGTGGTCGGGCATCGCGCGCCAGCGGCCGTACCAGTCGGCGCTGTCCGACAGGCTCAGCAGCGCGTCGTAGGACGACCCCTCGAGCGGCAGGAAGAACTTGATGCGCTGGTCGAAGCCGTTGTCGGCGAACCGGTCCAGGTCGTCGCCGGTGAACGTCACGCGGAGCACGCTCGGGCACAGGGTCTGCACCGCGGCGACCTGCACGGCGAACATGCGGAAGGGAAGCGCGGGGGCTTCGACCGGGGCGGACACGGGGTCCAGGGTAGAGGAAGGTGAGGCTTCCCTCACCGGGGTGTTCGTCACAGTGCGCTCCTCCGGGTCCGCCACAGCAGCGAGATGAAGTAGGGCGCGCCGATCATGGCCGTGAGCAGGCCGGCCGGGATCTGCGCGGGGGCGATGACGGTGCGGCCGAGGGTGTCGGCGATGCTGACCAGCAGGGCGCCGAGCAGCGCGGCGACCGGGACGACGCGGGTGTGCGACGAGCCGACCAGCGACCGCGCCAGGTGCGGAGCGATCAGCCCGACGAACCCGACCACGCCGATCGCGGACACCGACGCCGCCGTGAGCAGCGCGGTCACGGTGAGCAGGCCGAGCCGCGTCCGCTCGAGCTGCACGCCCAGCACGCGGGCCACGTCGTCGTCGACCGCCAGCACGTCGAGGTCCCGACGCCAGCGGAGCACCAGCGGGGTCAGGAGCACGAGCGCGATCGCCACCGGCCACACCTGCGCGGCGGTCCGGCCGTACGTCGAGCCCGACAGCCACGTCAGCGCCATGGTCGTGTTCCACGGGTTGGTGAGCACGACGACGAGCGTGATGAGCGACGTGGCCACCGCCGAGACGCCGATGCCGACGAGCACCAGCCGGTCGGAGCTGAGCCCGCGCCGGTTGGCCAGCGCGTAGACGAGCGCGAACGTGGCCAGCGCGCCGACGCAGGCCGCCGCCGACACGATCCAGATGCTCGCGCCCGGCACGAGCACGAGCGCCAGCACCGCGCCGACCCCGGCGCCCCCGGTGATGCCGAGCAGGCCCGGCTCGGCGAGGGGGTTGCGCGCGACGGCTTGCACCGTGGTGCCGGCCAGCCCCAGGGCCGCGCCCGCCAGCAGGGCCGCAAGGACCCGCGGGGTGCGCTGGTCGAGCACGAAGGTGACCTGGCGACCGCTCACCCCGCCGAACCACTGGGCCACGTCGCCCAGGAGCAGCAGCCGGTCGCCCAGCAGGAAGCCGGCGACGAGCGCGGCGACCACGGCGACGACGAGGGTGCCGACGACCACCGCGACGCGCGTCCGCGACGCCGGGTGCGCCCCGACGGCGGCGGTGCTGCGCGCCGGGCCGGAGTCGCGCAGGCGGCGGGCGAGCCAGACCATGACCGCCGCGCCGAAGAGCGTGGTGACGACGCCGGTCGGGATGGCGACGCCCGCGATGCCCGGGACCGCGACCCGCAGCAGCACGTCGGCGGCCAGGACCACCACGCAACCGCTCAGGGCCGCCAGCGGGAGCAGCAGCCGGTGCCGCGCGAGCCCCGGGATGCGCGCCGCGACCAGCCGGGCGATCACGGGCGCGCTGAGCCCGACGAACCCGATGGGCCCGGCGACCGTGACCGCGAGCGCGGCGAGCAGCACGGCCAGCAGGACGGTGACCACGCGCGTGCGCCGGACGTCCAGCCCGAGCACCGACGCGGTGTCGTCGCCGAGCGCCAGCACGTCGAGCCGGCGCGCCCAGGCCACCAGCGCGATCCCGACCACGAGGACCACGGGAGCGGCCTGCACCACCTTGTCCGTGCCCGACTGCACGATGGAGCCCTCGCCCCAGGCGAACATGCCCTGCGTCTCCTGCTCGAACAGGATCATCAGCAGGATCGTCAGCGACGAGAGCGCGAGCATGGTGGCGGAACCCGCCAGCACCAGCCGGGTCGGCCCCTCGGCGCCACCGCGCGCGATCGCGAGCACGAGCGCCGCCGCCGCGAGGCCGCCGACGAACGCTAGCGCACCGTTGACCGCGAACGGCAGCGCGAACCCGGTGACCGCCGCGAGCACCACCGTGAAGTAGGCGCCGGCGTTGACCGCCAGGGTGTCGGGCGAGGCCAGCGGGTTGCGGGCGACCGACTGCAGCGCGCTGCCGGACAGGCCCAGCGCGCCGCCGACCAGCAGCCCCGCCAGCACCCGCGGCGCGCGCGACGCGACCAGCACTGCCAGGGCCTCGTCGTCCCGCGAGCCCGTGAGCAGGCCGAGCAGGTCCCCCAGCCCGACGCGCGAGGTGCCGAGCGTGAGGTCGGCGGCCGCGAGCAGCAGCACCGCGACGAGCGCGACGACGAACACCGCGACCACCCGCCCGCGGCGCCGCGACGGACTCGACGGGTCGGCCACGGGTGCCGTGGGTGCAGGGATGGAGGCAGGACTCGCGGTATTCGGCACGGCGGATCCCGCATCCATCGGTGCATCGACGCTCATGCGTGTGGGCTCCCTGGCTGCGGTAGCGGTCGGGTAGGGCGTGGCGGCTGGGCGTCAGGCCGTGACGGCGTCGACCGCGGCGTCGACGAACGCCGCCCCCGACCGCGGCCCGCCGAACATCCAGATGCCGTCCGGCAGGCGCGTCGTGTGGCCGGCGACGACGAACGGCAGCTGCTCCCAGATCGCGTTCCCGGTCAGGCCGTCCTTGAAGGCGTCGTCGGTGTCGTTCCCCACATAGAGGAAGTGGAGGTCGCCCAGGCCGGTCAGTCCCTCGACGTCGGTCTGCGCGAGGCCGTAGTCCGGGTCGCCCTCGCCGGTCCAGGCGTTGCTCAGGCCCAGCAGCTCCGCCACCCCGCCGAGGTACGAGCCGGGCGTGTACATGCGGATCGAGACGGCGCCGTCGGCCACCCAGCCGTCGGCGAACGTGAAGGACGCGCCCGCCTTGCCCGCCGCGGCGAGCTCGTCCTTGGCGTCGGCGACGGTGGCGTCGAACTCGGCCAGGGCCGCGTCGGCCTCGTCCGCGGTGCCGGTCGCGTCGCCCAGGATCTCGAGGGTGCTGCGCATCTTGCCGATCGGGTCGGTGGCGTCCGAGCCGCGCAGCGCGATCACCGGGTACTGGGCCTCGATCTGCTCGATGACCTCGGCAGGCAGGTCCGTCGTGGTGACCACGAGGTCGGGGTCGAGCGCCGCGATGGCGTCCAGCGACGGCTCACCGCGGAAGCCGACGTCGGGCGTCGACGCGTCGAGCGGCACCACGGTGTCCCACGTGTTGTAGCCCGCGACGTCGGCGGCGCCCACCGGCGTGACGCCGAGCGTGAGCAGGTTCTCGGTCAGGCCCCACTCCAGCGAGACCACCCGGGTGGCGGGCGCGTCGAGCTCGACGGTGTCGCGGTCGTCGGTGATCGTGACGGGGCCGCCGGCGGCGGACGCCGAGCCGGACGGCGCGTCGGCGGCCGCCTCGTCCGTGGTGCCGCAGGCGGCGAGCAGCAGGGCGGTGCCGACGAGCAGGGCGGGCAGGGTCAGGGTGCGCACAGGGGTGTCCTCTGGGTCGGGTGAACGGGGTGGCTAGACCGTGGTCAGGTGCGAGCGGTGCGTGTGCCTGCCGACGGGGTGCGTGCGCACGCGCCCGCTGCCCTCATCGCGGGTCACCTCGATGCGGATGCCGTACGTCTCGGTCAGGGCGTCGGCGGTGAGCACCTCGTGCGGCAGGCCGGAGCCGACGACGACACCGCGGCGCAGCAGCACGACGCGGTCGGCGACGGCCGCGGCCTGGTCGAGGTCGTGCAGGACGACGCCGACGGCGACGCCGTGGTCGTCGGCGAGGTCCCGCACCAGGTCGAGGATCTCGACCTGGTAGCGCAGGTCGAGGTACGTCGTGGGCTCGTCGAGGAGCAGCACGCGGGTGTCCTGCGCCAGGCAGGTGGCCAGCCAGACGCGCTGCAGCTCGCCGCCGGACAGCTCGTCGACGGCTCGGTCCGCCATGGCCTCGACGCCCGTGACCTCCAGGGCCCAGGCGATCGCGCGGGGCCCGTCGGCGTCGTCCTGGCGCCAGCGCCCGCGGTACGGGTGCCGGCCGTAGCCGACGACGTCGCGGACGCTGACCCCCGACGGCGTCGGGCGCGACTGGGACAGCAGGGTCACGCGGCGGGCGAAGTCCTTGGCCGACAGGGTGTGCGCGTCGGGGACGTCGGGCAGGCTGACCGTCCCGCTGTCCGGGGTGTGCAGCCGGGCGAGCGCCCGCAGCAGCGTCGACTTGCCCGAGCCGTTCGGGCCGACGAGGGCCGTGACCTGGCCGGGCGGCAGCCGCAGGTGGGCCGACGTGACCACGACCGTGCCGTGGTACGCGAGCGTCAGGTCGTCGCCGCGGAGGGCGTCGGAGGAGGTCACGCGTGCAGGTTAGCGTGACCTAACTAAGGTTTGCCAAACCTAATCCGCATGGTGCACGTCACACGGTCCCGCCGAACGCCAGGCCGAGCAGGTAGGTGGCCGCGGCGGCGCCGTACCCGATGGCCAGCTGCCGCAGCGCACGCTTCGCCGGCGAGGCGCCCGACAGCACGCCGACGGTCGCGCCGGTGGCCAGCAGCGCGAGCCCGACCAGCAGCGAGGCCCACACGACGGCCGTCAGCCCCTCGGCACCGAGCAGGTAGGGGAGCACCGGGATGGCGGCGCCGGACGCGAAGAAGCAGAAGCTCGCGGCCGAGGCGCCCACGGCCGTGCCGACCGACTCGTGCTCGTCGACCTCGTCGTCGGGCGCGGCCTCGACGAGCGCGTCGGCCTGGTCCAGCGAGCGCAGCACCTCGTCGGCGCGGGCCTGCGCGTCCGCGGGCTCCATGCCCCGCGCCCGGTAGACCAGCGCGAGCTCGTTGGCGTCGACGTCCAGGTGCGGCAGCGCGGCGCGGGCGGCCTGCCCGGGGCGCGACGCCTCGAGCAGCTCCCGCTGCGAGCGCACCGACACGTACTCGCCGGCACCCATCGACAGGGCGCCCGCGAGCAGGCCGGCCAGCCCGGTGAGCAGCACGGTCGCCGTCGACGCCCCGCTGGCGCCGATGCCGAGCACCAGCGCGAGGTTGCTCACCAGGCCGTCGTTGGCGCCGAACACCGCGGCCCGGAACGTGCCCGAGATGCGGTTGCGCCCGCGCGTGGCCAGGCCGCGCACGACCTCCTCGTGGATCGCCTCGTCGGCGGCCATGGTCGGGGTGGCGTCGTCGTCGCCGTCGTACCCGGACCGCGCCTCGGCCCGCTGCGCGAGCGCCAGGACGAACACCGAGCCGAACCGGCGAGCCAGGAACCCGAGGGTGCGCGTGCGGAAGTCGCCGCGCAGCGGCCGGCCGACGTCGTCGCCCAGCAGGTCCAGCCAGTGCTGCTCGTGGCGGCCCTCGGCGTCGGCCAGGGCGAGCAGGATCTCGCGCTCCTCGCCGGTGCGGCGCGAAGCGATGTCCCGGTAGACGGCTGCCTCGGCGCGCTCGTCGGCGAGGTACTGGCGCCAGCGCCGGATCTGGGACTTCGACGGGCTCTGACGTGCGGTGGGAGTGGGTGGCACTGCTCCATGGTCGCAGCCGTGATGCGCCGAAACGGCCGTCAGGGAGGTGTTCAGGTTGCCGAATCATCGGATGTGCACGACCGTGGCGGGGACCGACGGAAGGCCGTGGAGCCCTTCGTGCCCGTCCCACTCACCGGAAGGCTCCCGATGTACGCCGAGACGGCCGTGACGCCCGCGCTCTCCGCGATCGCGCCCGCCCGGCACTGGGCGCGGGACCGGCTGGCCGAGGCCGGCGTCGACGACGGGCGCCTCGACCTGCTCGTCCTGCTGGTCAGCGAGCTGGTCACCAACGCCGTCGCGCACGCCGACCCGCCGGTCACCCTGCGCGTGCACGTCGACGACGAGCGCACGCGGGTCGAGGTCACCGACGGCGTCCGCGAGGTGCCCGTGGTCCGCGACCCCTCCCCGACCGCCCTCGGCGGCCGCGGGGTGATGTTCGTCGACCGCCTGGCCTCGAGCTGGGGCACTTCCGTCGAGCAGGGCGAGGCGGCCAAGGCCGTCTGGTTCGAGCTCCGGCACGACGACGTGAGCGAGGTCGGCCGCTTCTCGGAGCGCTGACCTCACCCTCCCCTACGCGTCGGCCCAGGCCTCCCGGGCCGTGCGGACCGTCGCGCCGGTGCGCCCGGCCTCCTCGATCGCCAGCCCCAGCAGGTGGTCCTGGCAGCCGTCGGCCAGGGGGTACGGCGGCGGACCGTCTCCCCGCACCCACGCGCCGGTCGCGTCCAGCAGCGCGGCCACGGCGATGTCGTCGTCGGCCAGCCGGGCCCCCTCGAACGCGTTCCGGTAGAGCACGCGCCCGTCCAGGCTCAGGTGCTCGAGGTCGAACCCGTCGAGGTTCTGCTCCAGCCCGGAGACCCGGCGCACGATCGGCGACGTGAGCACCGTCCGTTCGTCCACCCAGCGTGTCACCGCGTCGTCGACGATCTCGCCGTGCGAGCCGCGGATGACGATCCGGTTGGTGCGCAGCGGGTTGTGCCACTGGTTGTCCGTGAAGTCGTACAGCGCGCTGCGGCCGTCGCCGAAGTCGAGCGTCGCCAGGATGTTCCAGGCGTCGGCCGGCTCGGTGGTCCCGGTCCAGCCGTCGCGGACGAGGGGCGCCAGCAGGGGTGCGGTGAACACCGAGGCCCGCACGGAGACCTCGTCACGACCGACCCGGAGCAGCCGACGGATGAGGCCGACCGCGTGGTACAGATGCGTCGAGCTGATCTGTACGCTCGTCGGCTGCCCGATCACGCCGGCCTCCACGGCGGCGATCCGGGCGGCGTGCGAGGGCATCGACGGGCTGTGCTCGGCCACCTGCACCAGGCCGGACGAGCCGACGTCCGCCCAGAGCTCGCGCAGCCCGTCGGCGTCGGGCGCGGGCGGCGTCTCGGCCAGCACCGGGATGCCGAGCGACACCAGCTCGCGGGTCGCCTCGGGCGTCACCGGCCAGGGCGTCGAGACCACGACGAGCTCGGGGCGGTCCGTGCCACCGCCGGGAACGGCGCCGGTCACCAGCTCCTCGATGGTCCGCACGGTGGGCACGCCCCACGACCGCTCGACCTCCGCGCCGCGCTCGGCCGACCGCGTGACCACGCCGGTGACCTGGAACCGCTCCGGCATGAGCCGCGCCATGCGGACGAAGAACTCCGCCCGCCAGCCGCTGCCGACCACGCCGAACCGGATAGGGGCCTGCTGGGTCATGAACCGTCCTCGTCGTCGGCGCTCCTGCGAACCGCCCGAGCGTATCCCCGGCCTGGGCGCCTCTCGCGCGGCGTACTCGAGGGGGTCAGTCGGGCGTGACCTCGGTGACCCGGCCGTCCTCGACGTGCCACCGGCGGGTCAGCCGGACGGTCTCGAGCATGCGACGGTCGTGCGTGACCAGCAGGATCGTGCCGTCGAACGTGTCGAGCGCCGACTCCAGCTGCTCGATCGCCGGCAGGTCGAGGTGGTTGGTCGGCTCGTCGAGCACCAGCAGGTTGACCCCGCGGGCCTGCAGGAGGGCGAGGGCGGCGCGGGTCCGCTCGCCGGGCGACTGGGACGACGCGGGACGGTGGATGTGATGACCACCCAGGCCGAACTTGGCCAGGAGCGTGCGGACGTCGGCGGTGGGCCAGTCGGGCACCTCGCGGGCGAAGGCCTCACCCAGCGGCTCGTCACCCTCGAAGGCCCGCCGCGCCTGGTCGACCTCGCCCACCAGCACGCCCGACCCCAGGTCCACGGCCCCCGACGTCAGCTCGAGCCGGCCGAGCAGGACCGCGAGCAGCGTGGACTTGCCGGAGCCGTTGGGGCCGGTGACCGCGACCCGGTCGCGCCAGTCCAGCTGCAGGTCGACCGGCCCGAGCGTGAACCCGCCGCGGGTGACGACGGCGTGCCGCGCGACGGCGACGACGGACCCCGACCGGCCGGCGGCGGCGATCGTCATCTGCAGCTGCCACTCCTTGCGGGGCTCCTCGACCACGTCGAGGCGGGCGATCATCTTGTCGGTCTGCCGGGCCTTGGCCGCCTGCTTCTCCGACGTCTCGCCGCGGTGGTGCTTGACGTGCTTGTCGTTGTCCGTGGCCTTGCGCCGGGCGTTGCGCACGCCCTTCTCCATCCACGCGCGCTGCATGCGGGCGCGCGCGTTGAGAGCGTCCAGCCGCGACGAGTACCCCTCGTACGCCTCCCGCGCCCGGCGCCGCGCGATCGAGCGCTCCTCGAGGTAGGAGTCGTAGCTGCCGCCGTACGTCGAGACCCGCTGCAGGCTGCGGTCGATCTCGACCACCGCCGTCACCGTGCGGCTGAGGAACTCGCGGTCGTGGCTGACGACGACGATCGCGGCCTCCGACCGCTCGACGAACTCCTCGAGCCGGTCCAGGCCGGCCGCGTCGAGGTCGTTGGTCGGTTCGTCCAGCAGGTAGAGGTCGTAGCGCGAGAGCAGCAGCGCCGCCAGGCCCACCCGCGCGGCCTGGCCACCCGACAGCGCGGCCATCGGGTGGTCGAGGTCGACGGTGAGCCCGAGGTCGTCGGCCACCGTGCCCAGCCGCGCCTCCAGGTCGGCGCCGCCCAGCGCCAGCCAGCGCTCGAGCGCCTCGGAGAACGCGTCGTCGGCGCCCGGCTCCCCCGCGCCCAGCGCCTCCGCGGCCGCGTCCATGGCCACCTGCGCCGGCGCGACGCCGGTGCGGCGCTCGAGGTGCGCGCGCACCGACTCGCCGTCCAGCCGCTCGATCTCCTGCGCCAGGAACCCGAGCTGCGCGTGAGCGGGCGACACGCTCACCGAGCCCTGGTCGGGCTGACGGCTCCCCCCGAGGATCCGCAGCAGCGTGGACTTGCCGGCGCCGTTGGGGCCGACGAGCCCGATGACGTCACCCGGCGCGACGACGAGGTCGACGCCCGAGAACAGCTCCCGATCGCCGAAGCCGGCCCCGACTCCCTTGGCCTGCACCGTGGCGGTCATGCGGTCATTCTCCTTGCTCGGCGGAGGTGCGAAGGTACGCGGTCCCGCCGGCCGCGCGCCTCCTGATTCCCGCCGAGCGGGTGCTCAGCCGATGGCGGCGCGCAGCCCGTCGACCAGTGGCGTCGTCGGGCGGCCGAGGAGCGTCCGGAGGTCGGCGGTCGCGTCGGCGAGGTCGCCGCGGCGGATGTCGGCGTCGAGGGTCACGACGAACCCCGCCGTGCCCTCGTCGAGGCCGGCGTCGAGCAGGATCGCGCGGTGCTCGTCGGACGAGACGTGCTTGTGCACGACCGGCGCGCCGATCACGGTCGAGATGGCGTCGGCCAGCTGGTCGAACGTCCACGCGACGTCGCCGCTGAGCTCGTAGACCCGGCCCTCGTGCCCGTCGCCGAGCACCACCGCCGCCGCGCCCGCCGCGTAGTCGTCGCGCGAGGCGCTGGCCACGCGGCCGTCGCCGGTGCTCGACAGGAGGACGCCCGTGGCCCGCGCCTGCTCGAGCGCACCCACGTAGTTCTCCGTGTACCAGTTGTTGCGGACGATGGTCCACGCCAGGCCGGAGCCCGTCACCAGCTCCTCGGTGGCCTTGTGGTCGGGCGCGAGCACCAGGGCGGACGTGTCGGCGTGCGGCGCGCTGGTGTAGACGAGCCGGCGGACGCCTGCGGCCCGGGCGGCCTCGATGACGTTCGCGTGCTGGGCGACGCGCGCGCCGGGCTCGCTGCCGGAGACCAGGACGACGGTCTCGGCGCCGGCGAACGCCGCCGCGAGCGTGGCCGGGTCCGCGTAGTCGGCCGTCGCGGTCCGCACCCCGAGGTCCGCCAGGCGCTCGGTGCGGCGCCCCGTGGCGACGATCTGGTCGGCGGGCAGACCGCCCGCAAGCAGGTGCTGGACGACGAGGCGGCCGAGATGGCCGGTGGCACCGGTGACGACGACAGACATGGGTGGTTCCTCTCGGAGGTGCGACTGCTGGTCGTCGGCCGCAACCGGCGAGAGGTCGAGGACCTTCCCGACTGGCGGTACCCACTTTGGCGTAAGGTACGCACGTGACGGTAAGCAACGAGGTCAGCGCACTGGACCGGCTCCTGACGGACGGAATCCTCCCGGCGGCGTGCCCGTCGCGGATCGTCCTCGACCACGTGACCAGCAAGTGGGGGGTCCTGCTGCTGGTCGCCCTGTCCGAGCGGACCATGCGCTGGGGCGAGCTGCGCCGCATCGTCGAGGGCATCAGCGAGAAGATGCTCGCCCAGACCCTGCGGACCCTCGAGTCCGACGGCATCGTGCACCGCGAGGTGACGGCGAGCATCCCCCCGCGCGTCGACTACTCGCTCACCGAGCGGGGTGGCGAGCTCGTCGCGCGGCTTCTGCCGCTCATGGTGTGGATCGCCGACAACGCCGACGAGATCGTGGCGAAAACTGCGGTGCGCGACTGAACTCCGACCCCCTCGGTGCCGACAAGACAAGTGGGCGCCGTCTCGACGCCCCCGGAGATCGAGGTCGAGGAGGGCGGTCGTGTCCACGCCGAGCGACGCACTCCACGCCGCCCTCAGCGCGCGGCCGGAGCAGACGGCCCGCGAGCTCGCCCAGGCGCTCGCGCGGGCGGGTCACCCCGGGCTGACCACCGCCGAGGTCGAGCAGCTGCTGCACCGCGACCCCCGGCTCCGGCACGACGACAGCCGGCCGCCGCGCTGGCGGGCCCTCGGCGCCGGCCACCCCGGGTCGCTGCTGCAGATCCCGACGCCGCACCACCCCGCGCCCCAGGTCCTGGCGCCCGCGGCGTCGTTCGGTGAGAAGGCCCCTTCCCGCGTGGTCGAGCAGCCGATCGCCTCGCGCGGCATCCTGCCCGCCGCCGCGTTCGCCGGGCGTCCGTCCGTGCGGATCCAGGAGCGGCCCACGCCCCCGCCGCCCGCCCAGTTCGAGATCCCGGTGCTCGCGCCCGAGCCGATCACGCCGCCGCGGGCCGCCCGGCCGCCCGTCCGAGTCCCGGCCCTCGCCCGGCCCGAGACGCCACCGGCGCCCGCCGCTGCGCCCTCGGTGGCGGCTGCTCGGGTCCCCGCTGCCGACCTCGTCCCGCCGATCGCGCTGGCTGCCGCCGCAGCGGCACCGGCCCCGGCCGCACCTGTCGCGCCCGTCCCCGCCGCCGTGGCGCCCCCTGTCATGGTCGTGCCGCCTGAGCGTCCGGCCGCGGCCGCGCCGCCGATCGTGGCGGCCGCGGCGCCACCCGTCCCGATGGCACCGCCCGCCGCGCTCCCGGTCGCGGCACCTCCGGCCCCCGCTCCCGCGCCGTCGCCGATCGTTCCGGTGCAGGCGGTCGCGACGCCTCCCGCGCCGGCGCCGTTCGTTCCGGTGCAGGCCGTCGCCGCGCCCCCCGCTCCGGCGCCCGTCATTCCGGCGCCGACCGTCGCCGCGCCCCCCGCTCCGGCGCCGGTCGTCGCGACGCCGCCCGCTCCGGCACCGATCGCTCCCGCGCCGGTCGTCGCGCCGCCCACTGTCGCTGCCGTGGCTCCCGTCGAGCCGGCCGCTGCGCCACCGGTCGTCCTGACCGCGACCACCAACCCGGTGCCGGCGCCGCAGCCCGCGGCGGCCCCGCCGGTCGAGCGCGGGCCGCTCCCGCCGGGCGGCGAGGTCCGCTACGTCGGCCCCCAGCTGCGCCGGTGGCAGAAGGACGTGCTGGACGCGTGGCTGGCCACCGGGCGGCGCGGCATCGTCGAGGCGGTCAGCGCCCCGGGCCGCGGGGTCGTGGGGGTGCTGGCGGCGTGGGACGCGCTGACCCGCGGCGAGAAGGTCCTGGTGCTGGTGCCCACGACGGACCTCCTCGAGCAGTGGTTCGCCGCACTCGAGCTCCAGCTGCCCGGCCTGTCGATCGGGCGCCGCGGGGACGGGTGGTCGCACACGTTCGACGAGTGCGACGTGCTCGTGTCTCTGGTCAGCGCCGCGTTCGGGCACGACCTCCTGCAGCAGCGGTCGGGGCTGCTCATCGCCGACGAGGTGCACAAGTACGGGTCGGCGCGGCCGGCCGAGACGCTGCGCGCCGGGTTCGGGGCGCGGCTCGGGCTGACCACGGCGATGGAGCGCCAGGACGCGGGGGTCGACGACATCCTGCAGCCGTACTTCGGCACGGTGCACCACGGGTGCGACCTCCGGCGCGGCCGCAAGGAGGACGTGCTCGCGCGGTTCCGGCTGGCCTTCGTCCCGGTCGACCTGCCGGCCACCGAGCGGGCCGAGCACGACGCCCTGTCGACGCAGATCGCCGAGCTCGAGGCGCGCCTGACGCTGGTCCACGGCTGCGCGCCGGAGACGTTCCTCGACGACGTGCGGGCGTGCCAGGGCCGGTGGCAGCAGAACAGCGCGGCGGCCACCGGCGCGAGCGCGTACCTGCGCGCCGTGAGCACGCGCCGCGACCTGCTCGCCACCTCGTCCGCCAAGCTCGACGCGCTCGCGCGTCTGGCGCCGACGGTGGCGCGGTCCGTCCACGCCGTCGTGTTCACGCACACCAAGGGCGACGCCGACGCCGCCGCGAACCGGCTCCGGTCGGCGGGGATCGCCGCCGAGGCGTTCCACCACGGCCTGGAGACCCGACGCGACAGCCTGCGCGCGCTCGCCGACGGGAGCCTCAAGGCCCTCGCGGCGCCGAAGGTCATCGAGGAGGGCGTCGAGCTGCCCGCGGTGGACGTGGTCGTCGTGCTGGCGGGCAGCCGCTCCGCGCGGCAGGCGGTGCAGCGGATGAGCCCGATCCTGCGGCCCACGCAGGCGGACCGGCTCCCCGCGGCGGTCGTCGTCTACGCGCGGGACACCGTGGAGGACCCGTCGTCCGGGCACGCCGAGGGGCACCTGGAGGACCTGGCGTCCGTCGCCACCGAGGTGCACACGTTCGCCCCGGACTCGTCGGCGGCCGCGATCGCCGCGTGGTTCGTCGGCGCCTGACCCCGGCCGCGCCGCAGCACCGCAGATGTCCGGGGCGGGACCTAGTCTCGCGGCATGTTCCTTCTCGACGGCGACGGTGGCGCGCTGGTCCTGTCCCCCAGCGACCTGGCCAACGCCGCCGCCTGCGAGTTCGCCGTGCTGCGCCACCTCGACGGCCGGCTCGGCCTCGCGGAGCCCACGCCGATCGCGGCCGACGCGATGCTGGAGCGGGTCTCGGCCCTCGGCACCGCGCACGAGAACCGCGTGCTCCAGGAGCTCCGGTCCACGCAGCGCGTGGTCACGATCGCCCGCCCCCGGTACGACGCGGCGTCGGAGCGGGCTGCGCTCGAGGGTGTGCACGCCTCGACGCTCGCGGCGCTCAGGTCGTCGGCCACCGATGTGGTCTACCAGGCCGGGTTCTTCGACGGGCGCTTCACCGGCTGGGCCGACTTCGTGGTGCGGGAGCCGGGGGGCTGGACCGTGCTCGACACCAAGCTGGCCCGGAGCGTCAAGGTCACGGCCCTGCTCCAGCTCGCCGCGTACGCGGACCAGCTGATCACCTCGGGCGTCCCCACCACCCCCGAGGTGCACCTGATCCTGGGCGACCGGTCGCGGTCCAGCCACCGCCTGGCCGACCTGCTCCCGCTCTACCGCGAGCGCCGCGCGCGCCTCGAGCACCTCCTCGACGAGCACCGCGCGTCGGCGTCCCCGGTCGTCTGGGGCGACCCGCGGTACCGGGCGTGCGGCCGGTGCGACGTGTGCGCCGCGCAGGTCGCCGCGCACCGCGACGTGCTCCTGGTGGCCGGGATGAGGTCGACGCAGCGCACCCGGCTCGCCGCCGCGGGCATCGGCACGATCGACCAGCTGGCCGCGAGCGCGGAACCGGTACCGGGGATCGGCGTCGCCACCCTGGCCAACCTGCGGCGCCAGGCGGCGCTCCAGGTGCGACAGGCGACGGCGACCGAGCCGCTGGTGTTCGAGCTGGTCGACGCCGACGCGGTTCGGGCGCTGCCCGCGCCGGACCCCGGCGACATCTTCTTCGACTTCGAGGGCGACCCGCTGTGGACCGACGACACGGTCCCCGCGGACCAGCCGGCGGACTGGGGGCTGGAGTACCTGTTCGGGGTGGTCGAGGCCGACGGGGCGTTCCGGCCGTTCTGGGCGCACGAGCGGGCGCAGGAGAAGGCGGCGTTCCTCGACTTCCTGGCCTACGTGGCGGAGCGACGCGCCGCCCACCCCGGCATGCACGTCTACCACTACGCCCCGTACGAGCGGACGGCGCTGCTGCGGCTGGCAGGGCGGCACGGCGTGGGCGAGGACGCCGTCGACCAGCTGCTGCGCGACGGTGTCCTCGTCGACCTGTACGCCACCGTGCGGCGCGGCCTGCGGGTGGGCAGCGACTCGTACTCGCTGAAGAAGCTCGAGCCGCTCTACATGGGGTCCGAGGGGCGCACCGGCGCCGTCACGACGGCGACCGACTCGATCACCGAGTACGCCGAGGCGTGCGACCTGCGGGACGCGGGCGACCGGGCGGCCTGGCAGGAGCGCCTCGACCAGATCGCCGACTACAACCGGTACGACTGCGTGTCCACCCTGCGGCTGCGCGACTGGCTGGTGGCGCAGGGAGCGTCGGTGGGCGCGGTGCCGTCGGATCGCGACGCCCCGCCGCCGCCCGAGGAGGCGCAGGAGGACCCGCTGGTCACCGAGCTGCTGTCCCGCGCCGGCTCGCTGCCCGACCTCCGCGACCGGCAGGCCGTGGAGATGCTCGCCGCGGCGGTCGGCTACCACGCCCGCGAGGCGAAGCCGTTCTGGTGGGCGCACTTCGACCGCCTGCAGGCCGACCCGGCCGAGTGGATGGACCCCCGGGGCACGCTGCTCGTGGACGGGAAGCCCGAGGTGGTCGCGGACTGGAGCATCGGGGCCGGCAAGCGGACCTACGCGCGGCTGCTGCGACTGACCGGCCAGCTGGAGCCCGGCAGCGACCTGCGTGCCGGCGGGACGGCGTACGCGCTGTACGACCCGCCGCCCCCGTACGCCCAGACGTCCAGCACGGGTCACCGCGGATGGACCGCGAGCGTGGACATCCTCGAGGTGACGGCGCGCCCCGCCGACGACTCGGCATCGGGCACGCGGGACGTGCTGCTGGTGAGCGAGCGCCTGCCCACGGGCGCGGTCCCGCAGCCGGACGTGCCGATGGCGCTCGCCCCGGCCGCCGGCCCGGGCGTCAAGAGCATCGTCGAGGCCATCCGCGGGCTCGTCGGCGGCGTGGCCGCGGGTCTGCCCGCGCTCCCCCCGCTGCCCGTGGTCGACCTGCTGCGCCGGGTCCCCCCGCGGTCCCGCACCGGGCTCGCGCTGCCTCGGCCCGACGACGCCGGAGCGACCACCGAGGCCATCATCGACGCCGTGCTCGACCTCGACGGCTCCTACCTCGCGGTGCAGGGGCCGCCCGGGACCGGCAAGACCTACACCGGCGGGCACGTCATTGCGGCGCTGGCCGCGCAGGGCTGGAAGGTCGGCGTCGTCGCGCAGTCCCACGCCGTGGTCGAGAACATGCTGCGCGCCGTGAACCGCGCGGGGCTCCCCGCGGACCGGATCGGCAAGAAGGCCCAGGACCAGCACCCCGACGACGCGGTCTGGGAGTCGTTGCCGCAGGCCAAGCATGCCGCCGCGTTCCACGCCCGGCAGCCGGGCGGCTTCGTGGTCGGCGGCACCAAGTGGGACTTCACCAGCCAGGACCGCGTCCCCGAGGGCGGCTTCGACCTGCTCGTGGTCGACGAGGCCGGGCAGTTCGCGCTGGCGGACACCGTCGCCGTCTCGACGGCCGCCCGCAACCTGCTGCTGCTGGGCGACCCGCAGCAGCTGCCCCAGGTCACCCAGGGGCGGCATCCGGCGCCGGTCGACCGCTCCGCCCTGGGCTGGCTGGCGGAGGGCCACGAGACCCTTCCCGACGAGCTCGGCTACTTCCTCGACCGCACCTGGCGGATGCACCCGGACCTGTGCGCGCCCGTGTCCCGGCTCTCCTACGACGACCGGCTGGCCGCCGTGCCGCACACCGCCGACCGGTCGCTCGACGGAGTCGCACCCGGGCTGCGCACGGTCGTGGTCGACCACGAGGGCAACGCCGTGTCCTCCCCGCAGGAGGCGGCCGTCGTGGTCGACCTGGTGCGCGACCTGCTCGGCCGGCGCTGGTCCGACCCGCACACCGGCACCGACCGGCCCCTGACCGGCCAGGACGTGCTGGTCGTCGCGCCGTACAACGCGCAGGTGTGGACCGTCCGCCGCGCGCTCGAGGCCGCCGGCGTCACGGGCGTCCGCGTGGGCACGGTGGACAAGTTCCAGGGCCAGGAGGCGGCGGTCGTCCTGGTGACCACGTGCGCGTCGTCGGCCGACGAGGTGCCGCGCGGCATGGAGTTCCTGCTCAACCGCAACCGGCTCAACGTCGCGGTGTCCAGGGCCCAGTGGTGCGCGGTCCTCGTGCGCTCCCGCCACCTGACCGACTACCTGCCCACCCGGCCCGAGCAGCTGGCCGAGCTGGGGGCGTTCATCGGGCTGTGCGCGGCCGCTCACCGCGCGGAGGAGCCCGCCAGCCGGTAGGAACGGACCCCATGAGGATCCATGACACCGGTGACCTGTGGTGGAAGAACGCCGTCATCTACTGCCTGGACGTCGAGACGTTCATGGACTGGAACGACGACGGCGTCGGCGACCTGCCGGGCCTGGTGCAGCGGATCGACCACCTGGCCGACCTGGGCGTCACGTGCCTGTGGCTGATGCCGTTCTACCCGACCGAGGACTACGACGACGGCTACGACATCTCCGACTTCCTCGGGGTCGACCCGCGGCTCGGCGACGTCGGTGACCTGGTCGAGGTGATCCGGACCGCGCGGGACCGCGGGATCCGGGTGATCGCGGACCTCGTCGTCAACCACACCTCGTGGAAGCACCGGTGGTTCCAGGAGGCGCGCAAGAGCGTCGACAACCCGTACCGCGACTTCTACGTGTGGCGGAAGGACAAGCCGCCGTCGACCAAGGACAAGGTGGTCTTCCCCGACAAGGAGACGGGCATCTGGACCAAGGACGACGCGACCGGCGAGTGGTACCGGCACACCTTCTACCACCAGCAGCCCGACCTGAACACGGCGAACCCGCAGGTCAGGGACGCCATCGCGAAGGTGATCGGCTACTGGGCGGAGCTCGGGCTGAGCGGCTTCCGGGTGGACGCCGTGCCGTTCTTCCTCGCCGACGCCGCCAAGACGCCGGGCGACGACGTGGTGCACAAGCACGACTTCCTCAAGGAGCTCCGCTCGTTCCTCACGCGACGGGTGGGCGACGCGATCCTCATGGGCGAGGTCAACCTGCCGTACCCGGAGCAGCGGCTGTACTTCGGCGGCGGCGAGGCCGACAGCGACGAGCTCACGCTGCAGTTCGACTTCATCGGCATGCAGAGCCTGTACCTCGCGCTCGCCCGGCGGGACGCGCGCCCGATCGCGACGGCCCTCTCGCAGCGCCCGGACATCCCCCACGACGCGCAGTGGGCCACGTTCGTGCGCAACCACGACGAGCTCACGCTGGACAAGCTGTCCGACGAGGAGCGCCAGGAGGTGTTCGACGCGCTCGGCCCGGACCCCGACATGCAGCTGTACGGCCGGGGCCTGCGACGACGGCTGCCGACGATGCTCGACGGCGACCCGCGCCGCATCCGGATGGTCTACTCGCTGCTGTTCTCGCTGCCCGGCACGCCCGTGCTGTTCTACGGCGAGGAGATCGGCATGGGCGAGAACCTGGCCGCCGAGGGCCGCATGGCGGTCCGGACGCCGATGCAGTGGACGGCGGGCACCAACGGCGGCTTCTCACAGGCCCCCAAGCGCGCGCTCCCCGGCCCGGTCACCGAGGGCGGGTACTCGCCCGAGCACGTCAACGTGGCCGACCAGCGCCGCGACCCGGACTCGATGCTCAACTTCGTGCAGCTGCTGGTCCGCCGCTACCGCGAGAGCCCGGAGCTCGGCTGGTCGGCGCGGGCCGAGATCCTCGACCAGCCGCACCCCGCGGTCCTCGCGCACCGCAGCACCTGGGGCGACGGCTCGACGATCGCGCTGCACAACCTCGGCCCGGACGCGGTCACGGTGCCGCTGCAGTTCGCCGACTGCGACGACACCGTCCGGCTGGTCGACCTGCTGCAGGACGGCTCCTGCACCATCGACGCCCAGGGACGGACCGAGGTGGACCTCGACGGCTACGGCTACCGCTGGCTGCGCGTGGTCCGCGTGGACGACCGCCGGCTGATCTGAACCGACTTCAGGCGAGTCTCGGGTAGCCGATCTGGACGATGTCCCCCGCCAGCTCCTCCACGGTGGTCTCGGGGTTGAGCCGCTCGACCAGAGCTTCCGTGAGGGGATCCAGCGCGAAGACGGCGCTGATCGCCCGGAGATCTGCCGGCGTCTCGTAGTACTCCTCGGCGAAGCGCTGATAGCCCGACGGGGTTCCGTCCACCAGCACCTCGAAGAGCCAGTCGGCGCCGTCCGGATCCTCGCCTGGCGGAAGGGCGACCGGGCCGGCACGCCAGCCGTCATCGCCGCTCTCTCGCCAGAGGCAGATGGTCGCCGACAACGTGCCCTCACGACTGAACGCGGGCTCGGTGACGCAGCTGGCGAACGCGTCGGGCACGCCCTCGACCAGACCGGGCCAGAGCTCGCCGCCGCGGACGAACGGGCTCATCTCCGACTCGTGGTCGAAACCCCGGATGAATGCGCCGGCCGGCGAGAACACGATCGACCACTCGTCACCGGACCCGTTGCGCAGGGACGCCATCTCCTCACCGGGCCCCCAGCCGGAGTCGAACGAGTAGTACCGGCCGTCCCACTCCGGGCTCATCACAGCGTCCAGCATCGCCAGGGCGCGGCAGCGGTCACGGAGCACCGAGATCTCGGGCAGGGCGCGAGCAACGTCGAGACTGGTCACAGAGCAACCATCCCGCACCAGCGGTTGTGAAGGTCGAGGCTCACCGTCCCGCACGTGCTCTTCTGAGGCGGTCCGCGCCGACCAGCCTGCGGCCCGCTCAGCGCACTCCCAGGAATCTCGCGTACCGTGCCGAGGACCGCCGCCTCCCCGGGCGGGACCCGAACCCGACGGAGGACCCTCGTGCGTCGCACGACCACCGCCCGCCGCGGCCTCGCGGCCGCAGCTCTTGCCCTGACCCTCGGCCTGTCGCTGGCCGCCTGCTCCGGTGACGCCGGCGCCGACCCGTCCGCGTCGCCCTCGGCGTCGTCGACCTCGGCCGCGTCCGCTGCCGACACCGCCGCGCTCGCCAAGGTGACCGTCGAGGGCGACGCCGGCGCGAAGCCGACCGTCACGCTCCCCTCGACGCCGTTCACGGTGACCTCGCTGGTCGCCCGCGTGGTCGACGAGGGCACCGGCGCCGAGATCACGGAGGGCCAGACGGTCTCCGTCCACGAGCTCGCGGTCTCCGGCACCGACGGCAGCGCGATCGGCGACACCTACTCGGGCACGCCCGAGTCGATCGTCGCCGACGACCAGCTGGCGCCCCCGCTGCACGACGTGCTCGTCGGCCAGAAGGTCGGCGTGCGCATCCTCATCGCCGCCCCCGGCGACTCCGGCACGAACGTCTACTTCGCCGAGGTCGTCGACGCCAAGGACACCCCGCCGGTCCCGGCTCGCGCCGAGGGCGAGGCCGTGACGCCGCCCGCCGGGCTGCCGACCGTGACGCTCGACGCCGACGGCAAGCCGTCGATCACGCCGCTCACCACTGCGGCGCCCACGACGCTCGTCTCGCAGACCCTGATCAAGGGCGCCGGCGCCCCGGTGACGGCCGACCAGACCCTCACGGTCAACTACACCGGCTGGCTCTGGGACGGCACGCAGTTCGACTCGTCCTGGGACACCGGCGACCACGCGACCTTCGCGCTGAGCGGCGTCATCCCCGGCTGGACGCAGGGCCTCACGGGTCAGACGGTCGGCAGCCAGGTGCTGCTGATCATCCCCCCGGACCTCGGCTACGGCGCCACGGCCAGCGGCAAGATCCCGGCCAACTCCACGCTCGTGTTCGTCGTGGACATCCTCGCCGCTTCCTAGTACCGACCGCTCCACCGACGAGCCCGGGACGCACCTCGCGTCCCGGGCTCGTCGCGTCCTAGGGTGGCGGGAAGGGACGGCTCCGGAGACCGGGAGTGGACGATGGACCAGGCAGCGACGCCGAGGATCCGCACGGTGGCGCTGCTGGGCGCCGCCGGGTCGGGCAAGACGACTCTCACCGAGGCGCTGCTGCACCGCGCCGGTGTGCTGACCCGCGCGGGCCGGGTGGAGGACGGCTCGACCGTCACCGACCACGAGCCCGAGGAGATCGCGCGCGGCATCTCCCTGGGCCTGGGCGTCGCCCCCTTTCCGTGGACCGCAGCGGACGGCAACGCGTACGACGTGACGCTCCTGGACGCCCCGGGGTCGGCCGACTTCGCGGGCGCGGTGGACGCCGCGCTCGCGGCCGCGGACCTCGCGCTGATCGTGGTGAGCGCGGTCGACGGGGTGCAGGCGGGCACCCACGCGGCGTGGCGGCTCGCGGCCGAGGCCGGGGTGCCGCGGATGGTCGTCGTGACCAAGGAGGACAAGGCGCGGGCCGACTTCCGGCACGTGCTGGCGGACCTGCGGGAGGCGTTCGGCGACGGCCTGGTCCCGCTGGAGCTGCCGCTGGGCGAGGAGACGGCGTTCACGGGCGTCGCCGACGTCCTGACCGAGGAGGGCCTGGCCTACGACGGCGAGGGCCGGCACCACACCGAGGCGCTCCCGGCGGGGCTCGCCGACGAGGAGCACCGGCTGCACGACGAGGTGACCGAGGAGATCGTCGCGCACGACGACGACCAGCTCGAGCGCTACCTGTCGGGCGACGTGCCGACCACGGGCGAGCTGGAGAGCACGCTCGCGCGCGAGGTCGGGCTCTGCGAGGCGTTCCCCGTGCTCCTGGCGTCGGGCGTCACCGGCGTGGGCGTCGACCGGCTGGCGGACCTGCTGTGCGAGCTCGGGCCGTCGCCGGAGGACCGCACGTCCCGCGTCCAGGCCGGCACCACCGAGGTCGAGGTGGCCGCGGACCCCGCAGGCCCCACGCTGCTGTACGCGTTCCGGACCCTGGCGGACCCGTTCGTCGGGCAGGTGACCATGTTCCGGGTGCTGTCCGGCACGGTCCGCAACGGCGACCGGCTGGTCAACACGGCGACGCGCACCGAGGAGCGGATCCCCGGGCTGTTCCGGCTGCGCGGCAAGGAGCACCTGCCGGTCGACGCGGTCCCGGCGGGGCAGATCGGCGCCGTCGCCAAGCTCACGGGGACCCCGTCGGGAACCCTGCTGGCGGAACGGACCGGGCCGGGCGCGTCGATGACCGCCCGGCCCCCGCGCGTCCGGGACACCGTCTACGGGCTGGCGCTGGAGCCCGTGACGCAGTCCGACGACGACCGCCTCTCCGCCGCCCTGGCGCGCCTGACCGCCGAGGATCCGACCCTCGAGATCGAGCGCTCCGGCGACAGCACCGTGCTGCGCGGGCTCGGCGACACGCACCTCGCCGTGGCGCTCGAGCGGCTGGCGCGCGTGTTCGGTGTGCACGTGAGCACGTCGCCGGTCCCGGTCGGGTACCGCGAGACCATCCGCCGGCAGGTGGAGGCCGAGGGCAAGGTGAAGAAGCAGTCGGGCGGGCACGGGCAGTTCGCGGTGGTGCAGCTGCGGGTGTCGCCGCTGCCGCACGGGACCGGGTTCGAGTTCGTCGACGCGATCGTCGGCGGCGCGATCCCCCGCACCTACGTCCAGGCCGTGCACAAGGGCGTCGTCGAGGCGATGGCGTCGGGCGGCCCGCACGGGTACCCCGTGGTGGACCTGCGCGTCGAGGTCTACGACGGCAAGTCGCACTCGGTCGACTCCTCCGACATGGCGTTCCGCACGGCCGCCGGCAACGGCGTCCGGGAGGCGCTGCACGCCGCGGGCACCATCGTGCTCGAGCCCATCAGCCGCGTGTCCGTCACCGTGCCGATCTCGGCGCAGGGCGACGTGATGAGCGACCTGTCCGCCCGCCGCGGGCACATCAACGCGACGACGTCGCTGGACGACGGGCTGGTGCTGATCGAGGCGTCGGTGCCCGAGGCGGAGCTCGCGCGGTACGTGCTGGACCTGCGCTCGATCACCGGCGGGCGCGCCGAGCTGTCGATGGAGTCCGACCGGTTCGAGGTCTGCCCGGACCACCTGGTCCCCGCGTGAGCGACGAGCCCGAGCTGGCCGAGCTGACGCGTCTGGTCCGGGAGTTCAGCACGGAGCGGGACTGGCAGCAGTTCCACGACCCGAAGTCGGTGATCCTCGCGCTCGTGGGCGAGGTCGGTGAGCTGGCCGAGCTGTTCCAGTGGGTGCCCGCCGACCAGGCCGTCGCGCAGTTCGCCGCCCCCGACCGGCACGCGCGGGCCTCCGAGGAGATGGCCGACGTCCTGGTGTACCTGGTGTGCCTGGCCGACGTGCTCGGGGTGGACCTGGGCGCGGCGGCGCGCGCCAAGCTGGCGGCGTCGCACGTCCGGTTCGCGGCCGACCAGGTCCGGGGCGTCGCTCCGCACAAGCCGTAGCCTCGTCACCATGGCGCGCTACTTCGACGTCCACCCCGAGAACCCCCAGCCGCGGTCGATCGCGCAGGTGGTCGAGCTGCTGCGCAACGACGCGGTCATCGCCTACCCCACCGACTCCTGCTACGCGCTGGGCTCCCGGATCGACAACCACGACGGCGCCGACCGCATCCGCAAGATCCGGCACCTCGACGACCGGCACCACTTCACGCTGGTGTGCTCCGACTTCGCGCAGCTGGGCCAGCTGGTGCACCTGGACAACAGCGCGTTCCGCGCGATCAAGGCCGCGACCCCCGGCCCGTACACGTTCATCCTGCTGGCCACCCCCGAGGTGCCCAAGCGGCTGGCCCACGCGAAGAAGCGCTCGGTCGGCGTGCGCATCCCGAACCACCCCGTGGCCCAGGCGATCCTGCGCGAGCTGGGCGAGCCCCTGCTGTCCAGCACGCTGCTGATGCCCGGCCACGAGTGGCCGATGGTCGAGGGCTGGCAGATCAAGGAGGAGCTCGACCTGGTGCTCGACGCCGTGGTCGACGCCGGCGACTGCGGGACCGAGCCGACCACGGTGGTCGACTGGACCGACGGCACGCCCGAGGTGGTCCGCGTGGGCGCGGGCGACCCCGACCGCTTCTGAGCCGATGGGCTACGTCGCGGTCGTCGGGCCGTCCGAGGCCTCCGCCGACGAGCTCGCCGACGCGGAGGCCGTCGGCCGCGGGCTCGCGCAGCGCGGGCACGTGGTGCTCTGCGGCGGGCACGGTGGCGTGATGGAGGCCGTGGCCCGCGGAGCCGCGGACGCCGGCGGCACGGTCGTCGGCCTCCTGCCCGGCACCGACCGGACCGCGGCGAACCCCCACGTCACGGTCGCGATCCCGACCGGGCTCGGGGAGATGCGGAACGCGCTGCTGGTGCGGTCGAGCGACGTCGTCGTGAGCGTCGGCGGCTCGTGGGGCACGCTCAGTGAGGTCGCGCTCGCGGTGCGCACGGGCGTGCCGGTGGTGGCGCTGCGGGGCTGGCCCCTGCCGGGCGACCCCGCGCTGCACCCGGTCGCGACGGTCGACGCCGCCCTCGAGGCCGTCGAGACGCTGGGCCGATGACGGCGGTGCCGACGAGCGCGGCGGACGTCGCGCGCGCCGCGGCGGCCGCCCCGGACCTGGCCGGTCTCGACGCCGTGGTCCCCACGTGCCGCGCGTGCCCGCGGCTGGTCGCGTGGCGCGAGCTGGTGGGCGCCGAGAAGCGTGCCGCCTTCCGCGACCAGACGTACTGGGCGCGGCCGGTGCCGGGCTTCGGCGACCCGCACGCCGGCGTGCTGGTGGTCGGCCTGGCCCCCGCGGCCCACGGCGCCAACCGCACGGGCCGGATGTTCACCGGCGACCGCTCGGGCGACTTCCTGTTCGCGGCGATGCACCGCACGGGCTTCGCCAACCAGCCGACGTCGGTGTCCCGCGACGACGGCCTGACGCTCACGGACATCCGCGTGACCGCGCCCGTGCGCTGCGCCCCGCCCGCCAACGACCCGACCCCCGACGAGCGCCGGACGTGCGGACCCTTCCTCGGGCGCGAGCTGCAGCTGGTCCGGCCGCGCGTGGTCGTGGTGCTCGGCGCGTTCGGCTGGCAGGCCCTGCTCACCACGCTCGCCGAGCAGGGCTGGGACGTGCCGCGCCCCCGACCGAGGTTCGGCCACGGCGTCGAGGTGACGGTGGCGGGACCCGGCGGCGCCGCGCTGGTGCTGCTCGGCTGCTTCCACGTCAGCCAGCAGAACACCTTCACCGGGCGGCTGACGCCGGAGATGCTCGACGCCGTGCTGCTCCGGGCGCGGGCTGTCGGGGGCGGCGGCTAGCGTCGGAGCATGGAGATCTCGTTCGTCGCGGGCTTCGGCCCCATCACGCGGGACGGGGACGCCGCCCGCGCCTTCTGGGAGGGCGGCCTCGGCATCGGGCTCCAGGAGCCCGCTCCGGGGTACCTCACCAACGACGACCTCGAGGGCGTGAAGGCGTTCGCTCTCTGGCCGCTCGCGCAGGCCGCGCAGTCCACGTTCGGCAGCCCGCAGTGGCCCGCGGACCTGCCCGTCCCGCAGGCGTGGCTCGAGCTCGACGTCCCGACCGTCGAGGCCGTCGCCACCGGGGTCGCCGAGCTCGAGGCCAAGGGGCACCGGCTGCTCAAGCCGGCCGCCGAGGAGCCGTGGGGCCAGACGACCGCGCGCCTGCAGAGCCCTGAGGGGCTGCTGGTCGGCGTGACCTACACGCCCTGGCTGCACACGTCCTGAGTCAGGCGCGCAGCGCCCGCCACAGACCGTCGGCCGCGAGCGCCACCATCTCGTCCAGCGGCGCGCCCTCGAGCAGGTCGCCGGCGGCCAGCGCGGCCAGGCCGTGCACCGTGGCGAAGGCCAGCTGGGCCAGCCGCAGCGGGTCGCCCTCGCGGACCTGCCCGGCCGCCTGGCCCTCGACCACCAGGTCGACCGCCACCGCCAGGCTGCCGTGCCCGGCCTCGACCAGCTCCTCGGGGGCGCCCTCGGCGTGCTTGTGCGCGTACATCAGGCCGAGCAGGGCGGCGTGGGTGGTGGCGAACTCGACGTACGCGGCGCCCACCCGCTCGAACCGGTCCCGCAGCGCGGCGTCGTCGCGCGCCGCGGACTGCATGGCGCGGTTGAGCCGCTGGAACCCGTCGATGGCCAGCGCGTCGAGCAGCGCCTGCCGGTCCCGGAAGTGCCGGGCGGGTGCCGCGTGGCTGACGCCGATGTCCCGGGCCAGCGCCCGCAGCGAGAGGGCGTCGACGCCGTCGGTCGCCAGGGTCTGCTCGGCCCGCTCCAGCAGCTCGGCGCGGAGGTTGCCGTGGTGGTAGGTCCGCGGGGACACGACCGGGGCGGCGAGGGGCATGGCGTCATCCTAGCCGAATGTAGGCGTTGACAACAATGATGTCACCGCCTACTTTGGGCCACATGGACCACCACGGCACCACCGCCCTCATCACCGGCGCCAGCTCGGGCCTCGGCGTCGACTTCGCGCACCAGCTCGCCGCCCGCGGCGCCGACCTCGTCCTGGTCGCCCGCCGCGCCGACCGGCTCGAGGAGCTGGCCTCGACCCTCCGCGCGCAGCACGGCGTGCAGGTCCGCGTGCTGCCGGCCGACCTCACGCTGCCCGGTGCCGCGGCGACGCTGCGGGCGCAGCTCGACGGCGTGCACGTCGACACCCTGGTCAACAACGCCGGCTTCGGGCACTTCGGCGACCTCGCCGACACCGACCCGGCCGTGGCGTCGGGCATGGTCGCGCTCAACGTCGCGGCGCTCGTCGACCTCACGCGCACGTTCCTGCCGGACCTGCTCGCGGGCAGGGGCGCGCTGGTCAACATCGCGAGCACCGCGGCCTACCAGCCGTGCCCGCACTTGGCGGTCTACGGCGCGACCAAAGCGTTCGTCCTGTCGTTCACCGAGGCGCTGCACGCCGAGACGCGCGGGTCGGGCCTGCGCGTGCTCGCCCTGTCGCCGGGCGCCACGCGGACCGAGTTCTTCGACATCGCGGGGCGCGAGGCGCAGGTCGGCCGGATGCAGGAGTCGGCGGACGTCGTCGGCCTGGCGATGCGCGCGCTGGACCGGCGTCGGACCCCCGCCAGCATCGTCTCCGGGCGAACCAACGGGCTGACCGCGGTCGCGTCCCGGCTGTTCCCGCGCCGCGTGACCCTCGCGGTCAGCGACCGGCTGATGAGCCCGCAGAGCGCCTAGAGCTGGTTGACCAGGAAAGCCACGCCGGCCACCGAGCCGAGGACCCCGGCGATGATCGCGAACACGGCCCGCCCCGAGCCGTGGCCCCCGGAGCGCGCGCGCTGCAGGCCCAGCACCCCGAGCCAGACCGCGACCGGGCCGAGCGCCCAGATGAACAACGCGCAGAGCCCCACGTACCCGGCCGCCACCGACTGCCACGACCGGCCGACGGGGACGATCCAGTGCAGCGGGTCGCCGGGCGTGGTGCCGTCCCCCGTCGCGGGAGGCGGGGCGACCATGACCGGCGCGACGTGCGGCGTCCAACCCGCGCCGTCGAACCAGCGCACGACCCCGGGGGTCGCTCGGTCGTCGTACCAGCCGGGGGGTGGAGTCGCAGTCACGACCCCTCTATCGGCAGAAGTTGCCCCGGGCTTCAGTGGACGACGATCGACTTCGTGATCTTGTCGGAGAACGTCTGCCGCTTGGCGTCCCACAGCGGCCACAGGTAGCCGAGGTAGAGGAAGCCGTCGACGTAGTGGGCGAGGTCGCGGACGAACGCCATCCCGACACCCAGGGGCGCCTCCGTCGCCTCCCGCTGCAGCGTCAACCCGACGACCCGCTTGCCCCAGGACTGGCCGGTCCGGCCACCGACCACCCACCGGTTCCCGCCCCAGAGCACGAGCGAGACCAGGCCCCCGACGAGGAGGGCGAGGATCCCGGACGTCGTCGGGTCGTCGGTCGGGGCGCCGTACGCGTCGACGCCCGGCACGGACGTCACCGACATCACGACGAGCCCCACGAGGTAGGGGATCAGGGCGAGCGAGTCGAGCAGGTAGGCGCCGACGCGCTGGATCCAGGTGGCGTAGCTCGGCGCGAACCCGACGCCGAAGCCGGCGAACGGATACCCCGGACCGGCGCCGTAGGCCGGAGCTCCGTAGGCCGGCGCGGCGCCGTAGACGGGAGCAGCCCCGTAGGCCGGGGGGGCGCCGTAGGCGGGAGCGGCCCCGTAGGCGGGCGCCGCGTCGTAGGCAGGGGGCCCGCCGTAGGCAGGGGGCCCGCCGTAGGCCGGGGGCGCGCCGTAGGCGGGCGCCTGCGGGTAGCCGGGCGGCGCGGCGTAGGGGTTGGCAGGCGGGACCTGTCCCTGGTTCCAGCCGTCGCTGGCGGGCGGCTGGTACGGGTCGTACGTGCTCACGGGTCTCCTGCGGTGCGGATCGGGCGGGGGCGTCGTGCCCTCATCGACACGCGACGGCGGACGGTTGAGGGCCGCACCGTCAGGTCCGGCACGCGTCACCCGGTCGGCGCAGGTCAGTCGAGCGTCACGTGCAGGCCGACGCCGGCGGCCGCGGTCGCGATCGTCACGTCGAACAGCAGGGCGTAGTCGTCGGCGACGCGGTGGAGGTGGCCGAACAGCTCGGCCGAGATCGCGCCGACGAGCGACGTGAACAGGGTGGCCGAGCGCGCGGCCGTGCGGGCCAGCTCGGGCGGCACGGCCGCGGGGTCGGTCCAGCCGACGAACGCGTAGACCTCGGGCGCGATGCGACGGGCCGGGTCGAACGCGGGCCCTGCCGGGGTCAGGGACCCGTCGCCGTACGCCGCCATGACGACCCCGACGATCACGCCCCACATCCTCAGCGCGGACTGCACCGTGTCCTCGGGCGCCCGGTAGCCGCGCACCGGTGTGCCGTAGATCAGCTCGAACGAGTACGGCTGAGCGAGCGCCCACCGGCGGACCGCGCGTGCGACCTCGAGCCACGTGCCGGCGGGGTCGGCCCCGCTCTCGCGCGCCTCGGCGGCGGCCTCGGCGGCCGCACCGACCGAGTCGTACGCCTCGATGATCAGCAGCGTCAGCAGGGCGTCGCGGGACTCGACGTACCGGTACACCGCCGACGACGCCATCCCGAGGTCGCGGGCGACGGCACGCAGGCTCAGCTCCGCGGAGCCGTCGCTCTCGAGCCGGGCCCGGGCGGCGGCGAGGAGCTCGGCCATCACCTCGGCACGGGCTCGCTCCCGGGCGGAGACAGGGACGCGGGGGGCGGCGGTCGGCTCGGTCACGCCGCCAGTGTGCCGCCTCGCCGACGACAACGCGAGCACCGATCACTCTTGCGAGCACCGCTCTCCTTCTGCGAGCATTGATCACAACAGAGAGCAGTGCTCTCTCCGACGAAGGAGCTCTCATGACCCGCCACGTGATCCTCGGCAAGGGCGCCGTCGGCGCCACCCTCGCCCAGCTGTTGGCCGACCAGGGCGACGACGTCCTGGTGCTGAGCCGGTCCGGCGGCACGTCCACGGACCGGGTCGCCCACGCCGCCCTCGACGCCACCGACACCGACGCGCTCACCGGGGCAGCCCAAGGGGCCGACGTCCTCTACAACTGCGCCAACCCCGCCTACCACCGCTGGGCCACCGACTGGCCGCCGCTCTGGGGTTCCCTCCTCGACGCCGCCACCCGCACGGGCGCGGTGCTGGTCACGGCAGGCAACCTCTACGGCTACGCCACGCACGGCGCCGTCATGCGAGAGGACTCGCCGCTCGCCGCGACCGACACCAAGGGCGCCGTGCGCGCGCGGATGTGGCAGCAGGCCGAGCGCCGGCACCGCCGCGGCGAGCTGCGCGTGACCGAGGTCCGGGCGGCTGACTACCTCGGGCCGCTCGCCGACTCGCAGGCGCACGCCGGTCCGCGGTTCGTCGACGCGGTCGTCGCCGGCGCGGTGGCGCGGACGCTCGTCGCGGTGGACCAGCCGCACAGCTGGACGTACCTCCCGGACTTCGCCCGCGCGCTCGTCTCCGCCGGCAGCACGCCGGCGGCGTGGGGGCAGGCGTGGCACGTGCCCACCGCAGAGCCGCTGACGTTCCGTGAGCTGGGCACCCGCATCGCGGGCACGGCCGGTGCCCCGGCTCCGCGGATCCGGCCCGTGCCCGCGTCCGTCGTGCGCGCGCTCGGCGTGGTGTCGCCGATGCTGCGGGAGATCGCGTCCGTGTCGGACCACTTCTCGCGGCCGTATGTCATGGACACCGCGGCGTCGGCGCGGGTGCTCGGCGTCGTCGCGACCCCGTGGGACCTCGCGATCGCCGAGACGCTCGCCGCCCGCCGACAGGCCGCCGTGCCGGTGTGACCGGTCAGCCGAGGACGACCGTGTGCACGATCTGGTCCGCGAACGTCTGCCGCTTGCCGCTCCACATCGGGTTCAGCCAGCCGACCAGCGACACCGTGTCCACCAGGTGCGCCAGCTCGCGCAGCAGCGCGACCCCGACGCCGACCGGCAGGCTCGTGGACTCCCGGACCAGCCGGATGCCCATCGCCTTCTTGCCGAGCGACTGCCCGGTGCGCCCCTGCCAGACGCCGCGGTTCCACACGATCGCGGCCAGCACCAGCGGGATCACGGTGAGCTGACCCTGGACCATGGGGACGCCGTAGGCCATGAGCGCTGAGTCGACCAGCACGCCCGCGGCGAACGGCAGCACGAGCGCGACCAGGTCGATCGCGAGCGCACACAGCCGCGTGCCCCAGCCCACGTACGTCTCCAGCACCTGGGCGAACGGGAGCAGCGGCAGCTCGGACACCCCGACGGGGCTCTCGACGACCGTCGCGACGGACGCGGTCTGCCCCGTCCCGTCGTCGGCGTCGGGCACCGCGGTGCCGGCGGGTGGCCGCGGCGGCACGAGCTCCAGGTCGGGAAGCAGGGGGTCGGCGTGCCGATCCGGCGGAACTAGATCGGAGTCGGGCAGCGCGGCGCCCGCGAGTGGCCGTGGCGGCACGGGCTCCGGGTCGGGCAGCGAGTCGCTCGGCGGCAGGACCGGCAGCTCGTCGCCGGGCTCGCGCGGCTCCGGGAGCCAGGCCGCGGCCGGCTGCGGGGACGCGCTGCTGCTCAACTCCGGGCTCCTCTTCGGCGGTGGGTCGCGCGATCCGTGCGCTGCTCTCGGATCGGCAGATCCGTGCGGGCCCTTGAGTGTCGGGGGTCCGGCGTAGCGTCGCTGGGCATGAAGTTCGGTGTCACCGCCACGTGCGGGTCCGCGCAGCAGTCGATCGAGATGGCCGTCGCCGCCGAGCACGCGGGCTGGGACGGGTTCTTCACGTGGGACGGCATCAGCGTCGGACCGATGGACACGTTCGACCCCTGGACCATCCTCGGCGCCGCGGCCGTGTCCACCACGCGCCTCACGCTCGGCGCCATGGTCTTCTCGCTGCCGCGCCGCAAGCCGTGGGAGGTGGTGCGCCAGGCGCTGACCGTCGATCACCTCTCGGGCGGTCGGCTCGTGCTCCCGGTGGGTCTCGGCGCGATCGACGACGGCGCCTACTCCCGCGTCTCCGGCGAGCACGTCGCGGCCCGCGAGCGCGCGGACCTGCTGGACGAGAGCCTCGAGATCCTGGAGCGCGCATGGACCGGCGAGCCGGTCAGCCACGCGGGCACCTACCACCAGCTCACCGACCTGGTCTTTCGGCCGCGGCCGGTGCGCGGGCGCATCCCGGTGTGGGTGGTCGGCTCGTGGAACGCGCCGCGGTCGATGCGCCGCGCGGCGGCCTGGGACGGCGTCCTGCCCGTCCGCCGGGAGGACGCGTTCGCCCCGCTGACGCCCGACGAGCTGCGGGAGGTGCACGACTGGGTCGCCGGGCAGCGCGGGCCCGACCGCCCGTTCGAGATGGTGGTCGAGGGGGTCCTGGCGGACGGCGCGCAGGCGCAGGTGGCCGCGCTGGAGGACGCCGGCGTGACGTGGTGGATCGACTCGAACTGGGACTTCGACACCGTCACGCCCGACGCCCTGCTCGAGCGGATCCGCCGGGGCCCGGTGCCGGGGTGACCGTGACGGTCGCGGACTGCGAGCGCGTGCAGACCAGCTGGTTCCAGCTACGGTCGCAGGTGCTCGGCAGCGGCTCCTGGGAGGACGACGGCCTGACCTGGGCCAACGGCGACCTGATGTTCCCGCGGGTCATCGACCCGGCCGCGCTCGCCCGTGGCGTCGAGCGCGCACGGTCGGAGGGAGCGTCGATCGTCGGTGCGTGGTTGGGCCTCGACGTGGACCCGAGGCCGCTGGCCGCCGCGGGGTTCAAGAAGGGCTGGGCGCCCTGGTGGATGGCGGGGCCGATCGACCTCGGGCTGCCCGCCGATCCGCGGGTCGAGCTGCGGAAGGATGCGCCCGGCGCCGACGGGCGACCTCCGCGCGCCTGGTTCGCCGCGGCGCGGCAGGGCGGTCAGGCGGCGGGCGGAGCCTGGGCGCACCTCGTCGACGACCTGGCCGGGGTGTTCGACGTCGAGGTGCCGGAGCCGTTCCAGAGGCGGGGGCTCGGCACCGGGCTCATGCAGGCGGTCTGCGCGGCGGCGGCGTCGGCGGGGGCACGGCAGGTCGTGCTCAACTCGACGCCGGCGGGCTACGCGCTGTACCGGAGGTGCGGCCTGCAGCGGATCGGGACCGGCATCACGTGGTGGCTGCACCTGCCGTCGTGACGAACAGAACTGCCGCCCTGCGGTCGCGCGGTACGTCGTCGCAGGTCAGAGCCCGTATTTGCGGGCCGTCGCGTCCCCTCGTGGAAGGTGCGACCGGCGCACGGGACCTGGGCGGCTCTCCGGTGCGTCACACTCTCTGTAGAGGCGAAGGAGCACCCATGCTGACATGCCCGGTCTGTCGATCCGGAGAGCTCGAACTCGTCGAACGGTTGGCGGACGACCGCCGCACCGTCCGCTGCACGGCGTGTGACCACCAGTGGACCCGCGGGGAGGCGAAGTCGCAGGCCGCGCTGCCCGCCTCGTCGGCCGATCTGCAGGCCCGGTTCCCCGACCGCACGGCCGTCGACCCGGCCCGTCTCGAGCGCGTGGAGAAGCTGGCCGCGGAGGCCGCCCCCACCGACCCGGGCCCCGACTGGTCCCACTACCAGCAGGTGTTCAGCCGCGACGAGATCACCACGTGCGAGCCGCGCGACCTCAAGGCGTTCGTCAACGACACCCCCGGCGCCACCAACGCCACGACGGCGTCGTTCAACCGCGCGTGGGCGTCGATGGGCGAGCACGAGGCGTCGGCCCGCACCCGCAACACCATCCGGTACCTGCTCTACGGGCCCGAGACCGTGCCGCTGCCCGACCGCCTGACCCGCCTGATCCTGGGCCAGGGCGGCCTGGGGATGACGGGCTTCAAGGAGCCGGCCCTCACGCGCGTGCTGTGCGCGATGTCCCCGGACGCGTACCTGCCGGTCTCGACGTACGGCGCGGCCCGCGGCGGCAAGCGCGAGATCGCCAAGCGCGTCTACGGGCTCGCGCTGCCGGACGTCGCCAAGGAGCAGTTCACCATCGGGCGGCTGGCGCTGTGGAGCAACGACCTGCTGGTCGACCTGGCCGGCGACGGCTTCGACGACCTGACCCAGGCGGCCGCGTTCCTCACCACCGTGAAGGTGCCAGCCTGATCACTCGTCGTGGGGCCGGGCGAGCTCGTCGCGCAGGGTCGCGACGACGTCCGGCCCCAGCTCGAACCCCTGCGAGCTGCCCGGGTTGACCACGATGCCCACGTCCGACGGCATCCGCAGCAGCACCTCGCGCACCGGCATCGCGACGGCGTCGCCACCGATCCGGCCCTCGTCGCGGAACCGCTGGACCGACGAGAACGCGACCAGGTGGTGCACGCCGTCCCGGTCGAGGATCGCGGGGATGAACCCTTCGAAGTGCTCGCCGACGGGCCCGCCGCTGGGCACCGCCAGCGGCTCGTAGGCGAACCGTGCGAGCAGCTTGGCGCCGTCGATGGTGCCGGGAGCCGCCGTGCTCAGCGCCTGGTCGAAGTCCTTCATGTGCGTGCTCCCTCGTCGGTGCGGGCGAGGTTCACGCTACCGGCGGATCAGTCGGTGGCGAGCCGGAACAGGCTCGGCGTCACCACGTCCAGGCGCAGCACCTCGAACCCGGTGTGGCGTCGGCGCCCGACCACGTGCCGCGACCACGCGTGCTCCCGGCACAGCCGCTCCGTCGACCAGACCTGACCGTTGGGCCAGCCCGGCGTGTCCAGCCGCACGCCCATGACCTCTCCCATGACCAGCACCCAGCGCTGGTCCGGGCCGTCGGGGGCCTCGCCGATCGGGTGCGCCACCGCCCAGACCGTGGCACCCACCTCCGGCTGGTGGTCGTCGGCAACGTCGTAGAGGCGGGTGGTGGCGAGCGTGGCGGCCATGATCGGTGGTCCTCTCGTCGGCACCACCAGCACACGCGCCGGACGTGGCGCGGGCGTGAAGGACACCCGACGGGGGGATGACGATCTCGCGATCACTCCGCCGCGGGCGGACCGCCGTAGGCGTTGACCTTCCGGGGCAGCACGAAGACGAGCGCGAACGCGACGATCGACAGTGCGGCGCTGACGGCCATGGCGTGCGCGGCGCTGTCGACGAAGGCCTGCTGGACGTCCGCGGGGCCGGTGATGTGCAGGGTGCCGAACAGGACGCTGCCGATGACCGCGATGCCGATGGCCGAGCCGACGCGCTGCATCACGCTGATCACGCCGCTGGCGGAGCCGGCCTCGGACCGGTCGACCGTCGCCACGATGAACTGGACGTTCGGCGCGATGAACAGCCCGCTGCCGATGCCCGCGATCAGCAGCGGCGCCAGCAGGTCCCAGTTGGCCAGGTCCTGCGCCGGCTCGATCCGCAGCACCAGCCACACCCACACCAGCCCGACGCAGACCATGGCGGTGCCGACGATGAGCACGGTGCGGCCCAGCCGCTGCGACAGCCGGTTGCTCTGCGACGCCCCGAGGATGCTGCCGAGGGCGAACGGCACCCCGACCACGCCGGACTCCAGCGCGGTGTGCCCGAGGCCTGCCTGCCAGAGCAACGAGATGGTGAAGAAGATGCTGGTGAACGCCGCGAAGTAGACCAGCGCGAGAATCGTCCCGCCGGTGAACTGCGGGTGCGAGAACAGGTGCGGCGGCACCATCGGGTTCTGGTCGACGATCCGCAGCTCCCACAGCGCGAACGCCACGATCAGCAGGACGCCGGCCGCCAGCGTGATGAACGTCCACGCCGGCCAGCCCTTGTCCTGCCCCTCGATGAGCGGCACCAGCAGCGCCACCAACCCGGCTGTCAGCAGCACGAGCCCGACCAGGTCGTAGCCCTCCTTCGCCTGCCCCTCCGACCCGGCCGGCAGGATCTTCGCGGCGGCGATCAGCGCGATGATCCCGATCGGGATGTTGACCCAGAAGACGAGCCGCCAGCCGTTCTCGTCGCCGAACGCCTCGATGATCAACCCACCGAGGATCGGCCCGAGCGCCGTCGACACCCCGATCACCGACCCCATGATCGCGAACGCCTTGCCCCGCACCCGCCCCGGGAACAGCAGCTGGATCATCGCGGTGACCCCGGGCACGAACATGCCGCCCGCGAGCCCCTGGACCACCCGCGCGACGATCAGCTGGAGGCTGGTCTGCGCCAACCCGCAGAACAGGCTGGCCAGGGTGAACAGCGCCAACCCGGTGAAGAACACCCACTTGTGCCCGATGCGGTCGCCGATCCGCCCCGCCGGGATGAGCGCGATGCCGAACGCCAGGGCGTAGCCGCTGATGATCCAGCTCAGCGTCGCTTCGCTCGCGTCCAGGCTCATCCGGATCGTCGGCAGCGCGACGTTGACGATCGTCGTGTCCAGCAGGGCCATGAACATGCCGGCCATGAGGACGACGAGGGCGTTCCAGGCGCTGCGGGGGACGGTGGGGGGCTGCCACGCGGGTGTCGTTGCCGCTTCGGTCATCAGCTCAGCCCTTCGAGCGGGTCGGGGCGCCGCCGTGTGCGCGCCGCCGACAACGCTCCCCCGGCGAGGGCGTGGCCGCAATCGCTGCGGCGTCTGAGGTTCCGGCGCGTTCGGATAGCGCGGACCGCGATCCGCTGGCCCGGCGCTGGGAGCGCTTCGAGCGCGCCCGCTAGTCGCTGCCGGTCACCCCGAGCCGTTCGCGAAACCCCCCGGCAACACTCCCCCCGTACCGTCCCCTGAACGAGGCATGGACGCAGGCGTCGCCCGCACGCGACCCTGTGACCCCCCAGGACGAGTGCGAGGAGCGGCACGATGTTCGAACGCGTCGACCCCTTCATCGGCACGGAAGCCACGAACCTGCCGCCGCAGCAGGGGATCGCAGCGAGCTGGTGGTGGCCCAAGCCGCAGGTCGGCAACACGCACCCGGGCGCCACGCACCCGCTCGGCATGGTCAGCGTGTGCGCGTACAGCGGCGCGTATCCGACGGGCTACGGCCGCTACGACCTCGGCACCGAGGGCCTCCCCACGGAGATGCACGACCGGCAGGTGGCCAGCGGGTTCACGCACTTCCAGCAGTCCGGCACGGGCGCCATCCGCAAGTACTACAACTACTTCCGCGTCACGCCGATGCTGCAGCCGCTCGACGACCTGGGTCAGCTGTGGGACGTCGTCGACGAGTCCGCCGAGCCCGGGTACTACGCCGCGACGCTCGACTCCGGGATCCGCGCGGAGATCACCGTGGGCCCGAAGAGCGCCGTCCACCGGTACACGTTCCCGGCCCACCGCGACGCGCGGCTGGTCATCGACTTCTCGCTCGGCGGCCTCACGATCCCCCACGGCCGGACCGTGCCGCTGCGCGCGCACCTGCACTCGCTGAGCCCGGGCATCGCGCAGGGCGAGATCGTCGTCGAGGGCGCCCCGCTGGCCATCCACGTGGAGTGCGACGACCCGCGCTGGCGGCAGATGCTCTGGTACGACCGCCGGCTCATGCCGGGCGGCACGCGGCTCGACTTCGACCGGATCCGGCCGACCACCCTGCGGCCGTTCGGGCTCATGTGGGCCGGGCCGTCGGAGCCGGGGCAGGTGGTGGAGCTGCGGTTCGGGTTCTCGCTGCGGGGCGTGGACCAGGCCCGGGAGAACCTCGAGCGCGAGTGCGGCCCGGGTCCGTCCAGCTTCGCGACCAGGCGCGCGGCGACCGCCGAGGCCTGGCAGTCGAGCCTGGGCAAGATCCGCATCGACACCCCGAGCAAGGACAAGCAGACCGTCTTCTCGACGGCGCTCTACCACTCGCTGATCAAGCCCTGCCTGGCTCCCGACGAGTCACCGTTCTGGCCCGCCAACGGCCCGTTCGCGTACGACATCGCGACCATGTGGGACATCTACCGCACCCAGCTCCCCCTGCTCACGGCGCTCATGCCGGAGCGCGCCGTCGAGCTGGCCAACGCGCTCCTGTACATCTCCGAGGAGGAGGGCAACCTCCCGATCGGCTACCGGATGGCGCGCGGCGCCGACCAGTTCAGCCGGCAGGCGTCGGCACTCGCGCACACGTTCCTCTCCGACCTGTGCCAGCTGGGGCTGCCCGGCGTGGACTGGGACTGGGCGCTGGTGCACATGCACAACGACCTCCGTCGCACCTACGGCGAGGACTTCCTGCTGCGCGGCAAGGTGCACCCGATCAGCCACACGCTCGACCTGGCGTTCGGGTACTGGTGCACGTCGCAGATCGCGGCCCACGTGGGCGACCCGGCGCTGGTCGACCAGTTCGCGCCCCTGGCCGCGCGCTGGGTCAACGCGTTCGACGAATCGACGGGCTTGCTCGAGGACTCCACGTACTACGAGGGCGGCCGGTGGAACTACTCGTTCCGGCTGCTGCACGACATGGCGGCGCGCATCAAGCTCTCGGGTGGCGACGACGCCTTCGTCGCACAGCTCGACCAGTTCTTCGGGTTCGGCGCGCCGCCCGTGACGCAGCCGGGGCACCGCCCGGGCATCGAGGAGATGGCCGCCGGGTACGCACTCAACCGGTTCGAGGGCCTCAACAACGAGCCCGACATGGAGGCTCCCTGGTCCTACCACTACGCCGGCCGGCCCGACCGGACCGCCGAGGTGGTGCAAGCGATCGTGCAGAACCAGTTCGGCGTCGGGCGCGGCGGCCTGCCGGGCAACGACGACTCCGGCGGCCTCTCGTCCTGGTACGTCTGGGCGTCGCTCGGGCTGTTCCCGGTCGCCGGCCAGAACCTCTTCCTCATCAGCGCGCCGGCCTGGCGGGAGGCCAGCATCGACGTCGGCGACCGCAACCTCACCATCGAGACCTCAGGGTTCACCGAGCCGACACCTGGCGGACCGGTTCAGTACGTACAGTCCGTGCACCTCGACGGGGAGCGGCTCGACCGCACCTGGCTCACCGGCACGGAGCTCCACCGCGGGGGACGCCTCCACCTGACCCTCGGCCCAGAGCCCGGCGACTGGGGCACCACCGTCCGGCCCCCGTCCGTCAGCACCACCGTCCCGACCACCGCGCTGCGGCGCTGACCTAGGAGTCGACGTGACCACTGCCCGCCGTCTCGTCATCGTCGTCCGAGCCGACCCGGTCATCTGCGGGCACTCGGGCGAGGCCCGCAACCTCGCCGAGGCCGCCCTCCAGCGGGGTTTCGACGACGTTCGCATCGTCACCTGGCCCATCGACCGGCTGCAGCAGACGGGTCTGCCGCTCAAGCCCCTCGACGGCGTGCTGCCCTACTCGCCGGGCATCACGGTGGAGCGCCCCGAGCCGGTCGGCGACTACAAGGTCCCCGACGGCCGCTGGCTCGCGGGCATCGTCGGCAGGCTGGTCGAGCTGTTCACCGACGGCGTCCCGACCGTCGCCATGTCGCTGTACCTGAGCCCGCACTCGCTCGCCGTCGCCGACGCCGTGCACGTCGCGCGCCGCACGGGCCTGCCGGTCAACGTCACCACGGTCGCCGAGGCCGTCGGGTCGGACGTCACCAACGTCGTGCGCGCCTGCGTCGAGAAGGACGAGTTCGGCGCCGCGGCGCACGTGCTGTCCAGCTACCTCGAGCACGACGTCTGCCTCGCGGTCAGCGACTACACGCGCGAGCTGATCATCGCCGAGGCCGCGGCGATCGACGCCAAGCACGGCACCACGTTCGCCGCCCAGTGCCGCGAGCGCGTCACCGTCTCCTACCCGGCCATCGACGTCGCGTCCTACCTGGACCTCGACATCCGCGAGACCGCCCGCGTGCTCGCCGACCGCGGCCTCCAGCACGACGGCTACGTCCTGTTCCTGTCGCGCCTGGCGCACGCGAAGGGGGTCGACGACCTCATCGCCGGGTTCGCCGCCAGCAGCGCGGCGTCGTCGCTGCGCCTGGTCGTGGCGGGCAACGGCCCGGACGCCGAGCGGCTGCAGGAGCTCGCCGCCCGGTCCGACGCCGCGGACCGGATCGTGTTCTTCGACGACGTGGACGACGACGAGAAGGCGCACCTGATGGCCTCGTCCGCCGCCTACGTGCTGCCGTCGAAGCCCCGCCCGGAGTTCGTCGAGACCTTCGGCATCGCGCTGGCGGAGAAGATGCTCGCCGGCGGCGGCCCGGTCATCACGACCGACACCGGGGGCATCTCCGAGGCCGTCGGCGACGCCGCGATCATCGTGCCCGTCGAGTCGCCGTCCGCGATCGCCGACGCCCTCGACCGCGTCCTGGCCATGTCCCCCGACGAGCGCGCCGGGTGGGAGACCCGCGCACGCCTGCACGCCCTGCAGTTCGACCGCGGGGCGGTGCTGGACGCGATCCTGGACCGGGTCGCGCAGGTCCAGTACCCGCGGGTGCCGGCGACCGTGGCGTAGGTCCTCTCACGACGACGCTCCGAGCCGGTGCAGGCGCCACCGGCCCGGCAGGCCGCGCAGAGTGCGGGTGCCCGCGGGCTCGACATGCACGTGGTCACCGGCGGCCAAGGTCACGGCCGTGTCGGACACCAGCACCTCTCCGGCCACTGCGAGCGCGGCGACGCGGGCAGTGGCGTGGACCGCCTGGCCCGCAATGCCGCCGTCGACGACGCTGACCTCGCCGGCGTGGATGCCCTGCCGGACGTCGACACCGTCCGCGCGACACCGGTCGCGGATGTCGGCAGCGCACCTCATCGCCTGGCTGGCGAGGCGGAAGGACGCGAGGAAACCGTCGCCTGCGGTGTCGATCTCGGTGCCCCCATGACGGACCAGGGCGTTGCGCACCACCCGGCGGTGATCCTCGAGGATCCGCCGCCAAGCGTTCTCGCCCACGCGTGCAGCGGTCTCGGTCGACCCGCACATGTCCGTCACCAGCAGCGCGACCAGCTCGCGACGCGCCCCGTCGCTCACTCGCGTGCCCAGGAGCATCTCCTCCAGCTCGGCGGGGACCGCGCCACCTGCCTGGATGAGCTCGAAGAAGTCGCCGTCGAGCTCCACGACCCTCCCCTGATCGAGATGGTCCGCCAGCCACTGCACGGCGCGCGCGTCGATGAACGGGTTGTCCTTGACGTGCAGCAGGACGACCGGCACGTGCACGTCCGCCAGGAACGGGCGGGCGTCGGCGGCCAGCATCGAGTGCAGCGCCCACGCCGCCGTGGCCGGGGTCGCCGCCATCCGCTCCCACCGCTGCCACGCACTGACGACCCGCGCGTCCTGGCTCATGCGCCGCCCCGCGAACAGCTCGAGGATCCGCCCTTCTCCCCACCCTCCTTCCGAGCTGATCTGCTGGAGTGTCTGGACCGTCTCCGGGATCAGACCGAACGGGTGGTCCTCGTCGACGACGAACGTCGCGACGAGCTCGTTGCCGACGATGCCGAGGATCCGCTCCGGGTAGAGCGCCGCGGCGGCCAGGCACGCGAAGCCACCGTCGACGCCACCCAGGAGGACGGCCTGGTCGAACCCCGCGGCGTCCATCACGGCGATGATGTCCGCGGCACCGGTGGCCACGTCGACGTCCCCCGAGACCCGGTCCGACAGCCCGACCCCGCGCTTGTCGAAGACGGCAACCCGAGCGACCGCCGCGAGCTGCTCGAGGGAGCCCGACAGCTCGGGGACGTCCCACATCGCCTCGAGGTGCGTCGGGCCTGCCAGCGCGGCCACCACCTGGGCCTCGCCGGCGCCGAGCACCGCGTAGGCGAGGTACACGTCGCCGGACAGGGTGAAGCGAGTCTCCGGGCGCACCGATCCTCCCGGGCGCGGCGAGCCGTGGCGGGCTCATCGGGCCCCTGGGCATCGTGGCACCGGTGACGACGGACCGTCCAGGTCGGCTGCTGAGATGCCGGCGTCCTCGTGCCACCGCTCGGGTGCGGTCCTCGTACGATGCGCCCCGTGACCGCCCCGCGCCTCGAGCTCAGCTTCCTCACCTTCGTCCCCTACGACGACCCGGCCGACGCCGGTCAGTCCCTGCGGGACGCGATCGACCTGTTCCGGTACGCGGAGGAGCTCGGCTTCGACATCGGCTGGGTCCGCGTGCGGCACCTGGAGAAGTTCCTCTCGTCGCCGTTCCCGCTGTTCGCGGCGATCGGGCAGGCGACCACCCGCATCCGGTTCGGGACCGCCGTCCTGCCCATGCGCTACGCCGACCCGATCGCGGTCGCCGAGGACGCCGCGACGGTCGACCTGCTGTCGGGCGGGCGCCTCGAGCTCGGGGTGGCGGGCGGCATCAAGCCCTCCGCGTCGCTGCTGGACGGCGTCTACGGCGCGGTCGAGCGGTCGTTCGACGACGAGTCCCAGCACCGGATCGCCCGCCTCCGCGCGGCCCTGGCCGGGGAGCCCGTCGCCGTCGCCCCCGAAGGCGGCTTCCCGATCGCGCCTCCGGGGACGCCCCTGACCGTCACCCCGCACAGCCCCGGCCTGGCCGACCGCGTCTGGTACGGCCCGGGCTCCAAGCCCACCGCCGTCCGCACCGCCGAGCAGGGCATGGACCTGCTGGTCTCGACGCTCAACAGCGAGGACGACGGCCGCTCGTTCGAGGAGACCCAGCGCGACCAGATCCGCTCGTACAAGGAGGCGTTCGACGTCCCGGGCCGCACACCGCGCGCGGTCGCCGGTCGCATCGTGCTGCCCAGCGTGACGCCGGCCGACGACGAGCTCTTCGCCGAGTACATCGCCTGGTACGCCGGCCGCTTCGACGCGACCGGTCGCCCGCCCGCCGGCACCGGGTTCGGGGTGTTCAGCCCGACGCACCACGGGTCGCCCGACGAGGTCGTCGCGAGCCTGCAGGCCGACGTCGCGCTGCGGGAGGCCACCGGCCTGGACATCGTGCTGCCCGCCAACGCGACGCACGCGATGAGCCGCCGGATCCTGGAGAACGTCGCGACGAGCGTCGCGCCGCGGCTCGGCTGGACGCCGGCCCGAGGCTGATCGCGTGAAGACTTCGTTGCGCCTACCGCAACGAAGTCTTCACGCCGACCGCCCGAGCCACGCCTGAGGCAAAGCCTCCGCACAGCAGTGCCACAGGACCGCCCGCCTGAATGGAACCCGTCCCACTAGGAGGGTTCCCATGAGTCAGTACGCGCTCCTCGCGCTCGATCTCGTCGCCATCAGCGCCCTCGCGTTCGGCGTCTACTTTCCCCGGCACCGCCGGCGCGACCTCGTGGTCGCCTACCTCGGCGTCAACGTCGGGGTGCTGGCGGTGTCGGCGGCGCTGGCGCAGAGCGCGGTCGGGGCGGGCCTCGGGCTCGGGCTGTTCGGCGTGCTGTCGATCATCCGGCTGCGGTCCACCGAGCTCACGCAGCACGAGGTGGCCTACTACTTCTCGGCGCTGGCTCTCGGCCTGCTGGGCGGGCTGGCGGTCACGCCGGTCGCGCTGAACGCGGCGCTGATGGTGCTGGTGGTCGTGGTGATGGGGGTGGTCGACCACCCGGCGATGCTGCGGCAGTACCGGCAGCAGACGATGGTCCTCGACTCGGCGATCACCGACGAGACCGCGCTCGTGGCCCACCTGGAACGGCTGCTCGGCGCCACGGTGCACACCGCCCTGGTGCAGCGGGTCGACCTGGTGAACGACACCACGACCGTCGACGTCCGCTACGAGCTCGGCCCGGCCCGGCAGCTGGTGGCGGCATGACGCTCGACACGCTCGACCCGATCGACGTCGTCGAGCTGACGGAGCGGGCGAGCCTGCAGACCCGGATGGACCGCAAGTACGTGGTCCCGGCCGAGGCGGTCGCCGTGCTCCTGCGGGGCCTCGAGCCCGGCGCGCGGATCCTCCAGATCGGCGACGAACGCGACTTCGCCTACGAGTCCGTCTACTTCGACACCCCCGACCTGACCAGCTACCTCGGGGCGGCCCACCGGCGCCGGCGGCGGTTCAAGATCCGCACCCGCACCTACGTGGACTCCGAGCTCTGCTGGGTCGAGGTGAAGACCCGCGGCCCCCGCGGCAGCACGGTCAAGACGCGGCTGCCGTACGACCCGGACGACCGCGACACCCTGACGGACGAGGGCCGCCGGTTCGCCGACGACGTCCTGCACGAGACCGGCCTCTACCAGCCGACCCTGGTCAGCACGTACCGGCGCTCGACCCTCTACCTGCCCCGCACCGACAGCCGCACGACGATCGACACCGGCCTGGTGTGGACGTCGGCGCTCACCGGAGCGAGCCGGGCGCTGCCGGACCGGGTGGTCATCGAGACCAAGACCGGCTCCACCCCGAGCTCCACCGACCGCCTGCTCTGGCGGCACGGCCACCGCCCCGTGCGCATCTCCAAGTACGGCACCGGCATGGCCGCGCTGCACGCCGACCTCCCGTCCCACCCGTGGCGCCGCGTCCTCGACCGGCACGTCACCGCCCTCTGAAGGAGCCCCCCATGCGACGCATCAACGCCAAGATCCTCGTCCCCGCCGCCCTCGTCGCGGCCCTGCTGGCCGGCTGCACGGCCACGGCCGACGCCGCGGACACGACGGACTCCACCGGCAGCACCACCACGACCAGCGACGCGAACGTCACCGTCGAGCAGGCCATGGCCGCGAACACCGCGCCCGACGACGTCGACCTCACGGCATCGGGCGACGAGGTCGCCATCGACCTGGACGACCCGACCGCGTCCGACGGCGTCACCGTCGACGGCAGCACCGTCACGATCACCGCCGCCGGCACCTACCGGCTCAGCGGCACGCTCGCCGACGGCAGCGTCGTGGTGAACACCGCCGACGACGGCGTCGTCCACCTGATCCTCGACGACGCCTCGCTGACCAGCTCGACCACCTCGCCGCTGCAGGTTCTCGACGCGGACCAGGTCGTGGTCGAGCTCGTCGGCGACAACCACCTGTCCGACACCACGTCCTACGCCGACACCGACGAGGCCAGCGCCGCGCTGTTCAGCACCGCCGACCTGACGATCACCGGCGACGGCGCCCTGTCGGTCCAGGGCAACGCGAACGACGGCATCGCCGTCAAGGACGGGCTCGTCGTCGCGGGCGGCACGATCACCGTCGACGCGGTCGACGACGGCATCCGCGGCAAGGACTACCTGGTGGTCTCCGGCGGCTCGCTCGACGTCGCGGCGGGCGGCGACGGGCTCAAGTCGGACAACGACCAGGACGAGACGCTCGGCTACGTCGAGATCACCGGCGGGTCGGTCAAGGTCACCGCCGGCGACGACGGCATCGCCGCCCGGACCGACGCGATCGTGGCCGACGGCACCCTGACGATCGTCGCGGGCGGCGGGCACGGCACCACGGTGGCCGAGGACGCCTCACCCAAGGGCATCTCCGGGACGGTCTCCGTGGTGGTCGGCGACGGGCAGCTGCTCATCGACGCCGCCGACGACGCCATCGGCTCGGACGGCGTGGTGAGCATCGCGGGCGGCGACCTCACGCTGGCCGCGGGCGACGACGGCGTGCACGCCGACAACGCCCTGCAGATCACCGACGGCTCCGTCGACGTCACGACCTCCTACGAGGGCGTCGAGGCAGGGCTCATCACGATCGCCGGCGGGTCGGTCAACGTCACCTCGAGCGACGACGGCGTCAACGCCTCCGACCCGAACGCGACCGGGCAGCAGGCGCCGGGCGGGACGGCCAGCACGACGGTCGGCCTGACGATCACGGGCGGCACCATCGTGGTCGACTCCGGCGGCGACGGCCTGGACGCCAACGGCTTCCTCACCATGACCGGCGGCACCGCCGTGGTGAACGGGCCGACCAACGACGGCAACGGCGCGCTCGACGTGGACGGCACGTTCGACGTCTCCGGAGGCACCATCCTCGCGGCCGGCGCGTCCGGCATGGCGATGACCCCCGGCGCCGACTCGTCGCAGTCGTTCGTCGCCTTCACGTTCTCCTCGACGCAGGCGGCCGGCACCGTGGTCCACATCCTCGACGCCGACGGCACCGAGATCGCGGCGTTCGAGTCGTCCAAGGACTTCACGTCGCTGGTCTACGCGTCGGCGGACATCGTCTCCGGCGACACGTACTCGGCGGCGACCGGCGGCTCGGTGAGCGGCGACACGGTGGGCGGACTGGCGGCAGCCGGCGACAGCGGCGGATCGACCGTGGCGACGACCGGCACCGCCGGCCAGGCGCTCGCCGGTATGGGCGGCGGGGGCGGCCAGGGCGGCGGCCCCGGCGGACGCCCCGGCACGCGCCCCTGACGCCGACGCCGAGCCCGACCCGTCCGCGGGCCGGGCTCGGCGCTGCGGGGCTACGCGAGGACCGCGACCTCCAGGGCCGCGGCCGGGACCTGGCCCGGCAGCCCGGCCCCCGTGGTGATCCGGCGCCGCAGGCTGACGTTGATGTACCAGCTCCACGCGTTGTGGCAGATCTCGAAGCACTCGTGCGCCGGCACCAGCCCGACGTGCGTGAACCGCAGCCGGGTCCGACCGCCCTCGGGCGTGATCTCGAACCGGACCCGCGTGCCCACCCACTCGGCGGTGTCCTCGACGAAGGTCAGCTCGGCCTCGAGGACCAGCCACTCGACCAGCTCCCCCGGCACCACGTCGGTCAGCCGCTGCCGCGACACGTGGACGGGCTCGTTGTGGAAGACGAACTCGTCGCCGAGCTCAGCGGTCCCGCCCTCGATGGCGTCGACCCACCAGCCGCGCACGTCCGTCACGGCCGCGAACACCTCGTCGGGCGTCTGGTCCACCAGGTAGGTCGTCGTGAAGTCGTCCATGAGTTCTCCTCGTTCTGCAACTTTTCGGTTGCATCACGGTAAGCCCGGTCGAACCTCCGCGCAACCCTCGGGTTGCATCACGCCGTCCGATCCTGCCGCACTGGGTGCGGGAGTGACGGAGGGTGCGCGCGGACTGCCTCGCAGGCCACCACGGCACCGAGCGCGGCAGGCTCCGACGGAGCGAGTCGGCGGCGCGACGGGTCGGTCAGCGGCCCGTCACGCGGGCCTTCCCCGCGGCGATGTCGAGCAGCTTCGGCAGGATCGTGTCGCCCGCCACGCGGAGCCCGTCGTGCAGGTGCTCGTTGGTGATCCACACCTGCAGGTTGCCGACGGACGTCGCCAGTGCGAGGTCGAGGTCGACGTACGGGTCGTCGTAGTACTGGACGGCCGCGACCGGCACCTCGTTGGCGGCGAGCCGGTCGAGGTCGTAGAGGAGGGGCCACTCGGTCCGGGCGGCGAGCTCCTCGGCTGCGGCCCGGAACGGTCGGAGCACCCGGTGCTGCTCGTACATCCAGGGGAAGACGACCTCGCCGGTCAGCTGGAGCGGCCGGGCGTCCGCAGCGAACGACGGCCAGCGGTCGTGCTCCGCCTGGGCCGCCCATCCCGGCTCGCGGGAGCCCTGGTGGTAGATGACCTCCTGCAGCACGGCGTACAGCGGGCCGCTCTCGAAGCCCGTCGACCGCACGACGGACGCGAGGAAGGCGTCGGAGAGGTCACCGGAGGGTGTGCGCGCCGTGTCGAGCAGCCAGTGGACCTCGTCGAGACCCGTGCTCATGCCGAACGGCTGCCCCAGCTGCTGCAGGCGCTGGACCGTGAAGGGCTCGCCGGTGGGCAGAGCGGTCGATCCGAGGTCGTCGGCAATCGAGCCGAGCAGCGGGACGTCGGTCGGGTGGAGCCGGGCGAACTCCCGGTTGCGCGCGGCCTGCCGCCGGTAGGTCGCCGCGTAGACGTCCTCGGCGGTCGCGGTCGCCGGCGGCAGCCCGCCCGTCACGTAGCAGCGGGTCAGCGCGTCCGGGTGCCGCGACAGGTAGGTGAGCGTGAGGAACCCGCCGTACGACTGCCCCAGCGTGGCCCAGCGCCGGCCGCCGAAGACCGTCGCGCGCAGGTGCTCCGCGTCGGCCACGATCGCGTCGCCGCGGAAGCACGCCAGGTAGTCCGCCGCCTGCGCCGCACCGGCGAACCCGCCGATCACGCGGCCGTCCACGGGCGACGACCGCCCGGTCCCCCGCTGGTCCAGCAGGATCACGCGGTGCGTGGCCAGCGCCGCGGCGATCCACCCGCCGCCCAGCGGTCGCGGCCCGTGGTGCCCAGGTCCGCCCTGCAGGAACAGCAGCAGGGGTAGGTCCTCGGACGCCTTCTCCGGGTCCACCAGCTCGCGGGCGAACACCTCGATCGAGCCGAACCTCTCCGGTGCCGACCAGTCGACCGGCACCTGCACCCGGTGGTCGCGGACGGTGAACCCGGTCATCGCGTAGGCCATGAGCGCAGCCTAGGTGGCCCCCGTGGACATCGACTGGCTCCGGTCGGTCCCCTGACGCATCCTGGTGGCCTACCCACCGGGAGGTCCGTCCTGACCACCGCACGCACCGCCGAGGGCACCGGCGTCGGCTTCCGCACCGAGCGCGGCCCCATCCTCGTCGCCATCATGGTGACCACCGGCCTGGTCGCCATCGACGCGACGATCCTGGCCACCGCGGTGCCGACGATCGTGGCCGACCTGGGCGGCTTCACCAGCTTCCCGTGGCTGTTCTCCGTCTACCTGCTGACCCAGGCGGTCAGCGTCCCGATCTACTCGAAGCTGGCGGACACGGTCGGCCGCAAGCCGGTGATCCTGCTCGGCATCGGCCTGTTCCTCGTCGGCTCCGTGCTCTGCGGGTTCGCGTGGAGCATGCCGGCGCTCATCGCGTTCCGGGCGGTCCAGGGGCTCGGCGCCGGCGCCGTGCAGCCCATGGCGATCACGATCGCCGGCGACATCTACACCGTGGCGGAGCGGGCCAAGGCGCAGGGCTACATCGCGAGCGTCTGGGGCGTCTCGTCGGTGGTCGGCCCGACGCTCGGCGGGGTGTTCTCCGAGTTCCTCAGCTGGAACTGGATCTTCTTCGTCAACATCCCGCTGTGCCTCGCGGCGGCCTGGCTGCTGGTCCGGTACTTCCACGAGACCGTCGAGCGCACCCGCCACCGCATCGACTGGGCCGGCGGCGCGCTGCTCACCACGGGGATGAGCCTGCTGATCCTCGCGCTGCTCGAGGGCGGGAACGCGTGGGAGTGGCTGTCGGTGCCGAGCATCGGGGCGATCGTCGTCGGCACCCTGCTCCTCGTCGCGTTCGTGCTGGTGGAGCAGCGGGCCGAGGAGCCCGTGCTGCCGCTGTGGGTGTTCTCGCGGCGCCTGCTCCTGGCGACCGCGCTGGTGTCGGTGGGCGTCGGCGTGGTGCTCATCGGGCTCACGTCGTACGTGCCGTCGTTCCTCGAGGCGCTGCTCGGCGTCTCCCCGCTGACGTCGGGCCTGACGCTCGCCGCGCTCACCATCGGCTGGCCCATCTCGGCCTCCCAGTCGGGGCGGCTCTACCTGCGGTACGGGTTCCGGACCACGATGCTCATCGGGTCGAGCATCGTCGTGCTCGGCACCACGGGGCTGGCGGTCGCGTCGATGCACCCGTCGGTGCTGGCCGTCGGGCTGTCCTGCTTCGTCGCCGGCGCCGGGCTCGGCCTCGTCGCGTCGCCCGGCCTGATCGCCGCCCAGTCGAGCGTCGGCTGGGGTGACCGGGCCGTCGTCACGGGCGCCAACCTGTTCGCGCGGTCCATGGGCAGTGCGGTCGGCGTGGCCGCGCTGGGTGCAGTGGTGAACGCCCTGTTCGGCGGGGAGAGCCCCGCGCAGGACCCCGCGCAGTTCGGCGACGCCGTGACCGTGGCGTTCACGGCCGTCGCCGTCGTCGCCCTCGGCATCGTCGCCGCGTCGGCGGTCATGCCGCGGACCACCGTGGAGCACTCACCGGGCGGCCCGACAGGCGCGGCGGCAGACTGAGGCGTCACCGAGCGAAGGAGCACGATCATGGGCATCGAGGATCTGGTCAACCAGGCCAAGGCCGCGGTCGGCGGGCACGAGGACCAGGCCAAGGACGCGCTCGACAAGGCGGCCGAGGCCGTCAAGGCGCGGACCAGCGACAGCCAGGACGGGATCGTCGACAGCGTCGTCGACAAGGCCAAGGACTACCTGGACGAGCAGGAGAAGTGACGACGATGCCCCCGGTCAGGAGGTCCTGACCGGGGGCATCGCGGCGTCTCAGTCCTCCTGGAGGCAGAGGAACGTGCCGCCGTCACCCTCGAGGTAGGCGTCCGCGGGGCACTTCTCGATGTCGTCGACCTCCGACACGACCTTGTACTCGTGCGGGTCGTCGCACGAGACGAGCACGGCCGACTCGTCCGAGTCGATGTGCCAGCACGAGCCCGTGGTCTCCGTCAGGGTCTCCTGACCGAAGAACGCCGCCGCGGCGGTCGCGCCCGACCCGACGACGAGCACGAGACCGACGATCGCCACCGTTTTCGCCACGCCGGAGAGCGACGGGGCACCCTCCTTGCGCGCGGACCGGTACGCGGTGAACGCGCGGACCAGCGACAGGACGCCGACGATCATGCCGCCGTACCAGTACACGCCCGTGGTCGAGTTCGACGTGACGATCGTGGAGACGGCGCCGGCGAGGAAGAACGCGATGCCGACCCAGAACGCCGTCCTGGCCTGCTTGTAGTGGTGCGACGCCTCCGTGGTCTCGCCCGCGAGCGCGACGTCGTCCTCGACCCAGAGCTGCCAGCCGGGCGGCGGCGCGGGGAGCGACGGGTCAGGGGTCCAGCCGGGCTCCGGGGTGAAGCCCTCGGGAGGCGACGGCCAGTTCGGGGGCGGGTTGAACTTCAACGGAGCTCCTATCTGTGCGGGCGCTGGGCGCGCCCTGTGACTCCCTGTCATCGGTGCCCCGATGATGACACTTGAGCCGGTCGGGAATGAGGGGAACGGGTGCGGCAGTTCCAGCCCGTATGCCCCTGACCGGTGAGTACCTCCCGAGCACGTCCGACTGGGCCCGCACGCAGGCCGAGACCTACGAGCGCACCGACGGCCAGGAGGCGAACACCCTCCGGGGCAAGCCGGTCATCGTGCTCACGTCGGTCGGCGCCACCAGCGGGAGGCTGCGCAAGACGGCGCTCATGCGCGTCGAGCACGAGGGCCGGTACGCAGTCGTCGCCTCGAAGGGCGGCACCCCGGAGAACCCCGCCTGGTACCGCAACCTGGTGGAGCACCCGCACGTCGAGCTGCAGGACGGCGCGGTGCGGAAGGACTACGTCGCGCACGAGAGCAGCGGAGACGAGCGCGACGAGTGGTGGGCTCGGGCGACCGCGGTGTGGCCGGCGTACGACGACTACCAGACGAAGACGGACCGACTCATCCCGGTGTTCGTCCTGGAGCCCGTCGAGGCCTGAGCCGGACCTACAGCTTCGCCCCCGTGCGTGCGTCGTGGTCGGGGTGCGCGGCCAGGGAGTGCCGGTACGAGTACGTCGCGTAGACCACGACCCCCACGGCCAGCCACGCGAGGAACCGCAGCCAGGTCAGCGTGGTCAGGTTGGCCATCAGCCACAGGCACGCGACCCCCGCGACGATCGGCAGAGCGGGCGACCACGGCACGCGGAACCCGCGCGGCAGGTCGGGCCGGGTCCGGCGCAGGATCGGGATGCCGAAGCTGACCAGCACGAACGCCGACAGCGTGCCGATGTTGATCATCTCCTCGAGCAGCTCCACCTTGGAGAGCCCCGCGATCACGGCGACGACGATCCCCATGGCGACCTGCAGGCGCACCGGCGTGCCGTACCGGTGCGAGGTGCGGGACGCGCCGCGCGGCAGCAGGCCGTCGCGGCTCATGGCGAACACGATCCGCGTGAGCCCGAGCAGCAGGACCATGAGCACCGACGTGAGTCCGACCAGGATGCCGACGGAGATCACGCGCCCCGCCCAGTCGGCGCCCACCAGCACGAACGCGGTGGTCAGCGACGGGGTGTCGGCGGCCGCGAGGTCCCGGTACGACACCATCCCCGTGACGACGACGGTCACCAGGATGTAGAGCACGGTGACGATGGCCAGGCCGCCCAGGATGCCGCGGGGCACCGTGCGCTGCGGCTCCTTGGTCTCCTCGGCGGTGGTGGCCACCACGTCGAACCCGATGAACGCGAAGAACACCAGCGCGGCGCCGGACAGGATGCCGATGACGCCGTACGCGGTGGGCTCCAGCCCGAGGAAGAACGCGAACAGCGGCTGCTCGAGCGTGGAGCGGCCGGGCGCGGGCTGCGACGGGGGCACGAACGGCGAGTAGTTGGCGGCGTCGACGTAGAAGAAGCCGACCACGATGACGAACAGCGTGATCGCGACCTTGATGATGGTGAACACGCTGTTCACGCGCGTGCTGAGCTTGGTGCCGAGCGCGAGCAGCGCGGTGAAGATCGCGACGATGACCACCGGTCCCCAGTCCACGTCCACCGGGCCGAGGCTCAGGGTGGTGGGGATGTCGATGCCGAACAGCCCGAGCGCGTCGGCCAGGTACACCCCCCAGAACTTCGCGATCACGGCCGAGCCCAGCAGCATCTCGAGGATGAGGTCCCACCCGATGATCCAGGCGACGAACTCGCCCATCGACGCGTAGGAGAAGGTGTACGCGGACCCCGCGACGGGCAGGGTCGAGGCGAACTCGGCGTAGCACATGATGGCCAGCCCGCAGACGACCGAGGCGATGACGAACGACGCGATGACCGCGGGCCCGGCGTAGTTCGCCGCGGCCGTGGCACCCACCGAGAAGATGCCCGCGCCGACGGCCACGGCCACCCCGAGCACGATGAGGTCCCACGTGGTCAGGGTCCGCCGCAGGGCGCGATCCGGGTCGAGCGACTCCTCGAGAGAGTCCTCGACCGACTTGCGCCGGAAGATGCTCGTGCTGCCTGCCATGTGCCCACCCCCGTGCGGTCACGTGCGCCCGTCAGCCCAGCAGCAGGTACCAGCCGCCGACTCCGATGATCCCGCCCAGGATCGGGGCCGCAACCGGGACCCACGCGTAGTCCCACTGCGACGAGCCCTTGTTCTTCAGCGGCAGCACCGCGTGCACGAGCCGGGGGCCGAGGTCACGCGCGGGGTTGAGCGCCGGACCCGTGGGGCCGCCCAGGCCGGCGACCAGTCCCCAGACCAGGAACCCGAGGGCCAGGTGCGCGACCGCCGGTTCGTTCGCCGTCAGGGGCGAGTGCACGATCGCGAGCGCGCACGAGAAGAGGATCACCGACCCGAGCACCTCGCTGAGGAACCCGTTCAGGCGCGAGTGCGCGGCGTTGATCGTGGAGAACGTCGCCAGGATGTCCTCGGGGTCCGTCGTCTGGTCGTAGTACGGCTTGTGGGTGACGACGATGGCGAGCTGGCCCGCGATCGCGCCGAGCATCTGCGCGACGATGTACGGCGCCACCTCGGACCACGGGAACAGCCCCCACGTGGCCAGGCCCAGCGTGAACGCCGGGTTGATCAGGTTGCCGCTGATCCCACCGAACATGATCGCGGGGATCATCACGCCGAACCCGTAGCCCATGGCGATCAGCGACCACCCGCCGCGGTACCCCTTGGAGCCCTTGAGGTGGACGTTCGCGACGGTGCCGTTGCCCAGGATGATCAGGATCGCGGTGCCGATGAACTCGCACGCGAGCCGGACGGCCAGGCTGTAGGACGGATCCATCGGCTCCCCGCTCGTCGGCGCTCAGACCGTCAGCGTGGCACAGCCGTCGTGCGCCGATGCAGCAGGCTCGCCAGCGCGACGCCGACGGCGTAGGCCACCAGGTCCACCGCCGCGAACGTGGTGCCCAGCGCGTACCGGGCCGCGGGCACGGCGTCGACGACGCGCGCCGGGACGCCCGTGAGCTGCGCGAGCTCGACCGCCGCGCAGATGCCGAACGCGACCGCGGCGAGGATCGACGGCCTCGCGCGGGGGGCGACGACGACCAGCAGCGTGTAGACGAACGCGGCGTAGACCGCGTCGCCCGCGGGGTCGGCGAGCGGGGAGTCGATCCGGCTCACGGCCAGCCCGAGGCCCACCAGGACGACGGCCGCGACCAGCGCCGGTACGCGCCCGCCTGGTGCTCTCCGAGGTCCGGGTGTGGTGGGCACGCCCCGACCGTACGTTCTGCGCGACCGCGCCCGGGTCAGGTCGGTGTGGAGGTCCTGCGCTCGTACAGGTCGATCTTCAGCTCGATCGCGTCCAGGTGGGCGGCCACCTCGGCCAGCTCCAGCCGGACCCGGTCGCGGTGGGCCCGCAGCAGCGCGAGCCGGGCGTCCTCGTTGCCGTCGCCGGCCCGGACCAGGTCGGCGTACTGACGCACCTCGCGGATCGGCATGCCCGTGCCGCGCAGCCGCGTGACCATCCGGATCCAGCCGAGGTCCTCCTCGGTGTACCGGCGGTGGCCCGACGACGCCCGGTCGACCACGTCGAGCAGCAGCCCGTCGCGCTCGTAGTACCGCAGGGTGTGGGTGGTCAGGCCGGTGGCCTCCGCGGCCTCGGCGATGCTGAGGCTGACCCGGGGCCGTTCCGTCTGGGTGGCGACGCTCATGCGTCGATGGTCGCTCTTCGAGCGCACTCGAAGTCAAGCCGGACCGCCCACAGCCCCACGGCGTCCCCAGGGCCGACGACGCCCAGCCGCTCGGCTGGAGACCCTGAGCGCGTGGACGAGACGAGCCCAGCCTGGCGGCGACCGGTGCCGTGGCTCGTCGCCCTCCTCGTCTGCGTGGCCGTCGGCGCGGGCGTGCCCGCGTGGTCCCAGGCGCGCGTCGCCGCGCGGTACGCCGTGACGGCCGACGACCTCGCGGCCGGCCGCGCCGCCCTCGACCGGCTGCCGGTCCGCGGCCCGGCACCCACCACCGGGTACGCGCGCGAGCGGTTCGGGCAGGCGTGGGCCGACGTCGACCGCAACGGCTGCGACACCCGCAACGACGTGCTGCGCCGAGACCTGGCGGTGACCGTCGTCGACGGCTGCGTCGTGCTCAGGGGAACGCTCGACGACCCCTACACGGGCGTGCCCATCCCCTTCGCGCGCGGCCCTGACTCCGCCGCCGTGCAGATCGACCACGTCGTCGCGCTCTCCGACGCCTGGCAGACCGGCGCGCAGGCGTGGACCCCGGCGCGGCGCGAGGCCTTCGCCAACGACCCGGCCAACCTGCTCGCCGTCGACGGACCCGCCAACCAGGAGAAGGGCGCCGCCGACGCCGCGACCTGGCTGCCGCCCAACCGCGGCTACCGGTGCGTCTACGCGCTGCGGCAGGTGCGCGTGAAGGCCGCCTACGGCCTGTGGGTCACCGCCCCCGAGCACGACGCGCTGGACCGGGAGCTGGGCCGGTGCGTCGTCGGTACGGTGAGGTCACCATGACGCTGCGCCTCCCTCCCCTGCTGCTCGGCCCGACCACCAAGGGCGTCTGGGCACCGACGCCCGTGACCCGCTCCGAGTTCGTCGCCGCAGGTCACACGCTGTTCGACGGGTCGCTCACGTGGCCCGCGCTGACCCTCGACGCCGACGCGCTGGCGCACAACATCGCGCAGCTGGCGGCGTTCACGGCCGAGCACGGCCTGGCGTTCGCGCCGCACGGCAAGACGACGATGTCGCCCGAGCTCTTCGCCGCGCAGCTCGACGCGGGCGCCTGGGGCATCACGGTGGCCACCGGCAACCAGCTGCTGGCAGCGCACTCGTTCGGGGTGCGGCGGCTGCTCGTGGCCAACGAGGTGCTCGACCCGACCGTGCTGCGCTGGATCGCGCACACCACCGACGCCGAGATCCTGTTCTGCGTCGACTCGGTGGAGGCGGTCGACGTCGCGGCGGCCGCTCTCGACGGCGGGCGGGTCCGGGTGCTGCTGGAGGTCGGGCACGGCGCCGGCCGTACCGGGGTGCGCACGGGCGACCAGGCGCTCGCGGTCGCGCAACGGGCCGCCGAGGCACCCGGCGTCGAGCTGGTCGGGGTGAGCGCGTACGAGGGCGGGCTGCCCGACGTCGCGGCCGCCCGGACCTTCCTGGACCAGGTCCGCGCCGTGGCCGAGATGCTCGTCGGCGCGGGCCTGCTGCGCGACCACGTGGTCCTCTCGGCGGGCGGCTCTGCGTACTTCGACGCCGTCGCGGACGTGCTCGGCGGGTCGTGCGTCGCCGGGCTGCCCAGCACGACGATCCTGCGGTCGGGCTCGTACGTCACGCACGACCACGGCACCTATGTCGCGTCGACGCCGTACACCCGGATCGTGGGCGACCTGCACGCGGCGATCCGGGTCTGGGCGCAGGTGTCGTCGACACCCGAGGACGGCCTGGCCCTCGTCGGCGCCGGCAAGCGCGACGTGCCCTACGACGCCGGCCTGCCGGTCCCCCTGCGCCGGCACCGGGCGACCGGCGACCCGGTGGACGTCGAGGGCTGGACGGTCACCCGGACCAACGACCAGCACGCCTACCTGGAGGGCGCCGGCACCGAGCTGCGGGTGGGCGACCTGCTCGAGCTCGGGATCTCCCACCCCTGCACGGCGTTCGACAAGTGGCGGGCGATCCCGGTCCTCGACGCCGACCACCGCGTGATCGACGTCGTCACCACCTGGTTCTAGCCGGTCGTCGTCCGGGTCAGTCGTCGGACGTCAGGCGCCCGGCCACCACGTCGATCTCGACCTTGATCCCCGCCAGCACCGAGCCCACCGTCGTGCGCGCCGGCTTCGGGTACGGGAAGAACTCCCCGTAGGCGTCGTTGAACTCCGCGAAGTCCGCCAGGTCGGCCAGGTGCACGGTCGTCTTCACCACGTCGCCGAGGTCGAGCCCCGCGGCGGCCAGCGTCGCCTCGACGTTGCGCAGCACCTGCCGGGTCTGGTCCGCCACCGACTCGGGGATCTCGCCCGTGACCGGGTGCTGCGGCCCGAAGCCGGCGGTCCACACGAGGTTGCCCAGCCGGATCCCCTGCGAGTAGTTGCCCGCGGGCTGCGGCGCATCGGGGGTGCTGATCTTCTCGCGGGTCATCGCACTGCCTCTCGGGTGGTGAGCGCTACGGGGGACAGTCTTCCTCACCGCACCGGACGGCCGGGGAGGGCGTCGGTGAAGCGGCCGTCGCGCAGGGTGGGGACGCCGTCCACCAGCACCGCGTGCACGCCGGTCGCCAGCCGGCGCGGCTCCTCGTAGGTGGCCAGGTCCGCGACGGTCGCGGGGTCGACGACGGCGACGTCCGCCCGGAACCCGACCCGCAGCGCACCGCGGTCCGCGAGCCCGAACCGCCGGGCGGCCGTCGTCGAGAGGTGCGCGGCCGCGGTCGGCCAGTCCCAGTCGCCCAGCTCGCGCACGTGCCGCCCGAGCAGCCGCGCGAACGTGCCCCACCCGCGCGGGTGCGGGTGCCCGCCGCGGTAGATCCCGTCGGACCCGGCGCAGTGGGCGGGGTGGCGCAGCAGGGCGCGGAGCGACGCGTCGGAGTTGGTCGGGGGCTGCGCGAACACGCACCCGACCTGCAGGTTCGTCGCGACGAGCAGGTGCAGGGCGGCCTCGGCGGGCGCCATGCCGAGCCGCGCGGCGACCTCCAGCAGCGAGAGGCCCTCGGCCCAGGCCATCCCCGGCACCCAGGCCAGGGTCACTCGGGGCCACACCTCGTCGCAGGGCGGGAGGCGGGCCACGACGGCCGGGTCGGCCAGCAGGGCCAGCGTGCGGTCGGCGTCGGCCAGCGGCAGCCAGTCGGGCAGCGCCACCAGCGCGAGGATCGAGGCGCCCCGCAGGTACGGGTAGGCGTCGAAGGTCAGGTCGAGGCCCTCGGCGAGAGCGTCGTCGACCAGCGGGCCCAGCCGGTCCGCGGGCCCGTGGTAGTGCGAGACGTGCGTGCCGACTCCCGTCTCGCGAGCAAGGTCGAGCAGCTCCGCGAGCGCGGCCGGCGCCCGGTCCTCGTAGCCGCGCATGTGCGAGACGTGCGGTCGGCCCCGCGCGGCGAGCGCGGCGCACAGTGCGGCGAGCTCGGCCCGGTCCGCCGAGGACGCGGGCGCGTACTCGAGCCCGGTCGACATGCCGCGGGCGCCGTCGTCGAGACCCTCCCCCAACAGCCGGACCATCGCCGCCACCTCGTCGGGCCGCGCCGGCCGGTCGGCGGCCCCCATCACCGCGTACCGCAGCGTGCCGTGCGGGACCAGGTAGGCGGTGTGCACCGTGGTCGTGCGGTCGTAGGTGTCGAGCAGCTGCGCCACGGTGCCGCCCCGGAACGACGGGTGCGCGCCGTTGATGGCCGCGAAGTACCGCTCGGCGTACTGCGCGGCGCCGGTGCCCGGCGGGGAGGGCGCGAACGAGACGCCGTCCTGGCCGAGCACGACCGTGGTCACGCCCTGGTGGGTCAGCGCCGCCTGCGCGTCGGCGTCCAGGACGGCGGCATCGCCGTGCGCGTGGGCGTCGACGAACCCCGGCAGGACGACCAGGCCGCCCACGTCGAGCACGTCGGCGCCGTCGACGGGCAAGTCCGGTCCGATCTCCGTGATCCGGTCGCCGGACACCCGCAGGTCCGCGCGGACCAGCTCGTCCCGGGCCAGCAGGCCACCACGCAGCAGGAGCACACCACGATCATCCATCGGGATTGACGATGGATTCGTCACGGAGCAGCGTGGACGTCATGACCGCACCGACGCCCGCCGACGACCCGCAGGCCTTCGCGCGCGCGTTCGAGGCGGCGTTCCAGCAGGCCTACCTGCGGTTCCACCGTCGCGACGGCAAGCGGGCGCAGATGTCGGGCGCGTCGCGGGCGGTCCTGCTGCACCTCGCGCACGCCGGCCCGCTGACCGTCGGCGAGGCCGCGAAGCACCTCGACCGCGCGCAGTCCGTGGTGAGCGACATCGTCAGCCAGCTCGAGGCCAAGGACCTGCTGGCCCGCGAGCCCGACCCGGACGACCGCCGGCGCACCCTCGTGTGGCTGACCCCGACCGGGTTCGACGCCCTCGACCGGGAGCGCCAGGTGCTGTCGACCGACCTGATCGCCCACGCCGCCGCCCGCCTGACCACCGACCAGCGCGCCGCGCTCGTCGAGACCCTGGAAGCCCTCAACGAAGGAGCACGGCCATGACGACCCACGACCTGCACTGCGAGAGCTGCGGCATGCCCATCGAGTCCGGCCGGTACTGCGCGTACTGCACCGACGCGGACGGCAACCTGCAGGCGTTCGACGAGCGGTTCGAGCGGATGGTCGGCTGGCAGGCGCGGCAGGACCCGACGGCCCCGCGCGAGCAGCTCGAGGCCGAGACCCTCGCGCACATGGCGACCCTGCCGGCCTGGAAGGACCACCCGCGCGTCGTCGGCCGCACGGCGTGACCGTCGTCGTCCCCCTCACGCCGGACCTCTGGCCGGCGCTGGAGGAGCTGCTCGACCACGGCGGCCCGGCCGCGCGGTGCTGGTGCATGGCGTACCGGGTCGGCCCCTCGTACCGGACCCGGCCCGCCGAGCAGAACCGCGCCGACCTGCGCGCGGTCGTCGAGGACGGCCCACCGCCGGGGCTGCTGGCGTTCCGGGACGACGTGGCGGTCGGCTGGTGCCAGGTCACCCCGCGCGCGGACGTCCCCGCCCTCGACCGGCAGTGGCGGGTCCGCGCCGTGGACGACGTGCCCGTGTGGGCGATCACCTGCTTCTACGTCCGCAAGGGCCACCGCCGGGCGGGCGTGATGCGGGCGCTGATCGGCGGTGCCCTCGACCTCGCGCGCGCGGCCGGCGCGCCGGCGGTCGAGGCCTACCCGCTCGACGGCGCGCTCTCCCCCAGCGCGACGAGCATGGGCTACGCGACGACGTTCGCCGCCGCCGGGTTCGTCGAGGTGGCCCGGCGCTCGCCGGAGCGCCCGATCATGCGGTACGTCCTGCGCTAGCTAGAGCTGCAGGCCGATCAGCCAGGTCGCGCCGAGCGCGAGGCAGGCCAGGCAGACCAGCAGGAGGATAACCACCCAGACACCGCCGGGCAGGTGGGTCAGCCGGGCCAGCAGGCCCGCGTCGGAGGTGTCGGATGCCCCCCGTCGCCTCGCCCGGCGGCGCTCCGACTGCATCTCCAGCACGGCGCGCGGGGCGCCCAGGAGCAGGAACCACGTCATCACGTAGGCGGCGACGCCCTGCACGGTCGCGGACCCCCACACGGTGATCCCGACCAGCAGCGCGCCGGTCACCAGCACCGACCACAGGCCGTACCAGTTGCGGATCTGCACGAGCACGAGGACGAGGACGACCAGCAGGATCCAGAGCAGCGCGACCGCGTACCCGCGGGACAGCAGCCACGCCGCGCCGACGCCCAGCACGGCCGGCCCGAGGTACCCCGCGGCCGCCGTCGCGACCATGCCCGGTCCCCGCGGCTTGCCCACCGAGACCGTGAGCCCCGACGTGTCAGAGTGCACCCGGATCCCGGACAGCCGACGGCTCACGAGCACCGCGACCCCCGCGTGCGCGGCCTCGTGCACGATCGTCAGCCCGTGCCGCGCCACGTGCCACGCGGTGGGCACCACCAGCACCAGCAGCACGCCCGCGGCGGTCAGCAGCACCGCGGTGCTGGACGGCACCGGCTGCGGCGTCGTGATGTCGTGCCAGGCGTCGCCGAGCCAGTCCACGGGCAGGGTCCTTCGGTCCGTCGTCGTCCGACCGGGCGGCCGGGAGCCCGACCGGGCGGTCGGGCAGGACGGACCCTACCCAGCCGCCGGTGCCTCGGTGGGCACCACGACGTCCGTGCCGGTCGCGGTGATCCGCACGCCGGTGCTCACCACGGTCGCCGCAGACAGGACCAGCCCCTCGGGCAGCCCGCTGACGGGGATCTCGATGTCGGTCAGGCGGTCGCCGATCGCGCCGGGAAGGTCGCTGACCGATACCGTCAGGCCCGCGATCTGCACGTTCTCGACGTTGACCAGCAGCCGACCGTCCTCCACCCGGGGCACCAGGTTCGCGGCGAGCTTCAGGCCGAGCGCGGTGCCCGTCGCCGTCAGAGCGTCCCCGTCGACCGCCACGGCGACGTCCAGCTGGGACTGGTCCTTGACGATCTGCTCGATGGACGCGGTCGGCAGCGTCGCCTGGATGGTCGCCGTGCCCACCGTGTACGGCTGGGACGTGCTGACGTCGTGCGCGTCGATGGTGACGTCCGTGGCCTTGATGCCCTGCAGCGTCACCCCGTCCACCTGGCCGCTGACCTGGTCGACCGACCCCGCCAGCAGCTGGGTGAGGAACGGGAACCCGCCCACCTCGACCGTCGGGGTGCCGACGACGCCGTCGAGGTTCTGCTCGATGGCGTCGACCACCCGCTGCTCCGCTGTCGACGCCGCCACCCGGTCGGCGACGACCGCGCCGCCCGCCAGGACGACGACCGCGACGACCCCCACCACCACACCGCGTGCGCTCACGGGGATCACGCTAGGGGGCGACGGTCACGCGCGCCGGTCAGGGGCTCTGCGCCGGGACCTCCGGGGCCGTTGTCGGCAGCGGCTGCGACGGGCACGTGGACAGCACGCGGACCATCGCGTCCTGCTCCGCCTGCGTGACCCAGAGCCCGTAGGCGTACTTCACCGCGACCTGCCGCGCCACGTACGCGCACCGGTAGCCCTTGTTCGGCGGCAACCACGTCGCGGTGTCACCGTCGCCCTTCTGCTGATTCAGGGCGCCGTCCACGGCGAGCAGGTTCAGGGGGTCGTTGGCGAAGGCCTCACGCGTCGCCGCGTCCCACTGCTGCGCGCCCTTCTGCCAGGAGTCCGACAGGGCCACCACGTGGTCGATCTGCACCAGCGAGGAGGTGCCCTGCCCCCGCACGAAGGCGATCGCCGTGCCGGAGTACGGGTCGAGCAACGTCCCGGTCGCCACGACGCAGCCGTTCGTCCCGGGCTTGAGCAACTGGTCCGTGAGGTCCCGCCGCAGGATGTCGTTGCGGGTGTCGCAGCCGTTGCGGTCGACGTCCTTCCAGGCCTGGCCGTACAGCTCCCGGTCGTACCCCGACTTCGGCGCCCGACCCTTGACCGGCAGCAGCGCGACGGCGGCGAGCGCGGACGGCGCCGGCGCCTCGGGTCCGGGCGTGCTCGCCGGTCCGCCGGGACTCGGCGTCACAACCGCCGCGGCGGTCGCCGACCGCGTCGCGGTCGACGGCACGTGCGCACCGGGAGCCGACCCCACCGCGGCCGAGATGACCAGCACGATCGCGGCCACCATGACCGGGCCGGCGACGCCGACGCGCCGGAGCGGCGCCCACGGGCTCCTCGTCGGGGAGGTCCCGGCGTCGTCCGGCCACGCGTCGCCCGGTCCCGTCACCCCAGGAGTATCGGCACCCGGTGGGCGGCTCGTGACGCCCGCCGCGCCACAGGCGTCCCACAGGCTGGACACCCCGGGAAGATGCTTGCGGCCCGCAACCTTGGGTCTGTCATGGCCCGGATCCCCGCGACGCGTGTGAGCGTCGGCTTCGTCCTCCTGCTGTCGGCGCTCACGGCGATCGGCCCGCTCACCTTCGACACCTACCTCGCGGCGTTCCCCCAGATCGCCGACGACCTGCACGCGCCCGCCGCCGCCGTGCAGCTGACGATCGCCGCCTCGCTGGCCGGTCTCGCCCTGGGCCAGCTGCTGTTCGGGTCCATCTCGGACGCGTACGGGCGGCGCCGGCCCCTGCTCGGCGCGCTGACCGTGTACGTGCTGGCGTCGATCGGGCTCACGCTCGTGCAGAGCATCACGGCGTTCACCGCGCTGCGGTTCGTCCAGGGGTTCACCGCCGCCGCCGGGATGGTCCTGTCGCTGGCGATCGTGCGGGACCGCTACGAGGGCCTCGCGGTCTCCAAGGTCATGGCGCGGCTGATGCTCATCGTCGGCGTCGCACCGATCCTGGCGCCGACGATCGGCGCCAACCTGCTGCTGCTCGGTTCGTGGCGCCTGATCTTCGTGTTCCTGGCCGCGGCCGGCGCGATCCTGCTCGTGGTCGCCGTCTTCGCGCTGCGCGAGTCGCTCCCGGTCGAGCGGCGCCGGACCGGCGGCACCAGCGCCGCGCTGCGCACCTACCGCGACCTGCTGACCGACCTGCCGTTCCTGGGCCTCGCGCTGATGTCGGCCTTCTACCTCTCGGCGATGTTCACCTACGTCGCGTCGTCGACGTTCGTGTTCCAGGACGGGTACGGCCTGACGCCACAGCAGTTCGGCTGGGTGTTCGCCGCCGGAGCCGTCGCCATCACCGCCGGGTCGCAGGTCAACGGCGCGCTGGTCGGCCGGTTCACCCCCGAGCAGGTCCTCTCGGGCGCGGTCGCCGCCGGCCTGGTGCTCAGCCTCTCGCTCTTCGTCGCGACCCTGCTCGGCGCACCCTTCTGGCCCGTGACGGTCCTGCTCGTGCTCACCCTCGGCACCGCCGGGTTCGTCCTGCCCTCCGCGCCCGCCATCGCGCTCGCCGCCAACCCGCACCGCGCCGGGTCGGCTGCCGCGCTGCTGGGCGCCCTGCAGTTCGGCCTCGGCGCGTTCATCGCCCCGCTCACCAGCCTCGGCGGGACGCCGACCGCCGTGACCATGGGTGGCGTGATGGCCGGGGTCATCGTGATCTCGACGATCCTGCTGGTCGCCGTGCGCCGCTCCTGGGCGCGCGGCCCGGTCGCCGAGGCGGAGTCGGTCGTGTCGGCCGCCTCGACCCGTGAGTCCGACGTCGCCCTCGCTCCCGTCCCGTTCGCGGGGGCCGGCGTCGAGTCCGAGGCGCTGGTCCGCGAGCACGCGGCAGCCGCCTCCATCCGCACACGCGAGCTCGCGTCGGCCCGGTCCCGACCGGGATCCGGCCGCGCGCCCGCGGGTGAACCCGAGGCGGTGCCCTGCCCCGGCTGACCCCGGGACGCCGTCACCACATCGCAACCTGGTATCGACACAATGGTGTGGCGTGCGTCACAAGCGCGACCTAGCCTGGACGTACGCGCTCGATGAAGGACGCCCGATGAGCTGGCTGCTGATGGTCGCTTTCTTCTTCATCCCGGCGCTCGTCTTCGGGACGATCTGGCAGCTGTTCCCCTCGCCCGACGAGCCGCCGCGATGGCGGACGTTCCTGGCCGCCCGCCTCGAACGCGTGGCTGCCCGGCTCCGCCGCGAGCGCAAGCCCGACTACGACCCCTTCATGGCGCTGCGGGTGCAGGAGCGGCTGGGCATCGTGGCCGACCACGTCCGCTCCCTCGAGCTGGACCCGCACACGTTCGCGCGCGCCGAGCGGATCATCGCCTCGCAGCTGGCCTACGACCAGCTGCTCGCCGAGGCGTGCCACCTCGCCGGCGTGGAGGTCCAGGTCGTCGCCAAGGGCGACCCCGCCGAGCGCTTCCGCGAGGAGGTCGAGCTCGCCTCCCGCGGTTGGGCGTGGTGAGCGGAGTCAGCCCGCGCGCACCGCGAGCGTGCTCGGCCCGGCCGCCGTCGGGCGGACCTCGATGCGGTCGGCGATCGACTGCTTGAGCGTCTCGACGTGCGACACCACGCCGACCACGCGCCCACCCGCGCGCAGGCGGCCCAGCTCGGCCAGCACCTGGTCGAGGGTGTGCGGGTCCAGGGAGCCGAAGCCCTCGTCGACGAACAGCGTGCCCAGGTCGATGCCCCCGGCCTCGGCGGTGACGACGTCGGCCATGCCCAGCGCCAGGCACAGGGACACGTAGAACGTCTCGCCGCCGGACAGCGTCCGGGGGTCGCGCGGCTGCCCGGTCACGTGGTCGACCACCCGCATGGCCAGCCCGGTGTTGCGTGCCCGGACGTCCTCCTTCTCGTCGCTGCGGACCAGCTCGTAGCGGCCGTCCGACATGACCAGCAGCCGGTCGTTGGCGGCCGCGACGACGTCCTCGAAGCGCCGCATCAGCACGAACGTGGCCAGCGAGAGGTGCTGCGCGTTGTCGCCGCCACCACCCCCGGTCAGGTCCGCCAGCCGCGCCACCGGGCCCGCCGCCTCCAGGGCGTCGGCCAGCGACGTCGCGGCCTGGACCACGCCGTCCGCGGCGGCGGCCGACGCCGACGAGCGCTCCTCGGCCACACGCGCCTCCCCCGCGGCGCGCTCCGCCGACTCCCGCGCCGTCGCCTCGTCGGTGCGCGCCGCCTCGACGTCGACCACCAGGTCGTCCGCGAGCGCGGCGATGCCCGGCTCCGCCAACCCCGCGGTCGCCCGGTCGAGCCGGGCCGCGTACGCCGTGACCACGCGGTCGAGCTCGGCCAGCACCGCCGCGTCGACCGCCGCGGCGCTCGCCTCGGCCTCCGACGCGAAGCCGTGGTCGGCCAGCCCCTCGGCCAGCTCGACCTCCCGCCGGCGGGACTCGTCCTGCGCGGCGTCCTGCTCGACCAGCGCGTCCAGCACCTGGGCCGACGCGGCGGCGCGCTCCAGCAGCTCCGAGTGACGGGCGGCGACCGTTGGGTGGTCCCCGCGGGCCGTGACCACCTCGGCCTCCGACGCGTCGAGGTCCAGCAGCGTCACCTCGAGCGCCGCGCGGTCGCCGGCGAGGCGGGCCACCGCCGCCGACCGCTCCCCCTCGCGCTCGCGCGTCTGCGCGTCGAACCCGTCGAGGGCCGGGGCCAGCCGGGCGACGTCCGCCTCGGCCGCCCGGGCCCGCGCGAGCTCCGCGCGCGCCAGCTCGGTCCGCTCGGCCGCGCCCTCGGCGGTCACGTCACCCACCCGGTCGCGCAGGGCGTCGACCCGCTCGCCGAGCACGCTGCACCGCTCGGCAGCCGCCTGGAGCCGACCCTCGGCGGCGACGCGCTCGGCCTCGGCCCGCTCGACCTGCTCGGCCGACGCGTGATCTGCGCCGAGCACGGCCTTGGCCGGGTGCTCGGGCGACCCGCACACCGGGCAGGGGTCCCCGTCGTCGAGCGACGCAGCGATCTCGCCGGCCAGCCCCGCGATCCGCGCGGCGCGCAGGTTCCGCTCGGCGTCGAGCGCGAGCGCGGCGGCGGCGCCCGCGGCGGACCGCACCTCGACGGCGTCCGTCAGCGAGAGCCCCGCGGTGGCGAGCTCCGTGTGGGCGTCCACCAGCGCGACGGCGGCCGCCACGGCGGCCTCGCGGTCCCCACGGGACGCGGCCAGCGTGCGGGCGGCCTCCAGCTCGGCGACGAGCGCGGCCCGCGCGGTGGGCCGGGCGACCAGCCAGCCGTCGTCGGTGGCGATCGCGGCGACCAGGTCGTCGATGGCGTGCCGCGCCTGCCGCACCGCCCGCCGCCGGGCCTCCAGGCCGGCCTCGACCTCGACCAGCCTGCCCAGCGCCGCCGACGCCTCGACCGCCGCGCGCTGCGCCGCCTGCACGTGCGTGCGCAGGTCCGCGCCGGGCGACGGCGTGGAGATGTCGTGCGGCGCTCCGTCGAGCGCCGCGGTCACGGTCTTGCGGGCGGCGTCGAGCGCGGTTCGGGCGCGCTCGGCGCCCAGCAGCAGGGGGCGCACCGCCTGCGCCGCGCGAGCGGCCGTCAGCCGCAGGATCGCGTCGGCGTTCACGTCGGCGGCGGCCTCGAGCGCCGCCCGCTCGGCCCGCAGCACGTCCCGGCGGCGGAGCAGCGCGTCCGTCGCGGTCACCTCGTCGAGGTGCGCGCGCGCCGTGCGCCGTGCCGCGTCCGCCGCGGTCGCGGTGGCGCGCGCCGAGCCCGCGATGCCGTCGAGCACCCGCGTCCGCACGGTGACCGCAGCCCGCACCGCGGCCACGAGGCCGTCGTTCCGGATGACGGCCTCGTCGATGGCCGACCGGAGCTCCGCGGCCTCCTCGTCGGTCAGCCGAGCCGCCCCGACCAGCCGCGACGTGCCCGACGCCAGGGTCGTCCGCGCCGACTCGCTCGCGCGGTCCCCTTCGCGGCGGAGTTCCGCGAGCCGCTGCTGCAGGCGCTCGTACACCTCGGTGCCGAAGATCTTCTGCAGCAGCCCGCGACGCTCCTCGGGCTTGGCGCGCAGGAAGTGCGCGAACTCGCCCTGCGGCAGCACGATCGTCTGCACGAACTGGGTGCGGTCGAGCCCGACGGCCTTCTGGATCTCGGCGCCGATCTCGTCCAGCCGGTTGCCCAGCGGCACGCCGACCGCGTCGAGCGTCGCCGGGTCGAGCTCGACCCCGGCCGGCAGGCGCCACGCCTTCACGGTCGCGTTCGCGGTCGTCGTCCCGACCCCGCGCCGCTTGGCGCGCTGGTACGCGGGCGTGCGCCGCACGCGGTAGACCCCCGACGGCACCTCGAACACCAGGTCGACCACGCTCTCGACGTCGTCGGGCGCATACGCCGACCGTAGCCGCTCCTCCGACGCCTCGCTGGAGGCGACCTTGCCGTACAGCGCGAACACGATCGCGTCGATGAGCGTCGACTTGCCGGACCCCGTGGGCCCTTCCAGCAGGAACAGCCCGGCCTGCCCCAGCGCGTCGAAGTCGACCGTGTGCCGGCCCGCGAACGGACCGATCGCCTGGACCGTGAGGGAGCGCAGGTGCATCAGGCGCTCCGCTCGCTCGCCGCGACGTCCTCGTAGGCGCGCCGCAGCACGTCGACCTCGGCCGGCGTCGGGCGGCGGCCCGTGACGTGCGCGAGGAAGTCGGCGGTCACGTCCAGGGGGTCGTGCGCCGCGGTGATGACCGCGGCCCGCCGCGCCCCCGCCGGCTCCGCCGCCCGGTGCTGGACCACCAGGGCGTGCGGGAAGCGCTGCTTGACCCGGCGGTACAGGTCCTCGGGCCGGTGCGCGTCCGTGACGGTCACGCGCACCCACGCGTCCGTGTGCCGCTCCCCCGCCGCGCCGAGCAGCTCCTCGAGCGTGCCGGTCACGTCCGCCAGGCGGCGCGGGACGGGCGCGACGACGAGCGAGGTGGTCACGCCGGCGCCCGACAGCTCCACCAGGACGGTCGACTTCGCGTGGTGCTGCTCGGAGAACGAGTAGGCCAGCGGCGAGCCGCTGTACCGCAGCGTGGTGCCGGACGGGCCGGTGAGCGCCTGCGGGCCGTGCAGGTGGCCGAGGGCCACGTAGTCGGCGCCCGCGAACACCCCGGCCGGCACCTGGTCGACGCCGCCCACCCGGATGTCCCGCTCGGACTCCGTGGGCGCCCCGCCGATGACGAACGCGTGCGCGGCGACGACCGTGCGGGGCCGCGCCGACCCGGTGCGCGACTCGACGTCCGCCCGGATGCGCCGCATCGCCGCGGCCGCGACGGCCTCGTGCGAGCGGGCCAGCAGGTCCGGGCCGTCGGCCAGCTCGACGCGCGCGAAGTCGGGGTCGAGGTACGGCACGCCGTAGACCAGCACGTCGCCCTCGTCGTCGGTGAGCACGACCGGCTCGGCCAGCCCCGCGACCCGCGTGCGCAGCCGGACCCGCTCCCGCATCAACGACGAGCCGAACCCCAGGCGCGTGGCCGAGTCGTGGTTGCCGGACGTGACCACCACGGTGGTGTGTTCGGACAGCCGGGCGAGCGTCTCGGACAGCAGCGTCACGGCCTCGACGGGCGGGATCGCACGGTCGTACACGTCGCCCGCGACGACCACCGCGTCGACCTGCTCGGCGCGCACGACGTCGACCAGGTGCTCGAGGTACGCCGCCTGGTGGTCGAGCAGATCGACCCCGTGCAGCGTCCGGCCCAGGTGCCAGTCCGACGTGTGCAACAACCGCATGCGGCGAACGTAAACCAGCCCACCGACACACCGGCCGACCGAGCCGGGGTGTCGGTCACACGGCCGAGGGCAGCTCTCCGGACAGCCCGACCATGTCCAGGACGTCCCGCAGGACGCGGTGCGGGTCGCGCAGCGTGACGGGGATGCCCGCCTCGGACGCGGCGAGGTGCAGCTGCAGCACGAACGCGATGCCCGACGAGTCGATGAAGGTCGCCTGCGTGGAGTCGATGACGACGGGGTCGCCGGCCACCAGAGCCACGCCCATGCAGGCGCTCGCCTCGCTGCGCAGCGCCGCGTCGATCTCCCCGACGAGGACGACGACCGTGCGGTTCTCCTGGATGTCGACCCGGATGGTCCCGGCCGCGGCCGAGTGCTCGATCAGGTCCATTGCTCCTCAGTTCTCGCCCCCTGGCCGACGCCGGAGCTGCCTTCCGGCGGGACGACGCTACCCGCCTCCGAGGGACGCGGCACCCGAGGCTGGAACGGCCGCCGGCCCCGCGGAGTTCCCGGTTAGCCTCGTTCCATGGCCACCACCGAGCTCCCCGCCAGCCACGCCGACCTGCTCGAGCGCCCGCTCTTCGGGCACCTGGCGACGGTCGCCCCGGACGGGTCCCCGCACAGCAGCGTCATGTGGTTCGTCTGGGACGGCGAGGTGCTGCGGTTCACGCACACGTCGACCCGGCAGAAGTTCAAGAACCTCCAGGTGGAGCCCCGGATCGCCCTGTCGATCCACGACCCGGAGGACGGGTACCGGTCGCTCGAGGTGCGCGGCGTCGTCGAGTCGACGGTGCCCGACGACGAGGTCGCCAGCTTCTACAAGTCCCTGCAGGAGCGGTACGGCGAGGACTACGAGATCACCGACGCGTACAAGCGCGTGATCCTCACGGTCCGGCCGACGACCTTCGTCGTGAAGTAGCCGCTCAGCCCTCGGGCTCGGTGACGTCCGAGACGGTCGCGCCGAGCGCGTGCACCAGCGCGGCGCCGTCCACGTTCGCGGCCACCCCGTGCGCCCCGGCCCCGATCGACACCCGGCGCTCCGGCACCCGCGAGTCGGCGACCACCGGCCAGTCGACCAGCGAGCCGAACGGCGTGATGGTGCCCCGCACGTACCCGGTGACGTCCTTGGCGGTGTCCGCGTCGGGCATGGACAACCGCGTGACCCCGAGCAGCGCCCGCAGCTTGGGCCACGAGATCGTCCGGTCGCCGGGCACGAGCACGAAGAGGAAGTCGTCGTCCCCGCGGCGCACCACGATGGTCTTGACGATGCCGGCCGGGTCGATGCCGCGGGCCTCGGCCGCCTCGGCCAGGGACTGCACCGGGCCGTGCCGGGTCACCTCGAACTGGATCCCCGACGCCTCGAGGCCGGCGATCGCGCGGCGCTCTCCCTCGCTCGGTGCAGCTCCGTCGCCCATGCCGCCACTGTAGGAGCCGCTCGCGTCAGGCGGACGGCGCCGCGCCCGCCATCGCCTGCCCGAAGGCGGCGGTGTCGAACACCAGCGTCTCCGCGGAGATCTTGCCCGCGCGCACGACGAAGTGGTCGACCGTCAGCGGGAGCGGCTGCCCCGCCGGGCCACGGAGCTCGTACATGACCAGCGTCTCGTCGGCGTCGCCGAACGCCGCGACCTGCCGCCAGCCGTGCCCGATCCGCGACCCGAACCGCGCGAGGAACGGCAGGAAGTCCGCCGCCGACGTGAACGTGGCGCCGGGACTCTCGAACGAGAAGTCGGGGGCCAGGTAGGTCGCCGCGGCGTCGAGGTCCCCGGAGGTCCAGGCGTCCTGGTAGGCGGTCACGATGTCGAGTGCGTCCTGCGTCATGGCTCCTCCAGCGGGGGCGTCGGGTTCATCGGGTCCAGGTGTCGGGGCCGGGGTCGCCGCCCGCCGCCGTCGTCGTCAGCCGGGCGAGGAAGTGCTGCCACCCCTCCGCGTGCCCGTCGAGGCGCGCCGTGGGCAGGTCGGAGTGCCGCAGGTCGACTCGTGTGCCGCCCGGCACCGGGGTGAGCACGAACTCGACCCGGCTCGCCGAGGGCGGCAGGTCGGCGCTGCCGGCCATCCCCCACGACACGACGACCCGGCGGGGCGGCTCGACCTCGAGGTACTCGCCCCGCACGAGCGAACCGCCGATGTCGACGGCGAACTCCCCGCCCACGACGGGGTCGAGGGACGCCCGCCGGCCCATCCAGCGCACCATCCGCGCGGGCACGACCAGGTGGGCGAACACGACCTCGGCGGGCGCCTCGACCTCGATGGACGTCGTGTAGTCAGCCACGGCGGACCTCCGCCTCCGCCGCCGCCTTGAGCGCGCGCAGCCGGGTGGGCCAGAAGTCGTCGAGGAGCTCGCGCGCCGCGGCCAGACCATCGGTCCGGAGCGCGAAGAGGTGCCGGGTGCGGTCGCGCTCCTCGTCGACGAGGCCCGACTCCCGCAGCACCCGCAGGTGGTGCGAGACCGCCTGCTGCGACATCCCCACCCGCTCGGCGATGTCGCCGACCGCGTGCGGCTGGTCCCGGACGACGGCGAGGATCCGGCGGCGGTTCGGGTCCGCCAGTGCACGCAGCGCCGCGGCGGCGACCTCCATGGCATCCTCCACAAGTCTTTGCTTGTACAAGTCGACGCTACAGACACCAGGCATGTCCGACAACCCCCGCGACGAATGAGCGCGCGGTCCCTCCCCTCGACCTGGGAGACTGGGCCGTCGTGAGCACGCCGTCCCCCGCCCCCGCCGACCCGCCCGGGTCCGGCGACGGGCGACCCCGCAGGACGTCGCGCCGGGGGCGCGGTCGGGCCCGGCCGCCGGCGGCTCGCGACGACGCCGCCCGCACCGCCGCGCGCCGCGCCCGTGCCGCCGACCTGCGTCGGTCGGTCGAGCTCCCCCCGATCGTCTACCCCGAGCAGCTCCCGGTCAGCGCGCGTCGCGCCGAGATCGCCGACGCCCTGCGCGACCACCAGGTCGTCGTCGTCGCGGGCGAGACCGGCTCGGGCAAGACCACCCAGATCCCCAAGATCGCCCTCGAGCTGGGCCGGGGCCGCGACGGCCAGATCGGGCACACGCAGCCGCGCCGGATCGCGGCCCGCAGCGTCGCGGAACGCATCAACGAGGAGCTGGTGGGCGACCAGCCGCTCGGCGGGGTCGTCGGCTACCAGGTGCGGTTCACCGACGAGTCGAGCGAGTCGACCCTGGTCAAGGTGATGACCGACGGCATCCTGCTCGCCCAGATCCAGCGCGACCCCATGCTCTGGGCCTACGACACCCTGATCATCGACGAGGCGCACGAGCGGTCGCTCAACATCGACTTCATCCTCGGCTACCTCACGCGCCTGCTCCCCCGGCGGCCCGACCTCAAGGTCGTCATCACCTCCGCCACGATCGACTCGGCGCGGTTCGCGCGGCACTTCGCCTCCGCGGACGGCGAGCCGGCGCCGGTGGTCGAGGTGAGCGGCCGCACCTACCCGGTCGAGATCCGCTACCGCCCGCTCTCGCCGGACGTCGAGGAGGGCGCGCCCGCGCGCAAGCGGGGCGCGGAGGACCGCGACCCCATGACAGCGATCTGCGAGGCGGTCGACGAGCTCTGCCTGGAGGGTCCGGGCGACATCCTCGTGTTCCTGTCGGGCGAGCGGGAGATCCGGGACGCCGAGGACGCCCTGCGCGGCTCGCTCGGCCCGCGCGTGTCCGACCCGCGCACGCCGGGCGCCGTCGAGCTGCTCCCCCTGTACAGCCGGCTGTCCGCCGCCGAGCAGCACCGGGTGTTCGAGCGCCACCAGAACCGCCGGATCGTGCTGTCCACCAACGTCGCCGAGACGTCGCTGACCGTGCCCGGCATCCGCTACGTGATCGACCCGGGCACCGCGCGCATCTCCCGGTACTCCAAGGCGACCAAGGTCCAGCGGCTGCCCATCGAGCCCATCTCGCAGGCCTCCGCCAACCAGCGGTCGGGCCGGTGCGGGCGCGTCGCCGACGGCATCGCGATCCGGCTGTACTCGCAGGACGACTTCGACGCGCGCCCTCTGTACACCGAGCCCGAGATCCTTCGTACATCTCTCGCGTCGGTCATCCTGCAGATGATCGCGGTGGGCGTGGCGACCACGCCCGAGGACATCGGCGACTTCCCGTTCGTCGACCCGCCGGACACCCGCGCGGTGCGGGACGGGGTGCAGCTGCTCACCGAGCTGGGCGCGCTGGGCGACGGCCGGCTGACCGACGTCGGACGGGCCCTCGCGCAGCTGCCGATGGACCCGCGGCTGGCGCGGATGATCGTCGAGGGCGGGCGCCGCGGGGTCGCGCGCGAGGTCATGATCATCGCGGCGGCGCTGTCGATCCAGGACCCGCGGGAGCGGCCGGTCGAGGACCGCGAGAAGGCCGACCTCGCGCACTCCCGGTTCGCGGACCCGACCTCCGACCTGCTCACCTACCTCAACCTCTGGCAGTACCTCAAGGACCAGCAGCGAGACCTGTCCGGGTCGGCGTTCCGCCGGATGTGCCGCGCCGAGCACCTCAACTACCTGCGCATCCGCGAGTGGCAGGACGTGGTCACCCAGCTGCGCGAGCTGGCCAAGCCGCTGGGCATCGTGATGAACGCCCCGCGCCCGCCGTCCGACGACGACGCGCTCCGGCTCGAGTGGGACGGCGACCGCATCCACGTCGCGATCCTGGCGGGGCTGCTCTCGCAGATCGGCATGCAGGAGGCCACGGAGGTCTCGACGCGCGGCAAGACCCCGGGGCGCCCGGACCGCCGCGCGCGCAACGAGTACCTCGGCGCCCGAGGTGCCCGGTTCGCGATCTTCCCCGGGTCCGGGCTGGCCCGGAAGCCGCCGGCGTGGGTCATGGCGGCGGAGCTGGTGGAGACCAGCCGGCTGTGGGGCAGGGACGTCGCGCGCATCCAGCCGGAGTGGGCCGAGGAGGTGGGCGCGCACCTGGTGAAGCGCACGTACTCCGAGCCCGCGTGGTCGACCCGGCAGGGCGCGGCCACGGCGTTCGAGAAGGTGCTGCTCTACGGCGTCCCGATCGTCAACCAGCGCCGCGTGCTCTACGCCAAGGTCGACCCCGAGCACGCCCGCGAGCTGTTCGTCCGGCACGCGCTCGTGCAGGGCGAGTGGACCACCCACCACGCGTTCTTCCACGAGAACCGCCGGCTGCTGGCCGAGGCGGAGGGCCTCGAGGCGCGCGCGCGACGTCGCGACCTCGTGGTCGACGACGACACCCTGTTCGCCTTCTACGACGAGCGCATCCCCGACGACGTCGTCTCGAACCGGCACTTCGACCAGTGGTGGAAGACCGCTCGCCGGGAGAACCCCGACCTGCTGACCTTCACCCGCGAGCTGCTGGTGGGCGAGGCGGGCGCGATCGACGAGGGCGCGTTCCCCTCGCGCTGGCCGCAGGGCGACCTGCGCCTGCCCCTGACCTACCAGTTCGAGCCGGGCACGGAGGCGGACGGCGTGACCGTGCACGTCCCGCTGTCGACCCTCGCGCGGCTCACGCCGGACGGATTCGGCTGGATGGTGCCGGGGCTGCGCGAGGAGCTGGTCACCGCCACCATCCGCGCGCTGCCCAAGCCGGTCCGCGTCCAGCTGGTGCCGGCACCCGACGTCGCCCGCGGCGTCGTCGCCTGGATGGCCGAGCACACCGCCGGCTGGGAGGACACGGTCCGCGCGGGCGACGCCGCGCCCTCGTTCCGCGCGGTGTTCCGGCGGGCCGTCCGCGAGCTGCGGGACGTCGACGTGCCCGACGACGCGTTCGACGACGACCGCCTGCCGCCGCACCTGCGGATGACCTTCCGCGTGGTCGGTGACCGCGGGGGAGTGGTGGACGAGGGCAAGGACCTGCTGGTGCTGCAGCGCCGGCTCGCCGACCGGACGCAGAAGGCCGTCGACGACGCCGTGCGCACGGCGGTCCGGGCGGCGATGGAGGAGGCGCGCGCCGCGGGAACGGCCGGTGCCGCGACCGCGGACGCCGGTCCGGGGGGCGGTTCCCCGGTGCCGACGAGCCCGTCCGTCGCACCGGCACCGAGCGTCGACGTCGTGCGCACCGGGCTCACCTCCTGGCCCGCCGACCTGCCCGAGCTTCCGGAGGTCGTCGACGTCGGCAAGGTCCGCGCCTTCCCGTCCCTGGTCGACGAGTCGGGGTCGGTCGCCGTGCGCGCGCTGGCCGACGAGTCCGCGAGGCCGGAGGCAGCCCGCCGCGGACTGCGCCGCCTGCTGCTGCTCGACGTCGGCCTCACGCCCGGCCGGGTCACGACGCGCTGGACCGGCACCCAGGCCCTCACGCTCGCCGCGAGCCCGTATCCCAGCACGGAGGCCCTGGTCACCGACGTGCAGCTCGCTGCGATCGAGTCGCTGCTCACCGCGCCGGCCGACACCGTCCGCACGGCCGACGCCTACGCGGCGTTGCGCACCACGGTCCGGGACCGGCTCGAGGACACGGTGTTCGCCATCGTGACCGACCTGGTCGCGGTGCTCACCGCCTGGCGTGAGCTCGACGCCGAGATCCGCGCGCGGTCCAGCCTCGCGCTGCTGGCGACCGCGCAGGACGTCCGCGCCCAGGCCGCGCGCCTGGTGCACGACGGCTTCGTCAGCGAGACGGGGGCCGCGCGGCTGCCGCACCTCGCCCGCTACCTGCGCGCCGCGCGCCACCGGCTGGTCAAGGCGGCGGAGAACCCGCAGCGCGACGCGGACCTGGCCTGGCAGGTGCGGGACGTCGAGTCGCTCTACGACGACGCGGTCGCCACGCGCCCCCGCGACGCCGGGCTGACGGAGGTGCGCTGGCTGCTGGAGGAGCTCCGCGTCAGCCTGTTCGCGCAGCAGCTGGGCACGCCCGTGCCGGTGTCGACCACCCGCATCAAGAAGGCCCTGGCCGCGTCCTAGGGCGCGACCGGCTCGACGGGCCCGGCGTCCGACCCGGCCACCAGGTCGCCGCAGCTGACCTCCTGCGCGGTCCTCACCACCGGGTCGTCGGCCGCCGCGCCGGTGGCCACCTGCTCCGGCGAGCCGTTGGTGGCGTGCCGCCCGTCCGCGTCGAGGTCCACGAACGTCCTGGTCACGGTGTACGTCCCGGCGGCGTCGGCGACCGCGTCCAGGCCCGCCAGCCGCAGCGTCCCGGCGTCCGACGAGCACCCGACCCCGGTGCCCTGGTCCCCGAACCCGCGGTCGAACCGGTACGGCTCGCCCCCGGCGTTCAGCACGGGCGTCACCGCGCAGCCCGCCAGCGAGTAGACGAGCGCCTCGCGCCCGAGGTCGACGAGCGCGATCGGGATCTGATCCGCCTGGACCCGGTTCACGACCGCCGACGCGGCGATCGGCGAGGCGGAGTCGATCGCCGCCGAGAAGGTCGCGCCGGACGCCGTGGTGATCCCGAACCTGCGGGTGTCGCTCGCCGAGAGCCACGCCTGGTCGGGCCGGCCGTCTCCGTCGACGTCGATCACGGTGACCACGTCCGCGCCCGCCGGGACCGCCTCGTCGTTCGGCGCGCAGCCGGCCGCGGCCGTGGGCTCCGACGACTCCGAGGCGGACGGGGACGGGGTCGCGCTCGGCGACGACGAGGACGAGGGCGACGCGACCGGGGTGGAACCGCCGTCGTCGCGCTGCACGACGAGGTAGACGATCACCCCGATCGCAACGACCAGCAGCACCGCGAGCGCGACGGTCCAGCCCCGCCGCCGGCCGACAGGCTCACCGGGAGGCTCGGGGGCACCGGTCGGCGGGAACGGGCTCGTCATGGCACTGGTCTACCGCAGGCGCACCCCGCGCACACCGCGCTCAGGCGGTGCGGCGGAAGAGGATCCCCGCGGCCACGCGCGCGACGAGGAAGATCCCGACGCACCAGACCACGGCCGCCTGCCACGAGTCGCCGACCGGGAGCCCGAGCAGGAGCCCGCGCAGGGTGTCGGTCACGGGCGTGATCGGGTTGTACGTCGCGATGGTCTCCAGCACGGACGGCATCGACTCGGGCGGCACGAAGGCGCTCGACACGTACGGCAGGAAGAGGATCGCGAACGTGAACCCGGACGCCGCCTCGGGCCCGGACGCGACCACCCCGATGGCGACCGCCACCCAGGTCAGCGCCAGCACGAAGAGCGCGATGAGCCCGATCGCCGCGGCCCAGTCCAGCAGGGACGCCTGCACGTCGAACCCGATGAGGAAGGCCACGCCGATCACCAGCGCCGTGGAGACCGCGTTGCGCGCCATGCTGGCGACCACGTGCCCGGTGAGCACCCCCGTCGGGCGGATGGGCAGGGACCGGAACCGGTCGATGATGCCGCCCGTCATGTCGCTGGCCACCTCGACGGCGGTGTTGGCGGACCCGTAGCCCGCGGTGAGCAGGATGATCCCGGGCACCACCCAGTTGACGTACTCGCCACCCGTCTCGATCGCGCCGCCGAACACGTAGACGAACATGAGCAGCAGGGCCAGCGGCAGGATCACCGCCATCAGCACGGTGTCCATCTGTCGCAGAGACCGCCGCAGGCAGCGGCCGATCAGGGCGGCCGTGTCGTGCGAGCCCCAGCCGAGCGACGGCGGGGCGGTCGTGGTGAGCGTGGTCATCAGTACTCCCGGGAGGCGACGAGGGCGGGTGCGGACTCGGGCTCGGAGGGCCGGCCCGTGAGGGTGAGGAAGACGTCGTCGAGCGTGGGGGAGCGGACCTCCCAGGTGTCGACGGTGACGCCGCGGCGCTCGACGTCGGCCAGGATCCGGCGCACGTCCGGCACGGAGCCGTCGGTGAGGATGCGCTCCTCGCCCCCGTCCGCGAGGCGGAGCTCGACGTGCGCCGACCCGACGGCCCGCTTGAGCTCGCGCGCCGTGCCGTCCGCGATGACGTGCCCGTGGTCGATCACCGCGATGCGGTCGGCCAGCTGGTCGGCCTCCTCCAGGTACTGCGTGGTCAGCAGGACCGTGGTGCCCTGCGCGACGACGTCCCGGATGACGTCCCAGAGGTCGTTGCGGCTGCGCGGGTCGAGCCCCGTGGTCGGCTCGTCGAGGAACACCACCTGCGGCCGCGCGAGCAGGCTCACCGCCAGGTCGAGGCGGCGCCGCATGCCGCCGGAGTAGGTCTTGACCACGCGCCGCCCGGCGTCCGTCAGGTCGAAGAGCTCGAGCAGCTCGGCGCTGCGCGTGCGGACCTCGGCGCGGCCCAGGTGCGCCAGCCTCGCCATGAGGTGCATGTTCTCCACGCCCGTCAGCAGGTCGTCCACGGCCGCGAACTGCCCGGTCAGGCTGATCGCGGCCCGGACCTCGGCCGCCTGCCGGACGACGTCCTTGCCGGCCACGTGCGCCGTGCCGCCGTCGGGCCGCAGGAGCGTCGACAGGATGCGGACGGTCGTGGTCTTGCCCGCGCCGTTGGGTCCCAGGAGGGCGAGCACCTCCCCCCGCGCGACCTCGAGGTCGACGCCGTCGAGCACGGTCAGGTCGCCGTAGGACTTGCGCAGCCCTCGGGCGACGACGACAGGAGCAGTCATCGCGGTCTCGCCTTCTGTGTATGTCGTAAACTGTGTGTGTACTTCATACACACTTGTAGGATCGACCGTCAAGGAGGTGTCGTGGACGACGACGAGGGCACGCGAGAGGCCGAGGCGCTGCGCCGCGACCGGGAGAGGGCCGAGCGGGCGCAGGCCAAGGAGGCCGACCGGCTGCGCCGCGAGCTCGAGAAGATCGACCGCGACGCCGAGCGCTCCGCGCAGAAGGAGGCCGAGCGGCTGCGCAAGGACGCCGAGCGGCTCGAGCGGGACCGCCTGCGGGCCGAGCAGGACCTGGCCAAGGAGGCGGAGCGGCGGCGCACCGAGCGCGAGCGGGAGGCGCAGCAGGCGGTCAAGGAGGCGGCCCGCCAGCTGCGCGAGGCCGAGAAGGCGCAGCGCGCGGCGGCGCTGGCCCAGCAGCAGGCCGCGCGCGAGGCCGAGAAGGCGCGTCGGCAGGCCGTGCGGGTGGCGGGCTCCGAGAGCGCGTCGGTCGAGCTGCCCCCCGGCATCGCCGTCCTCTGGCGCACCCCGGCGGAGGGGAGGCCCGGCCCGCGCCCGAGCCTGACGCTCGAGCAGATCGCCGACGCGGGCATCGCGCTGGCCGACGCCGAGGGTCTCGACGCCGTCTCCATGGCGCGCCTGGCCGAGTCGCTCGGCTTCACGACGATGTCGCTCTACCGGTACGTGTCGTCGAAGGACGAGGTGCTGAGCCTCATGTCCGACCGCGCGGGCGGGCGGCCGCCGGTGCTCGGGCCCGAGGTGGGCGGCTGGCGCGAGCGGCTCGAGCTGATCCTCGCCATCCAGCAGCCGGTCCTGCGGGCGCACCCGTGGCTCGCGCGGACCACGACCGTGCTGCACGCCGTGGGCCCGGGCCGGCTCGCGTGGATGGAGGCGATGCTCGCCGCGCTCGACGAGACCCCGCTGTCCGAGCGGCAGAAGGTGGGCGCGATCGGCCTGCTGGCGACGCACGCGCTGGACCAGCTCCGGGTCACCGAGGAGCTCACGGGCAGCGCGCGGACCTCGGCCGTGGGGACGGCGGGCGGTGTCGACGAGGCCCCGGACCTCGGCGCGCTCATCGACGTCCTCGCGTCGCCGTCCGCGCACCCCGCCCTGCTGCGGGCCTCGGCCGCGGGGGCGTTCTCCTTCGGCCCGGACGACCGGGACGAGGACCGCGAGGGGCTCGACTTCGGGACCGTCCTGATCCTCGACGGCATCGAGCGCCTCGTGGCGCTCGCCGGGCAGGCCGTGTGAGCCGCCCACAGCCCCGACGCGTCCACACGCCGGCGGCGGTGGTGTCGGCGGCGGCGGGCAGACTCACCGCATGACCACGACGGACGACGTGCGCACGGGCCGCTGCTTCGGCGACGGCAACCCTCTGTACGAGCAGTACCACGACGAGGAGTGGGGCGTGCCGGTCCACGGCGAGCACGCCCTGTTCGAGCGGTTCGCGCTCGAGGGGTTCCAGTCCGGCCTCGCCTGGATCACCGTGCTCCGCAAGCGGCCCGCCTTCCGGGCGGCGTTCGCCGACTTCGACCCGGAGGTGGTCGCGGAGTTCGGCGACGACGACGTGGCCCGGCTCATGGCGGACGCCGGCATCGTGCGCAACCGCGCGAAGATCGAGGCGACCATCGCCAACGGGCGCGCGCTCCGCGAGCTGCACGCCGCCGGGCGCACGCTGGACGGGGTGCTGTGGTCGCACGCGCCCGACCGAACCGGGTACGTCCGGCCCCTGACCTGGGCGGGCGTCCCCGCGCAGACGGACGAGTCGCGCGCGCTCGCCCGCGAGCTCAAGTCGCTCGGCTTCCGGTTCGTCGGACCGGTCACCGCGTACGCGGCCATGCAGGCCTGCGGCGTCGTGGACGACCACCTGGCCACCTGCCCGTCGGCCGCCGTGGCTCACCCTCCGGAGTGACGACTACTCCTGGCGGGTGACGCTCGCGCGGGGGTCTCGGCACCGGGATGGGCGCGGACTACAGTGCCGCCCATGACGGAGATGCCCGACCCCGACGCCCGGCGTGACGCCGTGCGCGCGGCGGCCGAGGCGCTGACGGACAACGTCGCCCCGGACGCCGGGGTCCTCGCGGCGGTCCAGGACGGGCTCCTGTCCGTCCCCGCCGGCTCCCCCACCTCGTGGTTCGACGTGCCGTCGCAGCGCAGCCGCATGCAGACCGGCAACCTCGCCCCCCGCCGCCCGCACTGACGCTCCGGCCACCCGCTCTGCCGCACGTCCTGGACGCGCGGTGGTGCCGCACAACCGTCGGACATCGTCGTCTCACGGGTCGAGCACTGTTGCCCAGCATGTGATCGGCGGTCTACCATCGCGCCTACCATCCAGAGCGGCCGAGAGACCTGGCTCGACGACGCCGCAGCAACCCCCCTCCCCGCCGAGGGTGTGGGTGCTTCCGCCAGGGACGATGGAGTGAGCAATGTCCCCGCAGACCACGTGTCCCCCCACCGCCCCGGTGGCGACCACCTCGCTGGTCGCGTCGTGAGCGCGGCCGCCGTGGAGCCTCGCACGCCCGGCCTGCACGCCGCGCCGGCCCCTCGCGCGCACACCGCGAACGACCGTCCGACCGTCTCGTTCGAGCTCTTCCCGCCGCGCAACCCGGACGCCGCGCCCCGCCTGTGGGCCACCATCCGGGCGCTCGAGTCGGTCCACCCCGACTTCGTCTCGGTGACCTACGGGGCGTCGGGCAAGACGCGGGTCACCACGCGCGCGCTGGTCCGCCGGCTGCTGCGCGAGACCACGCTCAACCCGATCGCCCACCTCACCTGCGTCGGCACGTCGCGCGCGGAGATCACCGAGATCGTGGGGGAGTTCCTCGACGAGGGTCTGCGCTCGTTCCTCGCGCTGCGGGGGGACCCGCCCACCGACCAGACGGACTGGGAGGCCCACCCCGACGGGCTCCAGACCGCGGGCGAGCTGGTCGCGCTGCTGCGCGACATCGAGGCCCAACGGTGCGCGGACAGCCCCTCGCAGGCCGTCCGGGCACGCGTGCGCCCGCTGTCGGTCGCCGTGGCGGCGTTCCCGCGCGGCAACCACGCCACCGGCGGCACCCGCGCGCAGGACGTCGCCTCGCTGCTGGCCAAGCAGCAGGCCGGCGCCGACTTCGCGATCACGCAGGTGTTCTTCGACGCCGACGACTACCTGGGTATCGTGGCGGAGGCCCGTGAGGCCGGCGTGACCATCCCGATCATCCCGGGCATCATCCCGACCACGGACCCGGCCCGCCTGCTGCGGGTCCAGGAGCTCACCGGCGTCCCCGTGCCGGGCCGGCTGCTGGACCTGCTCGGCTCCGCCGACGACGAGCTCGACCGCCACCGCCGGGGTATCCGGGCCAGCGTCGACCTGGTCAACGGCGTCCTGGACGGCGGGGCGCCCGGCGTCCACCTGTACACGTTCAACCAGCACCATGCCGCACTTGACCTGCTCGAGGGTGCACACCTCGACGGCGGAGCTCGGACAGCTCCGGACCTGGCCGGCTGGCCGCAGGACACGGCACCCGCCCGACCCCCGAGGGACTGAGTAGACACATGAGCGACACCACCCCCACGTTCCCCGCGAGCTCCGTGCTCGGGTACCCCCGCATCGGCCCGCGCCGCGAGCTGAAGAAGGCCCTCGAGGCGTTCTGGGCCGGCCGCACCACGGCCGACGAGGTCGAGGCCACCGCCGCCGACCTGCGCAAGCGCACCCGCACGCGCCTGGCCGAGCTCGGCCTGGCCACCGACGTGCCGGCCATCCCCAGCGCCTTCTCGTTCTACGACCAGGTGCTCGACGCCACCGCCGTGGTGGGTGCCGTGCCGGCCCGCTTCGCGGACCTCGTCGGCGCCGACGGCTCGCTCGACCTCGCCGGCTACTCCACGGTGGCCCGCGGCCGCGGCGACGACCTGCCGCTCGAGATGACCAAGTGGTTCGACACCAACTACCACTACCTGGTGCCCGAGATCGGCCCGGAGACCACGTTCCGGTTCGCCAGCGACCGCCCGGTCCGGGAGTTCGCGGAGGCCCTCGCGGACGGCGTGCTCACCCGCCCGGTGCTCGTCGGCCCCGTCACCTACCTCGCGCTGGCCAAGGCCACCGAGGACGCCCCCGAGGGCTTCGCGCCGATCGACCGCCTGGCCGACCTGCTGCCCGTCTACGCCGAGCTGCTCACGGCCCTCGCCGCGGCCGGTGCCACGTGGGTCCAGCTGGAGGAGCCCGCCCTGGTCTCCGACTCGGTCACGGTCCCGGCCGATCAGCTGCTCGCCGCCGTCATCGAGGCGTACCGCGCGCTGGCGACGGACCTGACCGACCGCCCGGCCATCCTCGTCGCGGCGCCCTACGGCGACCTCGGCGCGGCGTTCCCGGTGCTGGCCGCGACGGACGTCGAGGCGATCGGGATCGACCTGGTCCGCGGCCACGCGCCCGCCGAGAAGGTCCCGGGCCTGGAGTCCAAGACCCTCGTCGCCGGCGTCATCGACGGCCACAACATCTGGCGCGCCGACCTCGACGCCAAGCTGGCGATCCTCGAGCAGCTCGAGGGCCTCGGCGCCGCCGCGGTCACCGTCGGCACCTCGACGTCGCTGTTCCACGTCCCGCACACGCTCGAGGACGAGCCGAACCTCGACGCCACACTCAAGACCTGGCTCGCGTTCGCCGACGAGAAGGTCGTCGAGGTCGTCACCCTGGCCGAGGGCCTCACCGAGGGCCGCGAGGCCATCCACGAGCAGCTGCTGGCCGCGACCGACGCGGTGAGCTCGCGCCGCACGGCGCCCGGCGTGGTCAACCCCGAGGTCCGCGACCGCGTCGCCGCGCTCGACGAGTCCGCGTTCAGCCGCGGCCCGTTCGAGGAGCGCAAGGTCGCCCAGGCCGCGCGCCTCAACCTGCCGCCTCTGCCCACCACGTCCATCGGCTCGTTCCCGCAGACCACCGAGATCCGCACGGCCCGCGCCGCGTTCGGCAAGGGCGAGCTGACGGAGGCGCAGTACGACGACGAGATGAAGGCGGAGATCCGCCGCGTCGTCGAGCTGCAGGAGAAGATCGGCTTCGACGTGCTGGTGCACGGCGAGCCCGAGCGCAACGACATGGTCCAGTACTTCGCCGAGAACCTCGACGGGTTCGCGGTCACGCAGAACGGCTGGGTCCAGTCGTACGGCTCGCGCTGCACGCGGCCGTCGATCCTGTGGGGCGACGTCTCGCGGCCCAAGCCGATCACGGTCGAGTGGTCGTCGTACACGCAGTCGCTCACCGAGAAGCCGGTCAAGGGCATGCTCACGGGCCCGGTGACCATCCTCGCGTGGTCGTTCGTCCGCGACGACCAGCCGCTGGGCGACACCGCCAACCAGGTGGGCCTGGCCCTGCGCGACGAGATCGCCGACCTCGAGGCCGCCGGCATCGCCGTGATCCAGGTGGACGAGCCCGCGCTGCGCGAGCTGCTGCCCCTGCGCGTCGAGGACCACCCGGCCTACCTCGACTGGTCGGTGCGCTCGTTCCGCCTGTCGACCGCGGGCGTCCGCCCCGACACGCAGATCCACACGCACCTGTGCTACTCGGAGTTCGGCGAGATCATCGGCGCGATCGACGGCCTCGACGCCGACGTGACGTCGATCGAGGCGGCCCGCTCGAAGATGGAGATCCTCGGCGACATCTCGGCGGCCGGCTACCCGCGCGGCATCGGCCCGGGCGTCTACGACATCCACTCCCCGCGCGTGCCCAGCGAGGCCGAGGTCGAGGAGCTGCTCACCGAGGCGGTCAAGGCCATCGCGGTCGACCAGCTCTGGGTCAACCCCGACTGCGGCCTGAAGACCCGGCGCTACGAGGAGGTCGCCCCGTCGCTGGAGCACATCCTCGAGGCGACCCGGAAGGTCCGCGCGACCCTCTGACTCGAGCTCGTCGGCCCCGGACACCCTCCACGGTGTCCGGGGCCGACCTGTCTCGTCCTAGGGTCGGGCGGGTGACGATCTTCGACACCGTCCCCCTCGACCAGCTCCGGCGCCGGACCAGCGCCAAGTGGCGCGCGTACCCGCCGGACGTGCTGCCCCTGTTCGTCGCGGAGATGGACGTGCCGCAGGCGGAGCCGGTGGTCAGGGCGCTGCACGACGCCGTGCGCACCGGCGACACCGGCTACCCGCACGGCCGTGAGCTCGCCGAGGCGCTCGCCGAGTTCGCCGCCCGCCGCTGGGGCTGGCAGCCGGACGCCGGGGCCTCCCGCCTGGCGTCCGACGTCATGGTGGGCCTCGTCGAGGCGCTGCGGCTGGTCACCGACCCCGGCGACGCCGTCGTGATCAACCCGCCCGTCTACCCGCCGTTCCGCGCGTTCGTCGAGCACGCCGGGCGCGCCGTCGTGACCGCGCCGCTCGGCCCCGACGGGCGGCTGGACCTCGAGGTGCTCGACCGCGCGTTCGCCCGCGCCCGCGCGCACGGGGCGCGGCCCGCGTTCCTGCTCTGCCACCCCCACAACCCGACCGGCACCCTGCACACGGCGGCCGAGCTGCGGGCCGTCGGCGAGCTCGCCGCGCGCCACGGCGTGCGCGTGGTCGCCGACGAGATCCACGCGCCGCTGGTGCCCGGGGCGGGCCGGTTCGTGCCGACGACCACGCAGATCCCCGACGCGCTCGCGCTGCACTCGGCCTCGAAGGCCTTCAACCTGGCCGGCCTGCGGGCCGCGGTGATCGTGCCCGGGCCCGAGGCGGTGGCCGACCTGGCCCGGCTCCCCTGGGTGGTCGGCGACGGCGTGATGCACCTGGGCGTGCTGGCGGCGTCGGTCGCCTACCGCGAGTGCGGGTCCTTTCTCGACGAGGTGCTGCACGGGCTCGCGGAGAACCAGCTGCTCCTCGCCCGCCTGCTGGCCGAGCACCTGCCCGACGTCGGCTGGTCCCCGCCCGAGGCGACGTACCTCGCGTGGCTCGACCTGCGGGCGGTCCCGGCGGTCCGTGCGGGTGCCGACCCCGCCGGCCTGCTCCTGGACCGCGGCCGGGTGGCCCTCATGTCGGGCCCGACCTTCGGGGCCGAGGGTGCGGGGTTCGCGCGGCTCAACCTGGCGGCGTCGACCTCGACGCTCACCCAGGCCGTCGACCGGATGGCCCGCGCCCTGGCCGACTGAGATCGATTCGTGACCATCCGCCCGTCCGCGGGACTCATGTCGACCCCCGGGTCGTGCCGATCTCCCAGGTGCGAGCCGGCGACGGCCGCGTCTACGACGATGTAGTGGAGACACACGTGACGAAGTGCGACGAGTGCAGCTCTGCTGTGCAGGTGTGCGAGCGGTGCGACGGAGCAGGGCGCAAGCGCTGGTCGGGGGAGTGCAGCTACTGCCGCGGCACGGGCCAGTGCTGCATGAAGAACGCCAACCACCGCTGGTGACCAGCGGGCCTCGCTGAGGCGTCAGCCGCGCGAGCTCAGGCGGGAGTAGCGGTCCACGAGCCGGTCGACGATGCGGACGTCGGCGTCGAGCCAGGGGACGTCGTGCCACTGGTGGGTGGGGAGCCACCGGAGCTCGTCGTGCTCGACCAGCGGCTCTGCTGTGCCGTCGACCACCTCGGCCAGCCAGAGGCGCATCACGTAGGTGTCCGACAGGCGCCACATGCCGTCGTCGGGGCCGACCAGCTCCTCGCCGAGGCCGATCCGCACGCCGAGCTCCTCGCGGATCTCGCGGTGCAGCGCGTCCTCGGGGGACTCGTCACCGTCCACCTTGCCGCCGGGGAACTCCCAGCGGCCGGCCAGCCGGGCGGGGACGGCCCGGCGAGCGGCCAGCAACGCGCGGGGGTCGTCCAGGTCGTCCACGATCGCGGCGGCCACGACGAGCACGGGTGATGTCATGCGGTGAGTCTGCCAGGCCCGCGTGGGGCGGAGGCGGTCCTGGGCCGGCCCGGTTTCTTGAGCCGGAGGAGCATCGATCAGCGGATGCCGTGGGCCACGGCCCAGGCGACTGCCTCGGACCGCGTGGAGACGCCGATCTTGCGGTACACGCTGCGGACCTGCGACTTCACGGTGTTGCGGGTCACGAAGAGGCGGGTGGCGATCTCTTCGAGCGTCACGTCCTCGGCCAGCTCCGCCAGCACGACCCGCTCGCGGCGCGTCAGTGCGTCGTTCGGGAGACCGACGGTCCTGCTCGTCTCCAACATGCTCATGGTGTCCTCCGGTGTGCTGCGAGGCCCGGGGGGTCCGGGCCGTCACGCTCTGGGCTGCGTACCGGATGAGAGAGGGCTGGTCGTGAACCATGACGCCACTTCCAGCAATCTCGTCATGCGCGGGTTCCCCCCCGCCATGAGCCGACCGCACCTGCCACCCACAATGAACGGCGCCTGGCGCCGCTGATACGCCGATCGTGTGAGCACCGCCCGGTTTCACCCAGATGGCTGACCAGCACGCGCCACGGATCGTGCCTCGGAGCAACGGCGGAGTCGCCGCAGGACGTCACACGGCGTTCTGCGCCGTGTACTCCTCCGCGGTGAGCAGCGGGCCGGTCGACGAGACGTCGACCTTGAGGAGCCAGCCCTCACCGAACGGGTCCGAGTTGACCACCGACGGATCGTCGACGGCGGCCTGGTTGACCGCGACGACCGTGCCGGAGACCGGGGAGTACAGCTCGGAGACCGACTTGGTCGACTCGATCTCGCCGACGACCGCGCCGGCGATGACCTCCTCACCGACGGCGGGGAGCTCGAGGTAGACGATGTCGCCGAGCGCGTCAGCCGCGATCCCGGTGATGCCGACGGTCGCGGGGGCGCCGTCATCCAGCCATTCGTGCTCGACCGTGTAGTGCAGGTGGGTGGGCAGCTCCGCGGACATGTGTGCTCCTGTCGGTACTTCTCTAGGGCTTGGTCTACCGGGGTCGGCGGTAGAAGGGAAGAGCGACCACCCGGACGGGTTCCCGGCGTCCGCGCACGTCAACCGCCAGCTCGGTGCCCGGGGCACTGACCTCGGGGGTCACGTAGGCCATCGCCACGGGGTGGCCGAGGGTCGGGGACGGCGCCCCGGAGGTGACCGTACCGACCGTCGGGGCGTCGGCGGCCGTCGAGTGCGTGACCGAGTACCCGTGTCGCGCGGCGCGGCGCCCGAGGCCCTCGAGGCCGACGAGCACCTTCGCGGGCTCCGACTGGGCACGTGCCGCCAGGGCCGCGCGGCCGACGAACGGCAGCGGCTTGCCCTCGGCGTCGACCTTGTCGAGCTTGACCACGCGACCGAGGCCGGCGTCGTGGGGCGTCGTGTGGCGGTCGAGCTCGTTGCCGTACAGCGGCATGCCGGCCTCGAGCCGCAGGCTGTCCCGCGCCGACAGCCCGGCGGGCACCAGGCCGAACGGCTCGCCCGCCGCGAGGAACGCCCGCCACAGGGCGGGGGCCAGCGCGGCGTCGAGGAAGAACTCGAACCCGTCCTCGCCGGTGTAGCCGGTGCGCGCGACGAAGACGGGCTCGCCCTGGAACGTCATCGGGATGGCGGCGTAGTACTTCAGCGTCTCCGCGTCGTGACCGGCCTCCGCCAGCCCCTCGGTGGCCCGCAGGATCTCCAGCGCGCGCGGGCCCTGCACGGCGATGAGCGCGGTCTGCGGGGAGCGGTCCTCGACCATGACGTCGAACCCGTCCGCCCGCTCGGCGAACGCGGCCAGCACCGTGTCGTGGTTCGACGCGTTGGCGACGACCATGAAGGTGGCCTCGGAGTCGCGGTAGACGATCAGGTCGTCCACCACGCCGCCGTCCTCGGCGCAGATCATGGTGTAGCGCGCGCCGAGCACGCGCAGAGCGCTGAGGTTGCCGACGAGGGCGTAGTCCAGGAACGCGCCCGCGTCGGGACCGCTCACCGCGATCTCGCCCATGTGCGAGAGGTCGAACAGGCCGGCCGCCGTCCGGACCGCCGTGTGCTCGGCGATGTCCGAGGTGTAGCGCAGCGGCATCTGCCAGCCGGCGAAGCTGGTGAGGGCTGCGCCGAGGGCGACGTGCTCGTCGTGCAGCGGGGAGAGCGTGTCGGGCACGGTGGTCTCTTTCACTCGGCGTAGGCCTCGATGGGCGGGCAGGAGCAGACCAGGTTGCGGTCGCCGTGCGCCCCGTCGATCCGGCGGACCGGGGGCCAGTACTTGCCCTCGCGCAGCGCTCCCACCGGGAAGGCGGCGAGCTCGCGCGGGTAGGCGTGGTCCCACACGTCGGCGGCCAGGGCCGCGGCCGTGTGCGGCGCGTGCCGCAGCGGGGAGTCGGCCACCGGCCAGCGGCCGGCCTCGACGGCGTCGATCTCGCCGCGGATGGCGACGAGCGCGTCGACGAACCGGTCCAGCTCCGCCAGGTCCTCGCTCTCCGTCGGCTCGACCATCAGCGTCCCCGCCACCGGGAAGCTCAGCGTGGGCGCGTGGAAGCCGTAGTCCATCAGGCGCTTGGCCACGTCCTCGGCGGTCACCCCGGTCTCCTTGGTGATGTCCCGCAGGTCGAGGATGCACTCGTGCGCAACCAGCCCGTTGGGGCCGGTGTAGAGCACGGGGAAGTGGGCCGACAGGCGCGTGGCCAGGTAGTTCGCCGCGAGCACGGCGGTCTCGGTGGCGGTCTTCAGGCCGTCGGGACCCATGAGCGCGACGTAGGCCCACGAGATCGGCAGGATGCCGGCCGAGCCCCACGGGGCCGCGCTGACCGGCGGGGTGCCCTCCCGGGCGGCCGTCGGCGTCGGGTCCCCCGGCAGGAACGGGGCCAGGTGCGCGGCGACCGCGACCGGGCCCACGCCGGGTCCGCCGCCGCCGTGCGGGATGCAGAACGTCTTGTGCAGGTTGAGGTGGCTGACGTCGCCGCCCAGCTCGCCCGGTCGGGCCAGCCCGACGAGGGCGTTGAGGTTGGCGCCGTCGATGTAGACCTGGCCGCCGGCCTCGTGCACGAGCTCGCAGACCGTGCGGACGCCCTCCTCGTACACGCCGTGCGTCGAGGGGTAGGTGATCATGATCGCCGCGACCTTGGGGCCGTGCTGCTCGAGCTTGGCGCGCAGGTCGTCGAGGTCGATGGACCCGTCCGACGCGGTGGCGACGACCACGACGCGCATGCCCGCGAGCGCCGCCGACGCCGCGTTGGTGCCGTGCGCCGAGGCGGGGATGAGGCAGACGTCGCGCTGGTCGCCGCGGCTCGCGTGGTACCCGTGGATGGCCAGCAGCCCGGCGAGCTCGCCTTGGCTGCCCGCGTTCGGCTGCACCGAGACGGCCGCGTACCCGGTGATCTCCGCCAGCCAGTCCTGCAGCTCCGTGACCAGCTCGGCGTAGCCCTCGGTCTGGTCGGTCGGTGCGTACGGGTGGATGGTCGCGAACTCCGGCCAGGAGATGGGCTCCATCTCCGCGGTGGCGTTGAGCTTCATGGTGCACGAGCCCAGCGGGATCATCGTGCGGTCGAGGGCCAGGTCCTTGTCCGAGAGCCGGCGCAGGTAGCGCAGCATCGCGGTCTCGGACCGGTGCAGGTGGAAGACCGGGTGCTGCAGGTAGGCGCTGGTGCGCAGGGCCCACGCGGGCAGGACGCTCTCGGGCGCGGGGACCGGCGCGGTGGCCGGCAGCGACAGGTCCGTGGCGCCGCCGTCGCGGAAGGCGACCAGCACGGCGAACGCCACCGCCTCGGTCGTGCGCTCGTCGCACGCGACCTGCACGTGGTCGTCGTCGGGGGCCCAGAGGTTGACCCCCTGCGCGGCCGCGGCGGCGACCACCGCGCGCGCACCGCCCGGCACGACGGCGCGGACCGTGTCGAAGTAGACGTCGTGCTCGACCTCGACGCCCGCCTGCGTCAGCAGGGACGCCACCTGCGCGGCGCGCGCGTGCACGCGCCGCCCGATCGCCCGTAGGCCGTCGGGCCCGTGGTAGACCGCGTACATCGACGCGACGATGGCCAGCAGCGCCTGCGCGGTGCAGATGTTGCTCGTCGCCTTCTCGCGGCGGATGTGCTGCTCGCGCGTCTGCAGGGCGAGGCGGTAGGCGCGCGCGCCGTCGGCGTCGATGGACACGCCGACGAGGCGGCCGGGCAGCATGCGCTCGAGGCCGTTGCGGACCGCCATGAACGCCGCGTGCGGGCCGCCGCCGAACAGCGGGACGCCGAAGCGCTGCGCCGAGCCGACCGACACGTCGGCGCCGAGCTCGCCGGGCGACGTGAGCAGCGTGAGGGCGAGCAGGTCCGCGGCGACCGTGACGAGCCCGCCGCGCTCCTTCACCTCGGCGATCACGGTGCGCAGGTCGCGCACCTGGCCGGACGCGCCCACCTGCTGGAGGACGACGCCGATGAGGTCGCCCTCGATCTCGGGCAGCCCGTCGGTGAGGTCGGCGACGACGACGGGGAGGCCGATCGCCTCCGCGCGACCGAGGGTGACGGCGAGCGACTGACCGAACAGGTCGGCGTCGAGCACGACCGTGCCGGCCTTGCCGCGGGCCGCGCGCCACATCAGGGCGACGGCCTCGGCGACCGCGGTGGCCTCGTCGAGGAGCGAGGCGTTGGCCAGGTCGAGCCCCGTGAGGTCGGTGACCATGGTCTGGAAGTTGAGCAGCGCCTCGAGCCGGCCCTGCGAGATCTCCGGCTGGTACGGCGTGTAGGCGGTGTACCAGGCGGGCGACTCGAGCACGTTGCGGCGGATGACCGCCGGCGTGATCGTGTCGGAGTAGCCCTGCCCGATCATCTGCGTCATCACGCGGTTCTTGCCGGCGATGGTGCGCAGCGCGGCCAGCACCTCCTCCTCGGAGCGCGCGGCCGGCAGGTCCAGGGGCCGGTCCGTGCGGATGCTCGCGGGGACCGCGGCATCGACGAGGTCGTCGAGGGACTGGTAGCCCACGACCGAGAGCATGTGGGCGGTCTCGCCGCCGCGCGGGCCGATGTGCCGGTCCGCGAAGACCTCCGCGGCCGGGGTGTGCTCCACGCTGGTGAAGGGGACCGCGTCGCGCGACGGATCCAGGTGGATCGCCGGGACGCCGTTCACGACGGCGGTGTGCAACGAGCTGAGATCGGTCACGAGCTGCTCCGCAGGGGTCGTCCGGACGCGCCGGGACGGTGGGTGGGCTCCCCGCTCTGTCATCCGCGCAGATTCGCGCAAACCTGAGAGTTTTGCCGGTCCGCCTGTCGGGGCGCGCCGGCTTGCACCGTCGGTGGGACCTCGTCCGATGAGGGAGCCGGTCCGCTTTCCAGAGTTGCCTCGCCGTGGCGGTACAGGGGCCTGAGAGATTCCCGGGGAGGGTTGCTCCTTCGGCGCCCCGCACGTTCTGCGGGAGCTCTCCCGCCGCGGTTCGAGCAGCGTGTGAAGTTGTGCGCCCAGCGTACCCGGCGATGTCCAGACCGCGGCCCGCCGCCCGCGGTGCGGACGCGCGTGCGTAGATTGGCCCGATGCAGCCCAGCGAGGTCACCGCCGCGGTCGTCGTGGTGTCCGACCGCTCGGCCGCGGGGGAACGCGCCGACACCTCCGGGCCGGCGGCCGTCGCCCTGCTGGAGGCCGCCGGCTACGCGGACGTCGGCCTCGCGGTGGTGCCGGACGGCGAGCTGTCCGTGGAGCAGGCGCTGCGCAGCGCTCTCGACTCGGGGGCCCGGCTGGTGGTCACGTCGGGCGGCACCGGCGTCGGGCCGCGCGACCGCACCCCCGAGGGCACCCGCGCGGTGATCGACCGCGACCTGCCCGGGATCCCCGAGCTGCTGCGCCGGGACGGCTCCTGGAACGTGCCGACGGCGGTGCTGTCGCGCGGGATCGCCGGCGTCACCGACCGCGGCGCGCTCGTCGTGAACCTGCCGGGCTCCCCGGGCGGGGTCACGGAGGGCCTCGAGGTGCTGCTCCCGCTGGTGCCGCACCTGCTCGACCAGCTGTCGGGCGGTGACCACGGATGACGGTCCTCGCCCGCGTGGTCGACGAGCCCCTCGACCTGCAGTTCCACGTGGAACATGTCAGCGGCCCGCGGGTCGGCGCCGTCGCCACGTTCGTCGGGCTCGTGCGCGACCACGACCCGTCGGTCGAGGGCAGGGTGGTCGGGCTCGACTACACCGCGCACCCGTCGGCCGCGTCCGTGCTGGAGCGCCTCGCGCAGGCGGCCGTCACGCCGGACGTGCTCGGGGTCGCGGTCAGCCACCGGGTCGGGCACCTGGCCGTCGGCGAGGCGGCCATCGTGGCGGCCGTGGCCACCGCGCACCGCGCCGAGGCGTTCGAGGTGTGCCGCGCGCTGGTCGAGACCGTCAAGGCCGAGCTGCCGGTGTGGAAGCGTGAGGTGCTCGAGGACGGGTCGCACGTGTGGGTAGGTCTGTGATGGCGGAGCAGCTGGTCGACCGGTTCGGGCGCGTGCACCGCGACCTGCGGATCTCGCTGACCGACCGCTGCTCGCTGCGCTGCACCTACTGCATGCCGGCCGAGGGCGTCCCGTGGCTCGCGCGCTCGACCATGCTGACCACCGAGGAGATCGTGCACGTCGCGCGCGTGGGCGTGGAGCTCGGCATCGAGGAGATCCGGCTCACCGGCGGCGAGCCGCTGCTGCGCGTGGACATCGTCGACGTGGTCCGTCGGCTGACCGCGCTGACCGGTCCGTCGGGCGGCAGCCCGGAGGTGTCGCTGACGACGAACGCGCTGCGCCTGCCCGGGCTGGCCTCCGACCTCAAGGACGCCGGGCTGTCCCGGGTCAACATCAGCCTGGACACCCTCGACCGCGCGAAGTTCCTCGGGCTCACGCGGCGCGACAAGCTGGTGGAGACGCTGGCGGGGATCGCCGCCGCGGACGCCGCCGGCCTGCACCCGATCAAGATCAACGCGGTCGCCATGCGCGGGGTGAACGACGACGAGGTGGTCGCCCTCACGCGGTTCGCCGTGGAGCGCGGGTACCAGATGCGGTTCATCGAGCAGATGCCGCTGGACGCCGGGCACACCTGGGACCGCGCGGAGATGGTGACGCAGGCGGAGATCCTGGCGCGCCTGACCGCGGAGTTCGAGCTGACCGAGGTGCCCGGCCGGGGCGCCGCTCCCGCCGAGCTCTGGACCGTCGACGGCGGCCCGGCGACCGTCGGGGTCATCGCGTCGGTCACCGCGCCCTTCTGCGGGGCGTGCGACCGGCTGCGACTCACGGCCGACGGGCAGCTGCGCGCGTGCCTCTTCTCGCAGACGGAGACGAACGTGCGGGACCTGCTGCGCGGGTCGTCGGACGCGCCGGACGCCGCGGCGATCGGCATCGGACCCGGGCAGGCGGTGCGGATCGGCACGGACGCCCCCGCCCGGTCGGCGCCCGTCGCGGTCGATGTCGACGCGGCGCTCGCCGACGCCTACCGCCGGTGCCTCGCGGGCAAGAAGGCCGGGCACGACATCGACGACCCGGCGTTCCTCCAGCCGGACCGCCCCATGAGCGCCATCGGCGGCTGAGCGCCCCGGTCAGCCACCGGCGAACGGCGGGAGGACGTCCAGGACCGCCCCGGCGGGAACGGGATCGTCGCCCTCCACCCGCGTGCCGTCCGCCAGCAGGGCGCACCGGCTCAGCACCCGGTCCAGCGCGGCGCCGTGCAGGCTCACCATCGCGGCCCTGACCTGCGCGATCGACCCCGCGGGCAGCTGCTCGGCGTCGACGCCGGCGGCCTCCGCGGCGGCGGCGAAGTAGCGGACCGTGATCACGGCTCGGCGGTCCAGGCCTGCGCGCGCCCCTCGATCCAGGCGAGGACGTCCGACGGGTTCGCGCTCGCGGCGGCCAGTCCCGCGACGAACATCGTCACCGGGACGGCCGGCCGGGCCACCTGGTGCGCGACATCGGCGGCCACCTGGAGCAGGCGGTCGATGTCGACCAGCTCGCGCTCGACGCCGAGCGCGGTCGTGATGTGGTCGATCCACTCCGGGAGGTCGGCGCCGGGCGCGCGGCGCGGGTCGTCGGTCATGGGGCGATCCTCCCACCGAGCTCGGCGTCGAGGCGCTCGACGTCCGCCCAGGTGTCCGCGTCCGCCGCCGCGTCCCCCGTGTCCGGCACGTCGACCAGGCGCAGACCGGCCAGCAGCTCGCGCATCGAGGCGCCGCGGACCGCGGGGAGCGCGGCGAGCGAGCGAGCCAGGGACGCGGCCCGGTAGACGGCGACGAGGTGCTGCGGGCGACCGTCCGCGCTGACCAGGCGGGCGCCGTCGACGTCGTCCGCCGCCGCGGCGAGCAGCGCCGGGAGCGCCGCGCCCGCGCGGGGGACGTCGCACGCGAGGACCGCCACGAGCCCGTCGGACCCGAGGAACGCGAGCCCGGCAGCCAGGCCCGCCACGGGACCGCCGTCGGGCGGGTCCTCGAGCACGGTCGCGACGCCGGGCCGCGCGAGGTCCCCGGGGCCGACGACCACCACCCGGTCCGCATCGGCGACCGCGGCGAGCGCGTGGTCGAGCAGGGCCCGCCCGCCGACGACGACCTCGGGCTTGCGCGCGCCGCCGAGCCGACGACCGCGACCACCCGCGAGGACGACGGCGTCGAACCCCGTCGCCGGCGTCACTCCCCGCGCCGCCAGTCGCCCGAGCGGCCGCCCGACTTCGCCTCGAGCTGCACGTCGGCGATCCGCACGGACTTGTCGAGCCCCTTGACCATGTCGACGACGGCCAGGGCGGCCACGGACACCGCGGTGAGCGCCTCCATCTCGACGCCGGTGCGGTCGGCGGTGCGGACGGTCGCGGTGACGGTGACGCCCGCGTCGGTGATCTCGAGGTCGACGACCACGCCGTGCACGCCGATCACGTGCGCGAGCGGCAGCAGCTCGGGGGTCCGCTTCGCGGCGGCGATGCCCGCGATGCGCGCGACGGCGAGCACGTCGCCCTTGGGCACGGCGCCGTCCCGCAGGGCCGCGACGACGGCCGGCGCGCACTCGACCCGGCCCGAGGCCGTGGCCTCCCGGACGGTCGGCTGCTTGGCCGTGACGTCGACCATGCGGGCGTGCCCCGCGGGGTCGAGGTGCGTGAACTGCTCGCTCATGGGCTCACCTTCAGGACGGTGACGCGGTCGCCGGCGGCGACCCGGTCGATCTCGGCGGGGATCACGGCGAGACCCTCCGCGAGCGCGAGCCGCGCGACGAGGTGCGAGCCGGAGCCGCCCGCCGTCGCGCGCACGACGCGGCCCGGCGCCACCCACCGCACGGGCATCAGCTGCGCGCGGCCGGGCGGGGTGGTCCACCCGTCGTCGGCGACGGCGTCGACGGTCGGACGCTCCACCTGGGACAGCCCGCGCATCCGCAGGAGCGCCGGCCGCACGAACATCTCGAACGACGCGAACGAGCTCACCGGGTTGCCCGGCAGCGTGAAGACCGGGGTGCCGCCGGGCAGCCGGCCCAGACCCTGCGGCTTGCCGGGCTGCACCGCGACGGCGACGAACTCCACGCCGGGCTCGCGGGCCAGCGCGGCCTTCACCACGTCGTACGCGCCGACGCTCACGCCGCCCGACGTGACGACCGCGTCGACGTCCAGTCCCAGCAGCAGCTCGCGCAGCGCGTCCACGTCGTCGGGCACGGGGCCGATCCGCACGGGGACCCCGCCGGCCTCGCGGACCGCGGAGGCGAGCAGCCACGAGTTCGAGTCGGGGATCTGCCCGCGGCGCAGGGGCCGGCCGGGGGCCACCAGCTCGTCGCCGGTCGAGACCACGGCCACCCGCGGGCGACGGTGCACCCGCACGCTCGGGCGGCCGAGCGAGGCGGCTGCGGCGATCGCGGCGGGGCCCAGCAGCGTGCCGGCGACCACGACCACGTCGCCCGGCACCGCGTCCTCGCCGGCCCGGCGCACGTGCACCCCGGCCGGCGGCGCGTCTCGGACCAGCACCGTGACCGTGCCGGCGTCCGTGAGCTCGACCGGGACGATCGTGTCCGCGCCCGCCGGCACCGGGGCACCGGTCATGATCCGGGCGGCCGTGCCGGCGACCACGACGGGCTCGTCGGCGGACCCCGCGGGCAGGTCCGCCACCACCTGCAGGGTCACCGGGAGGTCGAGGACGTCGGCCTGCCGGACCGCGTAGCCGTCCATCGCCGAGTTGTCCCAGCGGGGCAGCAGCTCGTCGGTGCGCAGGTCGTCCGCGAGCACCATGCCGTCGGCGTCGTCGAGCGGCACCTCGATCGCGGGCAGGGGTGTGCCCAGCGCGAGCGTCGCCGCGCGGTGCTCGTCGAGGGTGCGCATCCTCAGCGGGCAGCCATCCAGGCGAGGATGCCGCCCTCGAGGTTGCTCGCCTCGAAGCCGGCGCCCTGCAGGATCCGGGCGGCGGTGAGCGAGCGGCCGCCCACCTGGCACTGCACCACGATCTCGACGTCGCGCGGCAGGTCCGCCAGGGCCGTGCCGTCGAACACCGAGCCGAGCGGCACGAGCACCGCGCCGGGGATCGAGGCCTCCGCGTACTCGGCCGGCTCGCGCACGTCGATGAGCAGGAAGTCGTCGGTCCCCGCGGCGCGGGCGGCCAGGCGCTGGATCAGCTCGGGGGCCGTGATGACGGGGACGTCGGACATGGTGGCGGGCTCCTCGTGTGGCGGGGCTTCGGTGGGGCGCGCGGCCAGCGGGACCTCGGTCCAGCGGCCGCGCAGGGCATCGACGACGAGCACCCGGCCCAGCAGGGTCTCGCCGGTGCCGGTGACCAGCTTGACCACCTCGGTAGCCATGACCGAGCCGATCTGGCCGCACAGGGCACCCAGCACGCCGGCCTCCGCGCACGACGGGACCTCGTCCGGCGCGGGCGGCGTCGGGAACAGGTCGCGCAGCTGCACGCCGGCCCGCCCCCAGAACACCGTGGTCTGCGCGTCGAACCGCAGCACCGAGCCCCACACCTCCGGCAGGCCGAGCCGCACGCACGCGTCGTTGACCAGGTAGCGCGTCGGGAAGTTGTCGGTGCCGTCCACCACGACGTCGTAGTCGCGCAGGACCTGGTCCACGTTCTCGCTGGTCAGCCGCGTGCGATGCACGATCACGCGGATCTCGGGGTCGAGGGCCGCGACCGCGTCGCGCGCGCTGTCGACCTTCGGCCGCCCGACGTCCGCGGTGCCGTGGATGACCTGACGCTGCAGGTTGCTCACGTCGACCGTGTCGTCGTCGACGATGCCGATCGTCCCCACGCCGGCCGCCGCGAGGTACTGCAGCACCGGCGCACCCAGACCACCGGCGCCCACCACGAGCACCCGCGCGTTGCGCAGCCGGCGCTGGCCGTCGACGCCCAGCTCGGCGAGCAGCAGGTGCCGCGACCCGCGCTCGAGCTGCGCGGGGGTCAGGGGCGGCCCGAGGGGGACCAGCGGCGGGAGCGGCACGAGATCCAACCTACGTCGAGACGGGCGGATCGATGACCGCCAGCCCCGCCTGCCACGCGACGATCCGGTCCACCGCCGCGCGCACCACGTCGACCGACGACGCGAACGACAGCCGCACCCACCGCTGCCCGTCGATGGGGTCGAAGTCGGTGCCGGGCGTCAGCGCCACGCCGGCCTCGTCCAGCAGCCGCGCGCACCAGGTGATCGAGTCCAGGCCGCTCGCGGAGATGTCGGCGTACAGGTAGAACGCGCCGTCGGCCGGGGCGACGCGGGACCACCCGAGCTCGGGCAGCCGGTCGAGCAGGTGGGTCCGGGCGGCGGCGTACCGCTCGACGTTCTCCCGGGCGGCGGCGTAGCCGGCGGGGCTGAAGGCGGCGACGCCGGCGTGCTGGGCGAGCGCCGGCGGGCAGAGGGCCACGTTGCCGGCCAGGGCGCCGACGACGCCGACCAGGTCCTCCGGGAGCACCAGCCAGCCGAGCCGCCAGCCGGTCATCGCCCAGTACTTGGAGAACGAGTTCACGACGACCGCGCCGCGGTCCAGGTAGCGGGCGGCCGTCGCGGTCGCCTCGGAGCCGTAGGTGATCCCGTGGTAGATCTCGTCACTGACCAGCCGCACGCCGTGGTCCCCGCACCATCCGGCGATCGCCGCCAGCTCCTCGGGGTCGATCATGGTGCCGGTCGGGTTGGCCGGGCTGGCGATCACCAGCCCCTCGACCGGCGGGTCCAGGGCCTCGAGCTGCGCGACGGTCGGCTGGTAGCGGGTCTCCGGCCCGCACGGGATCACGACGACCTCGCACCCGAGCGCCGCGAGGATGTTGGCGTAGGCCGGGTAGCCCGGGACCGCGAGCGCGACCCGGTCGCCCACGTCGAACGCGGCGAGGAACGCGAGCAGGAAGCCGCCCGAGGAGCCGGTGGTCACGGCGACCCGGCCGGGATCCACCGGGACGTCGTACCGGTCCCGGTAGTGCTGGGCGATCGCGGCCCGCATGGCGGGCGCACCCAGGGACTCGGTGTACCCCAGGTCGCCGGTGGTCAGCAGGTCGATCGCGCGCTGCCGGACCACCTCGGAGGCGCCGGTGGACGGCTCGCCCGCGCAGAGGTTGAGGACGTCCTCGCCCGCGGCCCTGCGCGCGTTGGCCGCGGCCAGGATCTCCATCACGGCGAACGGCGGGACGTGGGCACGAGCGGCGACCTTCATGCGCCCATCGTGACGTACGGGCCCGGCGTCGGTGCCGGGTCCGTCCGCCACGTCGGTCAGCTGTTGTCGACGGTGTCGGCCCCGGCCGCGTCGGACTTGATGCGGTCGATGGCGCTCTTCGCCGACGCCTTCGCCGAGTAGCCCTCGCTCGCGGCGAGGACGTTGCCGTTGGTGGCGACGATCCGGAACCGGAACTCGCCCGCCTTGTCCTTGTAGATCTCGAACTTCACGCCAGCCTCCGAGGGTGTCTTCCGCGGTGCCGTCGGCGTGCGTCGGCGGCACCGCCAGTCTGTCGCGCCGCGCGGGATACCGCTCGGTCTAGCCTTCGACTCGTGATCGTGGACTGCGCTCTCTACTCCTCCGGCCGCCGGCGCCACCGGATCGACGACCTGCGCACCGCGCTGCGTCAGGCCGAGAAGGAGGACGGCTTCGTCTGGATCGGGCTGGTCTCGCCCACCGCCGACGAGTTCGACCAGCTGGCCGAGGGCTTCGACCTGCCCGAGCTGGCCATCGAGGACGCCATCGCGTCCCACCAGCGCCCCAAGCTCGAGCACTACGGCGGGGTGACGTTCGCCGTGGTGAAGCCCGTGCACTACGTCGACCACGTCGAGGTGGTCGAGGTCAGCGAGCTCGCGATCTTCCTGGGCGACCGCTACGTCATCGTGGTCCGGCACGGCGACACGACGATCCCCGCGCAGGTCCGCGCCGCGCTCGAGGCCGACCCCGAGATGCTCCAGCACGGCCCGCCGGCGGTGCTGCACGGGATCCTCGACAAGGTCGTCGACCAGTACCTCGACGTCACGGCCGCGATCGACGAGGACCTCGACGAGATCGAGGACCAGGTGTTCGGCGACGACCCGGGCAGCGACCACGCCGAGCGGATCTACAAGCTCAAGCGCGAGGTGCAGCAGTTCCGGCGGGCCGTCGTGCCGCTCGTCCTGCCGCTGACCCGGCTGGCCGAGGAGCAGGTGCCCTGCGTCCCGAGCTACTCGCGGCCGTACTTCCGCGACGTCCAGGACCATGCGCTGCGGGCCGCGGAGCTCATCGAGGCCGCCGACGCGCTGCTCACCGGCGTCATGCAGGCCGACCTGGCGCAGGTGACCGTCGAGCAGAACCGCGTGACGGTCCAGCAGAACTCCGACATGCGCAAGATCTCCGCGTGGGCCGCGATCGCGCTGGTGCCCACCGCGATCACCGGGCTCTACGGCATGAACTTCGACAACATCCCGGCCCTGCACACCCGGTTCGGGTTCTGGGTGGTGCTCGCCGGCATCGGTGCCGTCTGCTTCGCGCTGTACCGCGCGTTCCGCCGCAACCTCTGGCTCTAGGCGGGCAGGGACGCCTCGATCAGGCCGACGATCTCGACGGCGTCCGGCTCGGTGTGCGGGCGGAACCGGTGCACCGACCCGTCCGGGGTGACGACGAACTTCTCGAAGTTCCAGGTGACCCGGCCGGCCTTGCCCGAGGCGTCCGGCGTCTTGGTCAGCTCGGCGTACAGCGGGTGCTGGTGCCGGCCGTTGACCTTGGTCTTCTCGAACATCGGGAACGTGACGCCCCACGTGGTCGAGCAGTACTCGGCGATGGCCTCCTGCGAGCCCAGCTCCTGCAGGAACTGGTTGCTGGGGAAGCCGAGGACCGTGAACCCGCGGTCGCCGTACGTCTTCTGGAGCTGCTCGAGCTTCTCGTACTGCGGCGCCAGGCCGCACCGCGAGGCGACGTTGACCACGAGCCTCACCTTGCCCGCGTAGGCGCCGAACGTGGTGGGCTCGCCCGTGAGGGTGGTCAGCGGGATCTCGTCGAGGGACATGCCTCGGTCAACCATTCTGCGCCAGGCGCGCATTCCCCAGCTCGGCGCGCACGTGCTCGACGACGCCGTCGGCGGCGGCCTCGATCTGCGCGAGGCAGTCCTCGAAGTCGTCGGGACCGCCGTACCACGGGTCGGCGACGTCGAGGTCGCCGACGGCGTCCGGGTCGAACGAGCGGAACAGCACGGGCTCGACCGCCAGCCGCCGCAGGGCCCTGGCGTGGGCGTTCGTCATGGCCAGCACGAGGTCCCGCTGGTCACCGCGCTCGACCTGTCGCGCCCGGTGCCCGTCGCCCGCCGGGTACCCGTGGCGCTCGAGCACCGCCCGGGCGCGGCGGTCGACCGGGTTCCCGCGCTCCTCGTCGCTGGTGCCCGCGGAGTCGACCACCACCTGGTCGGCCAGGCCGGCGGCGGCGAACCGCTCGCGCAGCACGATCTCGGCCATCGGGGAGCGGCAGATGTTGCCGGTGCAGACGACCATGACGGTGTACGGGGTGGGCATCCGCCCATGATCTGCGACGGACGTCACGAAACACCACTCGGCGGACGTGGGTTGTGCGAAGCATGCGAGCCATCACCTACTCCCGCTACGGCGGCCCCGACGTCCTCGAGCTCACCGACCTGCCGACCCCCAAAGTGGGCCCGGACAGCGTCCTGGTGCGCGTCCACGCCGCCTCGGTCAACCCGGTCGACTGGAAGGTCCGCGCCGGCTACCTCGACCCGATCATGGACATCACGTTCCCGGCGGTGCCCGGCTGGGACGTCGCCGGCGTGGTCGAGCGCGTCGGCCTGGACACGCCCGAGCTCCAGGTCGGCGACGAGGTCTACGGCTACGTCCGCCGCGACTGGCTGCACGGCGGCACGTTCGCCGAGTACGTGGCCGCACCGGTGCGCACCCTGGCGCGCAAGCCGGCGAACCTCAGCTTCGAGGAGGCCGCGGCCGTCCCGCTGGCAGGGCTGACGGCATACCAGGCCATCCGTCGCGCGGGCGTCTCGGCCGGTCAGACCGTCCTCGTGCACGCGGCGGCCGGCGGCGTGGGGGCGTTCGCCGTGCAGATCGCGGTGTCGCTGGGCGCCCGCGTCATCGGCACCGCCTCGCCGCGGAACCACGAGTACCTGCGCGGGCTCGGCGCGTCGCCGGTGGAGTACGGCGACGGGCTGGTCGACCGCGTGCGCGCGCTGGCGCCCGACGGCGTCGACGTCGTGCTGGACTTCGGCGGCGACGACCTGGTCGAGACGACGAAGGCCCTCCTGGCGGACGGCGGCACGGTCGCGTCGATCGTCGAGGCAGCGGCGCGCGACGAGCTGGGCGGCCAGTACGTGTGGGTGCGCCCGAGCACCGAGGACCTCGAGGCGCTCACGGCGCTGATCGAGGCCGGCACGGTGCGCGTCGACGTGGCCGAGGTGTTCGAGCTCGCCGACGCCGCCGCCGCGCACGAGGCGAGCCAGACCGGTCACGTCCGCGGCAAGGTCGTCGTCCGCGTCGCCTGACCTGCCCGTCCGTCACGGCCCGCGTCCTCTCGCAGGACGCGGGCCGTCGTGCTTGGCAAACGCGTAATAGTCGAGATATATTCTGGTTCGAACATTCGGAGTCGGACGCAGGAGGGCACCATGGCAGCGCGCAGCCGCAACAACCCCCTGGCCCTGGCCGTGCTCGCGCTGCTGTGGGAACGTCCGATGCACCCGTACGAGATGTCGATGACCCTGCGCGAGCGGCGCAAGGACGAGTCGGTGCGGCTGAACTTCGGGTCGCTCTACTCGGTGGTCGACTCGCTGGTGAAGCACGGGCTGATCGAGGCGTCGTCCACCGAACGGGACGGCAACCGCCCGACGCGCACGGTGTACCGGATCACGGACGCGGGCGCGACGGAGGCCATCGACTGGCTGACCGACCTGGTCCGCACGCCGGTCAAGGAGTTCCCGCAGTTCGAGGCCGCGCTCTCGTTCCTGCCCCTGCTCGGGCCTGACGACGTCGTCCGGCTGCTCCGGCTGCGCCTCGGGTCGCTCGAGCGGCAGGTCGCCGGGATCGAGGCGACGCTCGCGGACGCCGCGGCGATGGGACTGCCGGCGATCTTCTCGCTCGAGAGCGAGTACGAGGTCGCGATGGTCCGCGCCGAGCTCGCGTTCGTCACCACGCTCGCCACGAGCATCGCGGACGGGTCGTTCGAGGGCGTCGAGCTGTGGCGCGACCTGCACACCCGGGCCACCGAGCACGGCCGTCTCGACCCCGACGAGCTCGCGGAGGCGCTCGCGCCGTACCTCAGCCCTCCGTGACGAGAAAGGTCGGCCCAGGTGCTGGAACACCCGGGCCGACCACCACGAACCGACCGGGACCCGTGAGGGCACCTGTGCGATCCGCCGCACGAATCAGCATAGGTGGCAGCTCGGTCGGACCACCCGCCGTCCTGACCCGAGGGACAGACGGCACGACCGAGAAGGCGGCACCATGCCGACAGCACCCGTGGTCGAAGCGCTCGACCTCGTCAAGACCTACCCCGGCGGCCGCGGCCGACCGGACGTCCGGGCCCTCGACGGCCTCACGCTGACCATCCCCGGCGGCACCGTGCACGGCCTGCTGGGCCCCAACGGCGCCGGCAAGTCCACGACGACGAAGGTGCTCACCACCCTCGCGCGCGCCACCACCGGCACCGCCCGCGTGGCCGGCCACGACGTCGTCCGTGACTCCGACGCCGTCCGCCGCCGGATCGGCTACGTCTCGCAGGGCACCGGCGCCGACCCGCTGCTCAGCCCGCGGGAGAACCTCGTCATGGCCGCTCGCCTGCGGGGGCTCTCGCGGTCCGCGTCGTCGGCCCGCGCCGCCGCGCTGGTCGACCGGTTCGGGCTCGCCGACGCCGCCGACCGGGGCGCCGGCACGCTCTCGGGCGGCACGCGTCGCAAGCTCGACGTGGCGCTCGGCCTCGTCGGCACCCCGCAGGTGCTGTTCCTCGACGAGCCGACCACCGGCCTCGACCCCGAGGCGCGCGCCGCGATGTGGGAGGAGATCCGGCGGCTGGCCGGGGAGGACGCCCTGACGGTCCTGCTCACCACCCACTACCTGGAGGAGGCCGACCGGCTGGCCGACGGGCTCACGATCGTCGACCGGGGGCGCGTCGTCGCCGCCGGGTCGCCCGAGTCGCTGAAGGCCACCCTCGAGGGCGACACCGTCACGGTCGAGCTGGTCGAGCCGTCCGCCGAGCTCGTCCGGTCCGTCGCCGGCACGATCCGGGGACTGCGCGACGTCGTCGTCGACGTCGAGGGGCCCACGGGCCGGCTCGTCGCACGGACCGCGGACGGCCCGGCCGTCGTCGGCGCAGTCATCGCCGCGCTCCAGGCCGCCGGCGTGCGGCACGGGGCCGTCGCCGTCTCCCGTCCCACCCTCGACGACGTCTACCTGCGGCACGCCGGTCGCTCGTGGACGTCGGCCGACGTCGCCGTCTCCTCGAAGGAGGTCGCCCGATGAGCACGCTCACCGTCACCCGCCCCGTCGCCGCGCCCACCCGCGCGTCGTGGGTCACGCAGACCGCCGAGGTCACGCGCCGCTGGACCGTCGGCGCGATCCGTCAGCCGTGGGGGCTCGGCGTCGCGATCATCCAGCCGGTCATCTGGCTGGTCCTGTTCGGCAACGTGTTCTCGTCCGTCGGCTCGGTGCCGGGCTTCGGTGCCGACGACTACATGACGTTCCTGGTCCCGGGCATCCTCATGATGACGGTGCTCTACTCGGGCGCCTGGGCCGGGACGGGCTTCATCGACGACATCCGCTCCGGGGTGATGGACCGGATGCTCACGTCGCCGGTCTCGCGGTCGTCGCTGGTCGCCGGCCAGCTGGTGCAGCAGCTGCTGATCTGCGTCGTGCAGGGCGTCTGCGTGATCGGGATCGGCGCGCTGGCCGGCGCCCGGTACGCCGGTGGCGTCGGCGGGATGGCGCTCGCGATCGGGGCGTCGCTGCTGCTCGCGGCCGCGTTCTGCTCCCTGTCCGCGGCCGTCGCCCTGCTGGCGCGCGACCAGACCGCCCTGATCGGCATCTCGACCCTGATCGTGCTGCCGGCGACGTTCGTCTCGACCGCGCTGATGCCCGCCACGCTGCTGCCCGACTGGGTGCAGACCGCGGCCCGGTACAACCCGCTGACGTGGGCGACGGAGATCGCCCGGACCGCGATGTCGGAGTCGGTGGACTGGGGCGTCGTCGGCACCCGCAGCGCCCTGCTGCTGGCGCTGGCGACCCTGGTGGCGTGGTGGTCGGTCAGAGCGATGCGCACGTACCAGCGCTCGCTGTAACCGGCGGCCCGACGTCCGCACTCGAGGGGGCTCCGACCCGCACGAGTGCGGACGTCACCGATCCACCCCATGCAACGTCCGCACTCCGGAGGGCTCTGACCCGCACGAGTGCGGACGTTGCCAACCCACCCCACGCAACGTCCGCACTCCGACGGGCTCTAGCCCTCACGAGTGCGGACGTTGCGTCAGTGGCTGGTGGTGCGGCCGAAGTGGAACTTCGCCGACGCCGGGCTGCTCGGCCACCGGCTGGTGACCACCTTGCCGCGCGTGTAGAAGCGGACCGACTCGGGGCCGTAGATGTGGCTCTCGCCGAACAGCGAGTTCTTCCAGCCGCCGAACGAGTGCCAGCCCACCGGCACCGGGATGGGCACGTTGATGCCGATCATGCCGACGTTCACGGCCCGCTGGAACGTGCGCGCGGAGTCGCCGGACGACGTGAACAGCGCGGTCCCGTTGCCGTAGGGGTTGTCGTTGACCAGCGCGATCGCCTCGGTCAGGTCGGCGACCCGCAGCACGACGAGCACGGGCCCGAAGATCTCCTCGACGTACGCGCGCATGTCCGTGGTCACGCCGTCGAGCACAGTCGGGCCGACGAAGAACCCGTCCTCGTGACCGTCCACCGTGTGCCCGCGACCGTCGAACCGGGCGGACGCACCGTGGTCGACGGCGTCGGAGACGATCTCCTCGATGCGCAGCTGCGACGCCTTCGTGATCACGGGTCCCATGTCGCTCGCCGGGTCCGTCCCGGGCGCCACGCGGACCTTCGCCGCGGCGGCCGTGAGCCGCTCGAGCAGGGCGTCGGCCACCTCGTCGACCACCACGGCCACCGAGATCGCCATGCACCGCTCGCCCGCCGCGCCGAACGCCGCACCGGTGAGGTGCGTCGCCGCGAGGTCGAGGTCGGCGTCCGCGAGCACGACCGCGTGGTTCTTGGCGCCGCCCAGCGCCTGCACGCGCTTGCCGTGCGCCGTGGCGGTCGCGTGCACGTGCTGCGCGATCGGCGTCGAGCCGACGAAGGACACCGCGGCGATGTCGGGGTGCGTGAGCAGCGCGTCGACCGCGACCCGGTCGCCCTGCACCACCGAGAACACGCCGTCCGGCAGGCCCGCCGCCTTCCACATCCGCGCGAGGAACAGGGACGCGGACGGGTCGCGCTCGGAGGGCTTGAGCACGAACGCGTTGCCGGTCGCGATGGCCATCGGCGACATCCACAGCGGGACCATCGCGGGGAAGTTGAAGGGCGTGATCCCCGCGACGACGCCGAGCGGCTCCCGGAACGAGAACACGTCGACCCCGGTCGCCGCCTGGTCGGTGTACTCGCCCTTGAGCAGCTGCGGCATGCCGCACGCGTACTCGATGACCTCGAGCCCCCGGGCGATCTCCCCGTGCGAGTCGGCCAGCACCTTGCCGTGCTCCGCGGTGATGATCGCCGCGAGCTCCTCGGTGTGCTGGATGATCTGCTCCCGCAGCGCGAACAGCACCGCGGCCCGCTTGGCCACGGGCTCCTGCGACCAGCTCTCCGCCGCCGTGACCGCCGCCGCGACCGCGGCGTCGACGTCCGCCTGCTCCGCGAGGAGCACGCGACCCGACACCTGACCCGTGGCCGGGTTGTACACGTCCTGCGTGCGGGACCCGTCGGGCGTCGTGACCTGACCCCCGACGACGTGACCGATGAGCGGAGCGGTTTCGACGAGCGCGGACATCAGAGCCCTCTTTCGTGCCGGATCCGACGGCGTTGCCGGACCGAGCCAATCTAAGTCCGCCGTCAAGAACAGGGAACGGACCACGACGACCGCGACGTCCACGGGTCGTGCTCGGTCTCGAGACCGCTCGTCGGCTCCCAGTCCGGGGGCCCCAACCGCGTCGAGCATGTCTTTAGTGCCGTCAAGAGTGCCTTTGAGGCTACTCATGACGTTGTGGAACGTTTCACCCGTGGGACGCGGTCAGGCGGGCCGGGCTGGCGGCGGGTCGGGCCGGGGGGACGAGGCCGGGCCGGTGACGATCCGTCGGTCTGGGCACGTGGCGGGCCGGGCCAGCATCCAGCCGGCGGAGGTTCAGTCGCGGGCCGTGAGGACCAGGGGGCCGTCCGGGGTGATGGCGATCGTGTGCTCGGCGTGCGCAGCCAGGGAGCCGTCGCCGGTGCGGATGGTCCAGCCGTCGGGGTCGATGGTGTACTCGTCGCCGCCGGCCATGAACCACGGCTCGATCGCGATGACCAGGCCCGGCTTGAGCTTGAGGCCGGTGCCGGCGCGGCCGAGGTTGGGCACGTGCGGGTCCTCGTGCATGGTGCGGCCGACACCGTGCCCGCCGAAGTCGGCGTTGATCCCGTAGCCGCCGGCCCGCCCGACGGTGCCGATCGCCGACGAGATGTCGCCCATCCGCGCGCCGGCCCGGGCCGCCTTGATGCCCGCGTCGAGCGCGCGCTCGGTCGTCTGGATCAGGGCGGTGACCTCGGGAGTCTGGGTGCCGACCTGGAAGGTGAGCGCGGAGTCGGCCACCCAGCCCTGCAGCTGCGCGGCGAAGTCGATGCTCAGCACGTCGCCGTCGGCCAGCACGTAGTCGGAGGGGAGGCCGTGCAGCGCGGCGTCGTTGACGGAGGTGCACAGCACCCCGGGGTACGGCATCGCGCCGAAGGACGGGTGGTAGCCCAGGTAGACGGAGTGCGCGCCCGCCGCGTCGATCATCCGGTGCGCGTGCGTGTCCAGCTGCTTGAGCGTCATCCCCTCGCGGGCGACGTCACGCAGGGAGGACAGGACGCCGGCGACGAACTTGCCGGCGGGACGCATCTGGTTGATCTGAGCGGGGTTCTTGAGTGCCACGGCTCCACCCTGCCACGAGATGGGCAGGCAACAGCCCGTGGGCTGGTTCCCCTGGCGGGGCCCTGCCGCGAAGGACGAGGTCGCGGCTCCCACGGGCTGCGGTGACTGCCTGTGATTCGCTCGCCGACCCGGTGGGCCTGCGGGCGGATCGACGATGCAATCCGTCCGAGTACTGACGGGCGACTAGCGGACAGTCACCTCACGCGTCCTGGAAGACTTCATGTCCTGGACCACCTCCTTCCCGTGTGCGACGACCGTACGTCCGGATCTCGACCGCGCCAAGGGGTTTTCCGGGTGGCGAACGCGGGAACAGGTGACGACGCTGGTCGCATGATCTCCGCGGTGCACGTGCTGCTGGCCAGCTCGGACCCGGCGGCCGACCGGGCGTTCCTGCGCGACGTGCTCGGCTGGTCGTCGGTCGAGGACGCGACCTCGGGGGACGGGTGGCTGATCTTCGCGCTCCCGGCGACCGAGCTCGGGGTGCATCCCGGCGACGGCGCCGACGGCGCGACGCTGCACCTCATGTGCGAGGACCTCGACGCGGCGATGGCCGACCTGGCGACGAAGGGCGTCCGCCCCCTCGAGCCGCCGCAGACCCGGGACTGGGGTGTGGTCACGCGGATCCCGCTGCCGAGCGGCGGCGTGCTCGGCCTCTACGAGCCCCGGCATGCGTCGCCGCTGACGGTCTTCGGCGGCCCGGCCGTCCGCGAGCCGAGCACTCACCACGCCGGTCTCGACTGGGCCCTCTCGACGACCGTGCTGGAGGCACGCGACGCCAACGCGCTCGCGGACTTCTACCGGCGGCTGCTGGGCTGGCGGACGATGGGCGAGGAGCCCGGCTGGGTGCTGCTGCGGCCGGCCGCCGGCGGCACCGGGGTGGCGTTCAGCTCCGACCCGCTCTACGAGCCCCCGGTGTGGCCGGCGACCACCGACCACCAGCAGATGATGGAGCACCTGGACATCTGGGTGAACGACATGCCGCGGGGCGTCGAGCACGCGCTGGCACAGGGCGCGACGCTCGCCGGGTTCCAGCCGCAGGACGCCGTCCGCGTCATGCTCGACCCGGCCGGCCACCCGTTCTGCCTGTTCGAGAGCTAGGGCCGTCCGACGCCCGCCGACCCGGCCCGCGTGCCGATCCACTCGGCAAAGGTGACCAGCCCGACCGCGTGCTCGGGAGCGAGGTGGCCGCCGCCGCGGAAGCCCTGGAGGGGCCCGGGCGCGGGGACCGTCCACACGGGCCGGCGCCGCCCGGTCGCCGCGAGGTACGTGCGCATCAGCTCGGCGGTGGTGAGCACCTGCGGACCGCCCAGGTCCTCCACCCGCCCCGACGGTCCCGCCGCGACCAGCTCCGCGAGCCGCGCCGCCACCTCGCGCACGTCGATCGGCTGGTCGCTCAGCCCGGCCGGGGCCAGCGCGACCGGTCCGCGGGAGAGGTAGTCCAGCAGGGTCGCGACGAACTCGTGGAACTGCGTCGCCCGCAGCGTGGTCCAGGGCACGCCGCCGTCCTCGACGATCTCCTCCACCCGCCGCTTGGCCTTGTAGTACGCGAGCGGGACCTGGTCGACGCCGACGATCGAGATGTAGACCAGGTGCGGCACGTGCGCTGCCCGGGCCGCGAGCAGCAGCTGCACGGCGGCCTCGAGGTCGCGGTCGGGCTTGCGGGGGTCGCTCGCGCAGTGCACCACGGCGCTCACCCGGTCGACCGCCGCGCGCAGCCCGTGCCCGGTGACCAGGTCGCCCACCACCCACCCGACCGCGTCGGGGACGGCCGGCGTCCGGTCCCGGCGGCTGAGCACGCGCACCGCGCGTCCCTGGTCGAGCAGCGTGTGCACCAGCGCCCGGCCCAGGGTCCCGGTCCCGCCGGTGACCAGCACCGGGCGTTCGTCGTCGGCCATGCCCGCCATCCTGGCGCACGAGGCGGCCCCAGGTCTCGTGACCCGGGGCCGCCTGCGTCACTCGTGCGCGACGAGGAACTGCGTGTACGCGGGCACCGTGAGGAAGGTGGGAAAGTCCTCCGCCAGGGCGACCTGCCGGAACAGGTCGGCGGCGTCGTCGTACCGGTCGCCGTCCCACCGGGGCAGTCCCCCGAGCACGTCGGCCAGGACCTTCTCGACCAGTGCGGCGTCGATCCGCGTGCCCTCGGCGGTCACCACCTCCTGGTGCACCCATTGCCACACCTGCGAGCGCGAGATCTCGGCCGTCGCGGCGTCCTCCATGAGGTGGTCGATGGCCACCGCGCCGATGCCCCGCAGCCACGCCTCGAGGTACCGGACGCCCACCGACACGTTGCCGCGCAGCCCGGCGTCGGTGACGGCCCCGGGCTCGCCGCCGCCGGCCGACGGGATGTCGAGCAGGTCCACGGCGGTGACGTGCACGTCCTCCCGGAGCCGGTGCCGCTGGTCGATGCGCTCGCCGAGCGCCTCGTCGAACACCGCGCGGGCCACCGGGACGAGGTCGGGGTGGGCCACCCAGGTGCCGTCGTACCCCTGCCCGGCCTCGCGCTGCTTGTCTGCCCTGACCTGCGCCAACGCCGTGTCGGTGACCTCCGGGTCGCGGCGGTCCGGGATGAACGCGCTCATGCCGCCGATGGCTTGCGCGCCCCGCTTGTGGCAGGTGGCGACGAGCAGCTCGGTGTACGCCTTCATGAACGGGACCGTCATCGTCACCCTGCCGCGGTCGGGCAGGACGAAGCGCGGCCCGCGAGCGCGGAAGTTCTTGATGACGCTGAAGATGTAGTCCCAGCGACCGGCGTTCAGGCCGGCGCAGTGGTCGCGCAGCTCGTAGAGGATCTCCTCCATCTCGAAAGCGGCCGTGATGGTCTCGATGAGGACCGTCGCGCGGATGGTGCCGTACCGCAGGCCCAGGTACGTCTCGGTGAACCGGAAGACCTCGTCCCAGAGGCGTGCCTCCAGGTGACCCTCCAGCTTGGGCAGGTAGAGGTACGGGCCGCGGCCGGAGTCGATGAGGGCCTGCGCGTTGTGGAACAGGTACAGGCCGGCGTCGACCAGGCTCGCCGACGCCGCGCAGACCTGACCGGCCCGGTCCGTGAACTCCAGGTGCTTCTCGGTCAGGTGCCAGCCGCGGGGTCGGAACACGATCGTCGGGGTGGTCGTCCCGACGCGGTACTCCTTGCCCTCGGGGCTCGTGAAGTCGACCTGGCCGCGGATCGCGTCGAACAGGCTGTGCTGCCCGCCGATCACGTTGGCCCACGTCGGGCTCGTGGCGTCCTCCATGTCGGCCAGCCAGACCTTGGCGCCGCTGTTCAGCGCGTTGACCGTCATCTTGCGGTCGGTGGGGCCGGTGATCTCGACGCGTCGGTCCTCCAGCCCGGGCCCGGGGCCGGCCACCCGCCAGGTGGGGTCGGCACGGATGCCGGCTGTCAGGGGCAGGAAGTCCGGGTCGGCGCCGTTGGAGAACCGCGTCCGGCGGTGCTGGCGGCCCAGCAGCAGGTCGTGACGCCGGCCGGAGAACCGGACGTGCAGGTCGGTGAGGAAGTCGATCGCCTCAGAGGTGAGGATCTGGTCGGTCCCGGCGACGGACGGCCCGGTCGGCGACAGGTGGGGTCGGATCAGCGGCGGGGGGATGGTGATGGTCATGGCGAGCTCCTCGGGTGCTGGGCCGCGAGCTCGGCGCGGAGCACCGAGTTCGCGGGGTGTCAGTGGGTGAACTGGGCCGTCTCCGTCGAGCCGGCGAGCGCGAGGGTGGCGCTCTCGGGACTGATCGCGGTGGCGACGCGGTCGAAGTAGCCGGTGCCGACCTCGCGCTGGTGGCGCGTGGCGGTGTAGCCGTCGGACTCGGAGGCGATCTCGGCCTCCTGCAGCTCGACGTACGCGCTCATGCCGCGCTCGGCGTAGCCGCGGGCCAGCGAGAACATCGAGTGGTTCAGGGCGTGGAACCCGGCCAGGGTGATGAACTGGAAGACGTACCCGTGGCCGGCGAGCTCCCGCTGGAACCGCGCGATCTGCAGGTCGTCCAGCTGCGAGCGCCAGTGGAACGACGGCGAGCAGTTGTAGGCCAGGAGCTTGCCCGGGAACCGGTCGTGGATCCGCTCGGCGAACTCGATGGCCAGCGCGGCGTCGGGCGTCGACGTCTCGACCCAGATGAGGTCGGAGTGCGGCGCGTACGCCTCGGCGCGCGCGACGACCGGGTCCAGGCCCGGCCGCACCCGGTAGTAGCCCTCGGCCGTGCGCTCGCCGGTGAGGAACGGCTCGTCGCGCGGGTCGACGTCCGACGTCAGCAGGTCCGCACCCAGGGCGTCCGTGCGGGCGACGACGACCGTCGGCACCCCGGCGACGTCGGCCGCGAGCCGCGCGGCGGACAGGGTCCGCACGTGCTGCGACGTCGGCACCAGCACCTTGCCGCCCAGGTGGCCGCACTTCTTCTCGGCCGCCAGCTGGTCCTCCCAGTGCACGCCGGCCGCGCCCGCGGAGATCATCGAGTGCATCAGCTCGTAGGCGTTGAGCGGGCCGCCGAACCCCGCCTCGGCGTCGGCGACGATCGGCGCGAGCCACTCGCGGGTGCGGCGGCCGGTCTCGGCGAACTCGATCTGGTCGGCGCGCAGCAGCGCGTTGTTGATCCGGCGCACGACCGACGGCACCGAGTTGGCCGGGTACAGCGACTGGTCCGGGTACGTCTGGCCCGACAGGTTGGCGTCGGCGGCGACCTGCCAGCCGGACAGGTAGATGGCCTCGAGCCCGGCCCGCACCTGCTGCACGGCCTGGTTGCCGGTCAGCGCGCCCAGCGCGGGCAGGAGCGTCCGGGAGTGCAGGAGCTCCCAGAGGCGCTCGGCGCCCCGGCGGGCGAGCGTGCTCTCCTCGCGGACGGAGCCGCGGAGGGCGACGACGTCCTCGGCCGTGTGGGTGCGGCGGATGCCGGCCCAGCGCGGGTCGAGGTCCCAGCTCGCCGCGAGCTCGGCCGCGGTCTGCGTCTGGTCGCCGTGCCTGGTGGTGCTCATGGTGTCCTCCGTCATTGGGGCGTTCTTCTCGGCCCTTCGGCCTGACCTCGACTTTCCTCGGGGTTCGGCGGTTCTTCCCTCGTGATTGCCGCAGAAGATCGGCAATCCTTCTCCTGGACAGAAGCGCAGGCGCCGGGCGAGGGTGGACGGCATGACGACGACGGCCAACGGCGGCCTCGACACGCTCGTGCTGGGACGACGGATCCGGCACCTGCGCACGGGCCGGAACATGACGCTCGACGACCTCGGCGCGGCCATCGGCCGCGCGCCCTCGCAGGTCTCGATGCTGGAGAACGGTCACCGCGAGCCCAAGCTCTCGCTGCTGGCGCAGGTGGCGGAGGCGCTCGACGTCCCGCTGGCCGAGCTGCTGCGCACCGAGCCGCCCACCCGGCGCGCGGCCCTGGAGGTCGAGCTCGAGCGCGCCCAGCGCGGGCCGCTGTTCGCGTCGCTCGGCGTCTCGCCGGTCAAGGTCGGCCGGTCGCTGCCCGCCGACGCCCTGGAGGCCCTGGTCCGCCTGCAGGCCGAGATCCAGCGCCTGCTCATGGAGAACGCAGCCACCCCCGAGGAGGCCCGCCGCGCCAACGCCGAGCTGCGGATCCGCATGCGCGCGCAGGACAACTACTTCCCGGAGCTCGAGGACCACGCGCGCACGCTGCTCGCGGCGATCGACCACCCGGGCGGCCCGCTGTCGCAGCGCGCGACGGCCGACATCGCCGCGCACCTCGGCTTCGCGCTGCACTACGTGCCCGACCTGCCGCACTCGACCCGGTCGGTCACCGACCTGGCGAACGGCCGCATCTACCTGCCGCAGGGCAACCCCGGCACCAGCGACGCCCGCTCACCGCTGCTGCAGGCCATCGCCAGCCACGTGCTGGGCCACGCCGAGCCCAAGGACTACGGCGACTTCCTGCGCCAGCGGGTCGAGGCGAACTACCTGGCCGCCGCGCTGATGCTGCCCGAGGACGGCGCCGTGCCGTTCCTGCAGGAGGCCAAGGCCGAGCGCCGGCTGTCGGTGGAGGACCTTCGCGACGCCTTCGCCGTGCCCTACGAGACCGCCGCGCACCGGTTCACCAACCTGGCGACGCGCCACCTCGGCATCCCCGTGCACTTCATGAAGGTCCACGAGGGCGGCACGCTGCACAAGGCCTACGAGAACGACGGCGTGAAGTTCCCGGCGGATCCGCTCGGGGCCATCGAGGGGCAGCCCGTCTGCCGGCAGTGGACCGCCCGGGTGGTGTTCACGCTGGCGGACCGGTTCTCGCCGTACTACCAGTACACCGACACCTCGTCGGGAACCTACTGGTGCACGTCCCGCGTCCAGCCGTCGTCGCAGGGCGCCTTCTCGGTCTCCGTCGGCGTGCCGTTCGCGCACGTGCGCTGGTTCCGCGGCCGGGAGACCACCGAGCGCGCAGCATCGAGGTGCCCGGACCCGATGTGCTGCCGCCAGCCCCCGCCGGACCTGGCGGAACGCTGGTCCGACAAGTCGTGGCCGAGCGCCCGCCCGCACGCGTCCCTGCTCGCCGCGCTGCCCGTCGGGGTGTTCCCCGGCGTGGACACCACCGAGGTCTACCGGTTCCTCGACCGGCACGCGCCCCGGGACTGACCCGAGGTCAGGCCGCCGCGGTGGAGGCGGCGACGCGCTCCGCGGCCCAGGACGCGACCTCGGCCGGGAAGAGGTCGCCGGGGAGCCCGGGGATGGTCGCCCACACGGTCGTGCCGTACCGGGCGTTCGCCCACGTGATCGCGTCGAGGAGCATCTCGTCCTGGTCCGCGGGGTCCTGGACGGGGAACCGTCGGGCCTTCGACACGTGCGCGACGTCCGCGACGGTCCAGCCGGACGCGCGCCAGTCGAGCGCGGCCGTCTTCGTGCGGTGGGCCAGGTAGACGCCCGGACCCACGCCCGCCGCCTGCGCCTTGGTGACCAGGTGCCACGAGTTGACCAGGCCGACGTCGAGGAGCGCGTCGTGCGCCGTGTCCATGCTGAACCTCCGAGTGCTGTTCCATCGCCGCTGGTGCCAGCATGTCGGGCCGCGACGGCGTCGACGGGGGGCCGAAGTCCCAGCCCGAGGGCCGATCCGGGCCGGCCGACCGGATCGGCCCGCGGCGGCGCATGCTGGGGGGAGACGCGCCCGCCCGCCGACGCGTCACCGAGAGCCAGGAGAGGACGTCCGATGACCGAGGTGCCCCCGGGGAGCGCGTCCCTCGGCGCGAGCACGCTCGACCAGGTGGACCCGCCCGCGTGGGGGCCAGCGCCGCAGGACGCGACCGGGCTGGTGCGCCGCGTGCACAGCCTGCGGACCGTGCCGCTGGTCGAGCTCGGCATCGACGACCTGCGTGTGCTCATCGCGCAGGACGTCGCACGCGAGACGGTGGTGCCGATCGCCGTCGGCATGCTGCGGTACCGCCCGCTGCTCGAGGGCGACCTCTACCCGGGCGACCTGCTCATGGCCGTGCTGCGTGTGCCCGAGGCGCACTGGGCCGCGCACCCGGACCAGCTCGCGGCGTTGCGTGAGGGGCTGGACCTGCTGGACCCCGACGACCCCCAGTACCCCGTGGTCGACGACGACGAGCTCGAGGCGGCGGTGGCCCGCGCCCGGTCCTGGTGACGGTCAGGCGACGGCCGAGCGCTGCTCCGCGTCGAGGGTCGCGATCGCGCGGGCCAGCCCGAGCCGGGCGGCGCGCACGTCCAGGCGGACCAGGCCCTCGATCCCGCGGTCGCGGTGCACCGCGAGCAGGGCCGGCAGCAGGTCGGCGTGCGGCACGGGCACCGTCGCCTCGAGGATCGTCTCGGTGCCCTCGGTGACCAGGTAGGACATGGCCGGGCCGAACTCGTCGGCCGGGGCGACGCGGAACCGCACCGACCCCACCTCGACCGGAGCGGGCAGCGCCTGGCCGCGCACGTGCCCGACCTCGAGCAGGTCCCGGATCGCCTTCGCGCCGTCGGCGTCGAGGCCCGCCGAGGCGTCGAGCGAGTCCAGGTCCGCGAGTACGACGCACGCCTCCGTCGGCTCGTCGGAGCCGGGGTGCCAGGAGGCGTCGACCTCGAGGGCCAGGAAGCCCCCGCTCACCGAGAACGCGTCCCGGATCAGCGCGGCGCGCTGGTCGGCCGACAGGCCGCGCATCGGGTGACGACGGGTGGTGCCGGCCGAGCCGCACGAGCACGAGAGAGTGATCATGGCTCCAGGGTGCACGCGACCACTGACAGACACGGGGAGGCAGGCCGCGGACGGCCCGCCTCCACCGACGTCACACGTCGCGGCGCCGCGCTCGCGCTCCGACCGCCGCGGCACCGCCGAGCACCAGGACGAGCCCCAGCAGACCCAGGTCGGTCGCTCCCGACCCGGTCGCCGCGAGCGCGGGCGATGCCGCCGCCACCACCCGGACGGCCGCGCTGCCGGACGCCCCCGACGACCCGACCACCACGATCGTGTGCGACCCGACGGGCGTCCCGGCCGGCACCCGGACCGTCAGCCGGACGGCACCCGTCGCGTCCGCGGTCGCGCGCGCCAGCAGCTGCGGGGTCGAGTGCAGCTCGACGTCGACGGTCTCGCCCGCGCCCAGTCCGTCGACGGTCACCGCGAGGGTGCCGCCGACCGCGACCGTGCCGGCCGACAGCGCGACGTGCACCGTGGGCAGGCCGACCACGACGAGCACGTCGGTGGTCGCCGCGGCGCCCACGCCGTTGGTCGCGGTCAGCGTGACCCGCGAGGTCCCCGCGACGAGCGGCGTCCCGACGAGCCGACCGCCGCCGGCCGCCGGCACCCACGTGACGCCCGCCGGGAGGCCGGCAGCCGTGACGACGGGGGCGGGGAAGCCGGACGCGGTGACCGGGACGCTCAGCGCGGAGCCGCGCACGACCTCGACCCGGCCGGTCGCGGCGACCGTGGCCGGGCTGACCACCCGCACGGTCCACCCGACCGTGACGGCGGGGCCGGTGCCGTTGTGCACGTCCAGCGTGACCGCGTGCGCTCCGGTGACGGTGCTGGATCCCACGAGGTGCAGGTCCCGGCCCGACTGGACCAGCGTGAGCCCGGCGGGCAGGCCGGTCGCCGTGACGACCGGCACGGGGTAGCCCGTCACCGTCGTCAGCGGCTCGTCGACCGTCGCGCCGGACAGCACCGTCGTGGTGCCGCCCGTGTCGGTGGTCGCCGCCGTCGTCGTGACCGTGATGGTCACGGGCGCGGTGTCGGTACCCGACGCGTTCGTGGCCGTGACGGTGACCGGGGCCGCGACGCCCTCGTCGGCCGCGGACGGCGACCCCGTGAAGGTGCCCGTCGCCGGGTCGAACGTCAGCCACGCGGGCAGCATTCCGACCGACAGGACCGGCGCCTCGTGCCCGTCGGCCGTGACCATCAGGGTCGAGGTCTGGCCGGCGGCGAAGGTGGCGTCGTAGGACGCCTGGCCGAGGGTCGGCGCAGAGAGCACGTCGAGCTGCACCGTCGTCGAGGCGGCCGCGCCGATGCCGTTGTCGGCGGTGAGCGTGACGGTCGAGCGCCCGGCGACCGTCGGGGTCCCGACGATCGTCCAGCCCGTCCCGCCGTCCATCAGCGAGAGCCCGGCCGGCAGCCCGGAGGCCACCAGCGTCGGCCGCGGGTAGCCGCCGGCCGTGACGACGACCGGGGCGATCGCGGCGCCCACCGGCGTGCCGACCGACGCCGGCGCGCTGACCGAGGCGGGCTCCTCGACGAGGATCTGCCAGCCGACCGATGCCGTGCCCGCCGAGCTGGCGAGCGACACGGGGACGGTGGTCGTGCCCGTGGCCGTCGGGGTCCCGACCAGCCGGAACCCGGTCCCGTCGGCGACGGCGGCGAGGCCGGCCGGCAGCGAGCCGATCGTGACCGTCGGCGCCGGGTACCCCACCGTGCCGAAGGCCGGCAGGTCCACCGCGGAGCCCAGGCGGACGTGGGTGGTCGTCGGCGCCGGTGCGAACGCGGGCTCCGAGGTGACCACGACGGTGACGGCGAGCGGGGCGCTCGATGCCCACGACGTCGCGGTGAGCTGCAGCGCGGTGGTCCCCGGGGCGGTCGGCGTCCCGACGACGGAGCCGCCCACGATGCTCAGGCCGGCGGGCAGCGCCGGGGTGGCGACCATGGTCGGCGCCGGGTACCCCGTGAGCGTGAAGGGGATCGTCGCCGACGCGCCGACCGGCAGCGTGACGGTGCTCGGGCCGCTGAGCGTGGGGACGGTCCAGACCTCCCACGCGACGTTCGCCGTGTCCGCCGCGCCGACGCCGTTGGTCGCCGTGAGGTGGGCCACGAAGGGTCCGCCCGGACCGGTCGGCGTCCCGGTCAGGCGCACCGCACCGTCGGGCGCGACCGTGAGGCTCAGCCCGGCGGGGAGCCCGGTGGCGGTGACGGTCGGCAGCGGGAAGCCGCTGACGGTGCCGACGAACGTGCCTGGGAGCGCCACCCCCGCGACGGCGTGACCGGCGGGATCGCCCACCGACAGCGCCGGCGGCGTGGTGACCCGGACGGACAGGACCGCCGCCGCCGAGCCCGAGGAGTTGGTCGCGGTCACCGTGACCGGGCCGGCGTCGCCCGCGTCGGACGCGGCTGGGGTGCCGGAGAACGTGCCGGTCGAGGGGTCGAACGTCAGCCACGCCGGCAGACCGGTGACCGTGAGGGTCGGCGCGGGGTGCCCCGCGACCTGCAGGGTCAGCGACGCCGGGACGCCCGCGCGCACCACGAGCGAGGGCGTCGGGTCGGTGAACGACGGGGCCAGGAGGCTGGTCAGGGTCACGTCCCGCGTGACGTCGGCACCCACGCCGTTCGCGGCCGTGATGCGCACCAGGGTCGTGCCGGCCTGCGTCGGCGTGCCCGTCAGCACCAGCGTGCCGGGCGTCGAGGAGTCGACCGTGACGCCGGCCGGCAGCGCCGCGAGGGTGCCGCCCGCGAGGACCTGCAGGGTGACGGTCGGCGTCGGGTAGCCCGATGCGGCGTAGGCCTGGGTCAGCGGTGTGCCCACGTGCGCGTCGACCGCGGTCGGGCCCGTGAGCAGCGGCGCCGCCTCGACCGTCCAGGCGAGGTCGACGCCGGTGCCGGCCCCGAGGGCGTTCGTCGGAACCAGGTGGGCCGTCCCCGTGCCGGCGGCGGCGCGCGTGGGCGTCCCGGCGATCGCCGTCCCGCCGCCGTCGACCACGACGCTGAGTCCGGCGGGCAGGCCGGTGGCCGTGACCGTCGGCGTCGGCGACCCGGTGAGCACGAGCGGGATGCGCGCCGCCGTGCCCGCCTCGAGCGTGGCCGCGGGCAGGGCCGCGAGCGCGGCGGGCTCGCCGACGAGCACCGCGAAGCCGTCGGACGCGGTGCCTGCGCTGCTCGCGGCGGTGACCGTCACGGACGACGAGCCGTCGGCGGAGGGGATCCCGCTGACCTGCACGCCCGTCGCGGTCCGCGTCGCGCTGAGCCCGGCGGGCAACCCGGTCACGACGACCGCCGGCGCGGGGTATCCGCCCACGGCGACGTCGACGGGGGTCATCGCGACGTCCTTGACGAGCGCCAGGTCGGCGGTGTGCGCGACCGTCGGGGGCGCCTGGACCACGACCGGCACGGTGACCGGCCGCTGCACGAAGCCGGTGTCCAGCGTGGTGCTCACGGAGTAGGTGCCGCCGGTGGTCGGTGTGCCGGTCAGCTGGAGCGCGCCGCCCACCACCTGGAGCGACGTGCCGGGCGGCAGGCCGGTGGTGGCGGTCGCGGCGGCCACGGGCGTCGAGACGACGGTGCCCAGCGCGAGGGGGCCGGCGGCGCCGACGGTGGTCGTCGGTGCCGCGGCGGGCGAGAAGGTCACCGGCGACGGGACGACGAGGCGCACGTCGCGGTCGGCGACGAGCCCGTCGGCGACCACCGCGTGCACGTGGACCGTGGTGTCGACGTACGCCGTCCCCGGATTGCCGGAGAGCGTCAGCCGGCTCTGGTGCGACCCCTTCACGCTGGAGGCGGTGAGCCACGCCGGGGCGCCGGAGACCGTAACGGTGGGCTCGGGGAAGCCGGTGACGTCGAGCGTGGTGCTGGTCGCCGTCGAGGCCGGGAACACCCACGGTCCGGCCGCGGGGATGGCCGGCATCTCGTAGGCCGGCTCGTTCATGACGAAGCCGAGGCTGGTGAACGTGACGGCCGTGGTGGTGTTCTGCAGCGTCGCGCCGATGGTCAGGCGCAGGCGCACGATCTGCGTGAGGTCGACCGAGGGCTGCTGCCAGCCCGGCGCCAGCCAGGTGACGTCGCCCGGGTACTCGGGCGTGTAGCGCACGCTGAGGAAGTTGTCCTCCTTGCCGCGCGCCAGCCCGGCGGCCGTCCCGCGCCGCCCGCTCGAGTCCTCCACCTGGATGCCGAAGCTGATGGGGTTGCCGTCCACCTGCGGCGCGATGTCCTGGTACTTCATGACGATGCGGTCGACCGTGCCGCCGTTGGTGATGTCCACGGGCAGCGCCGGGCTCCACTCCACCCAGGTGTTCGCGATCCCGCAGGCGCTGTTCCCCGCGCTGCCGCGCCCGGGCATGGTGACGCGCATCTGCCCGCCCGAGACCGTGACGGCGGACCCCTGCGACGGCTCGCAGGTGAAGTCGCTGGTCGGAGGCACCGAACGTGTGCCCATGGCGTGCCCGGCGAAGTCGTCGACGGTGAAGCCGACGGGGTCGGCCGCGGCGGCGGGAAGGGCGCCGGCGGTGAGGCCGGCCCCCAGGGCCAGCACGGTGGCGACAGCGAGTGCCGCGCTCCGGCGCGGGAAGGTCAGGAAGCGCACGGAAGTCCTCAGGGTCGGCCGGATGCGGGGCACGGTCGTCAGGAACGTACGGAGCCGGACGTCCGCTCCGGAACGCGCGGCAGGCGGTCTGTCCGGATCGCCCCGGTCCTGCGTAGGCCGATCGGGTGAGGGTCAGGTGGTCAGCGCGAGGAACTGGTGCACGAACGCGATCGCCATGCCGCCCTCGCCCACCCCGGCGGCCACCCGCTTGACCGAGCCGGACCGCACGTCGCCCGCGGCGAAGATCCCGGGCGCCGTGGTCTCGAGCGCGAACGGCTCCCGCGCGCTCGTCCAGGCGCCCGATCGCCGGGCGTCGGGCCCGGTGAGGACGTAGCCGTGCTCGTCGCGCGCGACCTCGTCGGGAAGCCACGACGTCACCGCGTCGGCGCCGATCATCACGAACAGCACCTCGACCCGGCGCACCGCGACGGTTCCCGTGCGCCGGTCGACGGTCTCGATCTGCTCGAGGGAGTCCTGCCCGTGGAGCGCGACGACCTCGGACCGCGTCTCCACGCTGACGTGCCGGTTCGAGCCGATCTGGTCGATCAGGTACTGCGACATGCTCGCGGCGAGCGACTCGCCGCGCACGACGAGGGTCACCGACCGCGCGTGCCGCGAGAAGAACAGCGCGGCCTGCCCGGCGGAGTTCCCGGCGCCGATGATGACGACGTCCTTGCCGTGCGCCAGCCCCGAGTCGCTGCGCGCCGCGCCGTAGTACACCCCGTTGCCGACGAACCGGTCGATGGCGTCGAGCTCCACGTGCCGCCACTCGACCCCCGAGGTCAGCAGCGCGACCCTGGCGCCGATCTGCGCGCCGCCGTCGAGCGTGAGCGTCCGGGTGAGGGGGTCGATGGCCTCGACGCCTCGGGTCACGACGATCTCGGCGCCGAGCCGACGGGCCTGGCGCAGGGCCTTGCTGGCGAGCTCGTCGCCCGAGACGCCGAAAGGGAAGCCCGTGTAGTTCTCGATCCGCGTCGACGTGCCCGCCTGCCCGCCCGGCGCGAACCTCTCGACCACCAGCGTGCGGAGCCCCTCGGCGGCGCCGTTCACCGCCGCGGTGAGCCCGGTCGGGCCGCCGCCGATGATCACGACGTCGTAGTCGTCGTGGGCCGGGACCACGGGCAGCCCGGCCGCGAGCGCGACCTCGCGCACCGTCGGGTCGACCAGCCGCGTGCCGTCCGCCAGCTCGACCTCGAGGCCGTGCGCCGCGGCCGCCGTGTTGACCGTCTCGAACGTGACGCGGTTCCGGTGCAGGAAGGTACGCAGCTCGTGCACCCGCGGGTCCACCAGCGGGCCGACGACCACCACGTCCGGCGTCGGCTTCTCCGCCGCGATCTCCTTGAGGCCCTCCATCCGGCCCTTGGCCAGCGCGCCCACCGTGGCCACCACCTGCGGGGCCATGCCCGCCAGGGTGAAGAACGTGCCGACGTCCACCTTGAGCATGCGGGACGGCTCGACCGCCACGCAGCTCGCCGGCATCGCCATGCTGAGCATGACCGGCACCTCGCCGTACAGCTCGCCGGGACCGCGCGGACCGATCACGCGCTCGACCCCGTTGACCTCCTTGGTGAGGTCGACGCGACCGTCGACGACCACGAACAGCGCGCGGTCGTCGCCCTCGTGCACCGCGTACTCGCCCGGCAGCAGCTGGATGTCCTCCACCGCCCGCGCCAGGAAGTCGAGCTGCTCGGCCGTGAGCTCGGCGAACAGCGGGATGGCGGACAGCTCGGCGGCGCTGATCACGTGACCTCACGGTGACGAGGCGGGACCCGGATGCCCGCATCGTCGCAGACCAGCGGGCCCGCGGTCCCTACCCGACCCGCTGCAGCGCGCGCTCCCGCCCGGCGGCGACCCGCGAGCCCGACTCCCCGCGCGTCATCCGCCGCAGCGTCGCCGGCGCCAGCACCAGCCCGGCCACCGCCCACGCCCCCAGCACCGCCGCGGTCTGCAGCGGGCGCCACGACCCGCCGAGCTCCACGGCCGCCGCCGCGTCCGGCAGGAACGCGCTGCGCATCCCGAGCCCCAGCCAGTACACGGGGAACACCTGCGCGAGCGCCTGCCAGCCGGCCGCGAGCGCGGTGACCGGGGCGAGCAGGCCCGAGACCGCGATCAGCCCGACCACCGGCAGCGAGACGTAGCCGGCGCCGCGCGAGCTGCGCACGAGCGCGCCGAGCACCAGGCCGAGCGACCGGGTCGCGACCAGACCCAGCGCGAGCACCCACGCGAACGTGGCCCAGTCGACCGTGCGCAGGTCCACGCCGTCGACCAGCAGCGCGCCGCCCACCAGCACGATCGCCACGTACACCAGCACGGTCAGCGAGACGGTCACCAGCTTGCCGACGAGGTAGCCGCGGACGCCGTCCGGCGTGGCCTTGGCGCGCAGCACGGTGCCGTCCTCGCGGTCGGCGCTGACCTGCTGGACGTCGAGCAGCATGCCGAGCGCGACGAACATCGCCACCACGCCGGGCACGGCGAACGCCCCCCAGGTGATCCCGTCGGCGCCGACGTCGCGGTGCTGCAGCAGCACGAGGGCGACCAGGCTCACGGCCGGCCACAGCAGCTGGCCGAGGAGCTCGGGGCCGGTGAACGACTGGCGCAGCTCGACCAGGCCGCGCGCGAGCCCGGGCCTCACGACGCCACCCGCAGACCCGACTCCGCCCGCCGCACGATCGCCAGGTACGCGTCCTCGAGCGACGCCCGCCGGATCTCGAGGTCGCGGACGGCGTCGCCGTGCGCCCGGAAGAGGTCGAACGCGAACGCGGTGGAGTCGGCCGTCGACCGCGCGAAGTGCTCGCCGGCCACGGTCCACCGGACCTCGTCCTGCCCCGCGAACCGCCGCGCGAGGTCGGCGGCGGTGCCGTCGGCCGTGATCCGGCCGTCGTCGAGCACGAGGATGCGGTCCGCGAGCGCCTCGGCCTCGGCCAGGTCGTGCGTCGTCAGCAGCACCGTCGTCCCCTCGGAGTCCGCGAGCCCGCGCACCAGCCGGTGGAACTCGCGCCGGGCCTCGGGGTCGAACCCGGCGGTCGGCTCGTCGAGGAACAGCAGCTCGGGGCGGCCGACCGTGCCGACGGCGACGTCCAGGCGGCGACGCTGCCCGCCCGAGAGCCGGCGGACGTCCTGGTGGGCCTGCTCGGTCAGCCCGACGGCGGCCAGCAGCTGGTCGACGTCCCAGGGGCGCTCGGTCCCCGGGGTCGAGTAGGGCGCGTAGTACGAGCCCAGGTGCGCGAGAAGCTCCCGGACCCGCCACTTGCCGTGGTCGCGCCACGACTGCAGCACCACGCCGACCCGAGCCCGCCACCGCTCGTCGGCCTGCGCCGGATCGGTGCCGAGCACCCCCACGCGGCCGGCGGACCGCGTCCGGAACCCCTCGAGGATCTCGATCGTCGTGGTCTTGCCGGCGCCGTTGGGCCCCAGCAGCGCGACCACCTCACCCGGGCCCACCCGGAACGCCACGTCGTCGAGCACGTCGGTGTGCCCATAGCGCATCCGGAGACCGTCGACCACCACCTGGTCGGCCATCGTTCCTCCTCGTGTCAGTCTGGCCTGACATCGTCTCGACTGTCAGTCTGGATTGACAGGGGTGATCGTGTCAATCCAGACTGACGCCATGCCGGCCGCCGACCTCTCCGCCCAGCTCCGCACGACCGACCCGGCCGTCGGCCTGCGCGCCGTCGGCGCCCTGCGGCGGCTGGCCGAGCAGGTGGAGGCCCAGCAGGTGGCCGTCGCCCGCGAGCAGGGCTGGTCGTGGGAGCAGATCGGCGACGCCCTCGGCGTGGCCCGGCAGTCGGTGCACGCCAAGTACGGGAAGTAGGAACCGTGTTCGATCGACTCACGCCCGCCGCACGAGCCGCCGTCTCCGCCGGTGCCGACGAGGCCGCGCTCCGGGGGGACCGGCGCGTCGGCACGGACCACCTGCTGCTCGGCCTGCTGCACGACCCGGAGATCGCCCAGCTGCTGGGGGTGGACCTGGACCACGCGCGGTCGCAGCTCCGGACGCTCGACCGCGCCGCGCTCGCGGCGATCGGCATCACCAGCCCCGACCTCGACCGGACCGTGCCCATCAGCCGGCGCAGCAGCGGGCAGCCGACCTCGGGCTTCCGCGGGGTGCTGCCCCTGGCCTACACGCTCGCCGCCGACGAGGGCGCGCGCCGCATCACCCCGCGCCACCTGCTCCTCGCGCTGCTCACGCGGCCCGAGCCCGACCCCGCCGCATCGCTCCTGGCCGGCCTCGGCGTCGACGTCGCCGCGGTCAGCGCGAGCGCGTCGCCGGCGCGCAGCTCCTAGGTGGTCGTCGCGACGACGGTCGCCTGTCCGCACGCCCCGCAGAACGGGTCGTCCTGCGCCAGGTGGAAGCGGGCGCAGCCCGGGTTGGTGCAGGTGCGGGTCTCGGTGCCGACCGGCCGGGCGACCGGCATCGGCGTGCTGTAGATCGGGGCGATCGGACCCGAGCCCGGCGGCGGGACGCGCAGGACCGTCCACTGGGTCGGCTTCCCGCACACCGCGCAGGTGGTGCCTGCCTGCACCTTCCCCTGGGCGGCGCACGCCGGATCGGTGCACCTTCGGGCCACGTTCGACATGGCGCTTCCCTCGTGTGTCGACGATGACAGTGACGAGCGGCGGGGCGGTCCCCGTCGCGACCTCGCTCGCCGCGAGTCCCCTCAGGCTACCGAGCCGGCCTGCGTCAGGCGGCTCGCCGGCGGGCGCGGACGATCAGCGGGATCCCGACGCCGAGGGCGACCACGAGCAGCCCCACCACCCACCAGACCCACGCCGGGGTGCCGCCCGAGTCGGCCTCGGCCGAGTCGTCCGCGGACGGGGACGGCGACGGCGTGACCTCCTGGGTGGGTGTGGGCCCCGCGATGGCGGTCTCGGTCGGTGGGCTGGAGGGCTCCGGCACGGCGGCGGTCTCGGTCGCCGACGGCGGCGGGGCGGGCTCGTCGGTCGGGGTCGGCTCGGGGACGGGTTCGGTGGTCGGTTCGGGGGTCGGCTCTGCGGTCGGCTCAGGGGCCGGCTCCTCCGTCACGGTGGCGGTCGGCGCGGGTGTCGGCCGCACCGGCAGCGTGACGGTCGGCGTCGGCCGGGCCGGGAGCGTGATCGTCGGCGTCGGGAGCGTGCGCGTCGGGGTGGGGAGGTTGATGCCGCCGCCGTCGCACGACGCCACGAGGAGCGCGGCCACGAGCAGCCCGACCGCTCCCGCGACCCGTCGGCCGACCCTCGTCCCTGCGGTCACGGCACGCCTCCTCCGGCGACTGCCACGCGATGCCCGGTGTCCCGCAGGGCGTGAGCCGACCGTACCGAGGAGCGTCGACCGCAGGAAAGGGGGCACTTTGCCGGACCCGGGAACGCAACAGGCCGGACCCTGAGGGTCCGGCCTGTTGTCGACGTCCTGAGACGTCCTGTGTGCGCGAGGGGGGATTTGAACCCCCACGCCCTTTCGGACACTGGCACCTGAAGCCAGCGCGTCTGCCGTTCCGCCACTCGCGCGCGCCGGAGAACATTAGCACGATCGCCGGGGCCCTCCGGACCACCTCGGAGGCCGCGCCGCGCGCACATCACCCGGCATCCGGGCCCGTACCGGCGGGGCACGGATACGATCAGGGCGGATCGTCGGCACGACACGTGCAGGTGGACGCGCGAGAGGTACGTGGGAGGTGGCAATGGGCATCCTCGACAGGTTCGAGAACGGCGTCGAGCGCGTCGTCAACAACGCCATCGCCAAGGCCTTCAAGAGCGAGCTCAAGCCGCTCGACCTCTCGAGCGCGCTGCGCCGCGAGGTGGACGACCGGGCGGCCGTCGTCGGCCGCGACCGGACCGTCGTGCCCAACGAGTTCACGATCGAGCTCGCGACTGCCGACTACGACCAGGTGGAGTCGTGGGGTGCGGAGGCGTTGGCGGACGAGTTCGCCAACAACGTCACCGACTACGCCGCGAGCCAGCGGTACGCGTTCGTCGGGCCCGTGACCGTGTCGTTCAGCGAGGACAGCGAGCTCGAGGCCGCGCGGTTCCGGGTGCACAGCGCGACGGTGCGGGGCGCGGTCGCTCCCGCGTCGGCGACCTCGGCTCCGAGCGCCCGCCACCCCCTGGTCGACATCGACGGCCAGCGCTACATCCTCACCGGGCCGGTCACGGTCATCGGGCGCGGGTCGGAGGCGGACATCATCGTCGACGACCCCGGCGTGTCCCGCCGGCACCTCGAGATCCGCGTGACGTCCGACGGCGTGATCGCCACGGACATGGGCTCCACCAACGGACTCTTCGTCGAAGGCCACCAGGTTCCGGCCGCGACCCTGCTGGACGGCAACACGCTGACCATCGGGCGCACCCGGATCCTGTTCTGGACAGGCGGCGAGCCGGACCCGGACGAGTGACGCCGGCACATGAGTGAGCTGACGATCACCCTGCTGCGGCTGGGTTACCTGGCCCTGCTGTGGGTGCTCGTGCTCTTCGCCATCGGCGTGCTGCGCCGCGACCTGTACGGCACGCGGATCACGGACCGTCGCCGTCGCAAGGCGCCGGCGGTGGCGGCGGCCGTCGCCACCGAGCCAGCCAAGCCCGAGGCCGCCCCGGCCCGCACCCCGCGCTCGACCCGCAGCGGGTCCGGCCCGACGCGGCTCGTGGTCACCGAGGGTCCGCTGCGCGGCACGATCGTCCCGCTGGCGTCGTCGGCGGTGCTCATCGGCCGCGCGCCGGGCTGCACGCTGGTGCTGGACGACGACTACTCGTCGTCGCGGCACGCACGGATCTTCCCGCAGGGTGGCCAGTGGTTCGTCGAGGACCTCGGATCGACGAACGGGACATTCGTGGCCGACCAGCGCGTCGAGGCGCCGACTCCCGTCCCGACGGGTACACCCGTCCGCGTGGGCCAGAGCGTTCTCGAGCTGCAGAGGTAACCCGGTGACCGTCGCACTCAGGTATGCGGCGCGGTCCGACGTCGGACTCGTGCGCTCCAACAACCAGGACTCGGCGTACGCCGGGCCCCACCTGCTCATGGTCGCGGACGGCATGGGCGGCCACGCCGGTGGCGACGTCGCCTCGTCGGTGGCCGTCGCCTCCTTCGCGCCGCTGGACGGGGAGTCGCACGGTCCCGACGACGCCCTGGACCAGCTGGAGTCCGCGCTGGCCGAGGCCCGCGAGGAGATCATCGCGCGCAGCGACGCCGACCCCGAGCTCACCGGCATGGGCACCACGGTCCTGGCGATCCTGCGCGCGGGGAACAAGCTCGCGATGGTGCACCTGGGCGACTCGCGCGGCTACCTCATGCGCGACGGCGTGCTCACGCAGGTCACCACCGACCACACGTTCGTGCAGCACCTGGTGGACATCGGCCGCATCACGCCCGAGGAGGCCGAGCACCACCCGCAGCGCTCGGTCGTCATGCGCGTGCTCGGCGACTTCGACCCCGAGGTGACCCCCGACCTGTCGGTCCGCGAGGCGCGCCCGGGCGACCGCTGGCTGCTGTGCTCCGACGGCCTGTCCGGCTTCGTCAGCGCGGACACCATCGAAGAGACCATGGCGAGCATCGAGGACGTCGACGCCTGCGCGGACCGCCTGGTCCAGCTCGCGCTGCGGGCCGGCGGCGGCGACAACATCACCGTGGTGCTGGCCGACGTGATCGAGCTGGACGACGTCGCGGACGGTGCCGGCCCGACGACGAGGGCGACGGTGGTCGGCGCTGCGGCGCTGAGCCGCAACGACCCGACGTCGGCCGCCGACGGCCCGGCGGCCCGCGCCGCGGCCCTGTCGCGCACGGCGAAGGAGCCCGTCGAGACCGAGGGGGCCGTCGAGGTCCCCGCGCCCCGTGCCACCGACGACGAGGACGAGGACGAGCCGCGTCCGGCCCGCCGCTGGCGCGCCGTCGTGGCCTGGGTGGTGGTCGCGGTCGTGGTGCTGGCGGGCGCGGCCGTCGCGTACGCGTGGACGCAGACGCAGTACTACGTCGGCATCGACCAGGGCGAGGTCGTCATCTTCCGGGGGCTGCCCCAGACGATCGGCACGATCCCGCTGTCGTCGGTGGTCCACCGCACGGGGACCGACGTGGAGGACCTGAGCTCGGGCTACCTGCGCGAGCGGGTCGAGCAGACCATCCACGCGGACTCCCTCGACGACGCCCGCAACCTGGTCGGCATGCTCCAGGAGGACACGTCGCCCGCGCCGACGCCCTCGCCCACCCCGTCCACCAGCCCGTCCCCCTCGGGGACGGCCACGCCGTGAGCCGCGCGTGATGGCTACCGTCCAGCCGCACCAGGTGCGGGCCGGCCGGGGGGTCGAGCTCGGCCTGCTGCTGCTCGCGCTCGCGATCGGCGTCGCCTCGTACGCCCTGGCGGGCATCGGCACCTCGGACAAGGTGCCGCCCGACGTCATCGGCTACGGCCTCGGCCTGGCCGCGCTGGCGATCGGCGTGCACCTCGTGCTGCGCTGGCGCGCCCCGTTCGCCGACCCGGTGATCCTGCCGATCACGGTCGCGCTCAACGGCATCGGGCTGGCGATGATCTACCGCATCGACTTCGCGTACACCGCCCGGGGCCGCGACGACACGTTCGCGCAGCGCCAGCTGGTGTGGACGGCGATCTCGGTGGTGCTGGCGGCGCTGGTGATCGTCCTGCTGCGCGACCACCGGACGCTGCGCCGCTACACCTACACCGCGATGGTCGCCGGTCTCGTGCTGGTCATGCTGCCGCTGGTCCCGGGCCTGGGCGTCCTCATCAACGGCGCCCGCATCTGGGTGCGCGTCGGCGGCGTCGGCTTCCAGCCGGCCGAGTTCGCCAAGATCGCGTTCGCCATCTTCTTCGCCGGGTACCTGGTCACGCACCGCGACACCCTCGCGCTGGCCGGCCCCAAGGTGCTGGGCCTGCAGCTGCCCCGACCGCGCGACCTCGGACCGATCCTCATCGTCTGGGGCGCGTCCGTCGCGGTCCTGGTGCTCGAGCGCGACCTCGGCACGTCGCTGCTGTTCTTCGGCCTGTTCGTCGCGATGCTCTACCTCGCCACCGAGCGGCTCAGCTGGGTGGTCATCGGCCTCCTGCTGTTCGTCGTCGGCGCGGTCCTGGCCGCGAGCGCCTTCTCGCACGTCGGCGCGCGCTTCGACGCCTGGCTGCACGCCTTCGACCCCGCCGTCTTCGACCAGAGCCCGGGCGGGTCGGGGCAGCTGGTCCGCGGGCTGTTCGGCATGGCCAGCGGCGGGCTCTTCGGTACCGGCTGGGGGCAGGGGCGGCCCGACCTCGTGCCGTTCGCCGAGTCCGACTTCATCGTCGCGTCCCTCGGCGAGGAGCTGGGCCTGACCGGCCTGCTCGCGATCCTGCTCTGCTACGCCATCCTCGCGGAGCGCGGCATGCGCACCGCGATCGGCGTGCGCGACGGGTTCGGCAAGCTGCTCGCCGGCGGCCTCGCGTTCATCGTCGCGCTGCAGACCTTCGTGGTCGTCGGCGGCGTCACGCGGCTCATCCCGCTGACCGGCCTGACCACGCCGTTCCTGGCGTACGGCGGCTCGTCGCTGGTGGCCAACTGGGTGATCGTGGCGCTGCTGCTGCGGATCTCCGACGAGGCCCGGCGCCCGGCGCCGTCCATGAAGCCGTCGCTCACGCCCGTCGCGGGCACGCCCGTCGTGGTGGGCGGCGACGACGACGAGCCCACCGAGATCATCCGAGGGGTGCGATGAACACGCCCCTGCGCCGCCTGGCGACCGTGGTCCTCGTGATGTTCGTCGGCCTGATGGCGGGCGCCACCTGGATCCAGTACTTCCAGGCCGAGCGCCTGAACAACGACAGCCGGAACGTGCGCACGCTGTACCGCGAGTTCGGCAACGCGCGTGGACCGATCGTCGTCGCGGGCGAGGCGATCGCCCAGTCCACCAAGGTCGAGGACTCCTACGGCTACCAGCGCTCGTACACGAACGGCGAGCTCTACTCGGCGATGACCGGCTTCTACTCGGTGGTCAACGGCCGCACCCAGCTCGAGAACGCCGCCAACGACGAGCTCACGGGCCGCGGCGACCAGCTGTTCTTCTCGCGCATCCGCGACGTGCTCACGGGCCGCCAGCCCGAGGGCGCGGCCGTGGAGACCACGATCAACCCGGCCGCCCAGCAGGCGGCGCTCGACGGGCTGGCCGGGCAGCAGGGCGCGGTCGTGGCGATCGAGCCGTCCACCGGCAAGATCCTGGCGCTCGTCTCGACGCCGGGCTTCGACCCGAACCTGCTGGCGTCGCACGACACCAAGGCCGCCGGCGCGGCGTACAACCAGCTCGCGTCCGCCCCGGGCAACCCGCTGCGCAGCAACGCGACGCTCGAGCGCTACCCCCCGGGGTCGACGTTCAAGCTGGTCACGGCCGCGGCCGCCCTCGAGAGCGGGCAGTTCACGCCCGCCAGCACCCTGCCCGCTCCCGTGCAGCTCACGCTCCCGCAGACCTCCGCGACGATCGGCAACTTCGGTGGCGGCGGCTGCGGCAGCGACCCGATCACGCTCGCGGACGCGCTGCGCGTCTCCTGCAACACCGCGTTCGGGCAGCTGGGGCTGGACGTCGGCGCCGACGCGCTGCGCGAGCAGGCGGAGCGGTTCGGGTTCAACGACCCCGGCCTGACCATCCCGATGAAGGTCGTCGAGAGCGTCTTCCCCGCCCAGATGGACGCCCCCGTCACGGCCCAGTCCGCCATCGGGCAGCGCGACGTGCAGGCGACGCCGATGCAGATGGCGATGGTGTCCGCGGCGATCGCGAACGGCGGCAAGCTGATGACGCCGTACGTGGTCCAGACGGTGCGCAGCGCCGACCTGCAGAAGGTCTCCGAGACCAAGCCGACCGTCTACTCCACCGCGGTCTCGCCGGGCACCGCCGCGTCGCTGCGCGACATGATGGTCGGCGTCGTGCAGAGCGGCTCGGGCACGGCCGCCCAGATCCCCGGCGTGCAGGTGGCCGGCAAGACCGGGACCGCGCAGACGGCCGACGGCCTGGCGCCGCACGCGTGGTTCACCGCCTTCGCACCGGCCGACGCCCCCCGCGTGGCCGTCGCCGTGCTGGTCGAGCACGGCGGGAACGCCGGCAACGAGGCCACCGGTGGACGGGTCGCGGCCCCCATCGCCAAGGCCGTCATCGAGGCGGTGCTCGGGTCATGAAGACGGCACCCGGGGTCCTGCTCGGCGAGCGCTACCGGCTGGTCCGGCAGATCGCCGTCGGCGGCATGGGCGAGGTGTGGGAGGGGTACGACGACGCCCTCGCCCGCCCGGTCGCCGTCAAGGTGCTGCGCTCCGAGTTCGCCGGCGACCGCGGGTTCCTCGAGCGGTTCCGCACCGAGGCCCGCAACTCCGCGTCGCTGTCGCACCCCAACATCGCCCAGCTCTTCGACTACGGCGAGCAGGAGGGGTCGGGGTTCCTGGTCATGGAGCTGGTGGTCGGCGAGCCGCTGTCCGACCTGCTCGAGCGCGAGCCCGTGCTGCCCACCCGCCGGCTGCTGCCGATCCTCGCGCAGACCGCCCGCGCGCTGCACGCCGCGCACCTGGCCGGCGTCGTGCACCGCGACGTCAAGCCGGGCAACATCCTGCTGGGCCGCGCCGGCCGCGTGAAGATCACCGACTTCGGCGTCTCGCTGGCCCGCAACCAGGTGACGATGACCGCGACCGGCATGGTCATGGGCACCGCGCAGTACCTGTCCCCGGAGCAGGCGGTCGGCAAGCCCGCGACCCCCCTGTCCGACCTGTACTCGCTCGGGATCATCGCGTACGAGGCCCTCGTCGGGCACCGGCCCTTCACGGGGCCGACCGCGGTGGACATCGCCGTGGCGCACGTGAACAACCCGGTGCCGCCGCTGCCCCCGACCGTCGACAAGCAGCTGGCCGCGCTGGTGGTCCGCCTGCTCTCCAAGGAGCCGAGCACGCGGCCCGCATCGGGCGAGGAGCTGGCGCAGCTGCTGGACAAGCTGGTGCCGCGCACCCCGCCGTCGGGCGTCCCCGTCCTGGTCAGCCGGCAGGTCCGCACCCCGGACACGTTCGCCACCGCCGCGACGTCGGCCCCCGTGGCGCCCCCGCCGTCCTACCCGCCGCGCCGCACCCGGCGGGCCGACGAGGCGCCCACCGGCCGCGCGGCGACCCGTCGCTCCGCGCCCACCACCGGGGTCCGCGTCGGTCGCTCGGGGCGCCTCTCGTGGCCCCTGATCGCGCTCGCCCTGCTGCTCATCGGCCTGCTGGGCGCCGCCCTCGCCGCGCAACTCACCAAGGCGGACGGACCGCCGGACGGCCAGACCAGGCTCTCGGCCACGGCCGCCCATTACCCTCGTGGCGACACCCGCGATGGGATGATCACGGAGAACGGGTCGGCAGCGCTCGCCGCGGGCCCGGCATCGACGGAAGCAAAGGACGCCTAGTGGTGGACGACGGATCCCGCATCCTCGCCGGACGGTACGAGGTCGGCGAGCTCATCGGCCGGGGTGGCATGGCCGAGGTGCACATCGGCCACGACACCCGGCTCGGTCGCACGGTGGCCATCAAGATCCTGCGCTCGGACCTCGCCCGCGACCCCTCGTTCCAGAACCGGTTCCGTCGCGAGGCGCAGTCCGCCGCGGCCCTCAACCACCCGGCCATCGTCTCGGTCTACGACACCGGCGAGGACGTCTTCACCGAGCCCACCGGCGTCGTCGCGCACGTGCCGTTCATCGTCATGGAGTACGTCGAGGGCCACACGGTGCGGGACATCCTGCGCGACGGCCACGCCGTGCCCATCGAGGAGGCCGTCGAGATCACGGCCGGCGTGCTGTCGGCGCTCGAGTACTCCCACCACGCGGGCATCGTGCACCGCGACATCAAGCCCGCCAACGTCATGCTGACGCCCACCGGCGCGGTCAAGGTCATGGACTTCGGCATCGCCCGCGCCGTCGCCGATTCCGCGGCGACCATGACCCAGACGCAGGCCGTGATCGGCACCGCGCAGTACCTGTCGCCCGAGCAGGCGCGCGGCGAGACCGTGGACGCGCGCTCCGACCTGTACTCCACCGGCTGCCTGCTGTTCGAGCTGCTCACCGGTCGCCCGCCGTTCATCGGCGACTCGCCCGTCGCGGTGGCGTACCAGCACGTCCGCGAGGCCGCGCCGGTGCCCAGCACCTTCGCCTCCGACGTGCCGGACACGCTCGACCGCATCACGCTCAAGGCCCTGGCCAAGGAGCGCGACGCCCGCTACTCCACCGCCGCCGAGTTCCGCTCCGACCTCGAGGCCGCAGTCCGCGGCGGTGCCGTGGGCGCCCCCGCGGTGGGCGCGCTGGCTGCGGCGGCCCTGGTCGCCACGCCGGCCACCGAGGCCACGCAGGTCCTGGCCCCGCCCGTCGCCACGACGCAGGCCATGCCGCCGGCGAGCCCGCCGTGGGCCTCCACCGGCGCGGCCGTCGCCACCACCCCGTTCGAGGACGAGGAGGAGGGCCGGCGCCGACCGTGGCTGCTGCCCCTGCTCATCGCGATCGCGGTGCTCGCCGTCGCGGGGATCGTGGCGCTGCTCGTGGCCAACGCGAACAAGAACGCCGGCCCGGACACCGTCAACGTGCCCGTCACCGTCGGCCTCAGCGCGGCCGAGGCGCAGGCCGCCATCGAGGACGCCAACCTGGTGTTCGTGCGCGCCGAGGAACCGTCGGACACGGTGCCCGCCGACCAGGCGATCCGGTCCGACCCCGAGGCCGGCACCGCGGTCGAGCCGCGGTCGGACGTCAAGGTCTGGATCTCGACGGGCGCGGCCAACGTGGTCGTCCCCTCGGTGGCCGGCAAGACCGAGCAGGAGGCCGTCGACATCCTCACGGGCAAGGGGCTCAAGGTCTCGGCCAACCGGCAGGACGACGACAACCCGGAGTACCCGCAGGGCCAGGTGACCAAGACCGACCCGGCCGAGGGGACGACCGTGCCCGCCGGCTCGGAGGTCTCGCTCTTCGTCTCCACAGGCAACGTCTCGATGCCCGACGTCACCGGCAAGACCACGGCCGAGGCGAAGGACATCCTCAACGCGTCCAAGCTCCAGGCCAACACCTCGCCGGTCGAGTCCGCGCAGACCCCGGACACGGTCGTCGCGCAGGACGTCGCACCCGGCACGCTGGTCAAGCAGGGCCGGACCGTCAACCTGCAGATCGCCGTCGCGCCGACCACCGCGACCATCCCGAACGACCTGGTGGGCAAGACCTACGACCAGGTCGTCGCGGAGCTGCAGGGCCTCGGGCTGAAGAACTTCAACCGGATCGACGACGTCTCGGACCAGCCGGACGGCACCGTGCTCCGCACCGACCCGACGGCCGGCGACGAGGTCCCGCTGGACCAGCAGATCGACATCCATGTGGCGAAGGCCGCGACCGGAACGGGCGCGTCCGCGTCGCCACCCAAGCCATAGCACGAACGACGAAGGGGCCGTCCCTCTCGGGACGGCCCCTTCGTCGTGTCTCAGGTCAGAGCCGGACAAGCGGGTGCAGCCCCGCGGACCGGGCCACGGCCTGGTCGTCGCCGCAGATCGCGAGCCAGTTGGCCAGCAGCCGGTGGCCGCCCTCGGTGAGCACCGACTCGGGGTGGAACTGGACCCCGTGCAGGGGGAGCGAGACGTGCTGCAGGCCCATGATGATGCCGTGCGCCGTGGCGGTGACCTCGAGCTCGTCGGAGACCGTCCCGTTCACCACCGCGAGCGAGTGGTACCGGGTGGCCGTGAACGGGTCGGGCAGCCCGGCCAGCACGCCCTCGCCCTTGTGCTCCACCTGGCTGGTCTTGCCGTGCATGAGCTCGGGCGCGTGCGTGACCGTGCCGCCGAACACCTCGCCCAGGGCCTGGTGGCCCAGGCAGACGCCGAGCATCGGCAGCCCGGCGGCGGCGCAGTCGCGGATCACCTGCATGCTCTGGCCGGCGTCGGCGGGCGTCCCCGGACCAGGGCTCACCAGCACGCCGTCGAACCCGGTGCGCTCCTCGACGGGCGGCACGGCGTCGTTGCGCACGACCACGGTCTCGGCGCCCAGCTGGTTGAGGTAGCCGACGATCGTGTAGACGAACGAGTCGTAGTTGTCGATCACGAGGATGCGGGTCACGTCACTCACCCACCGTCGTCTGGTTGAAGGGCATGTACGGCGAGACCACCGGGAACACCCACGCGAAGCAGGCCGCCAGCACCGCGAGCGCTGCGACCGTGAGGATCAGGACGCGCACGGCGGCGGGTCCGGGCGTGTGCCGCCACAGCCATCCGTACATCAGCGTCCTCCGTCTCGTTCGAGGGTGCCCATCATGCGCCTCCGACCAGCTCGGCCGGAATGCCGTCCGCCACCGGTGCCCAGTAGTCGAGCACCCCGTGGACGATGTACCGCTCGCGCGCCGAGAACATCGGGTGGCAGGTGGTCAGGGTGATCATCCGCTCCGTCGGGACCGCGCCGGGCTGGTTGGGCACCGGCGCGATGACGCCGACGTTCGACGGCCTGACGATCTCCGTCGAGGTCACGCGGTAGACGTACCAGATGTTGTCCGTGGTCCGGATGACCAGCGGGTCGCCCACCTGCAGCTCCGCGATCCGGTTGAACGGCTTGGCGAACGTGGTGCGGTGGCCGGCCACCGCGAAGTTGCCCACCCCGCCCGGCATCGCCGTGCCCTCGTAGTGCCCGATGCCCAGCACGTCGAGCACGGTCGCGCGGTCCGTCCCCTGGCTGATCGGCCGCTCGGGCTCGCCGGCCCACCGCGGCACCTGGATCGTCGCGAACGTGGTCGCGTGCGGCGGCTCGGCCATCACGGGCGGTTCGTCGCGGCGCGGGGGTGCGATGACCGGACCCGCGGGGGCGTCGGCGCCGGCGGTCGCGGTCGCGGTCGGCACCGGCTCGAAGGGGAGCTCCCGCACGATCTCGGCCTGGGCCCGGTTGCCGATGACGTCCGTCCACCAGAGCTGCCAGACGAGGAACGCGAACAGCAGCACCCCGAGGGTGATGAGGAGCTCGCCGACCACGCCGATGACGCCGTACGTCACGTGACGGACCCGGCCCGTGGAGGTCCGGGCGGCCGGCGCCGGCCCGGTGGTGGTGTCGCCGCTCAGCGGGTGCTCCCTGTGCTCTCGGTGGTGTCCGGTGCGCTGGTGCGGGCCTCGTCCTCGGCCGCCTCCAGCCCGGGCAGGATCTCGACGCCGTCGGGCACCGAGGCGGACGACAGCTCGGTGGTGCCGGAGTACGCCGGCAGCTCGAGCGGCTCCTGCGCGTCGGTGACGGACCAGCCGAGACCGACGTCGGCCGCGTCCCGCAGGTACGACTGCACCGCCGGAGACGCCGACAAGGCCTTGCGGAGGTCCGCGGGGTTCCCGATGGCCCGGACCACGTACGGCGGCGAGTACAGCCGACCGTGCAGCCGCAGGACGTTGCCCACGCAGCGGACCGCACTGGTCGAGATCACCCGCTGGTCCATCAGCTCCATCGCCTCGGCGCCGCCGGCCCACAGGGCGTTCATCACGGCCTGGAGGTCCTGCTGGTGCACCACGAGCACGTCGGGGCTCACGTCCTCGCGGCGCGGGGAGTCCGCCGGGGCGTCGTCGAGCTGGACCGTCAGGCCCGGGCCGTCCACCGGCACGAGCCCGCCCTCGACCAGGTAGCCCTCGCTGGGCGACCCGACGACGGTGCCGGCCGCGGCGTTCTCGTCGGCCGTGAGCGCGTCGACCTCGGCGCGCAGCGCGTCGACCTCAGAGGACAGGTGCGTGACGCGTGTGGTCTCCACCTGCGCCAGCTCCCGCAGGTCCTGCGGGTGCCGCTCGCCGGACGCGCGGGCGAACTTGGCGTTGGCCGCGAACAGGGCACCGGACAGCGCGAGCACCAGGGCCACCGACAGCGTGCCGCGCGCGACGACGCGACGCGCGCGGTGCGGGTGGTCGGTCACGGACGGCTCCTCGGGTGCGTCGGCCCGGTACGGGCGGGCACTACGCTAGGTCACGATGCGATGAGTCCGTGACGGAGCGGGCCCGACGCACCATGATCGACCGCCCACGACCACGACGTCATCGCGTGGTCTCCCGCGGCCCCCGCGCCGCACAGCCGCAGGACAGGAGCACCGGACGTGCCTGAGTCGAAGTCGCGCAAGAAGGCGACGTACACGCCGCCGCCCGCCAAGTCGACGGGCCCCAAGGTCAACGCGCCCTGGTTCCTGCCCGTGATGCTCGGCCTCATGATCCTCGGGCTCGTCTGGATCGTGGTCACCTACCTCACGCAGTCCCAGTACCCGATCCCCGGCATCGAGCAGTGGAACCTGCTCATCGGGTTCGTGCTGATCATCGCCGGCTTCGGCATGACGACCCGCTGGCGCTGACCAGCCCCCTGCCGTGACCCAGGCGCCGTCCGCTCGTGCGGGCGGCGCCTTCGTCGTCCCCGGCCCGGCGTTCGTCAACCGCAGCCCCGCGTCCCCTCCGCCGGCGTCGACTAGGCCAGCGTCGATGCCGCCTTCGTCAGCTGCAGCCGAGCGTCGACGCCGCCTTCGTCAGCTGCAGCCGAGCGTCGGCGCCGCCTTCATCGCCTCCTGCCCCGAACGTGGTCGCCCAAATAGATGGATGCATGGATGAATGCGTGGGCCGCAGCGTTGCCGCCGGTCCGTCGCACATTGATCGACGCATCCACCGCGGTCGTCCCCACCCTCACCCCCACCGCGGGACGCGCACGGCCGTCCACAGGCACCCCCGCTGACCTGCGAGAACGCCGCCGTTGTCCCCAGCGGTGCACAAGTCTGTGGATAACTACACGGGTGTAGTTCCACAGGTGTGAGTAACCATGGGGACAGCCGACGAGCGGCCGAGACGTGCTGTGGGAGCCCCGCTGCGGGCTCAGGAGAAGGCGCCCACCGAGGCGTACGCGGCGAGCGTGGCTCCGAGCAGCACGGCGCCGAGCAGCACGGGCGCGAGCACCGCCACGAGCCGCCGTCGGGGAGGGGGCGCGTAGGCATAGGCGGCCGCGAGCAGGCCGCCGGTGAGGAGCCCGCCGACGTGCGCCTGCCAGGCGATGTTCGCCATGACGAAGCCGAGCGCCAGGTTGATGCCGATGAGCACGAGGATGCCGCGCACGTCGCCGCCGAGCCGCTTGCTCACCACGAGCATCGCGCCGAACAGCCCGAACACGGCCCCCGACGCCCCGACGCTCGCCGCGGACCAGCTGTGGGTGGCGCTGGCCAGCAGCACGGAGCCCACCGAGCCGCCGACGGCGGACATCAGGTAGAGCGTGATGTACCGCGCGCGGCCGAGGACGTTCTCGAGCGTGGGCCCGACGAACCACAGGGCGACCATGTTGAAGACGATGTGCAGGTACTGCCCGGGCGAGTGCAGGAACGCGGCGGTGAGGAAGCGGTACGGCTGGTAGAACCCCGAGACGGGCGAGAAGAGCCACCGCGAGGTCCACGACGGCACCACCAGCTGCAGGACGAAGCTGACGACGCACAGCCCGATGAGCGTGAGGGTGACCACCGGCCGGCCGTCGTGGCGCACACCGCCGAGGGCGGTCCGGGTGGTCGGCACGGCGCGCGCGGCCTCGGCGACGCAGTCGACGCAGTGGATGCCGACGGCCGCCTGCCGCTGGCACTCCGGGCAGGTGGGCCGGCCGCACCGCTGGCACCGCACGTACGACACCCGGTCGGGGTGCCGAGGGCAGACCGGCGGCGCGACCGGCGCGCCCGGCTGGGAGGTCTCGCTGATGGTGGTCTCAGTCCTCGATGGTGACCGAGCTGATGACGATGTCCTCGACGGGGCGGTCGCCGGGGCGGACCCGGGTGGACTCGATCGCGTCGACCACGGCACGGCTCTCGTCGTCGGCGACCTTGCCGAAGATCGTGTGCTTGCCGTTGAGCCACTCGGTGGGGGCCACCGAGATGAAGAACTGCGAGCCGTTGGTGCCGCCCACCTTGCCGGTGGTCGGGTCGAGGCGCTTGCCGGCGTTGGCCATGGCGAGCAGGTAGGGCTCGTTGAACGAGAGCTCGGGGTGGATCTCGTCGTCGAACGTGTAGCCCGGGCCGCCGCGGCCGGTGCCCAGCGGGTCGCCGCCCTGGATCATGAACCCGGAGATCACGCGGTGGAAGACCACGCCGTCGTACAGCGGGTCGGTGCGCTCCTCGCCCGTCGTCGGGTCCGTCCACGGGGTCGTTCCCGTGGCCAGTCCGACGAAGTTCTGCACCGTGCGCGGCGCGTGGTTGGGGTAGAGCTCGATCCGGATGTCTCCGGCGGTCGTGTGCAGGGTCGCAAACATGCGAGAAGTCTCGCACGCGACCCTGGGGGACACCCGTGATCGGGCGGTTCCGCAGGCCACAGGCTCTCTGTCGGGCAAAGACCATCCTGCGCGGCCGCTCGCGCGGTGGCAGAGTGGGAGGCCAGTGCAGCCGACGAGCCGGGAGCCGAGAATGCCGTACACCAAGAGCCGCCCGAAGATCGACGTCGATACCGAGAAGCTGAAGGACCAGGCGGCCGACCTGGGCGCGACCCTCGCCGACGCCGCCCGCAGCGCGAAGGAGACCGCGGGGACCGCCGCGTCGAAGGCGGGCGACGCCGCGGCGCAGGCCAAGGACTGGACGACCCCGAAGGTCGAGGCGGCCATCGACTGGCTGCTGCCGCGCGTGGAGCACCTGTACAAGGAGAGCGTGAAGGCGGCCGCTCCCAAGGTCGAGACGGCGGCGGACAAGGTCTCGCCGGCCATCGACACCGCGCACGACAAGATCGTCGACGAGTACCTGCCCAAGCTGGTCGCCGCGCTGAACGAGGCCGCCGTCCGGGCCGGCGCCGCGGCCGAGAAGGCCGCCGACGTCGCCGCCGACAAGGGCAAGGGCAAGGCCGCGTCCCTCGCCGCCGCCGCGGGGGCCGCGTCGGGGAAGAAGAGCCACACGGGCGCCAAGGTCTTCTGGCTGCTCGCGACGCTCATCGGGATCGGGGCCGCCGTGGCCGCGTGGACCCGCTCGCGCTCGAGCGTCGACCCGTGGGCGGAGCCGTGGGAGCCGACGGACGCCGGCACCACGCACGCGCGGGTGGCCGACGCCGCGGACGCGGTCGGTGAGGCGGCCGGCAGCGCCGTCGCCAAGGGCCGCGACGCCACGCGCAAGGCGGCGGAGAAGGTCTCGGCGGCGACCGAGTCGCTGACCGAGAAGGTCTCCGAGGCGAAGGACGAGCTCAGCGGGAAGGTGGCCGACGCCACCGAGGCGGCCAAGGACAAGGTCGCCGAGGCGACCGAGGCCGCGAAGAAGGCGACCACGCGCCGCACCACCAAGCCGGCCGGCAGCCCCGACCCGGTGGCCGACGCCGGCGAGGGCGACACGCCCTCCATCTAGTCCTGCACGCACGAGACCCCCGGACCCGCACGGTCCGGGGGTCTCGTGCTGCGTGCGGGAACCGATCGGACGGGTCTGCTCGGGCGAGGCCGCTCAGTCCGCGCTGTGCACGGGCCGGACCCGCTCGCCCAGCTCGACCAGCTGCGCCTTCATCTCCTCGACCGACAGCGTGTGCTCCACCCGCGGGGAGTAGAGCATCGAGCTCACGATGGCGCCCGTGGCCCCGATGGCGAACGCGTCGCTCACGTGGCTGACCAGCCCGGCCCCGCCGGATGCGATCACCGGCAACGAGACGGCCTCGGTGATCATGCCCGTGATGTCGAGGTCGTACCCGGCACCCGTGCCGTCCCGGTCGATGCTGTTCACCACGATCTCGCCGGCGCCCAGGTCCTGCCCGCGCTTGGCCCACTCGACCGCGTCCATGCCGGTGTAGGTCCGGGCGCCGTCGATCGCGATCTCGTACCCGCTGGGGATGCTCGGGGTCACGTCGACGCGCTTGACCTGCATGCTCAGCACGATGCACTGGCGGCCGAACTCGACCGACCCCTGCGTGATGATCTCGGGCTTGCGCACGGCCATCGAGTCGATGCTGATCTTCTCGGCGCCCGCGCGCAGCACCGCGTGCATGTCCTCGAGGTGCCGGATGCCGCCGCCGACCGTCAGCGGGACGAACGTGCGGTGGGCCGCCTTCCGCACCATCTCGAGGTCGATCTGGCGCTTCTGGGCGCTGGCCATGATGTCGTAGATGACGATCTCGTCGACGTCCTCGTGGTACAGCCGGTCGGCCAGCTCGGCCGGGTCCCCCACGTCGATGTTGTCCTGGAACTGCTGAGCCTTGGTGACGCGGCCGTCTTTGACGTCGAAGCAGGCGATGAGCCGGTTAGCGAGCATCGAGATCCTTCAGTTCGGTGACGTCGAGGTCGCAGAACGCCTTGAGCACCTGGAGGCCGGCGCGCGCGCTCTTCTCGGTGTGGAACTGCGTCGCCATGATGTTCTTGGAGGCCACCGCGGCGGCGAACTCCGTGCCGTAGGTGGTGGCGCCGACGAGCACGGAATCGTCCGTGGGCCGGGCGTAGAAAGAATTCACGAAATAGTAGAAGCCACCCGGCGTGAACGACCGGGAAAAGGGGTGGTCGCCCCGCACCTCGACATTGTTCCAGCCCATGTGCGGCACCCGGACCTCGGCGCGGTCGAACTCGTGGACGCTGCCCGGGAGCCACCCGAGGCACTCGACGTCGCCCTCCTCGGAGTGCTCGAAGAGCACCTGCAGGCCGACGCACACACCGAGAAATCCCTGACCATCGCCAAGGATCTTCTCGGACAGGTGGTCGATCCAGCCCTCCTGGCGCAGCGACTCCATGGTCACGCCGGCGGCGCCCACCCCGGGCAGGATGTACTTGTCGACCTCGTCGCACTCGCCGGGCTTGGCCACGAGCGCGTGCGGGACACCGAGGTGCTCGAGCGCATAAGAAATGCTCTGCGAATTACCTGTGCGGTAGTCGATGATCCCGATCACTCGCCCAATCCTACACGGGACGGTTGTCTCGAATGTCGGACGTCAGTCGAGGAACAGGGCCCGCAGCCGCACCGTGGTGAACGACAGGCCGAGCCCGATCATCGCGACGAAGTACGCGACGTGGACCACCATCGACCCGTCCAGCACGCCGAGCGTCAGGCCGCGAACCAGCTCCACCGCGTGCCACAGGGGCAGCGCCTTGATCACGCCCTGCAGCCACCCCGGGTACACCGTGATCGGGTAGAAGGTGGCGGAGAACAGGAACATCGGGAGCATCACGAAGTTGATCCAGTCCATCTGCTGGAAGGTCTTCATGTAGCTGGTCACCGCCATGCCGACGCTGGCGAACCCGAAGGCGACCAGCAGCACCGCGGGGATGGCCAGGGCGGCCGACCACGCCAGGTTGAGGCCCATGACCTGCATGACGGTGAGGAACCCGATCGCGTACACCCCGCCGCGCAGGAGCGCGTAGGTGATCTCCCCGAACGCCACGTCGAGCGGGCCCAGCGACGTCGCGAGCATCGCGTCGTAGAGCTTGCCGAAGTGCATCTTGAAGAACACGTTCCAGGTGGAGTCGTAGACCGCGCCGTTCATGGCCGAGACCGCGAGGAGCGCCGGCGCGATGAACGCCGCGTACGAGACGGACCCGCCGCCGGGCAGCTCGACGTCGCCGATGTACGAGCCGAGCCCGACCCCCATGGCGAACAGGAAGAACACCGGCTCGAAGAAGCCGGAGAGCACGACGACCCCGCTGGAGCTCTTGGTGGCCTTGAGCCCGCGGGCGACGACCGACCGGGCGTTGCGCGCGTAGAGGGCGCTGACGGCGGTGCTGCGCGAGGGAGCGGTGGCGGTGGTGGTCATCCGCGCAGCCTCCTGACGAACACGCGCCGGGCCAGCACCCAGCCGACGGCGGCGAGCACCACGAGCACCACGTAGTGCCACCCGACAGGCCACGCCCCCGGCGGCGACCCGTAGGACAGCGACCGGCCGATCTCGCTCGCGTGCCACAGCGGGGAGATCCAGCCGACCCACTGCAGCCACACGGGGAGCGTGGCCAGCGGGTAGAACGTGCCGGAGAACAGGAACAGCGGCGTGAAGACGAAGCGCTGCACCAGCGCGAACTGCCCCTTGTCCTCCGTGAGCGACGCGGAGAACGCCATGAGCGGCAGGCCGAACGCGAGGCCGGCGAGCACACCCACCAGGGGCATCAGGGCGCCCGTCACCGGGTCCCCGACCGCCCCGAAGGCGACGATGAGCAGGTAGTACACCGTCGTCGTGAAGAGCATGCGCAGGATCACCGAGAGCACGAGCCCGGCGGCGATCTGCGGCGGAGCGATCGGGGAGGCGTTCATGCCCCAGAAGATCCGACGCCACTTGAACCCGGCCATGATCACGAACGTGAACTCGTCCATGGCGACCGTCACCCCGGCGGTGGCCAGCAGCGCGGGCGCGACGAACCACACGTAGCTGACCGGCCCGTCGGCCCCCGACGCCACCGACTGGTCGAGGAACGTGGCCAGGCCCAGCCCGATGCCGAGCAGGTAGAGCAGCGGGTTGCCCACCGAGCCCACCACGATGGTCCAGCCGTACGCCTTCATGCCGCGCAGCTGGTGCTCCGCGACGTACCAGGCGCCGAACCGACGCGGGCGGACCGCGGCCGCGACCGCCGCCTCGGGCAGGGTGGTCGTCATTCGATCAGGCTCCGCCCCGTGAGCCGCAGGAACACGTCCTCGAGGCTGGACCGTCGCACCAGCGACGTGGTCGGGTGCAGACCCAGGTCGGTGACGCGCTCGAGCACCGCCTCGCCGTCGTCGGCGTAGAGCAGCACCCGGTCCGGCAGCACCTCGATCCGCTCGACCAGCCCGGCCATCCGCTGGGCGGCGTCGGCGTTGCGGTCGGAGCCGAACCGCAGCTCGACCACCTCGCGCGTCGAGTACTGCCTGATCAGGGACGACGGGCTGCCCTCGGCCATGATCTGGCCCTTGTCGACGACCACCAGGCGGTCGCACAGCTGCTCGGCCTCGTCCATGTAGTGCGTGGTGAGCACCAGCGTGGTGCCGCGCTCCTTGAGCCGGAACAGCCGGTCCCACAGCACGTGGCGGGCCTGCGGGTCGAGGCCGGTGGTCGGCTCGTCGAGCATGAGGATGCGCGGCTCGTTGATGAGCGCGCGGGCGATGGTGAGGCGCCGCTTCATGCCGCCCGACAGGTCGTCGACCTTGGCGTTGCGCTTCTCCTCGAGCTGCGCGAAGCCCAGCAGCTCGTCCGCCCGGGCCGCGCACACCGACCGCGGGATGCCGAAGTAGCGCCCGTACACGATGAGGTTGTCGCGCACGCGCAGCTCGGTGTCGAGGTTGTCCTCCTGCGGCACCACCCCGAGCAGCGAGCGGATCTCCGGCCCGTGGGTGTCCGGGTCCAGGCCGAGCACCCGCAGGTCGCCGGCCGTGCGCGACGACACGGCACCGACCATCCGCATCGTCGTCGACTTGCCCGCGCCGTTGGGTCCCAGCAGCCCGAACGACTCGCCCGGCGGCACCTCGAAGTCGATGCCGTCGACGGCGGTGAAGTCGCCGAAGCGCTTGGTGAGGCCGTGCGCGGCGATGACGGGAGCGGTCACAGCGGACCAACCTAGACGACCGCGCCGACACGCGTGCAGGGCATTGTTGTTGACCGGGGCGATCTGCGACGGCAGCCTGCAGCGATGACCGACCTCGCCGACCTCTGGCCCCTGGCTGCCCTGCGCGTGACCTGCGGAGACCTCGAGCTCCGCTACCTCGACGAGAGCACGCTGACCGCGCTGGCCCAGCTGGCCGCCGAGGGCATCCACGACCCGGACTTCATGCCCTTCACCGGCACCTGGTCGCGCGGCACGCCCACGGAGGTGGCCCGCAGCGTCCTCACGTTCCAGTGGGGCAAGCGCGCCGCGACCACCCCCGACGACTGGCACCTCGACCTCGCGCTCGTGCGCGGCGGCGAGGTGCTCGGCGTGCAGGGCATGATGGCGAAGGCGTACCCGGTGACGCGCACGGCGGAGACCGGCTCGTGGCTCGGTCGTCGGCACCAGGGTCAGGGCCTGGGTACCCGGATGCGGTTGATGATCCTGCACCTCCTGTTCGAGGGGCTGGGTGCGCACGAGGCCACCACGCAGGCGTTCGCCGACAACGCGGCGTCGAACGGTGTCACGCGCCGGCTCGGGTACGCCGAGAACGGCGTCGACATCGACCCGCGCGAGGGCAAGGCCGTGCTCTCCAACCGCTACGTGCTGAGCCTGGCGGCGTGGCAGTCGCGCCCGGAGGCCCACCGCCTGGACGTCACCCTCGACGGAGTCGGGCCGGCGCGGGAGTTTCTCGGCATCGTCTAGCGCGGGTCCGCGACGACCGGCTGCCGCAGGATGGTCCGGAGCCGCTCGGGCGCCACCCTGCGGGCGTCGCTCAGGTAGATCTCGTGGTGCTTGCCCGTCATGCGCAGGCCATGGCTCGGGATGACGTCGTGATGCATCTGCGTGAGCACGCCGGCCTCCTGGTCGAACGGTCCCACGTGGAGCGTCTGCACGCAGCGCCCCTCCGACAGGACCTCGAACCGGACGTCGTCGAGACGATCCGGCCGCTTCTTCTCGCGGACCTGGGCGATCGCCGCGTCCACCGTCGACCGGTCGACCCAGTCGGGGACCAGGATCATCAGCGTCCAGTCCCAGCGGGTCTTGTCCGGCGCCGCCGTGAACGCCGCCATGTCGTCGGCCCACCACAGACCCTCGAGAGGGGGGACGACGTAGTCGCGCCCGAGGGCACGCCGGTTCGCGAACTTGACCGCGTACGCCACCGGGTAGAGCGCCTCCATGGCGTTAGTGAACGCGGCGGAGTTGGGGTCGCCGTGCCCGTCGACCATCAGGTACTGCAGGTCCGGCACGTCCAGGACCCGGAACTCACCCTGCCGGGCGCGGTACGCGTCGAGGCTCGTCTTGACGTCGGTCGGCTTCGTCATCGCGCACCCACCTTGACACCGCAGGACGGCCCGGAGAAGGCTCCGAGCACCTCTTTCTCTCGCGAGATGCAGCGGGGCCTACGCGAGACGGGTGCTTGGGGACCCCGGTCCGTTCAGCCTCGGTGCCATCACCGACACCCGACCCATGGCGATCGGTCACCTCCTCAGGATGCCCTGCACGTGAGAGGACCGAACACATGGATGCGCGCCTTCGCCGGCCGGCCCTGGCCGGCCTCGTCGCCCTCGTCGCGGGAGGGGCTCTCGGGGTCTCGACGCCAGCCGCCGCCACCCCGCCCCACCACCACGACCCGGACGGTCTCATCGTCTTCTCCGCGGCGACCGCGGCGGGTGACCGGCAGCTCTTCACGCTCCGCCCCGACGGCACCGACCTGACCCAGATCACGCACGGCGCCGGCGATCCGACCAACGCGGACTGGTCCGCCGACGGGCGACACCTCGTGTTCAGCCTCGACGACGGGACGTCCACCAGGACGGCGATCGTCCGTCCCGACGGCTCCGACCTGCGGGTCCTCCCGCAGCCGCCCGGTGTCACCGACAACCAGCCGTCGTTCTCTCCGGACGGTCGCCGCATCTACTTCGAGCGCGAGGACCTCACCACCCACGACGACGCCATCTGGAGCATGAAGGCCGACGGCACCGACCAGCGCCGGGTCGTCGGGCCGTTCCCCGACGGCTTCGTCACCGATCCGAACATCTCACCGGACGGCCGGACCCTGATCTTCCAGGGCTGGGACGGCACCGTCCTCGGCCCACCGCCCAACCTCGAGCCCGCCCGCGGTCTGTTCATGTACGACCTGCGCAGCGGACGCACGACGCAGATCCGGCCGTTCACCGCCGACGAGACCATCAAGGCCAGCTGGGCACCCGACGGACGCAGGATCGCAGTCACCGAGAACGCCAACCACTACGTGGCCGACGACTCCGCGAACATCGTGACGGTCCGCCCGGACGGGTCGGGAGTACGGCAGGTCACGGCGTTCCACGACCCTGAGGTCAACGCCTTCCTCGGCTCGTACTCGCCGGACGGTCGGTGGCTGGTCTTCCGCATGGAGGACCACGGGCTGTTCGGCCTCTACCGGGTCCGCCCGGACGGCAGCCACACCGAGGTCATCCTGCCGCTGTCGACGTTCCGGCCCGCCCTGATCGACTGGGGGGTGGACGCCGGTCGGGACGGCCACGGAGACCACTAGCCGCAGGAACGGCGAAGGCCGCTGTCCTGGTCGGTCGGACCAGGGCAGCGGCCTGTCTGGCTGTGGAGCCAAGGGGACTCGAACCCCTAACCCCCTGCTTGCAAAGCAGGTGCGCTACCAATTGCGCCATGGCCCCGTCGGCAAGGCCATGGGCCTCACTCGAAGGTGTCGGTGACCTCTGCCCACAGGTCTCGCTCGTCGCGATCCTGCGCGTACTTCTGCCACACGACGAATCCGACGGCGGCAACGGCCACCAGGAGCAGGAGCTTCTTCATCGGTTCCCCCACGGGTCGGGAGTGGGCCTAACAGGACTTGAACCTGTGACCTCTTCCTTATCAGGGAAGCGCTCTAACCGTCTGAGCTATAGGCCCGTGCACTGCATGCGCCGCAGTGGCGCCGGACGAGACTACCCCAGGGCAGGGGTGCCGCCCAAACCCGCTAGCGGTGGGGGTTCGTCACTCGTCCGTCATGGTCACGTGCACGCCACCGACCAGCGCCGCGACGATGTTGTAGAGGAACGCACCGATGGTCGCCAGCGCGGTGATCAGGAAGACGTCGATGACCGCGATGAGGGTCGCGCCGGAGATGATCCGGGAGAACTCCACGTACTGCAGGATGTCGATCCCGCTCTCCGTCCCGGTGATCTGCGTGACCAGGTTGTCGGCCTTGGTGAAGACCTGCAGCCCGTTCAGCGTGAACCAGATGACGGCGGCGGCGACGACGATCATGATGCCGATCGCGACCGACAGCAGGAACGACAGCTTCATGACAGACCACGGGTCGACGCGCGAGATCGCGAGCCGCACCCGGCGCGGGGCGCCGTGCTGGCCGACCGTCGGGATGCGTCCCGTGCTGGGGCGCGCACCGGTCAGGTTCTCCGTCGAGGTGGTGGCCCGAGGTGTGCTCGGGGTGGCCGCCTGGACGGGTGCCGGGGTGGTCGTCATGGTCGGTTCCTTGGGACGGGGTCGAGTTGCCGCAGTGAACGCGGCGGACGTGGCGACGCCGGCCTTCTTGAGCCAGACCGTGGCGGTGTCCACCGCCACCATCATCGGGGACGGCGGGTCGTGCTCGTCGCCCACCGGGCCGCTGGTGCTGTCACGATCCTGTGGAGATATCGCGGTGGTCGCCGCGGCGGGGGCCGGCGCGACCTTCTCGACCGGCTCCCGCTCGACCGTGGCCGTGCGCTCCGCGGTCGCCCGCGGGGCCGGGTCGGGCCGGGTCGACGTGCGGGTCGGCGCGACCGTCGGAGGCATCGTGCTGGAGGGCACGGTGAACGCGGCGGTGCCGTTGCTGCCGTTCAGGCCGGGCACGTGCGTCGCGGCGTCGTCGGCGGCCGGCTCGCTCCACGCCGTGGTCGATCCCGCGCGCGGGGCGCGCGGCGCGGACGTCGTCTGACGGCCGGCTGTCGTCGGCGTCGTCGGGCGCTTGCGCGGCGGGATCGAGGGGGGCGTGGAATCGGTCATGCGTCCTCCGCTGACGGGTCGGTCACAGGCTGCTCGGGGGCCGTCTCGGCGTCCGGTCCGTCGGAAACCTGGCCATTCTCAGCGCCCACGGTACCTGCCTCGTCCGCCAGGTGTCGCTCGGTGTTGCGCGCGACGGCGATGATCCGGTCTCCGTTGTCGGGCTTGGCGAAGATGACGCCCTGCGTGGTGCGACCGGTCGCATTGACCTCTGACGTGGCCGAACGCACGATCTTGCCGCGCTCCATGATGACCAGGACCTCGTCGTCAGGGTCGACCACGAGGGCGCCCACGAGGTCGCCGTTCGCCTCGGGGAGGTTGGCCACCTTGATGCCCAGGCCGCCACGGCCCTGCTGCCGGTAGTTCTCGACCGTGAGCGCGGTGCGCTTGGCGATGCCGCCCTCGGTCACGGTGAACAGGAACGCGTCCTCGCGCACGACGTCCATGGCCAGCAGCTCGTCGTCGTCGCGGAACTTCATGCCCGTGACCCCGGACGTCGCGCGGCCCATGGGACGCAGCGAGTCGTCGGAGGCGGTGAACCGCACCGACTGCCCCTTGCGGGACACCAGGATGAGGTCCTGGTCGGAGTCCACCAGGCGGGCCGAGACCAGCTCGTCCGGCAGACCCTCGTCGTCCTCGCGCAGGTTGATCGCGATGACGCCGCCGGAGCGGTTGGAGTCGTAGTCCGCCAGCCGCGTCTTCTTCACCAGGCCGCGCTGCGTCGCCAGCACCAGGTACTCGGCCTTGGTGTAGTCGCGGATGTCGAGCACCTGCGCGATCTTCTCGCCGGGCTGGAACGCCAGCAGGTTGGCGACGTGCTGGCCCTTCGCGTCGCGGCCGCCCTCGGGCAGCTCGTACGCCTTGGCGCGGTAGACGCGGCCCAGGTTGGTGAAGAACAGCAGCCAGTGGTGCGTCGTCGTCACGAAGAAGTGGTCGACCAGGTCGTCCTCGCGCAGCTGCGCGCCCCGCACACCCTTGCCACCGCGGCGCTGGGCCCGGTAGTTGTCCGAGCGCGTGCGCTTGGCGTACCCGCCGCGGGTGATGGTCACGACCATCTCCTCCTCGGCGATGAGGTCCTCCACGCTGACCTCGCCGTCGAACGGCAGGATCGTCGTGCGGCGCTCGTCGCCGTACTTCGCGACGAGTTCGCCCAGCTCCTCGGAGACGATGTCGCGCTGGCGCGCCTCGGACTCCAGGATCGCGCGGTACTCGAGGATCTCGGCCTCGAGCTTGGCGTAGCGCTCGAGGATCTCCTGGCGCTGCAGCGCGGCCAGCCGGCGCAGCTGCAGGTTGAGGATCGCGTTGGCCTGGAGCTCGTCGATGTCGAGCAGCGCCATCAGGCCGGTGCGGGCGTCGTCCGCGTCGGGGGAGCGGCGGATGAGCGCGATGACCTCGTCCAGCGCGTCGAGCGCCTTGAGGTAGCCGCGGTAGATGTGGATGTCCGCCTCGGCTTCGCGCAGCTTGAACGCGGTGCGGCGGACGACGACCTCGAGCTGGTGGGTGACCCAGTGGCGCACGAAGGCGTCGATGCTCAGCGTGCGCGGCACGTCGTCGACCAGCGCGAGCATGTTGGCGCCGAACGTGTCCTGCAGCTGCGTGTGCTTGTAGAGGTTGTTGAGCACCACCTTGGCGACGGCGTCGCGCTTGAGCACGATCACCAGGCGCTGGCCGGCGCGACCGCTCGTCTCGTCGCGGATGTCCGCGATGCCGGTGACCTTGTTGTCCTTGACCAGGTCGGCGATCTTCTTGGCCAGGGTGTCCGGGTTCACCTGGTACGGCAGCTCGGTGACCACCAGGCAGATGCGGCCCTGGATCTCCTCGACCTGGACGATCGCGCGCATCGTGATCGAGCCGCGGCCCGTCCGGTACGCCTCCTCGATGCCCTTGTGGCCCAGGATCGTCGCGCCCGTGGGGAAGTCCGGGCCCTTGATCCGCTGCAGCAGCGCCGCGAGGAGCTCCTCGCGGGACGCGTCCGGGTGGTCGAGGTGCCACTGGACGCCCTCGGCCACCTCGCGCAGGTTGTGCGGCGGGATGTTGGTCGCCATGCCCACGGCGATGCCCGCCGAGCCGTTGACCAGCAGGTTCGGGAACCGCGACGGCAGGACCGTGGGCTCCTGCGTGCGGCCGTCGTAGTTGTCCTGGAAGTCGACGGTGTCCTTGTCGATGTCCCGGACCATCTCCATGGACAGCGGGGCCATCTTGCACTCGGTGTACCGCGGGGCGGCCGCCGGGTCGTCGCCCGGGGAGCCGAAGTTGCCCTGGCCGGCCACCAGCGGGTACCGCAGCGACCAGTCCTGGACCAGGCGGACCAGGGCGTCGTAGATCGCCGTGTCACCGTGCGGGTGGTACTTGCCCATGACGTCGCCGACGACGCGGGAGCACTTGGAGAACTGCCGGTCCGGGCGGTAGCCGCCGTCGTACATCGCGTAGAGCACGCGGCGGTGCACCGGCTTGAGGCCGTCACGGACGTCCGGCAGGGCGCGGCCGACGATGACGGACATGGCGTAGTCCAGGTACGACCGCTGCATCTCCAGCTGCAGGTCGACCTGGTCGATACGGCCGTGCTCGATCTCGTTGCCGGTGGTCTCGCTCAACGTGGTTCCTTACGTCAGGTGCGTGCGTGCGGCCCGTGCGGTCCCTCGACTAGATGTCGAGGAAGCGCACGTCCTTCGCGTTGCGCTGGATGAACGAGCGACGGGACTCGACGTCCTCACCCATGAGGACCGAGAAGATCTCGTCGGCCGCCGCGGCCTCGTCGAGCGTGACCTGCAGCAGCGTGCGGTGCTCGGGCGACATGGTCGTCTCCCACAGCTCCTGGTAGTCCATCTCGCCCAGGCCCTTGTAGCGCTGGACCGAGTTCTCCTTGGGCAGGCGCTTGCCGCTCGCCTGGCCGTCGGTGATGACGGCGTCCCGCTCGCGGTCCGAGTACACGTAGTCGTGCTCGGCGTTGGCCCACTTGATCCGGTACAGCGGCGGCTGCGCCAGGTAGACGTGGCCGTGCGTGATCAGGTTCGGCATGTAGCGGAACAGGAGGGTCAGCAGCAGGGTCCGGATGTGCTGACCGTCGACGTCGGCGTCGGCCATGATCACGATCTTGTGGTACCGCAGCTTGCTGAGGTCGAAGTCCTCGCCGATGCCCGTCCCGAAGGCCGTGATCAGCGCCTGGACCTCCTGGTTGCCCAGCGCCCGGTCCAGCCGCGCGCGCTCGACGTTGAGGATCTTGCCGCGGATCGGGAGGATCGCCTGCGTCCGCGGGTTGCGGCCGCGCACCGCGGAGCCCCCGGCCGAGTCGCCCTCGACGATGAAGACCTCGCACTCCTCGGCCCGGTTCGACTGGCAGTCGCGCAGCTTGCCCGGCATGCCGCCGGACTCGAGCAGCCCCTTGCGGCGCGTGGCCTCGCGGGCCTTGCGCGCGGCCATGCGGGCGGCGGCGGCCTGGATCGACTTGCGGATGACGTCGCGGGCCTCGGTCGGGTGCGACTCGAGCCAGTCGCCCAGCTGGTCGTTGACCACCCGCTGCACGAACGTCTTCGCCTCGGTGTTGCCCAGCTTGGTCTTCGTCTGGCCCTCGAACTGCGGCTCGCCCAGCTTGATCGAGATGACGGCCGTGAGGCCCTCGCGGATGTCGTCGCCCGTGAGGTTCTCGTCCTTGTCCTTGAGGATGCCCTTGTCGCGCGCGTAGCGGTTGATCAGCGAGGTCATCGCCGCGCGGAAGCCCTCCTCGTGCGTGCCACCCTCGGTGGTCGAGATCGTGTTCGCGTACGTGTGCACCGACTCGGAGTACGCGTTGGTCCACTGCAGGGCGATCTCGACGGCGATCCGGCGCTCGGTGTCCTCGGCCTCGAAGTCGATGATGTCCGGGTGGACGACCTCCACCTTCTTGGCGCTGTTGAGGTGCTTGACGTAGTCGACCAGGCCGTCGTCGTACTTGTAGGTGACGGTGCGGAAGGCGGCCGGGGCTCCCTCCTCCGTCTCCTCGTCGCCGGCGACCTCGTCGCCCGTGTCGAGGTGCGCGGGGCGCTCGTCGGTCAGCGAGATCTGCAGCCCCTTGTTGAGGAACGCGTACTGCTGGAAGCGCGCGCGGAGCGTCTCGAAGTCGTACTCGGTGGTCTCGAAGATGGCCGGGTCCGCCCAGAACGTCTGCGACGTGCCGGTCTCGTCCGTGGGCGCGCCCTTCTGCAGCTCGCCCAGCGGCTTGCCGCCGTCGGAGAAGTCCTGCTGCCAGGTGAAGCCGTCGCGCTTGACCACGGTCTCCACGCGCGTGGACAGCGCGTTGACCACGGAGATGCCGACGCCGTGCAGTCCGCCCGAGACCGCGTAGCCCGCGCCGCCGAACTTGCCGCCCGCGTGCAGGATCGTCATGACGACCTCGACGGTCGGCCGGCCCTCGGTCGGGTGGATGGCCACCGGGATGCCACGGCCGTTGTCGACGACGCGCACGCCGCCGTCGGGCAGCAGCGTCACCTCGATGTGGTCGCAGTAGCCGGCGAGCGCCTCGTCTACCGAGTTGTCGACGACCTCGGACACCAGGTGGTGCAGGCCGCGCTCGCCCGTGGAGCCGATGTACATGCCGGGGCGCTTGCGCACCGCCTCGAGCCCCTCGAGCACCGTGATCGCGCTGGCGTCGTACCCGCCGTTGCCATCCTTCGTGCTCTTGGTGGTGCTGGACGGGGTGGTGCTCTGCTCGGCCACGGGCGGTGGTGCTCCTCAAGCTCTCACACGCGACGGAGCGCGCCGACCGAACTTCACCGGGTCGGATCACTCCATGACGCTGGAGTTCCGGGCACACATGCGCCAGGAATGACCTTCACAGTCTACCTGGTGGACGGGCCTGGACCCTCTTTTCCCACAGCCATCCGCGCGGGTGTCCGCAGTCAGCGGAACGTGTCGCGCTCTCCCCGGCCCGGAACCCGCTTGGGCCCGGTCTTGAACCGCGGCCCGCCGGGGTTCAGCACGGTGATCTCCAGGACGACCCCGTCGCCGAGGTCCGCCGCGAAGCGGCCGAGCATGGCCGGCGTCAGGAACTTCAGCTGCGTCGCCCACGACGTCGAGTGGGCGCGGAGCGTCAGGGCCCCGCCCTCGAACGACACGTACTCGCAGTGCTCGGCCACCTGCGGCCCGACGAGCTCCGACCACCGGTGCTTGAGCACGCCGGCCACCTGGTCCGAGGTACCTCCGAGCTGGTCGAGCAGGCCGCTCACCGTGGAGCCGATGAGCTGGGGGTCCCGCGCGCCCGGGCCTGCGGTCCCGACGGCCACGGGGACCAGCGGACGTCGTCGCGCCGGGTCGCCGGGCCGGAACCCGCGCTGGGCGGCCGCGGCCTTCGCCCGGCCCAGGGCCCCCAGCGCCACCTGCCGCGGTGGCGTGAGGTCGACCAGGTCGCGCAGCGGGACGCCGTCCACGGGCTTCGGCCTGGTGAACAGGCCGGGGTCGTCGTCGCTAGAGGACACGCGCCACCTCCCCGCCCATCACGTCCACCCGGGCACCGGCCAGCGGGGCCGGCACGTCGTCGGCGACCGCGGCCGTGATGAGGACCTGGCGCGCCGGGGCCACCAGCTCGGCCAGCCTGTCGCGGCGGCGGGCATCCAGCTCCGCGAACACGTCGTCGAGGATGAGCACGGGCTCGCCGTCCGGTCCCCAGTCGCCGCCGGCCCACCCGTCGACCTCGTCGCCGCGGGTCAGCAGCTCGTACGACGCCAGCCGGAGGGCGAGCGCGAACGACCACGACTCCCCGTGGCTCGCGTACCCCTTGGCGGGCAGGCCGCCGAGCGTGAGCACCAGGTCGTCGCGGTGCGGACCGACCAGGCTGACCCCGCGCTCGATCTCCTTGGTCCGCAGCCGACCCATGGCCTCGAGCAGCTGGGCCTCGACCAGCTCCGGCGACGCCGCGTCGTCGTCGGTCTCGAGGACCGCGTCGAGCGACGCCTTGTACGTGACGATCGCGTCGCCCTGACCGGCGCTGACCTGCGCATATGCCCGCTCGATGTGCGGCGCGAGCGACCGGACCAGGCTCCGCCGCGCCACGATGATCTGCGCTCCGGTCTGCGCGAGCTTGGCGTCCCACACGTCGAGCGTGCGCAGGTCGGCGCCGGCCCCCCGCCGGGCCGCGCCGGCCGACTTCAGCAGGGCCGACCTCTGCCGCAGCACCCTGTCGTAGTCCGTGATCACGCCGGCGACCCGCGGCGTGAGCTGCACCAGGAGGTCGTCGAGGAACCGGCGGCGACCGTCCGGGTCGCCCTTGACCAGCGAGAGGTCCTCGGGCGCGAACAGCACGGTGCGCAGGATGCCGAGCACGTCGCGCGCCCTCGTCGGAGACCCGCCGTTCACCCGCGCGCGGTTCGCCTTGCCCGGCGTGACCTCGATCTCGACGAGCGTCGACCGTGGGTGACCCGGCTCGAGCTCCCGCACGACCTTGGCCCGGACCACGGCCCGCGTCGTCCCCGCACGCACCAGCGCCGCATCGGTCGGGACGCGGTGGCTTCCGAGGGTCGCGATGTAGCCGAGCGCCTCGACCAGGTTGGTCTTGCCCTGCCCGTTGGGTCCGACGAGCGCGGTGATGCCCGGCTCCAGGGGGAGCTCGACCTGCGCGTACGAGCGGAAGTCGGTCAGCGAGAGGTGCGCGACGTACATCGGGTCCCGGCTAGACCGACCGTGCCGGGGGCGTGCCCGTGACCGGGCCCGTGGTCCCGGCCGGCTTCACGGCGTGCCCGCCGAACTGCTGACGCAGCGCGGCGACGGCCTTCATGGCCGGCGACTCCTCCTGGCGCGACGCGAACCGGGCGAACAGGGACGCCGAGATCACCGGCGCCGGCACGGCGAGGTCGATCGCCTCGTCGACGGTCCACCTGCCCTCGCCGGAGTCCTCGACCCAGTCGTCGATCTCGCCCAGGCCCGGGTTCTGCTCGAGCGCCTTGACCAGCAGCTCGAGCAGCCAGGACCGCACGACGGTGCCGCGCTGCCAGGCCTTCATCGTGCCGTGCACGTTCGTGACCAGGTCCTTTGCCGCCAGGAGCTCGTAGCCCTCGGCGTACGCCTGCATCAGCCCGTACTCGATGCCGTTGTGGACCATCTTGGCGAAGTGGCCGGCGCCGACCGTCCCGGCGTGCACGAAGCCCTCGTCGCGCGGCCCCTCCGGGCGCAGCGCGTCGAACACGGGCATGACCTTGGCGACCGTGTCCGCGTCGCCGCCGACCATGAGCCCGTACCCGTTGGTCAGGCCCCACACGCCGCCCGAGACGCCGGCGTCGATGAACTGGATGCCGTGCGACGCGAGCAGCTGCGCGTGCGGGATGTCGTCCTGGTAGTACGAGTTGCCGCCGTCGATCACGATGTCGCCCGGCGACATCTGCACGGACAGCGCCGTGATGACCGCGTTCGTGATCTCGCCCGAGGGCACCATCACCCAGACGATGCGCTCGCCCTCGGGGAGCGCGGCCACGAGCGCATCCAGCGACGGGACGTCGGTGACGTCGGGGTTGCGGTCGTACCCGGTGACGTCGATCCCCGCGGCACGGATGCGCTGCCGCATGTTCGCGCCCATCTTGCCCAGACCCACCAGACCGATGTGCATGCCGCCTGCCTCTTCTTCGGTTCCGTCGTGCGTGTCTCGCTCACTCTGCCGCAGCGCGGCGTGCGGCGCTGGTCAGGGTCACCTTGATCAGGATCAGCCTGGTCGGGATCAGCTCGCGAAGCGGATCGGCACCAGCAGGTAGCGGTACTCGGGGTTGTCCTCGCCGTCCAGCGTCTCCTGACCGGTGAACTCGACCGGCTTGTTCGGGTGCGTGAACGACAGCCGGACGAACGTGGTGCTCAGCGCACCCAGACCGTCCAGCAGGAACTGGGGGTTGAACGCCACCGAGATGTCGTCGCCGACCAGCGTGGCCTCGAGCGCCTCGGAGGCCTGCGCGTCGTCGCCCTGGCCGGCGTCGAGGACGACCTGGCCCTCGCTGAACGACAGGCGGATCGGGGTGTTGCGCTCGGCGACGAGGGCCACGCGCTTGGCCGCGTCGGCCAGCGCGTGCGTGCCGACGATGGCGTGGATGGGCGTCTCGTCGGGGAACAGCCGGCGGACCGCGGGGTAGTCGCCGTCCACGAGCAGGCTGGTGGTCTGCCGGCCGGCGGCCTCGAATCCGATCATGTCCACGCCGGAACCGGTGGACAGTGCGACCGTCACCGAGCCGGCGCCGCCGAGCGACTTGGCCGCGTCCGAGAGGGTGCGGGCACGGACCAGCGCGACGGTCGAGATGTCGGGCGACGACGGCTTCCAGGTGAGCTCGCGCAGCGCGAGCCGGTAGCGGTCGGTGGCGAGCAGCGTGACCTTCTCGCCCTCGATCTCGACCCGCACGCCCGTGAGCAGCGGCAACGTGTCGTCCCGGCTCGCGGCGACGGACACCTGTGCGACGGCGTGCGTGAGCTCGTCGCCGTCGACGGTGCCCGTGGTCGGCGGCATGACCGGGAGGTTCGGGTAGTCCTCGACCGGCATGGTCAGCAGCGTGAAGCGGCTGGCACCACAGGTCACGACGACCTTGGTGCCCTCGAGCACCACGTCGACCGGCTTGTCCGGCAGCGCGCGGGAGATCTCCGCGAGCAGGCGGCCCGAGACCAGCACGGAGCCGGCCTCGCTGACGTCTGCCGGGATCTGCGACCGTGCGGAGACCTCGTAGTCGAAGCTGGAGAGCTGCACGGTCCCGGTGGTGTCTGCCTCGAGGCGGACACCTGCCAGGACGGGGACCGGCGGCCGTGTGGGCAGGCTGCGCGCCGTCCACGTGACGGCGTCCGCGAGAACGTCGCGGTCGACCCGGAACCTCATACCTCACCTCTCGTCGAGCGGGCCTGCCGGCGTGCCGTCACAGGTTGTGAGGAGGTCCGGTCGGACAGGCGTCAGGCGAACACTACGCGAGTGGTCCGACGCTCGGTACGGGCATGGGGATGACAACCACAACCGTGTCGTTCGCAGGTCGTTCGTGGACGCTCGGAGCCCTTTGGCGGTGTGTGGATCCACCAGGGAGAGAAGTCTCGTCATCGTCATCGGTGCTGTGCATCGTGTGGATGACAGGTCTCCGCCCAGGTCAGTCGCGGTTCTGGCTGTGCACGCCGGGTGTGGGCGGGATCGGACACCCGGTGGACGGTCGTGGACGGCTGTGGTCGGGGCGTTCTGCGTCCACCGCGAGAGGGCCTCCCATCCACATGACAACCGGGGGTCGTCCACCGTCATCCACAGGTGTACGCACAGGTGTGGAGATTCGTCCCATGCATGTCTCATCCCGAGGGTGAAGGTTGTGGTCAAGGGGGTCGGAACGTTTCGACCGTGAGAGTTGTCTCATGCCCAGAAGCCCAGAATGACGGGTTGTGAGCGTCCACATTCGTCCCTATCGCCCGGTTTTGTGCCGTCGCCGCAGGTCAGCGGGCTGCCATGAGCGCCTCGGGCACCAGATGCGCCGATCGGGTGAATGCCGTCACAAGCGTCCCCAGGTTCCTGTGGACAGCTGTGGATAACCATGGGGAGACGGCCGGGCGAATCACCCAGAACAGGCCCGTCTCAGCCGCGGTTCTGCTGCTTGATCCGGTTGGTGAGCTCGGTGACCTGGTTGTAGATCGACCGGCGCTCCGCCATGAGCTCGCGGATCTTGCGGTTGGCGTGCATGACCGTCGTGTGGTCGCGGCCGCCGAAGGCCTGGCCGATCTTCGGCAGCGACAGGTCAGTGAGCTCCCGGCACAGGTACATCGCGATCTGCCGGGCCGTGACCAGGACGCGCGAGCGGCTCGAGCCGCACAGGTCGTCGATGCTCAGACCGAAGTAGGCGGCGGTCTGCCCGATCACCTGCGTGGCCGTGATCTCGGTGGTCTGGTCGTCGGTGATGAGGTCCTTGAGGACGATCTCCGCGAGCGACAGGTCCACCTGCTGGCGGTTGAGGTTGGCGAAGGCGGTGACGCGGATGAGCGCACCCTCGAGCTCGCGGATGTTGGTCGAGATCTTGCTCGCGATGTACTCGAGCACGTCCGGCGGTGCCTGCAGGCGCTCGCTGCCGGCCTTCTTGCGCAGGATGGCGATGCGGGTCTCGAGGTCCGGCGGCTGGACGTCGGTGATCAGGCCCCACTCGAACCTCGACCGCATGCGGTCCTCGAAGCCGTTCAGCTGCTTGGGCGGCAGGTCGGACGTGATCACGACCTGCTTGTTCGCGTTGTGCAGCGTGTTGAACGTGTGGAAGAACTCCTCCATCGTCTGTTCCTTGCCCTGCAGGAACTGGATGTCGTCGATGAGCAGGACGTCGACCTCGCGGTAGCGACGCTGGAACGCGCCGGCCTTGCCCTCGCTGATGGAGTTGATGAAGTCGTTGGTGAACTCCTCGGAGTTCACGTACCGCACACGCACGCTCGGGTAGAGGTTCTGCGCGTAGTGCCCGATCGCGTGGAGCAGGTGCGTCTTGCCCAGGCCGGAGTCCCCGTAGATGAACAGCGGGTTGTAGGCCTTGGCCGGCGCCTCTGCCACGGCGACCGCGGCGGCGTGCGCGAAGCGGTTCGAGCTGCCGATGACGAACGTCTCGAAGAGGTACTTCGGGTTCAGTCGGGCCGGCTCGGCCGGCTGGCGTCGGTTGCCCGGTGACGGGCGGTCGTCGTCACGCCCGCTGTAGCGGCCCGTCCGGCGGGAGTCGTGGTCGCTCGTGTCGTCGTCGTTCACGAGCGACAGGTCGGGACGTGCCTCGCGGCGCGCGTCGGCCTCGTCCGCCTCGCGCTCGTCGCGCGACGGGCTGTACGGCTCGTGACGCTGCTCGGTACCGACCACGCGGAGAGCAGGAGGTGCGTCCTCGGCCAGCTCGGGGTCGACCGTGATGGCGAAACGGGCCTCGCGCTCGAGCGCGGCGCTGAGGGCGACGGTCACCTCGCCGCGCACGCGCGACTCGAGATAGTCCTTGGTGAGGTCGTTGCCGACCGCGAGGAGGAGCGTCCCGTCGAGAAGTCCCAGAGGACGCGCCAGCCGGACGAACGCGATCTGGCGCGGGGTGATGTCGGGACTCTCCTCGAGGGTCGACACCACGTGCCCCCAGACCCGGGCGAGCTCTTCGTCCTGTGACACGTGCTACCTCGGTTGTTCGTTCGCGTGGGTGGTCGAGTCTCGCACGACCCCGGGTTGTCCACACAGTTGTCCACACCTGTGAGCGGATGTGCTCGGCGGACTCTGACGCTGCCCGACGTGATCAGGACGGCATCCGGAGCGGCCGTGGTGGTCGTGCTCGTCGCACGTCGTCCCCTGTCCACCACGTGGCGGTCCACAGGTTGCGCGCCTCCTTGCGACGCTGACCGATCGTAGTGGTCACCCTCCGGCACGGGCAGTGCCTCAGCGGGTGACGTCAGAGGGCTCCGCGCACGGGTGTGGGAGGATCGGTTCGGCGAGTCGCGCGCATTTGACCGGCCAGCACGGCGGGAAGTACGGTATTGCAGCCTTATCGATGGCTCCTCCTGGCGCGCCCTGACGCCGCACGCGTGCAGCTGTGTCTGCCTGTGTGTCCCGGAGCATTCGTTCTCGGCAGCCTGAACCTGGTCGCGCGGCACCTGCGAGACCCACCCGATGTAGTTGGAGACTCTCGTGACCAAGCGCACCTTCCAGCCGAACAACCGGCGCCGGGCCAAGACCCACGGCTTCCGCCTGCGCATGCGCACGCGTGCCGGCCGCGCGATCCTCGCGGCTCGCCGCCGCAAGGGCCGCGCGGAGCTCTCGGCCTGACACCACCGTCGGTGCTGTCCGCCGCGCACCGGATGCGCCGCGCTGCCGACTTCGAGCAGGCGGTGCGCAGAGGTGCGCGCGGCGGACGGGACACCCTCGTGGTGCATCTGACGACACGGACCGATCACTCGCCCACCGGGCCGGTGGTCGGTCTTGTCGTGTCCAAGGCTGTCGGCACGGCGGTCACCCGGAACCTGGTGAAGCGGCGTCTCCGCGAGCTCGTGCGGGCTCGGCTCGCCGACCTGCCGGCCGACGCGGGGATCGTCATCCGGGCGCTCCCGTCCGCCGCCGACCGACCATTCGCGCTCCTCGGAGCCGATCTGGACGGTGCGCTCGAGACGGCGGCCCGCCGCGCCCGCCGACGGACCGAGGCGTAGTCATCCCATGACTCTTCACTCCGTGGTTCGTGCGATCGGGCGTGCTCCCGCGCTCCTGCTGGTGCTGCTGATCCGGGTATACCAGCGGTTCATCTCCCCGATGACGCCTCCCACCTGCAAGTTCTACCCGTCCTGCTCGCAGTACGCGGTGATCGCGCTGCAGCGTCACGGCGCGATCCGCGGGACACGGCTTGCGGTCTGGCGGCTGCTGCGGTGCAACCCCTGGAACCTGGGCGGCGTGGACGACGTTCCACCAGCACGGTCCGCTCACCGTCATTCCCCCGTGGCCACGGCCACGCACTGACCCCAACGAGGAGTTCTGCCACATGTCGTGGTTCGACGGTCTGCTGAAACCGATCATGGTCGTCGTGGCCTGGATCATGGTCCAGTTCCACGCGCTCTTCGAGGCGGTCGGGCTCGACCCTGCCAGTGGCGCGGCCTGGGGCCTGTCCATCGTGGGGCTGGTGATCGTCATCCGGATCGCCCTCATCCCGCTCTTCTTCCGCCAGATCAAGGCATCGCGGGGCATGCAGCTCATCGCCCCCCAGATGCAGGCGATCCAGAAGAAGTACAAGGGGAAGACGGACCCGGCGTCGCGCGAGGCTCTGCAGCGCGAGACCATGGCGCTCTACCGCGAGAACGGCACCAACCCGTTCGCGTCCTGCCTGCCGATCCTGCTGCAGTCCCCCATCTTCTTCGCGCTGTTCCGCGTGCTCATCGAGCTCCCGCAGGTCGCGTCGGGTGCGTACCCGCCCATCGGCCCGATGTCGCCCGAGCTGGCGGCGCAGGCCGAGGCCGCGACGATCTTCGGTGCCCCGCTGTCCGGCACGTTCATGCAGGCCGGTGACAACTGGCACATCCGGGTGGTCAGCGCCCTCCTGATCGTCGCGATGTCGGCGACGACCTTCCTCACGCAGCGCCAGCTGACCATGAAGAACATGCCGCCGGCCGCGCTCCAGGGCCCGATGGCTCAGCAGCAGAAGGTCCTGCTCTACGTCCTGCCGCTGATCTTCGCCTTCTCGGGCGTGAACTTCCCCATCGGTGTCCTCATCTACTGGACCACCACCAACCTCTGGTCGATGGGCCAGCAGTTCTACACGATCCGCCGGATGCCGGCCCCTGGCTCCCAGGCCGAGATCGCCATGAAGGAACGGAAGGCCCGCAAGGCGGCCGCCGGCCACGCCCCCCTGATCGAGGACGCCGCCCCGTCGACGACCGTCCTCATCGAGGAGAAGCCGCGCGGACAGCGCCAGCAGCCGAAGCGCAAGGACCGCAACAAGCCGCCCCGAGTCATCTCGGGCGACGTGACCGACAAGCCGAACTCGTCGCCCGACGACGAGCCCGACGGGCCCAGCACCTCGGCGCCAGCCGCCCCCACCAAGCCAAAGAAGTAGCGCACCCGCGCGACGTTGATCGGAGAGAGACTCCATGAGTTCGACCCAGCCTGACGCCGCTCCTGTCGAGACGGTCAGCACCAAGCGCCTCGAAGAAGAGGGCGAGATCGCCGCCGACTACCTCGAGGAGCTGCTGGACATCGCCGACCTCGATGGCGACATCGACATCGACATCGACCACGGCCGTGCCGCCGTGGAGATCGTGTCCGAGGACCCCGCCGACACGTCCCTGTCCCGGCTGGCCGGGCCCGACGGCGAGGTTCTCGATGCTCTGCAGGAGCTGACCCGCCTCGCCGTCCAGGCGAAGACCGGCGAGCGCAGCCGCCTGATGCTCGATGTCGCCGGCTACCGTGCCGGTCGTCGCGCCGAGCTCATCACCGTCGCCAACGAGGCGATCGCCCGCGTGCGGGAGTCCGGTGTGGCCGTGGCCCTGGACGCCATGAACCCGTTCGAGCGCAAGGTCGTCCACGACGCCGTGGCGAGCGCGGGGATGTCGAGCGACTCGGACGGTGTCGAGCCCAACCGCCACGTGGTGATCCGCCCCGCCTGAGGATCGTCGCGTAGGGCTGAGGGGCGGGCTTCCGAGCCCGCCCCTTCGTTCTGCCCGGTGGCGTCGGCTTCCCTGCGATCCTTGTCGCCAGGTTGTTCCATGTGAAACAGCCGGCTGCTAGCGGGTGGCGTCCGAGCTTGTTCCACGTGAAACAGCGTGCCGCCGGTGTGGGTGCCCGAGGGTGTCCCACGCAAGTACAACAGTGGCCCCGAAGCGGTCCAGGCGTGTTTCACGTGAAACATTTAGTGGTGTCTGAGCTTGTTCCACGGAGAACAGCGCACCTGTCGCTGTCGGTACTAGGGGTCCGCACTGCTCGGAAGGTGGCCCGCTCCCGTACTCCTGACCTCCCGACCCCGGCCGTTCACGGCGATCTCGCGGGCATCGAGCGCCCTTGGGCCGACCGGGTCAGACGTACGAACCGTCAGCCAGTCACCGGTCCGCGGGTGATCCGGACTCACAACCGCTCGCCGCTGGATGGCAACGGCCCGCCCATGTCCACTCGCGTGCCTATCGCGCTCGCGCAGTCCGTGCCGAGGAACCGGTCTGTTTCACGTGAAACAACGTCGGTAGCTCGCCGACGGATCGTGGATGGGCCGCTGTGGATCGCGCTTGCGCGCGAGAGAGGCCGACAATGGCGCGCGACGACGCGCGGCCGACGATCGCGCCAGGTCCAGACCCTTCGGCCACGATGCCTTCGCCCGCTACCACTCGCGTCGGCGTGCGCCCGCGAGCCGAGCCGGACCTCACGCTCCTGTGTGAGGCGTCGTCCTGGTCGTTCCTGGTCGCCGCACCCGGCCGCTTCGCAAATGCTCGATCCGCGTTCGGTGACTGGCTCGGGGCCGCGCGAGCGGGCGCTGGTGCACAGAGTCGAGCCCAGCTGCCGAGGGCGTCGATCGGGGAGCGGCTGAGCCAACGGCGCGTGGGCACGGAGAGCACTGCGCCGACATGGTGCAAGTCCTCCCATGCTTGTGTTGCCGGCTGGCCGGGCGCAACAAGGCCTGGTGCCATGCGAGCACTTGAGGCGCCTGTGCTGCCGGCAACGAGCGGCTGAGCCAAGACTCGGCGCCCCGCGAGCCCCGCATGCCCGAGCGGCCGACGGGAAGTGGCCGACATGAAGCCGTCGATTCGTGCGGAGAACCCACAGCGGCCTGACACATGCGCTCCACGTGCTTGCGTGGACAGACGAGAGTGGCTGAGCTCAGTTCACGCCCCTGTATGAACGCGCCTCTTTGACGTCCTCGAGCCTCGGTGACGGGCCCTGCTAGTCCCGGGCAGGTGCCGAGTCGGCGTGGCCGGTGGCATTGCCTTGCGCCACGGGATCTCGACGGAAGGGCACCACCCTTCGCGACTACGGCTGTCTCGGCTCCCTCGCGCAAGTTCGGCACATGTTTCACGTGGAACATCACACTGCACGCCTCGTTGGTCTTCGCCGCTGACTGAATACTGGTGGTCGCCGTTCCGCGCGCGACGACCCGCACACACGCCGGCTAGACCCCGCCGGGCTAGCCCAGACCGAACCAGCTCGTCGTGACCGGCCCGGCTCGCCCTGACCGGCCGTGCTCGCCCTGACCGGCCCGGCTCGGCCCGCCCCACCCCGATCGGCTCGGCCCGGCGCGCCCTGACCGGTCTGACTCGGTACCAAGTTCGGGGACGTGCGGGCGGCCTCGTTTCACGTGAAACCGCGCGTCGCGTGTCATCAGGGCGATCCGGGGCCGTCTGCGGAAGATCGCGCCGCGCTCGTGCGTCCGCACGGGTCTCGTGTGGTCATCAGCCGCGGCGCCGCTGGCCTCGAGCCACGTCGGGCCCTGTGAAGCCCCAAGGGAAGGGGAGCGGCCACGGGGCGTGCTGGACAGCAGTGAAGAGGGGTGAGGCGCACCGGATGCGGTCGGGAATCGCCCGCGGGACGCGGGCTCTGCTGCCGCATCCAGCCTTCAATGCGCGGGACCAATCCCGTCACGTTGGCTGTCGCTGGGTGACCTGGACCGGGGGCGCGTGACAAGCGGACCACCTCGACCCAGGTTCTCTCCACAGCCGCCATCGGACGGAGCGAGCGGTCTCGCTGACGCACGGTACGGTAGGGCGGCGCCGCGCGGTGTGGGCGCTTGAACGGGGCCCGCAGAAGCGACACGCTGGCTGTGAACGGCACATGTTCCACGTGAAACCAAGGGGTCCAGACGGTGACAGAAGCTCGGTCGGCAGACGTCGACAGAGCCGACCCTCTGGACGGCGACCCTCGACTGGCGCCGTTCTTCGGGAGCGCGTGGCCCAAGGTCCTCGCCTTCCACGACATGCTGGTCCGCGAGGGAGAGATTCGGGGTCTCGTCGGTCCTCGGGAGTTTTCGCGTCTCTGGGAGCGCCACCTGCTGAACTCCGCTGCGGTGGTGCCTTTCCTTCCGACTGAGGGCCGGATCATCGACCTGGGGAGCGGAGCAGGGCTCCCGGGCGTGGTGGTCGCCGCGATGCTGCCCCAGGCCGAGGTCGTCCTCCTCGAGCCCATGGAGCGACGGACCGACTGGTTGACGGAGGTCTCGCAGGCGCTCGGGCTCGACAACGTGGTCGTGCGCCGGGGGCGGGCTCAGGACGAGCACGGACAGTTGACGGCGGATGCTGTGACGGTCCGGGCGGTCGCATCGCTCGACAAGCTCTACCGGTGGGCCATGCCGCTGCTCCGGCCGGGTGGATCGCTTGTCGCGCTGAAGGGCGGAAGGGCAGAGGACGAGATCGAGGCCGCCAAGCACGTGGGCCGCAAGCTGGGAGCCGGCGCCGCCTCGGTGTTGGAGGCACCCACGATCGAGGGGGTCGAAGTGACGAGAGTGGTCCGCGTCGTACGGGAGGCAGTTCCTGGTGTTCGGTAGGAAGAAGCGGCGTCACGACGACGAGGCCGGGGACGAGGCCGCCGCAATCGACCTGGGCGCTCCGGCTACACCGGCCGACGCCGGCACTCAAGGTGAGGCACCCGCGTCCGTCTGGGCTCCTGAGACCACTGCCACTGGGCATGACGCCGTTGCTGGTCAGCCCACTGCCGCTGAGTCCGCTGGTGCCTCAGCCGCTACTCAGTTCGCGCCTGCGGCGGCCGCTGCCCTTCAGGGAAGTGACCCTGGGCTGACTGCGGTGCCGCACGCGCGTCAGGCCGAACCGCAGGTCATGGAGACCGCACCCGGTCCGCGCGTGTACGAGCCACCGGCAGAGGGGCTGGAGAGCTCTCGCGGCCTGCCTCCAGCGGACGGCGGCCCGAGCCGTGCCGCCCCTGTGACGGCGCCGACTTCCGACGTCCGACAGTTCGACTCGCAAGAGGGCGTCGCGCCCGGAGCGGCAGTCGCCACCGGATCGGGAGCACGTGGGGACCTTGTTTCACGTGAAACAGCCGGCGAGCTGGATGGGTCGCCCGAGCAGTTGTCGGACGGCGAGCAGGACGGGTCATGGGATGACCCTCGCGCTGGGTACGGTGCCGACGGTCCACGGGTGGGTGCCGACGCAGTGCTCGCAACGGACCCTGCCGATACCTACACCGGCGGCTCGGCCGAGGAGCAGCACGGTGCAGCGGGAGAACTGGACCCTGCGACCGGCGATGCTGGCACCGCAGGGGCCGTCGGCCGTGACACCATCTCGCCCATGACGCCGCGCCACGGGCTCGACCCCGACGAGAGCCGTCGTGCGGCGCTGGTCGAGAGCCTGCCGGCCGTCACGGACGACACGCCCCTGATGGCGCAGCTGAAGCAGGACGCTCGACGCCGGATCGAGCTCCGGGGACGGCGGTTCCCGCGCCCGCCCCAGACGCGGATCATCACGGTCGCGAACCAGAAGGGCGGGGTCGGCAAGACGACGACCACCGTCAACCTGGCGGCTGCACTCGCGCAGTCTGGGCTCAACGTGCTGGTGCTGGACAACGACCCGCAGGGGAACGCGTCGACGGCGCTCGGTATCGAGCACCGCGCGGGGACGCCCTCGATCTACGAGGTGCTGGTCGACGGCGCTCCGATCGCGGACGCGGTGCAGGAGAGCCCCGACGTGCCGAACCTGTGGGGCCTGCCCGCGACGATCGACCTCTCCGGGGCCGAGATCGAGCTGGTCTCGATGGTGGCGCGTGAGACCCGCCTGCGGAACGCCCTCGACACGTACCTCGAGTGGCGGGTGGCCAACGGCCAGGAGCGCATCGACTACGTGTTCGTCGACTGCCCGCCGAGCCTCGGCCTGCTCACCGTCAACGCGTTCGTCGTCGCCCGCGAGGTGCTGATCCCGATCCAGTGCGAGTACTACGCGCTCGAGGGTCTGAGCCAGCTGCTGAAGACGATCCAGCTGATCCAGGCGCACCTGAACCCGCGACTGCACGTCTCGACGATCCTCCTGACCATGTACGACGCGCGGACCAACCTCGCCCAGCAGGTGGCGAACGAGGTCCGGACGCACTTCCCGGAGAGGACGCTGCGCACGACCGTCCCTCGGTCGGTGCGCATCTCCGAGGCTCCGAGCTACGGGCAGACGGTGATGACGTACGACGCGGGCTCGTCGGGCGCCCTGGCCTACCTCGAGGCAGCCCGGGAGGTCGCGGAGCGTGGCGCGGCCGGCGTCATTGGCGAACCGGACGCGCAGGAGACACACGTGAACGGGCACTCGGCCGACGGCGCCGTGCAGCCGACCATCCACGAACACCAGCCGGCCTCGGCCGTGCTTCAGGAGGAACAGTGAGCGAGAAGCGACGCGGCCTGGGCCGGGGCCTCGGTGCCCTTATCCCCACCGGGCTCGACGGCCAGCGCCCCACCGGGGCGGAGCGACCGGTCGACGTGTTCTTCCCCGACCCCAAGCGGGACAGCGCCGAGGCCACCGCGTCGGGCGCAAGCACCACGGCCGTCCTGACGGAGGCGCCGCCTGTCGAGACGTCGCCGCAGGTCGTCGCCGAGCAGGTCGACGAGGCCGTGCAGGTGCCCGAGGTCGACGTGCTCCCGCAGTCGGCGGGAGATGACGGTGTGCCCGTGGAGCCGATCACCGAGGCGGCCGTTCCGACCGAGGCGGTCCAGAGCGGCGACGGACTGGTCCCCGTGCCGGGTGCGCGGTTCGCTGAGCTGCCCGTCGGGGAGATCCGCCCCAACCCCAAGCAGCCGCGGACGGTCTTCGACGAGGACGCGCTCGACGAGCTGGTCGGGTCGATCCGTGAGGTCGGCGTCCTCCAGCCGATCGTCGTGCGGGACGCCGGTGACGGGTACGAGCTGATCATGGGCGAGCGCCGGTGGCGTGCCACCCAGGCGGCCGGGCTCGCCACGATCCCGGCGATCATCCGCGACACCGAGGACGCGGACCTGCTGCGGGACGCCCTGCTCGAGAACCTGCACCGCTCGGAGCTGAACCCGCTCGAGGAGGCGGCTGCCTACCAGCAGTTGCTCGACGACTTCGGCTGCACGCACGAGCAGCTGGCGACGCGGATCCAGCGGTCGCGGCCGCAGATCTCGAACACGCTGCGCCTGCTCAAGCTGCCGCCGCTGGTCCAGCGACGAGTCGCGGCCGGCGTCCTGTCCGCAGGGCACGCCCGCGCGCTGCTCGGGCTGAGCGACGGCGCGGCGATCGAGCGGCTCGCCCAGCGGATCGTCGCCGAGGGGCTGTCGGTCCGCGCGGTCGAGGAGATCGTGTCGCTCGGGGGAGACGGCGAGCCCGCCGTGCGTCGCGCGGCGCCGCGGGCCGGCGTGAAGAACGAGGCCCTCGACCACCTGGCAGCTCGGCTCTCGGATCGATTCGACACCCGGGTCAAGGTGAGCCTGGGCAAGTCGCGCGGCCGCCTGACCGTCGAGTTCGCCTCGGTGCAGGACCTGAACCGGATCCTGGCCAGCCTGGCCCCTGAGGACCCAGGCCTCCTCAAGGGCTGAGCGGGACGAGCGGCGGCCGGCGTCACGTACACGCCCGCCGCGCGTGTGTGTACAGGAACGAGTGTTGCCGCAGGTCAGCGCGCTAGCGCAGCCTCGACCAGCGCCCGGTAGAGGTCGCCGAGCTGCAGCCCGGCGGCCTCGGCGGCCTGCGGGAGAAGGGACGTCTCGGTCATCCCGGGTGCGACGTTGACCTCGAGGAACCACACGGTGCCGTCGTCGTCGACGATGAGGTCGGTTCGCGAGAGGCCCTCGAGACCGAGCGCGACGTGTGCCGCCACGGCCACGTCGCGCACGCGCTCGGTCAGGGCCGGCGACAGCCGGGCGGGCGCAAAGTACTCGGTGCGCCCAGGGTTGTAGCGCGCGTCGAAGTCGTACGGACCGTCGGTGACGATCTCCACGGCCGGCAGCGCGAACGGCCCGTCCCCGGTGTCCACCACGCTCACGGCGACCTCGGTACCCGCGACGGCCCGTTCGACCAGGGCCGTGTCGCTGTACGCGAAGCAGTCGACCATCGCCTGGGGGAGCGCGTCGGCGCCGGACACGAGCGTGACCCCGAGCGCCGAGCCGCCGCGGGAGGGCTTCACGACGACGGGCAGGCCGAGGCGACGCACGATCGAGTCGAGCACTTGCCGCGCGCCGAGCTCGCGGAACAGCGACTGCGGGAGCGTCACGAAGTCGGGCGTCGCGAGCCCGGCACGGACGGCGACCGTCTTGGCGATGGGCTTGCTCCACGCGATGCGGCTCTCGCGGGGGCCGGTGCCCAGGAGGCGCAGCCCGAGCATCTGGACGACGTCCCGCACCGATCCGTCCTCGCCGCTGGTCCCGTGCAGCAACGGCCAGACAAGGTCCGGCTGCAGCTGGAGGAGCGCGGGGACCAGGTCGGCGTCGACGTCGTGCACCGAGACGTCGACGCCGACGGATCGGAGGGCGTCCGCGACCCGTCGGCCGGAGCGCAGCGAGACGTCACGCTCGTGGGACAGGCCCCCGGCGAGGACGACGACGCGTGGCGGCGGTACGGCGGTCATGACAGCGGAGCTCCGATGGCGGGACGGGAGACGGGCGCGGGACGTGCGACGGGCGCGGGACGTGCGACAGACGCGGGACGAGCGACAGTCGCGGGACGAGCGACAGACCCGGGACGAGCGACAGACCCGGGACGAGCGGCAGACGCGGGACGAGCGGCAGACGCGGAACGAGCGGTAGACGCGGAACGAGCGACGAGGTCGGGGCGGTCGGGCGGGGCGTCGGCGGAGTGAAGCCGCAGGTCAGGCGACATCCGGACCGGGTGCCTCGACGTCCCGCTGCCCGATCGAGCCGGTGGTCCCGAAGAGCTCGACCAGCTCGCGCTCACCCGCGACGACGCCGGCCAGGCGACGGACACCCTCGCGGATGCGGTCGGGCGTGGGGTAGCAGAAGGACAGGCGCATGTGGTCGGCGCCGGAGCCGTCGAAGTAGAACGCGGTGCCGGGGACGTAGGCGACCCGGGCGGTGACGGCGCGAGGCAGCATGTCCTTGGCATCGAGGCCGTCGGGCAGGCGGACCCAGGTGTAGAAGCCGCCGTCGGGGACGTTCCAGGAGGCGTCGGGAAGGTGCTCGGCGAGGGCGGAGACCATGGCGTCGCGCCGCTCGCGGTACTGCTCGCGGTACGACTTGATCTGGCCCTGCCAGTCGCAGGTGGCCAGGTACGTCGAGATCGCGATCTGCGAGGCGTTGGACGGGCACAGGATCGCGGACTCGCTGGCCAGGACCAGCTTCTCGCGCACGGCGTGGGGGGCGACCACCCAGCCGACGCGGTAGCCGGGGGCGAACGTCTTGGAGAACGAGCCGAGGTAGAGCACGCCCTCGTCGTCCATCGAGCGCAGCGCGGGCCGCGGGTCCCCCGAGAAGCCGAGCAGGCCGTAGGGGTTGTCCTCGAGCACGAGGACGCCGTAGCGCCGCGCGATCGCCAGCACCTCGGGGCGTCGCGACACCGAGAGCGAGACACCCGCCGGGTTGTGGAAGTTGGGCACCGTGTAGAGGAACTTGACCCGGCGTCCCTCGCGCGCCAGCGAGGCGAGCGTGGACTCGAGCGCGGCGGGGATCAGGCCGTCGGCGTCGATGGGCACGTGGACCACGTCGGCCTGGTAGGCGCGGAAGACGCCCAGCGCGCCGACGTAGGACGGGGCCTCCGCGACGACGACGTCGCCCGGGTCGATGAAGATGCGCGTGACCAGGTCGAGGGCCTGCTGCGAGCCGGTGGTGACGACGACGTCGTCCGGGTGCGCGTCGATGCCCTCGAGGGCCATGACGTCGAGGATCTGCTCGCGCAGCGTCTCGTCGCCCTGGCCGGACCCGTACTGGAGCGCCTGCAGACCGCGGGTGGCGACGACGCGCTGGGCGAGGTCGCCGAGGATGTCGAGCGGGAGGCCCTCGAGGAACGGCATGCCGCCGGCGAGCGAGACGACCTCGGGGCGGTTGGCGACGGCGAACAGCGCGCGGATCTCGGACGACCGCATGCCGTGGGTCCGCTCGGCGTAGGAGCCGAGCCAGCGGTCGAGGCGCGTTCCGGTGCCGGCGGCGAAGGACGTGGGGGGGCCCGACGTCTCGCCGTCGGGAACCGGGTGCTCAGTCATGCAGCCGAGTTTCGCACGGCGGCCACGATGCTCCGTGCACCGTCCCAGCGACACGAGAGCCCCCTGCCGCTGGGCAGGGGGCTCTCGGAAGGCGTCAGACGGAGGCGAGCACGCTCTCGATGTCCTCGGCGATCATCGACTTGGGCCGTGCGCCGATCACCGACTTCACCAGCTCACCGCCGGCGTAGAAGTTGAGCGTCGGGATGGAGACGATGCCGTAGTCGCCCGTGACCTGCGGGTTCTCGTCGGAGTTGACCTTGACGATCTTCACACGGCCGTCGTACTGGGCCGCGAGCTCCTCGAGCACCGGGGCGACCATGCGGCACGGTCCGCACCACGGGGCCCAGAAGTCGACGATCACGGGCACGGTCGACTCCAGCACCTCGGCCTGGAACGTGGCGTCGGTGACGGGGGCGGTGGTGCTCATCGGATCTCCTGCGCGTAGGACTCGATCGGGGGGACCGGCGCGACCAGGTCGCCGAGCGACGCCAGGAAGTGCTGGGCGTCGAGCGCCGCGGCGCAGCCGGAGCCGGCGGCGGTGATCGCCTGGCGGTAGGTGTGGTCGACCAGGTCGCCGCACGCGAAGACGCCGGTGAGGTTGGTCGCCGTCGAGCGGCCGATGACCTGCACGTAGCCCTCGTCGTCCAGGTCGACCTGCCCGCGCACCAGCTCGGAGCGCGGGACGTGGCCGATGGCGACGAACACGCCGGTGGCCGGGTGCTCGCGGGTCTCACCGGTGACCGTGTCGCGCAGGGTCACGCCGGTGACCTTGTTCTCGCCATGGATGGCCACGACCTCGCTGTTCCAGGCGAACTCGATCTTCGGGTCGTTCGCGGCGCGGTCAGCCATGATCTTGGACGCGCGCAGGTGGTCGCGGCGGTGCACCAGGGTGACGCGCTTGCCGAACCGGGTGAGGAACGTGGCCTCCTCGACGGCCGAGTCGCCGCCGCCGACCACGATGATCTCCTGGTCGCGGAAGAAGAACCCGTCGCAGGTGGCGCACCAGGACACGCCGCGGCCCGACATGCGCTTCTCGTCGTCGAGACCCAGCTCGCGATAGGCGGAGCCGGTGGCCAGGATGACGGCGCGGGCCCGGAAGGTCTCGCCACCGAGGGTCTCGATGGTCTTGATCTCACCGGTCAGGTCGAGCGACGACGCGTCGTCCCACAGCACCTCGGCACCGAACTTCTCGGCCTGCTTCTGCAGACCCTCCATGAGCTCCGGGCCCTGGACGCCGTCCGGGAAGCCGGGGAAGTTCTCCACCTCGGTGGTGTTCATCAGCGCGCCACCGGCGGTGACGGAACCCGCGATGACGAGGGGCGCCAGGCCCGCGCGGGCAGCATAGATCGCGGCGGTGTAGCCGGCCGGGCCCGAGCCGACGATGACGAGATCGCGGATGGTGGTGGACTGCTCGGTCACGGGACTTCCTTGCGGTTCGGCATGCCGGAGACGTTCCGGCTGGGCTGACGGGATCAACCGATCCTAGGCGGGATCTGTTCCAGGGCCCGCCTACGACAGGGCGATCTCCGTCAGCTCGAGCCGGAAGCCGCCGTCGGGAGCCGTGGGCAGCTGCGTGATCCACAGGACGAGGGACTGGGTCTCGGTCGCGGGGTTGAGGGTGAACACCGCGTCGGGCCCGAACGGCCCGGAGGCCAGCACCGGTCCCGTGGTCGGGTTCGCGGCGTCCGTCGCCCGGATCTCGACGTTGCCGCCCGTGCTGTTGGAGTGCAGCGTCACGGTGGTGACGGTGGTCTTCGCCGTCAGCGTGATCGCGTAGCCGACGCCGTTCTTGAAGCCCGCGAAGTCGTCTCGCTTGTAGGTCTGGGTGTACCAGAACGTCGACGGGTCGCTGTCGAACGCCTTGGCCACGTCCTCCTGGTGCTCGCCGTCGGAGTCGGACGGGTCGATCGTGGTCGCCGAGGCGATGACCGGGGCGCCACCGACCGGGGCGGCGGGCTCGGACGCCGCGGGCGCGGCCTCGGTCGGTGCGGCCGACCCGGCGGGCGCCGACGTGCTCTGCGACGCCGCGGTGTTCGGGCTCCCCGACGATCCGGTCGACGAGAACAGCGCCTTGAACGCCAGCACCACGCCCACGATCACGACGATCACGACGATGATCAGCACCAACGCCGTCGGGTCGAACCGGAGCCGCGTGGGCCGGCGCGCCCGCGTGGCCTGCTCCGCGCCGATGACGTCGCCGAAGTCGAACGCGGACGTCGGCGCGGGCGGCGGTGCGGCGGCCGGCGGCACGGCGGGGGGCACGGAGGGCGGAGCGCCGGACCCGGTCGACTGCGCGACCGGGCGGCGGATCACGGTGGGCAGCACCGGAGGCTCGGGGGCGGGCGGTGGTGGCGTCGGGGCCGGGGCCGGGGCCGGGGCCGGGGCGGTGGGCGGCAGCGTGGCCGTGGCCGCGACGGGCGGCTCGGGCGCGGGAGGACCGGTAGGGACCGTCGCGGGCTCGACCGGGGTGGCCCCGAGCGACCCGGCGCGCGCCGGGATGGCGGGCGGCGGCGTGCCCGGGCGGTTCGCGCCCGGGGGGTCCTGCTGCTGGAACGCGGTCCGGACGGACTGCCGCTGCACCACGACGGGCGCGGTGTCCTGCTCGTCGCCCTCGTCGGGCTCGGGAACCCCGCCACCGGGCGCGGCCTCGCCCGTGGGCGGGAACTGCGCGGTGACCGCCGCCCCGCCGACCGGCGCGGGGTCGACGGAGGCGCGGATCTCACCCCACGGCTCGAGCTCGCGCACAAGCTCGCCGGGGCTGTGCGGGCCGTCGTCGTTCGGCCCCAGAGTCACGACGCACAGGGTGTCGAGGTCGTTGGGCACGCCCGGCACGAGGTCCGCGGGGGCCACCGGCGAGCCGTCGACCACGGGCGCGGGCGGCAAGGTCTCCCCGCCGGGCGTCTGCGGCGCGCGCGGGTCGGCCGGCCAGAGGCCGGTGAGGGCGGCGTACAGGAGGCGGACCAGGCCGACGGCGTCGGCACGGGTGGTGGACCGGGCGTCGCCGCCCGAGTCGCCCAGCAGGGCGGCATCGAGCGCGAGACCACCCAGGAGCACGCGTCCGTCGGGGCTGACGTGCAGCACGGACGGCCGCAGGGCGAGGTGGTGGACGCCGCGCCGCCGGGCGACCTCGAGCGCGGAGGCCGCCTCGCCGACGATCGCGCGCGCCTGCTCGGCCGTGAGCGGGGCGGCGGCGGCGAGCTGCGCGAGGGACGGGCCGACCAGCTGCTCGGAGACGACGTAGCCGTAGCCCTCGTGCGTGCCGACGTCGAGCACCCGCACGAGCCGGGAGTCGGTGACCAGAGCGGCACGGCGGGCGGCGTCGAGCGCGGGGGCGACGGCACCGTGCTCGAGGATGCGCACGCGCACGGGGCGGTCGAGGATCTGGTCGGTCGCCTGCCACGCGCTGGCGCCCTCGAGGTCGGACACCACCGGGGCGAGCACGCGGTAGCGGCCCGCGAGCACCGTGCCTCGTCCGACGACCTCGCTCACCAGCACCTCCGTGTCGATCCCCAGCCCGCACGTCCGCACGACCACCTGCATGCTAGACGTGCTGGATCAGCGGCGTCCCCCGCGCAGGCGACCCGTTCCGGGGATCCGGGCCAGCAGCGGTCCCAGCAGCTGGTCGAGCTCGCGCACCCGGAGCACCCGCAGGCCGCCCAGGTAGACGGCGCCCATGACCGAGCCGACGACGACGCACTCGACGATCGAGGTGAGATGGCCGCCGGGCATGGTGTGCGCGAGCACCTGCTGCAGCGCGAACCCGACCGCGGCGGAGGCGATGCCCGCGACGAGGGCCCGCGCGTGCACCTGCGCGACGTGCGCTCCGTCGACCGTGCCGAGCCGGCGCCGCAGGTGCCAGAGGGCGAGCGCGGTGCCGACGGCGTACGACACGCTCATGGCCAGCCCGGCGCCGGCCACCCAGAGCCCGGGCTGCAGGACGGACCGGCCCAGCAGGGTGCCGAGCACGACGACGGCGGCCATGGCGACCTGGATCGGGACCATCCCCCGGGCGTCCTCGTAGGCGTAGTACACGCGCTGGCACATCGACCAGGCGCCGAACGCCGCGAGCCCGAGGATCATCGTCAGCACGACGCCGGCGACGGCGTGGGCCGCCGCCGGGGTGGCCGTCCAGAGCACCAGCTGCGTGAGGGGCGTGACCAGCACGGCGATGACCGCGGTGGCCGCGATGGTGAAGATGCCGACCACCCGCAGCCCGGACGACAGCGTGGCCCGCACGCCGTCGACGTCGCCGTCGTGGGCCTGGCCGGACAGCCGCGTGAAGAGCGCGGTGGCCAGGGAGACCGTGACCAGCGAGTGGGGCAGCATGAAGATGAGGAACGCGTAGTCGTAGGCCGCGTTGCCGGCGACCGCGCCGGGCGCCGCGCACGCGACGGCACCGGCGGCGGCCCCGGGCGCCTGGGAGGCGACCCGCGAGACCACGATGTAGCCCAGCTGGCCGACGGTCAGGCCGATGAGCGTCCACGTGGCGACGTTCCCCGCGCGGCCCAGCCCGGAGCCCCGCAGGCCCCAGCGCGGCCGGTAGTGCACGCCGGCGCGGCGCAGCGCCGGGATCAGCACGACGGCCTGCGCGACGACGCCCAGGGTGGCGGCGCCGGCGAGCAGCGCGACCTGGCCAGACGTCCACGTGGCCGCCAGCTCGACGTCGGTGCTCTTGGCCATGCCGAAGGCCCAGATGAAGACGCCGAACCCGGCGATCGACACGACGTTGTTGACCACCGGCGCCCACATGTAGGGCCCGAACGAGCCGCGCGCGTTGAGCACCTGGCCCAGCAGCGCGTACGCCCCGTAGAAGAACAGCTGCGGGATGCACCAGTACGCGAACGTCGTCGCGAGGCCGGTCTGCGACTGGCTGCACGGGTCGGAGTAGAGCCGGACCAGCAGCGGCGCGGCGACCGTGAGCACCAGCGAGGCCCCGGCCAGCACCACGAACCCGAAGGTGAGCAGCCGGTCGACGTACTCCTGGCCGCCGGAGCGCCGGTACGCGCGGACCACCTGGGGGACCAGGATCGCGTTGAGGACGCCGCCGGCGAGCAGCATGTAGAGGACGTTGGGCAGCTTGTTGGCGACCGCGAAGGCGTCGGCGGCCTGGCCGGTCGCCCCGATCGCCGCGACGAGCACCATGCCGCGCAGCAGCCCGAGCATCCGCGACGCGGCGGTGCCCGAGGCCATCAGCGCTGCGCCGCGCCGCACCCCGTCGTCGGAGGTGGCGGTCATCGGGGCTCCTGCTCGTCCTCGGGCGTCCCGCCGAGCACGGGCAGCGTGGTCGGGGCGTCGGCCTCCGACACGGTCCGGGCGCCGCGCCGGCCGCTCTGCCCGCGGCGTACGGTCCGCACGATCCCGAGCACCAGCCCGATCGCGAGCAGCACGCCGACCACGATGGTGCCGATGCTCTCGATGGTGGGCGCGACCTGCGCGGTGAACCGCACGGTCGGGGACACGGCGAGCCCGTCGGTCGCGGTGAGGCGGGCCGTGACGACGACCGAGCAGTTGGCCCGCGCGTGCAGCGGGATCCGGACGCTCAGCTCGCTCTCGGCGTCGACCGCCACGGGCTCGATGTCGCCGACCTCGAGGCAGGCCTTGCGCGGGGTGACCTCGAGCAGCACGGTCGCGGGGACGGCGAGCGTGTTGCGCACGACGATGGGGAGCTCGCTGTCGGCGGCGACCACCCGGACGTCGCTCACCCGCGCGATGGACAGCCCGGTGGTGCGCGCGTCCACCTCGTCGACCACCGACGTCACCAGGGCGTCGCGCCCGGCCGGCTCCGCGCGCCAGGCGACGGACAGCGGCGCCAGGACGGCCGTGTCCACGCCCTCGAGCAGGATGGCCGGCTCGCTGGTCACGCTGGCGAACGCGATCGCGCGCTCGCGGGCGTCGGCGACGGCGCGGACGGAGGCCGGGGCGAGCTCGTCGGCGCCCGTGCTCTCCGCGGGCAGCGTGGTCCGGGTGGGGTTCGCGGCGACGGCGCGGAGCGTGGCGACCGGGGCGACCCTGACCCAGGGGCTGCTCTGCAGCGCGGTGAGCAGGGCCGTGACGTTGGGCAGGTCCGGCACCCAGGCGCGGTCGGGCGCGAGCAGGAGCCGCGGCGGGTCGGACGCCTCCCGGCTGATGACGGCCAGCTCCGCGAGCGCGCGCTGCACCGTGGTGGTCGTGGTGGCGCCCGGGTCGACGGTGCGCGGGGCGGCGAGCAGCTGCGTGAGGGTCCGGTCGGGGCCGAGCGTCGCGACCGTGCCGACGGTGGTGTGCGCCGACGCGTGGGCGTCCGGGGTCACCCGCGCGTCCGCGTCCGTGCGGGGCGGCAGCACGAGCAGGTCGGCGCCCACCTGCGACGTCACGGCCGCCGTCGTCTGGTCGGGGAGCTCCGCGCCCGGCGCCCACAGGAGCCCGGACGCCGCGTCGAGGCCGGACGTGTCCGCCTGCGCGGTCCGGTCGACCGCGACCTGCACCAGGTCGGCGTGCTGGGCGTGCGCGGCGGCGGCGATGTCCGGGTCGGACCACGGGAGCGCGACGACGTCGTGGGTGCGCAGCTCGTCGGTGAGCTCGGTGGCCCACGTGCGGGTGCGCGGCGTGCCCGCGGAGGCGGCGGCGAGCAGCGCGGGGTCCACAGCGACGCCGATGTCCGGGTCGGTGGCCACCGCCGTCGCCAGGTCGTGGAGCCGGCCTCCGGGGGCCGTGAGCTCGTCGAGCGCGGCGACGGTCTGCTCGTCGGGACCGGCGCCGTCCTCGGCCGGCGCGGGCGCGGACGGGGGGCCGACCGCGGGGACGAGGATCGACACGGGCACCTGCGGCACGTCGTCGGTGGTGAGCCAGAGCAGGAACGTGCGCTGCAGTCCCACCCGGTCGGACCCGTCCAGCGCCTCGACCACCAGGCCGCGCGGTCCCCAGGTGTCGGCGCCGTCGAGCAGGCGGATGCCGGCGGCCGGGACCACCAGGTCGACCGCGATGCTCGCCCCCGGCGCCAGCGGTGCGGCGACCGGTGCCGTGGCCACGCGGGACGTGCGCCCGAGCCCCGAGGCCCCGCCCTGCGCCCAGGCGTCGACCTCGGCCCGCGAGCTCACGCGGAACCGGCTGAGCCGCAGGGCGGCGCTGGGCCGGGCGATCGCCGTGTCGCCGTCGTTGCGCAGCACCGCGTGGACCTGCAGGTCCTCGCCGGGCCGCAGCACGCTCGGGGAGACCGACGTGATCTGCACGGAGACCGGGAGGTCGGGCTCCTTGGTCGCCGCGCTCGCGGGGAGGGCGACGCTCGCGAGCGCACCCGCGACGGCCAGGGCCGCGCACAGCACCCGGCGTCGCAGCGAGCGGGCGCTCATGCCTCGCCGACGAGCACGAGGAGTGCTGCCTCGGCAAGGCGCCGTTCGTTCGGGTACGCCAGGATGCCGTGCAGCTCGGCCACCGGGATCCACGCGGCGTCCTCGGCCTCGCCGTCCGGGTCGCCCTCGACGGTCAGCGACCCGCCGGTGGCCCCGAGCAGGAAGTGGTGGACGACCTTGTGCACCCGGCGGTCGTCGCCGCTGAACCAGTAGTCGATGACCCCGAGCCTGCGCAGCACCTGCCCGGTGATGCCGGTCTCCTCCGCGATCTCGCGGACCGCGGCCTCCTCGGGGGTCTCGTCGCCCTCGAGGTGTCCCTTGGGCAAGCACCACTCGAGCCGCCCGGCGCGGTTGCGGCGCGCGATGACCGCGGCGTGGTCGACGCCCTGGCGTCGGCTGACGACGATGCCGCCCGCCGACGTCTCGTCGACCACAGGGAGCGGCGGCGCGGGCACGCGGCTGATGCTGTGGCGGGGGTCGATGCGCAGCGGATGACCGCCCGGCGGCGACGGGACGCCCCCGGGGACGGGTGGGCGCGCCGGGCTCGACATATCGACACTGTAACGACTCGACGCCCCGCCCCCCGCCCGGAGCGGGCCGCGTCACCCTGTGCGTCTGGCAGGCTTGGACGAGTGCCGTCCGTCAGCCCTGAGCCCTCCGACCTGAATGCCGCCCTCGCCGCGCTCCGGAAGCGCGCCCTCGGCGTGCTGGCCGGCCTGCCCGCGGACGCGCTCGAGCTGGGCGAGCTGTTCCGCGCCGCCGGGCACGAGCTCGCGCTGGTCGGCGGTCCGGTCCGCGACGCCTTCCTCGGCCGGGTCTCGGCCGACCTCGACTTCACGACGTCCGCGATGCCGGACCAGACGGAGGCGATCCTGGCGCGCTGGGGCGACGCGCACTGGGACATCGGCAAGGAGTTCGGCACCATCGGCGCCCGCCGGTTCGCGGGCCGCCGCTCGTCGCTGGCCGAGGACGTCGTCGTCGAGGTCACCACCTACCGCACCGACGAGTACGACCCAGCGTCGCGCAAGCCGCAGGTCGCGTTCGGCGACTCGCTCGAGGGTGACCTGTCCCGCCGCGACTTCACGGTGAACTCCATGGCGGTCCGGGTGCCCGAGCTGACGTTCGTCGACCCGTTCGACGGCCTGACCGACCTCGCGGCCGGCCTGCTGCGCACCCCCGTCGACCCGCGGCAGTCGTTCGACGACGACCCGCTGCGGATGATGCGCGCCGCGCGGTTCGCCGCGCAGCTCGGCTTCGGGGTCGACCCCGCCGCGCGCGAGGCGATCGTCGACATGGCGGACCGCATCGCGATCGTCTCGGCCGAGCGCGTGCGCGACGAGCTGAGCAAGCTGCTGCTCTCGGACCAGCCGCGTGCGGGCCTGGAGGTGCTGGTGGACACGGGTCTCGCCGACCACGTGCTGCCCGAGCTGCCGGCGCTGCGCCTCGAGATCGACGAGCACCACCGGCACAAGGACGTCTACGAGCACTCGCTGATGGTGCTCGAGCGGGCGATCGCGCTGGAGACCGGCCCGGACGGCGTCGTCCCCGGGCCCGACCTGGTGCTGCGGCTGGCGGCGCTGCTGCACGACATCGGCAAGCCGCGGACCCGGCGGTTCGAGGAGGGCGGCGGCGTCAGCTTCCACCACCACGAGATGGTCGGCGCGAAGCTCGTCGCCAAGCGGCTCAAGGAGCTGCGCTTCGACAAGGCGACCGTGCAGGCCGTCGCCCGGCTGACCGAGCTGCACCTGCGATTCCACGGCTACGGCGAGGGTGCGTGGACCGACTCGGCCGTGCGCCGCTACGTGACCGACGCCGGCCCGCTGCTGGAGCGGCTGCACCGGCTGACCCGGTCGGACTGCACCACGCGGAACCTGCGCAAGGCGGCGCGGCTGTCCGCGGCGTACGACGACCTCGAGGAGCGGATCGCCCGCCTGCAGGAGCAGGAGGAGCTGGACTCGGTCCGGCCCGACCTGGACGGCACGCAGATCATGGAGATCCTCGGGCTCGCACCGGGCCGCGAGGTGGGCGAGGCGTACCGGTACCTTCTCGAGCTCCGGATGGAGCGCGGACCGCTGGGTGCCGAGGCAGCGCGCGACGAGCTGCTCAGCTGGTGGGCAGCGCGCGCCTGACCACGAGCAGGCAGACGTCGTCCTCCTGGTGGGGGCCGACGAACGCCTCGACCAGCCGGTCCTTGACCTTGGTCGCGTCGGCGCCGTCCGGCAGGGCGGAGAGCTCGGCGGTCAGGGCCGCGATGCCGTCGCGCAACCCGCGGTCCCGGCGCTCCACCAGGCCGTCGGTGTAGAGGACGAGCGTCGCTCCCGCGGGCACGTCGATCGTCGCCTCCGCGCCGCCCGGTCCCGCCAGGCCGATGGGCGTCGACAGCCCCTCGTCCAGCGACCGCACCTCGCCCCCGACGAGCCGCAGCAGCGGCGGCGGGTGGCCGGCACGGGCGTAGGTGACGTGCGCGCCGTCGTCGGACGACCGCCAGCGCAGGTAGGCGCAGGTGGCGATGTCGGCGATGTCCAGCCCTCGCACCAGCTCGTCGGCCCGGGCGAGCACCTGGCCCGGCGTCGACCCCTCCCACGCGTACGACCGCAGCAGCGAGCGCAGCTGGCCCATGGCGGCGGCGGCGCGCAGGTCGTGGCCGACCACGTCGCCGACCGCGAGACCGATGGCCCCGTCGGGCAGCGGCAGCACGTCGAACCAGTCGCCGCCCACCTCGGTGCGCCGGGTCGACGGCACGTAGGCGGTGGCGATGTCGAGCCCGGGGATCTGCGGGATCTGGGGCAGCAGGCTGTGCTGCAGCGTCAGCGCGGCGGTGCGCTCGGCCAGGAACAGCCGCACGTTGTCGAGCGCGAGCCCGGCCCGGCGGCCCAGGTGGGCGGCCGTGACGACCGCGTCGCCGCTGAACCCGTCCACGGCCACGAGGGCGAGCACGCCGATGACGCGGTCGCGCGCACGCAGCGGCACCACCATCGCGCTGCCCAGCCCCAGCCGGCGCAGCAGGTCCAGCTGCTCCGGCGTGGTGCGGTCGGGCAGACCCGCGAGGTCGACCGAGTACGGGGTGGCGACGAAGCCGGGACTGCTGGTGAGCGCCTCGGCGATCTTGGGCGAGCGGGCCAGCCAGCTGATGTCCGCGTCGGCGAGGGCCCGGGCGGTCTCGCGGTCGTGCGGGTCGCCGGTCACCAGGTGCACGCGCGCGAACCGGCCGCGGTCGTCGGTCATGGCGACGTAGCCCCAGGTGGCCAGCGCGGGGATGGCGATGTCACCCAGCGCGTCGACCGCGTCGTCGTAGTCCAGGTGCCGGACGAGCTCGTCGCTGATCCGCGCGAGCAGGTCGAGCCGGGCCGTCGCCTGCTCGACCAGCTCCATCTCGAGGTCGCGCACGCGGTCGCCGTCGGCACGGTCGCTCACGTCCGCCTGGATGCCGACATGGTGGGTGATCAGCCCGGTCTCGTCGCTCACGGGGCTGATCACCACCTGGTTCCAGAACGGGGACCCGTCCCGCCGGTAGTTCCGGATCACCGAGGCGCTCGCCCGCCCCTCGTCCAGCGCGGTCCGGATGCGGGCCACGGCGACCGCGTCGGTGTCGGGGCCCTGGAGGAACCGGCAGTTGCGGCCCAGCACCTCGTCCGCCGGGTAGCCGGTGAGCCGCGTGAACGCCCCGTTGACCCAGACCAGCGGGTTGTCGGGCTGCAGCGCGTCCGAGATGCTCAGCGCGAGGTCGCTGGCGAGGACGGCACGCAGCGGCAGGTCGCCCTGGAGCCCGGCCGTCCTGTCGTTGCTGCTCACGAGGCCAATCGTGCCTCGGACGCGCGCACGGTTGGTACCCCCCTAGAGGCTGAGCCGTACAGCGCGGCGAAGCCGGCGTACGCGACCGCGAGGACGAGGAACAGGCCGCGGGAGTACCCCGTGTCCGGCAGCGTGACCGCGCCGAGCGCGGCGGCGCCGACGAACGCCGCGTTGTAGAGGACGTCGTACAGGGCGAACGCCCGGCCACGGAAGGCGTCGTCGGTGTCGCGCTGCACGATCGTGTCGACCGCGATCTTCGCGCCCTGCGCGGCCAGGCCCAGCGAGCCGGCGGCGACGAGCACCGCCCCGCGCGACGCCGACGCGACGAGCAGCAGCTGGCTCAGGGCGGCGAGCGACAGGCAGAGCACGATCCACACGTGCGGCCCGGTGCGCGGCGAGAGCACCGGGGTCAGCACGACGGCGAGCACGAACCCGGCCGCCGACGCCCCGAGCACCAGGCCGAACGTGCGCAGGCCCTCGCCGGCGTCCGCGGGGTCCGAGAGCAGGTTGCGCGCGATCAGGATGCTGGCGATGAACGTGACGCCGTAGAGGAACCGGTGCGCGGCCATGATGCCGAGCGCCCGGGCGGGGGTCCGCCGCGCGATCAGGTGCTTCGCCCCGGCGACCAGGCCGTGCGCGAGGCTGCTCAGCGCGGTCTTCATCTGGCGGGCGTCGGCGCGCTCGTCGGGACCCAGCCGGTCCTTGCCCAGGCGCGTGGCCAGCGCGGCCGCCGTCGCCATGACCCCCGCCGCGATGAACAGCGCGGCCGCGTCCCGGCCGCGCCCGGCCGGCAGCACGAGGCCGAGCACCAGGCCGATCGCACCGCCGACGCCGGCCGCCGCGGCGCCCAGGGTGGGCGTGAGCGAGTTCGCCGTGAGCAGCAGCGGGCCGTCGACCGTGCGGGGCAGGGACGCACTGAGCGCGGAGAGCAGGAACCGGTTGATCGACAGGTTGACCAGCGCGAGCACGTACACCGCGGGTCCGACGCCGTCGGTCACCATGAGCACCGCGATGAGCAGCGTGATCGCGACGCGGACCAGGTTGCCGACGAACAGCACCTGCCGCCGCCGCCACCGGTCCAGCAGCACCCCGGCCCACGGGCCGACGATGGTGAACGGCAGCAGGAGGACGGCGAAGGCGGTCGCGACGCCGACCGCGGTGCTGGCGTTCTCGGGCGAGAAGAAGAACAGCGTGGCCAGCCCGACCTGGAACATGCCGTCGGCCGTCTGGCTCACGAGCCGGACGGCGAACAGCTTGCGGAAGTCCCGGAGCGGCCAGAGGGCCTTGAGGTCGGCGATCACCTGCACCGGGTCATCCTCCCATCCGGTTCCACGCTGCCCGTCTCCCCACCCGCGCACGCACCACCCACAACCTCCTGGCGGCGGGGCTCGTTGTCTTGGTAGGACGGCGTGGAGGAGGCGACATGAGCAGGCACTGGGAGCCGATGCTCGAGCGGGTGGTCGCCGAGCGCTACGCCCGACTGGTCGCCCGGGCGATGCTGCTGGTCCGGTCACGCGCGGACGCCGAGGACCTGGTGCAGGACGCGCTCGTGTCCTCGTTCGGCGGGCGGGCGCGGTTCCGGTCGGTCGAGCAGGCCGAGCAGTACGTGCGGCGCGCCATCGTCTCGCGCTTCATCGACCGCGCCCGGCACGACACCGTCGAGCACGCGGCGCTGGAGCGCGCGTCGGCCAGAGAGGTGGTGGTCGTCGACGAGCCGGCCGAGCGTGGCCTCCCCGACGAGCTCCGCGCGGCGCTGTCCCGCCTCAGCCCTCGGCAGCGTGCCTGCGTCGTGCTCCGTCACCTCGACGACCTGTCGGTCCGCGAGACCGCCACGCTGCTCGGTCTCAGCGAGGGCGCAGTCAAGCGGTACGTGGCCGACGGCGTCGGCACGCTCAATGCCCTGCTCGGCACGACGAGCACGACCAGCGACGGCGAGCCCGTCCGGCTGGTCCCCACTCCGGAGGTGCGCCATGACGCGTGAGCTCAGCGACCTGATGGCCGACGCCCTCGTCGCGCAGGAGCGCGCGATCGCCGGGATCGCCCCGGCGTCCGCCGCGTTTGCCCGGACGGTGCGTCGGGTCAAGCACCGGCGGCTGGTCCGGCACTCGGTGGAGTCCACCCTCGCGGTCGCGGCGATCGCCGGACTGGCCACCGCGGGCTGGATCGGGTCCCGGTACACCCCGACACCGCCGCCGCCGGCCCAGACACCGTCGCCGACGATGGTGACGCCGACCCCGTCCCCCACGCCGACCCCGACGGCGACTCCCATCCCGCTCACGGCACCCGGCATGCCGCCGTCGCTGCCGCTGCCCGCCGGTCTGCCGGCCGCGACGACGCCCGGGTGGGTGCTGGTGACCTACCGCCCGGCTGCCGAGGACGGCACCGTCGCCGGGCAGTACGTGCTGCTCGTGTCGCCGCACGGCGACCGCTACCTCGTGGCGGACCTGACGAGCTCCAGCGAGCTCCGGATCCTGTGGTGGCGGGCGGGGGCGACGAACGCCCGGGTGACGGTGGGAGGAGCGCCCGCGACCCTCGACCTGGGGACCGGTTCCGTCACGCCGGACCCGCGTCAGCTGCCCGGCGTCTACGTGGCGACGGTCGCCGACGGGACCGAGGTGTGGACGGTACCCGTCCAAGGGCCCGGCTCACCGGACACCTATGCCGTGCCGGTCGACGGCGACGCACGGGCGATCCCTGGCCTCGGGTCCTCCTCCTCGCCCGTCAGCCTCAGCCCGGACCGGCGTCTGGTCGCGTCCGACACGGCATCGGCCGACGCGGTGGTGGTGGTCGACCCGGTCGCGGGGACGCGCGTCGAGATCCCCTACGGGCAGCCGAACGCGCAGTGCAGCACCGTCGCCTGGATCGATGCGACGGGCGTGCTGGCCCAGTGCTTCGACTTCACCGGCGGAGGCGGTCCGCTCGACTGGAACCCCCGACTGGTCCGGGCGGACCTGGACGGGACCGTCACGGTGGTCCGGCAGCAGGTCGAGGGTGACCCGTTCACCTCCGCCGGAGCGGGTGCGTTCGTCAGCGACGGGATCGCGGCCCTGTCCGGCGTGCCCCTCACGCCCGGGCTGGCTACCGCGAACGCGTGCCCCGAGGGCGTGTACCTCACCGACGGCACGCCCGTGCAGAGGGCCACTGCCTCCTACCGGGTCGCCGCGGTCGGCGGGACGGTCTACGTAGCGGCGACACCGGGCTGCGAGGCGGCGACCCTGCCGACCGAGCTGACGGTGCACGGCGCCGACGGTGGCTCCCTCGTGCTGGCGCCGGTCCCCCCGGGCGGCAGGTGGACCACCGGCCTGACGTCCTGGCTGGTCGGCGAGTGAGGTCGCAGCCGGCATGACGAAGGCGCGCACCCCCGGAGGGGTGCGCGCCTTTCGTCTGTCAGATCAGCGGGTGAGCCGAGCTCAGCGCTCGCGCTCGCCGCGGATGAAGGCCTCGACCTGCGCGCGACCCTCGGTGTCCTCGGTCTGCACGGGCGGGGACTTCATGAAGTACGTCGACGCCGACAGGATCGGGCCGCCGATGCCGCGGTCCTTGGCGATCTTCGCGGCGCGGACGGCGTCGATGATGATGCCGGCCGAGTTGGGCGAGTCCCAGACCTCGAGCTTGTACTCGAGGTTCAGGGGCACCTCGCCGAACGCGCGACCCTCGAGGCGGACGTAGGCCCACTTGCGGTCGTCGAGCCAGGCGACGTAGTCCGACGGGCCGATGTGGACGTTGCGGTCCTCCTTCTTGCCGCCCAGGGGGCCGGACAGGTTGGAGGTCACGGCCTGCGTCTTGGAGAGCTTCTTGGACTCCAGGCGCTCGCGCTCGAGCATGTTCTTGAAGTCCATGTTGCCGCCGACGTTCAGCTGGTACGTGCGGTCCAGCACGACGCCGCGGTCCTCGAAGAGGCGGGCGAGCACGCGGTGCGTGATGGTCGCGCCGACCTGCGACTTGATGTCGTCGCCGACGATCGGGACGCCGGCAGCCTCGAACTTCGCGGCCCAGACCGGGTCGGACGCGATGAAGACGGGGAGGGCGTTGACGAACGCGACACCGGCGTCGATCGCGCACTGCGCGTAGTACTTCGCGGCGATCTCGGACCCGACGGGCAGGTAGCAGACGAGGACGTCGGCACGGGCCTCGCGCAGGGCGGCGACGATGTCGACCGGCTCGGCGTCGGACTCGGTGATGGTCTCGCGGTAGTACTTGCCGAGGCCGTCGTTGGTGACACCGCGCTGCACGGTCACTCCGAGCGGCGGGACGTCGGCGATCTTGATGGTGTTGTTCTCCGAGGCGCCGATGGCCTCGGACAGGTCGAAGCCGACCTTCTTCGCGTCGACGTCGAACGCGGCGACGAACTCGATGTCGCTGACGTGGTAGTCGCCGAACTGCACGTGCATCAGGCCGGGCACGGTGCCGCTCGGGTCGGCGTCGGCGTAGAAGTGCACGCCCTGGACGAGCGACGCGGCGCAGTTGCCGACGCCGACGATGGCGACGCGGATGGAGGTCATCCTCGCTCCTTCTCGGTGGTTCGCGCGGGGGCGACGTCGTCGTCCTCCACGGGTGTGTCAGCAACGGCCGGACGACCGGTGCCTGCAGGACGGGTGCGACGAAGGCCGCGCTCGTTGTCGATCAGCCCGTCGAGCCAGCGGACTTCACGCTCGACCTGTTCGAGGCCGTGCCGCTGGAGCTCGAGGGTGTACTCGTCCATGCGCTCGCGGGTGCGGGCGAAGGACTGGCGGACCGTCTCGAGACGCTCGGTCAGGCGCGTGCGCCGACCCTCGAGGATCCGGAGGCGGGTCTCGGCGTCGGTCTGCCCGAAGAAGGCGAACCGGACGTCGAAGTTCTCGTCCTCCCAGGTGGCGGGGCCGGACGACGCGAGCACCTGCTGGAGGTGCTCCTTGCCGTCGGCGGTCAGCTGGTAGACGATGCGGGCGCGCTTGGACGCCACGGTGTGGGGGGCCACGATCGACTCGGTCCCCTGGATCCAGCCGCGGTCGACCAGCGACTTGAGGCAGGGGTACAGCGAGCCGTACGAGAGGGCCCGGAACGAGCCGAGCACCAGGTTGAGCCGCTTGCGCAGCTCGTAGCCGTGCATCGGGGACTCGTGGAGCAGCCCGAGGATGGCCGGCTCGAGCACGTCTGAACGACCGCGCACAGGGGCACCTCCTCAGGATGTTGGTGGAGTCGATGTATCAACTCGATACATCCGGAGAGTATGTCGAGTGTGACTCCACGAGCAAGTCGGCCCCCGCCGGGGGTGACCGGCGTCACGTCCTGAGGCCCAGGTGGGGCCGGTGTTCGCGGGCGCCGTGCCGATCGTGTGAAGGCTCTCCGCATTCGGCCCGCGGGTCCACTGGCGGGCACAGAGCGGTCCCCCATACTGGCTGCGCGGCTGACGCCTGCCCGGATCCGGGCGGCGCGCCCATCACAGTCGTCGGACGGAAGGCAGCGCGTTGGCAGGCACGAATCGGAGGGCTCCCGCTCGCGGCAAGCGCAGCGCGCCCCGCGGGTCGACGTCCTCGTCGGGCAGCAGCGCCCCCAAGCGACGCTTCTTCGACTACCCGCGCACCGGGTTCCACGGCCTGCACCGCTGGCTGCCCTCCTGGCGCGTGGTGCTCGGCACCGTCCTCACCGTCGGCTTCCTCGGCATGGGCGCGGTCGTCGGCGCCTACGCGTTCACCAAGGTCCCGAACCCCGCCGACGACACCCGCGCGCAGACGTCCACCGTCTACTTCGCGCCGGACGCCGACGGCACCCCGCCGGCCGTCATGGGCACGTTCGCCATGCAGAAGCGCCAGATCGTCGACACCACCGCCCTGCCGCCGTACGTCGGTCAGTCGGTCGCGGCGGCCGAGGACAAGACGTTCTTCACCAACAACAGCGGCGTCTCCGTCACGGGCATGACCCGCGCGCTCATCAACAACCTGCGCGGCGGCAAGACCCAGGGCGGGTCGACCCTCACGCAGCAGTACGTCGAGCGCTACTACGTCGACAAGACGACCACCGACTACGTGGGCAAGTTCAAGGAGACGCTGCTGGCCATCAAGGTGGCCAAGAGCAAGTCCAAGGCCCAGATCATGGACGGCTACCTCAACACCATCTACTGGGGTCGCGACTCGTACGGCATCCAGGCCGCCGCGCAGGCGTACTTCGGTGTCGACGCCTCCGCGCTCACGGTCGAGCAGGCCGCCCTGCTGGCCGGCATCATCCCGTCGCCCAACAACTGGGACCCGGCGGTCAGCCCGGCGAAGGCCGAGGCGCGCTGGAACATCGTGCTCGACTCCATGGAGGAGCAGGGCTGGGTGGACCCGACCGCGCGGGCCGCGATGGTGTTCCCGCCGACGATCGCGTACGCGCCGAGCGAGACCATGCGCGGGACCAACGGCTACCTGCTGCAGATGGTCATCGACGAGCTGGAGAAGCCGCCGTACGAGATCACGCGCGACGAGCTCAACCGCTCCGGCTACAACATCGTGACCACGATCGACAAGAAGATGCAGGACCTCACGGTCGACCAGGTCAACCAGTTCATGGCCGGGACGCTCGAGGGCCAGAGCGGCAAGCCCGCCGACAACGGCGACGACGTCGCCGCCCGCGTCCGCCCGTCGATCACGTCCGTCGACCCGAAGACCGGCGCGATCCTCGCCCTGTACGGCGGCCCGGACTACCTGACCGACTCCAAGAACCGGGCGACGTACGACGCGATCCAGGGTGGCTCGACCTTCAAGCCGTTCACCCTGATCACCGCCCTCTCGCAGGGCATCCCGCTCACGACGAAGTTCAACGGGCACACGCCGCAGGTCGTCCCGGGCTGGGACCCGGCGAACAACGAGCCCGTCCGCAACTTCGACAACGAGCAGGAGGGCACGATCGACCTGGTCAAGGCCACCGCGCAGTCCGTGAACACGGTCTACGCGCAGCTCAACATGAAGGTCGGCCCCGAGAACACCGCGAAGACGGCCGAGGCGGCCGGCGTCGGGATCACCATGGGCACCAACCCCGCCAACGTGCTGGGCACCGACCTGGTGAACCCGCTCGACATGGCGAGCGCGTACGGCACCATCGCGTCGGGCGGCACCCGCCACGACCCGTACATCGTCGCCACGGTGAAGAACTCCGACGGCACGGTCGCGTTCGAGCACAAGGTCGCGGGCGAGTCGGTGTTCGCCGCCGACGTCATGGCCGACACCACGTACGCCATGCAGCAGGTCGTCGAGTCCGGCTCGGGCAAGGACTGGGTCAAGCCGCTCGGCCGCCCGATCGCCGGCAAGACCGGCACGGCGAGCCTCAACAAGTCGGCGTGGTTCATCGGGTTCACGCCGAACATCGTCACCGAGGTCTCGCTGAGCCAGCAGAGCGTCGACGGCAAGGGCATCGACACGATCACGCCGTTCGGCAAGACCAAGGGCGGCCGCACGCTCAAGGAGGTCACCGGTGGCTCGTGGCCGGCGTTCCTGTGGGCGTCGTACATGAAGCAGGTCTTCGCGATGCCCGCCTACGTCGACGTGGTGCCGTTCCCGGACCGCGCCAACGTGGGGACCAAGGGCACGCCGACCGCAGCACCGTCGACGGCGCCGACGACCGAGCCCACCACCGCGCCCACCGAGCAGGCACCCGCGGCGGTGAACGTGCCCGGCGGTCTCGAGGGCAAGCTCGAGGCGGACGCGTCCGCGGCGCTGTTCAACGTCGGCCTCAACCCGACCATCACGTCCGAGCCGTCCGACACCGTCACCAGCGGCCGCGTCATCCGCGTCGAGCCCGGCGGCGGCACCTCGCTGCCGCCCGGCAGCAGCGTGGGCCTGGTGATCTCGACCGGTCCCAAGGCGCCACCGACGACCGCACCGACACCGGCCCCCACGCCGACCCCCTGACCCTGGCGAGGGGCGCTCGCCCGCCCCTCGCCCGAGCTTCCGGGTCCCAGCCCGTCCACAGCCGATTTCGGCGGTGGCTCCGGGCCGGGTAGCCTTGGAGATTGCTGTGCCCGGAGAGCGCCGTCGTCATGGACGGAGCGGTCCGGCCAGCGACGCACAGACCCTCCTGCCACGGATCGACCGTGGCCGCTGAGACCAGAGGAGGTGGGTATGAGCCTGCGTCAGTACGAACTCATGATCATCCTTGACCCCGAGATCGAGGAGCGCACCGTTGCTCCGTCGCTCGACAAGTACCTGACGGTCGTCAAGACCGACGGTGGCACTGTCGACAAGGTCGACATCTGGGGTCGCCGTCGTCTCGCGTACGACATCCAGAAGAAGTCCGAGGGCATCTACGCCGTCATCGACTTCCACGCGACGCCTGACACCGCCAAGGAGCTCGACCGCCAGCTCGGCCTCAACGAGGTCGTCCTGCGCACCAAGGTCCTTCGCGCCGACGCCTGATCTCTTGTGGGTGCGCGCGCGTAGCGTGCGGCTCCACACATTCCGACTGATCGAACGAACGAGGAGCTGGGCATGAGCGGTGAGACCGTCATCACGGTGATCGGGAACCTGACCGGGGATCCCGAGCTGCGCTTCACCCCCTCGGGGGCTGCGGTCGCGAACTTCACCGTCGCGTCCACCCCCCGTACGTTCGACCGCCAGAGCAACGAGTGGAAGGACGGCGACACGCTGTTCCTCCGCTGCTCGATCTGGCGGGAGGCGGCCGAGTCGGTCGCCGAGTCGCTCACCAAGGGCACCCGCGTCATCGTGACCGGCCGGCTCGTGCAGCGCTCCTACGAGACCCGCGAGGGCGAGAAGCGCACCGTGTACGAGCTCCAGGTCGACGAGGTCGGCCCGTCCCTGCGCTACGCCACGGCCAAGGTCACCCGGACCCAGCGTTCGGGTGGCGGCGGCGGTGGCTTCGGCGGCGGGGGCGGCGGCGGCTTCAACAACGGTGGCGGTGGCGGCGGATTCGGTGGCTCCGGCGGCGGCAGCAGCCAGCAGGACGACCCGTGGGCGACGCCCGCAGGTGGTTCCGGCGGCGGCTACTCCGACGAGCCCCCGTTCTGATCGGCGCCTGACACTCAGACATTCCCCATCCCTGGGCACGGCAACGCCCAGGGCTCCAGCAGACAAGGAGCACCACGATGGCCAAGGCCGTGGTCCGAAAGCCCAAGAAGAAGCAGAACCCGCTCAAGGCGGCGAAGATCGACGTCGTCGACTACAAGGACACTGCGCTGCTGCGCAAGTTCATCTCCGACCGCGGGAAGATCCGCGCTCGCCGGGTGACCGGTGTGTCCGTCCAGGAGCAGCGCGCGATCGCGCGTGCCGTCAAGAACGCTCGCGAGATGGCGCTCCTGCCGTACTCGTCGTCGGCGCGCTGAGAAAGGGGACCATCATGGCGAAGATCATCCTGACCCACGAGGTCACCGGTCTCGGTGAGCCCGGCGACGTGGTCGAGGTGAAGGACGGGTACGCCCGGAACTTCCTCGTCCCGCGCAACCTGGCGACGCCCTGGACCAAGGGCGCCGAGAAGGACGTCACCGCGATCCGCAAGGCCCGCAAGGCCCGCGAGATCGCGACGCTCGACGACGCCAAGGCGATCCGCGACTCGCTGCAGAGCAAGCCGGTCGTCGTGTCGGCCAAGGCCGGCGAGTCGGGCCGTCTGTTCGGTGCCGTCACGACTGCCGAGATCGCTGACGCGGTCAAGAAGTCGGGCGCCCCGCAGATCGACAAGCGGAAGGTCGAGATCGGTCAGCCGATCAAGGCCCTCGGCGACTACCAGGTGTCGGTCCGTCTGCACGCAGACGTGTCCGCGACGGTGACCGTCAAGGTCGTCGCAGCCTGACCTGAGCAGTCCTGAGAGGCGCCCCGTTCCCCTGGTGGGAGCGGGGCGTCTCTTCTATGCGCCGGTGACCATCCAGGCGGTGCCGCGGGCGCGCCAGCCGGTGGTGGCGGCGCGGGCGAGCATGAAGACCCCGGCGAACGCAGCCCAGAGCCACGCGAGTCCCGCGGCGCCGGGTGGCGCCTGCTCTCGGACGGCCATCGCGAACGGCACGTAGACGACAAGAGTCGCCATGCCGGCCCACGCGAGGAAGCGGCCGTCGCCGGCGCCGATGAGGACGCCGTCGAGCACGAACACCCAGCCGGCCATGGGCATGGTCACGGCGGCGACCACCAGGGCGGCCACGGCGGCGCGCCGGACGTCGTCGGCGGACGTGAACAGCGGCACGTAGGCCCAGGACAGACCGCCGACGACCAGCCCGAGCGCGGCGCCCGCACCGACGCCCCACTGCAGGGTCCGCCGCAGGATCGCGCGCACCCGCGGGACGTCGGCCGAGCCCAGGGCGTGGCCGACGAGGGCCTGCGCCGCGATCGCGAGGGCGTCGAGCGCGAAGGCCGCCAGGCCCCAGATCGCGTTGACCACCTGGTGCCCGGCCAGCTCGACGGCGCCGAGGCCCGTGGCCACCCAGACGGTCAGCAGGATCGCGAGCCGCAGCGAGAGGGTGCGGATCAGCAGCGGCGTGCCGGCGCGGGCGTTGGCCCAGATGCCGCCGGCGGCGGGCCGCAGGTGGGCACCGGCGGCCCGGGCGCCGCGCACGACCACAACCGTCAGCACGAGGGCCATGGCCAGCTGGGTGAGGGCGGTCCCCAGCCCCGAGCCGGCGATGCCCATGCCGACCCCGTAGACCAGCAGCACGTTGAGCACCGCGTTGACCACCGCGCCCGACGAGGCGACCACCAGCGGGGTGCGGGTGTCCAGCAGGCCGCGCAGCGCGCCCGTCGACGCGAGGACCAGGAGCATCCCGGGCAGCCCGGGCGACGACCAGCGCAGGTAGGTCACGGCCTGGTGCGCGACCTCGCCGGACGCGCCGAGCGCCTCCACCAGCGTCGGCGCGCTCAGCCAGGTGACCACGGCGAGGACGACCCCGAGGCCGAGAGCGAGCCACATCCCGTCGACGCCGACCTGCAGCGCGCCGCCCCGGTCGCCGGCCCCGAGGCGTCGCGCGACGGCCGCGGTCGTGGCGTAGGCGAGGAAGACGCAGAGCCCGACGACGGTCACCAGCACGGTCGACGCGAGCGCCAGACCGGCCAGCGGCGCGGTGCCCAGGTGGCCGACGACGGCCGAGTCGACGAGGACGAACAGCGGCTCGGCCACCAGCGCGCCGAGGGCCGGCACGGCGAGCGCGAGTATCTGCCTGTCCAGGCCGGGGGACGGGTGTCCGACAGATGAAATCTCGGCCAACCTTTCTCCCATCCACAGCAGGTGCACAGCGTTTGCGCGGGTGAGGGCCAGATCCAGGCGCAGGATCGCCCGTCCGTCCACACGACTGTCCACGGCCTGTGGACAAAATCGGACGCGATCCACAGCTCGGTTCACAGTAGGCGAGGGTTGCTCCACAGAAGTCCACAACCGTCCCCACAGGTGCGCGGTCAGTTCCCCACAGGCCGTCGCGGCGGTTTGGTCGCGCGGCTCGGGAGCCCTAACGTCGCGTGTGCGAGGACCTGTCGGAACGTCGGCAGGGCTCGTCTGGGCGCGGATGTCAGACCCCCCATGGAACATGTGTTCGACGACGACGATGGGGACCAGGTGACGATCGAGGAGCTCGAGTACGGCGCGCCGTCCGGCACGAGCCGCGGCGGTGGCGGTGGCTACGACCGCACCCCGCCGCAGGACCTCGACGCCGAGCGCAGCGTGCTCGGCGGCATGATGATCTCCAAGGACGCGATCGCCGACGTCGTCGAGCAGATCCGCGGCACCGACTTCTACCGCCCGGCGCACGAGGTCGTGTACGACGCGATCATCGACCTGTACGGCCGCGGCGAGCCGGCCGACGCCATCACGGTCGCGGACGAGCTGACCAAGCGCGGCGAGATCCAGCGCATCGGCGGCGCCCCGTACCTGCACACGCTCATCTCGTCGGTCCCCACGGCCGCCAACGCCGGCTACTACGCGCGGATCGTGCGGGAGCGCTCGGTGCTCCGCAAGCTGGTCGAGGCCGGCACCCGCATCGTGCAGCTCGGCTACGGCACCGACGGCGGCGACGTCGACGAGATCGTGAACAACGCGCAGGCCGAGGTCTACGCCGTGACCGAGCGCCGGTCGTCCGAGGACTACATGATCCTGGGCGACATCATCGGCGGGGCGGTCGACGAGATCGAGGCGGCGGGCCACCGCGGCGAGGGCATGATCGGCGTGCCCACCGGGTTCTCGGACCTCGACCGGCTGACCAACGGCCTGCACCCCGGGCAGATGATCGTCCTCGCCGCCCGCCCGGCCATCGGCAAGTCGACCATGGGCATCGACATCGTTCGCTCGGCGTCGATCAAGCACGGCCTGACCTCGGTGGTCTTCTCCCTCGAGATGAGCCGCAACGAGATCACCATGCGTCTGCTGTCGGCCGAGGCGCGCGTGCACCTGCAGAAGCTGCGCAACGGCCAGATGGGCGAGGACGACTGGGCCAAGATCGCCGCGACCATGGGCAAGATCTCCGAGGCGCCGCTGTTCATCGACGACTCGCCGAACATGTCGCTCATGGAGATCCGTGCCAAGTGCCGGCGGCTCAAGCAGAAGCACGACCTCAAGCTCGTGGTCATCGACTACCTGCAGCTGATGTCGTCGGGCAAGCGCGTCGAGTCCCGCCAGCAGGAGGTCTCCGAGTTCTCGCGGGCGCTCAAGCTGCTGGCCAAGGAGCTCGAGGTCCCGGTCATCGCCATCTCGCAGCTGAACCGTGGCGCCGAGCAGCGCACCGACAAGCGACCGCAGATGAGCGACCTGCGCGAGTCGGGCTCGATCGAGCAGGACGCCGACATCGTGATCCTGCTGCACCGCGAGGACGCGTACGAGAAGGAGTCGCCGCGCGCTGGCGAGGCCGACGTGATCGTGGCCAAGCACCGAAACGGCCCGACGGACACGCTCGTCGTGGCGTTCCAGGGGCACTACTCACGCTTCGTGGACATGCAGGCCTGACGCCGGTTCTCCTGCGGGCTGCTCCCTCGAGCAGCGGCTAGGGGACGTCGACCGGCGGCGGCTGCGAGACCTCGTGCGACGGCTCCCCGGGCTGCCCGCCGCGCCGGCGTCGTGCGCGGATGCGGAACCACACGACGACCAGCCCGATCAGCCCGACCAGCACCAGCAGGGGCGCCAGGATCGCGGCGAACGACAACCCGGCGCTCGTGACGTCCTCGGCGGTGCTCACCACGGGTGCGCCGGTGCCGAGCGTCGTGACGTTCACGATGGGCCGCGCGGTGGCCTTGGCGCCGTGCACGACGAGGGCCAGGACGATGCCCACGGCCACCGGGATCCACTGGCCGGACGACACGAACGCGCCGGGATCGGTGACGACAGCGGTCTGCGAGCTCGCGCCGGCACCGAACGCGATGCCACCCGCGGCGGGCCTGACGACCGTCTGCACCACGTCGTTGACGCTGTCGACACCGGGGATCTTGTCGGCGACGACCTCGAGCGCCAGCAGCACGGCCAGCACGGCCAGGACCCAGCCGTTCCCGAGCCACTCCCAGCCGGGAGGCAGGTTCACCAGGTCGGTCCACCGCGAGAGTGCGCCGAGGACCAGCAGCGGGATGTACGCGTTGAGCCCGGCCGCGGTGGCCAGGCCGGTGCCGGTGAGCGCCTCGAGCATCCGGCCAGCATCTCACCGCCTCCCCGACGGCGTGCCGCGAGCGCGGTTGCCGCCCGGCGCCGGGGCGAGCAGGGTGAGGACGACCCGGGAGGACGGAGGACCCGATGTCCGAGCTGCTCGTTGACTTCATCATCTCGCTCGACGGCTACGCGTCCGCGGAGGGCTGGCCGGGGTACTGGGGTCTCGAGGGGCCCGAGTACGTGTCGTGGCGCGACGCGTCGCCCGAGGCCGAGCACACGATCCTCATGGGCGCGACGACCTACCGGTTGATGGCGGAGTTCGCGGCCGCGTCGGACGACCCGAGCTTCGCCTCCCTGACCGAGCTGCCGAAGGTGGTGTTCTCCTCCACGCTGCGCGAGCCCGTGGCGTGGGCTCGCACGCGCGTCGTGCGCGAGGACCCGGTCGAGGAGGTCCGGGCGATGAAGGCGGACGGCGCGTCGCTGCGCACGATCGGCAGCCTCACGCTGTGCCGGTCGCTGCTCGAGGCCGGCCTGGTGGATCGCTTCCGCGTGGTGGTGTTCCCGGTGATCACGGGGAAGACGGGACGCGAGCGGATCTACGACGAGTATCCGGACGTCGCCCTCGAGCTGCTGGAGAGCCGCACCTTCGACGGCCGCCTGCAGCTGCTGGACTACCGCCCGACGGTGCTCACCGGGCCGCCAGGCACGCAGCCATCGCAGGCCTGACGGTCGGACGGACTGGTCCGGGCGGCCGGACCCCCAGGCTGCCGGTCGAGCGCCTCAGACCCGGTCGATGAGCTCCCGGAACGCGGCGAGCGCCTCCTCCGCGCGGTCCGTCCCGACGAACCCGTGCTCGGCGCCCTCCAGCTCGACCACCCGGCACGCGACCCCGGCGCGCTCGCAGGCCTGCGCCAGCGCGCGCGACTCGGGCAGCAGCGAGTCCAGGGTCCCGACGACCACGACCACGCTGGGCAGTCGCGCGACCTCACGGTCGAGGCGCGGGGCGTCGGCCAGGTCGCTCACCCGGGCCCAGGCGCGGAAGGACGTCGCGGACAGCTCCCGGTCGGGGCCGGCGGGTCGCGCAGCGTCGTACGACGCCAACGTCAGGTCGACGTTCGGGTTGGTCAGCAGGAGGCCCGCGAGGGGGACCGCCGAGCGCTGCGCGGCCCGGATCGCCACCGCCCCTCCCGCGGAGTCCCCGCACAGCAGCACCCTCGCGAACCCGTCGCCGACCAGGAGCTCGAGGCCCGCGAGCGCGTCGGCCGCGGCGTCGTCCAGCGTCGACTCGGGCGCGAGGAGGTAGTCCACCGACAGCACGACGACGCCGAGCCGCTCGGCGAGCCGCCGGCAGTAGCCGTCCTGCAGCTCGAGGTCGCCGAACAGGCCGTACCCGCCGTGCAGGAACACGACCGCCGCCGCCGGCGCGTCGACCGCGGGCACGTAGCGGCGCATCGCCACCCCGGCGTGGGTCAGGTCGTCGACCGCACCGGCGAACTCGCGGCGGGGCCGGGCGACGGCGCGCTCGTGGGCGTCACGGCGCAGGCGTTGGACATCGACGGTCACGCGTCAGATCGTGCCTCGACACGCGCGGTCGGCGCCGCTCGTCGCCCGCTCAGGCGGGCTGCCACAGCTCGATCCGGCGGCCCTCGGGGTCGGTGACCCAGCCGAACCGACCGACGCCGTCCATGTCCTGCGTCTCGTCCGACACGTCCGCGCCGGCGGCGCGCAGCTGGGACAGCATCGCGTCGAGGTCGCGGACCCGGAAGTTGAGCATGGTCTGCTGGGTGGGGGACCCGAAGTAGTCGGTGCCGGGCTCGAACGCCGCGAACACGGTCGGTCCAGCCTCCTGGCCCCAGAGCCCGTGCTCGTCGACGTCCAGGCCCAGGCAGTCGCGGTACCACGCGGCCAGCGCCGCGGGGTCGGACGCCCGCACGAAGTACCCACCGATCCCCACCACGCGTTCCATGCCGCCATCGTGCCAGCCGTGCAAGCATCGCGACATGACCGAGTCCCGGCACCTGAGCGTGTTCGTCGCCCGACCGGTGGCGCAGGTGTACGCCTTCGTCGCCGACCCGGCCAACCTGCCCCGGTGGGCTCCGGGCCTGGGCAGCGCGGTCGTGCACGACGGCGGCCACTGGTTCGTCGAGACGCCCGCGGGCCGGGTGCGGGTGACGTTCGCGCCGCCCAACGAGTACGGCGTCCTCGACCACGAGGTGCTCACGCCCACCGGCGAGTCCGTGTACGTGCCGATGCGCGCGCTCGCCGACGGCGACGGCTGCGAGGTGGTCTTCACGCTGCGCCGCGCGCCGGGGATGAGCGACGACGAGCTCGAGCGGGACACGGCCCTGGTGCGGGCCGACCTCGCCCTGCTCAAGAAGGTCGTCGAGGGCCTCTAGGCGCTCGGGAGCACCGCGGCGATCGCGCTGACCTCGATCAGCGCGCCCGGCACGCCGAGCCCGGCCACCCGCGCGGCGGTGACGAGCGGCGGCGCCCCGGGGCCGGCCAGGCGCGGCGCGATGGCTCCGTAGGCGGCGGCGAGGTCGGCGTCGGCGGCGATGAGCACGGTCCACTGCACGACGTCGGCGAGTGTCGCGCCGGCCGCCCGCAGCGCGGTCTCCGCGTTGTCGATGGTGCGCGCGGACTGCTCGGCGACGTCGTCCGACACGATCGAGCCGGTGTCGTCGACGCCGTTCTGGCCCCCGACGTAGATGGTCGTCGCGCCCGCAGGCACGACGGCGACGTGGCTGAACGCCGGGCTCCGGACGAGCCCAGCCGGTTGCAGGCGGGTGATCTCCATGGGACCCACCGTGGCACGCGCCACCGACACGACCACCACCCACGGGAGGATCCGGGTCCGACCCCGGGTCCACGCGACCGGTCCCGCGAGGCGCTCCTGGGTGGACGCGGAGCGCGGTGCCCGGAACGCACAGTGACAGCGTGACCCTCTACATCGGCAGCCTCCCGGAGCGCGTGCGCCGCCGGCGTGCCCGGACGACCGGCATCGCCCTGCTGACCGGCGCGTGCGTCGCGGTCGCGGCGGCCGCCTACGCCCTGTCCACGGCGGGGGTGCGCGGGTCGGACCGGCTCGCGGTCGCGTCCCCGCACGTCGCGCACGGGCTGGACCCCGAGCTCGAGCGACGGTTCGTGGCAGCCCAGGCGGCCGCGGCGGCCGACGGCGTCGAGCTGACCCTCACGTCCGGGTGGCGGTCCGCCGCGGAGCAGCAGGCGCTCGTCGACGCCGCGGTGGAGCGCTACGGGTCGCTCGAGGAGGCGCACCGGTGGGTTCTCCCTCCCGAGTCGTCGGCGCACGTGCAGGGCCTGGCGATCGACGTGGGTCCGACGGACGGCGCGCTCTGGCTGGAGGAGCACGGGGTCGAGCTGGGCCTGTGCCGCGCGTACGCGAACGAGCTGTGGCACTTCGAGATGCTCGCCGACGGCGCCACCGCGTGCCCGGCCATGCACGCCGACTCCTCGGACGGCTGGTGACGGGTTCGGATCGAGCAGGAACCGAGAAGCACCGCCGGCCCGCCCCGACCTAGCGTCGTCGGCATGGCAACCATCGACTCGATCACCCTGCAGGTGGCGGACCCCACGGCCGCCGCGAACTTCTACCGCGACGCGTTCGGGCTTGACGCGCCGCTCCGCTTCCAGGCCTCGGACGACCCGACCACCGGGTTCCGCGGCTTCACGCTCTCGATCACGGTGCCGCAGCCCGCGGACGTCCGCGCGCTCGTCGACGACGCCGTCGCCGCGGGCGCCGAGCCCGTGAAGCCGGTCGAGAAGACGTTCTGGGGCGTCGGCGGCGTGCTCCGGGCCCCCGACGGGACGCTCTGGAAGATCGCGACGTCGGCGAAGAAGGACTCCGGCCCGGCCACCCGGACGATCGACAAGCTCGTGCTCCTGCTGGGTGCGACCGACGTGGCCGTGAGCAAGCGGTTCTACGTCGAGCACGGCTTCGTCGTGGCCAAGAGCTTCGGCCGCAAGTACGTGGAGTTCGAGTCGTCGGCGAGCCCGGTGACGCTGGCTCTGTACGGGCGCCGCGCGCTGGCCAAGGACGCCGGGGTCGCGCCCGACGGGGACGGGTCGCACCGGCTGGCGATCGCCGGTGACGCGAGGGCGTTCGCGGACCCCGACGGCTTCGCGTGGGAGCCGGCGCCGGCGCAGGTGCGCGAGGAGGTCGCAGAGGCCGATGTGTGACGGCCGTCGCGCGCAGGCGGCCCTTTGCTACGGTCGGAGCATGACCCCGCAGGAGCTGGAGAACCTCGCTCACCTGCGCCGCGCCCGGGACCTGATCGACCGCGACTACGCGAAGCCGCTCGACGTCCCGACCATGGCCGCCAAGGCGCTCATGTCCCCCGCGCACTTCTCGCGCCAGTTCCGCGCGGCCTACGGCGAGACCCCGTACAGCTACCTGATGACCCGCCGGATCGAGCGGGCGATGGCGCTGCTGCGGGCGGGTGTGAGCGTCACGGACGCGTGCATGGAGGTCGGCTGTACGTCGCTCGGGTCGTTCAGCTCGCGGTTCACGGAGATCGTCGGCGAGACCCCCACCGCCTACCGGCGCCACGAGCACGCGGCGGTCAAGGCGATGCCCACCTGCGTCGCCAAGGTCCACACGCGACCTACACGCTCGGCATCATCGAGCGGGACATCGAGCAGGATCAGAGAAGCGACGCCGGAGAGCGCGTCCTAGGGTCCCGTTCATGACCATCGCACTGCAGTACACCAACATCACCGTCAACGACGTCGACGAGTCGATCGCCTTCTACGGCGACGCGCTCGGGCTCAAGGTCCAGAACGACGTGTCGTCCGGCGAGTACCGCTGGGTGACCCTCGGCAGCGACGCGCAGCCGGGCCTCGGGATCGTCCTGTCCGTCCCGCACGCCGGCCGCTCGCAGGCCGACGGGGACACGCTGCAGGAGCTCCTCACCAAGGGTGTCCTGCCGATGCTCGTCTTCCGGACCGACGACGTCGACGCGACCTTCGAGACCCTGCGCGCCTCGGGCGCCGAGGTGCTCCAGGAGCCCATCGACCAGCCCTGGGGCCCGCGCGACTGCGCGTTCCGGGACCCGTCGGGCAACATGGTCCGCATCAACCAGAACCCGGCGGGCTGACCGTCAGAGGTACGCCTCCAGGGCGGACGCGCTCCGTCGGGCGGCGTCGGCGTGGACCGTCTCGCCGGCCTCGAGGAAGACCACCGACTCGTCGGTGAGCCGCTGGACGGCAGTCGTGACCAGGCCGTGCACTCGCGCCTGCGTGAACGGCAGCCCGTCCACGCGCTCGCCGTGCTCGGCCCACCCGACCACCAGCCGCAGGGCGCGGGCCTCCGCGCCGTGCGGGTCGTCCATCGCGTGCAGGTCGCTGCGGAGCTGTCGGAGCAGCGGTGCCTCGTCCATGTCAGCCGCGCAAGGGTCGACCGCGTGCGTCGCGCGAGAACCGTCCGCGGCGCACGCACAGGTACAGCAGCCCCTCGACGAAGCCGCACATGCCCATGACGAGGGCCGCCAGCCCGAGCGTGAAGAAGCCGCCGACCACCGTGATCGCCAGCATGATCAGGCCGCGCCGCCAGTAGCCGAGGTACATGCGGTGCAGCCCGAGGCCGCCGAGGAACACCCCGAGCAGGCCGGCCACCACCCGCGAGCGCTGCCAGGTCCACGTCCAGGTCAGGGCGGGGCGCGGTCGTCGTCGGACCGTCTCGCGGGCCGGCGCCACGACCGCGTCCTGCACGTCCGGCACCGGGCCCGGCGGGTACCGCACCGTGGCCGAGAGGGGCTGGTACGGCGGGTCCGGGGCGCGCTGCGGGCGACGCGTCACCACGGGGCGCTCGAGGATGTCGTCGAGGTCCAGCTGGAGGTCGAGGTCGATCGTGTCGGTCACGGGGGCTCCCGTGGGTCGTGCGTGCGAGGGCAGGTCATCCGAGCGTAGGCCCGCCCGGCCGCCCGCGGGAGGGGCACGAGCCGAGGTCCGGGCAGCGACGCCGGGGAGGCCGGAGCCCTAGGGTGGTGGACCGGGACGATCCACGGGTGCGGGGCGGACGGGAGCAACCATGGCGAGCGGTGCGGGTGCCGGCGGCGGCGCCGTCTACGGCCTCGGCTTGATCGGCGGCGCGGTCTACTACTTCCAGCAGGCCGACACGTTCTGGCTGTTCGTGCTGGCGATCCCCAAGGCGCTCGTCTGGCCGGCGATCGTCGTGTTCGAGCTGCTCAAGAGCTTCTACGGCGCCTAGCGACCGTGACGAGGTGTGAGCTGAGCCCCAGCAGGCTCGGCTCCGCCTCGATCGCCCGCGCGGACGCGAGCACGACCTCGCGGTCGCCCGCGTCGTCGAGCGCCGGGACCAGCGGGCGGATCCAGTGCGCGAGCCCCTCCACGCCGACCGTCTCCTCCACGTCGAGGCCCACCTCGGTCGCCTCCGCGGGGAGCTCCTCGGGGCGGTGGAAGTACGCCGTGGTGAACCAGCGCGGGTCACCGGTGGGGTTCTCGTGCACGCCGGTCGCCAGGTCCTGCGCGACGATCGCCCGGAACGCGGGGTCGAAGAGGTAGCCCTGCGCGAGGCCGTCGAAGAGCGACGCGAACCGCGAGATCGCCATGGCGACGACGACGCCGCCGGGCTCGACGACCCGCAGCGCCTCCCGCCACGCCGCCAGCCGGTCCGCGCGGTCGGTGAGGTGGTAGAGCGGGCCGAGCAGCAGGACGGCGTCGACCGACGCGTCGGGCAGGGCCAGCGCGCGGGCGTCGCCGACGGTCGCCGTGAAGCGCTCGTGCCGGCCGAGGTTCTGCGCTGCCCGGGCGACGTGCCCGGGCAGCAGATCGACCAGGTGCACGGTGTGCCCGTCCGCGAGGAGCCACTCGGCGTGCACGCCCGTCGCCCCGCCGACGTCGAGCACGCGCGCGGCCGGCGGGAGGTGGCGCCGGACGATCTCCTGCACCCGGGCCAGCTCGAGCAGCCCGAGGCCCTGCCGCAGGCGCGTGTCCTCGTCGAAGGCGGTGTCGTAGTGGTCGTGGATCGGCGGCTCGGCCATCGCGTCACCGTACGCGCGGGCTCGGCGACGGAGCACGAGGAATCAGGAGAACGCGCTCACGACCACCAGCGCCACGAGCCCGACGGGGGCGAGCGCCGCCAGGACGAGGGTGGTCCGCGTCCGCCACGGCGGTGCCCACCCGCGGCGCGCCTGCACGACCGCGACCGGCAGGGCGACCAGCGCCGGGACTGTCGAGTACAGGAGGACGACGGCCGCGGCCAGGTCGCCCCAGGACTGCGGGTCCCGCGCCCCGTCGACCGCGTAGCTCGCGGCCAGCCCCGCGCCGACCGCCGCGAGCCCGGCGAGGAGCAGCGCGGTCCAGCCGATGACCGTGGCCCACGGGAAGGCGCTGGTCCGGACGTCGTCGCTCGCGGTCATGGCAGGACGGTACCGGCGTACTCTCGCCGGAGGTTCGGCTGGGACGGCGATGGGTGGTGGCGTGCGCACGGAGTACTCCGGGGACGGGCTCAGCGAGAGCGAGCTGGCACCCACGCCGCTCCAGCACGTCCGGCAGTGGCTCACCGACGCGCAGGCCCGGCAGGCCGAGCGCGGCGACGTCGTCGAACCCACCGCGCTCTCGGTCGCCACGGTGGACGCCGACGGCCGCCCGAACGTGCGGACCGTCCTCATGCGCTTCCTCGACGCGCGGGGTCCCGGGTTCGTCACCGACCTGGGGTCCGCCAAGAGCACGGAGATCCTGGCGACCGGCGGCGTGGCGGCGTCGCTGACCTGGCCCGCGATGTACCGGGCGGTCCGGTTCCGTGGCCGCGCGGTGCCGATCGGGCGCGACGAGATCGCCGAGTACTTCGTCACCCGGCCCTGGGGCTCGCGGATCAGCGCGTGGGCGTCGGACCAGTCGCGTGCCGTCGCCGACCGGGCCGCGCTGGTGGCGGCCTACGAGCGGTACGCCGCCCTCTACCCCGACACGGGCGCGCCCGACGACGTCCCCGTCCCGGACGGCTGGGGCGGGTGGCGGATCGACTGCGACGAGGTGGAGCTGTGGGCGGGCCGGCGCGACCGCCTGCACGACCGCCTGGTGTTCACGCGCGTCGCGGACGGGGATCTCGACACCGCGGCCGCGTGGACGGTGCACCGCCGCCAGCCGTGAAAGCCGTGGACGGCGCGCGCCCGCGCTGCCATGGTCGGCGGCATGGACCAGGACCAGCTCTGGGACGCCGAGACCGCCCGGCGCTATGACACGCCGGGCACCGGCATGTTCGCGCCCGAGGTGCTGGGCCCCACCGTGGACCGGCTCGCGGCGCTCGCGGAGGGCGGTCGGGCGCTCGAGCTCGCGATCGGCACCGGCCGCGTCGCCGTGCCGCTCGCGGAGCGCGGGGTGCCCGTGGTCGGCATCGAGCTCTCGCGGCCGATGGTCGACCAGCTACGGACCAAGGTCGACGAGGCGACGATCCCCGTGGTGGTCGGCGACATGGCCACGTCCCGGGCACCGGGCGAGTTCACGCTCGTCTACCTCGTCTACAACACGATCTCCAACCTGCTCACCCAGGAGTCCCAGGTCGAGTGCTTCCGCAACGCGGCCCGCCACCTGGCGCCCGGCGGGCGGTTCGTCATCGAGCTCTGGATCCCCGAGCTCCGCACGCTCCCGCCGGGCGTCGAGGCCACGGTCTGGCACGTCGAGGACGGGTACATCGGCCTCGACACCTACGACGTCCTGCACCAGCGCGTGGTGTCGCACCACTTCCGGTTCGACGACGGGCGCCAGGCGACCCTGGGCCGCAGCCCGCACCGGTACGTATGGCCCGCCGAGCTCGACCTCATGGCGCAGCTGGCCGGGTTCGCGCTCGAGAGCCGGCACGCCGACTGGTCGGGCGCGGAGCTCACCGCCGGCTCCCGCTCGCACGTGTCGGTCTACCAGCTGCTCTGAGCGGTCGGCAGACTTGCTGCATGCGATCACGGTCGGACGGCATGTGGTGGGGACTGGCCATCGAGGCCCCCGACCCGTCAGCCCTCGCGGGGTTCTACTCCGCACTGCTCGGCTGGCCGGTCGGGCACGAGGAGCCCGGGACGTCGATCCTCCAGGCGCCCGGCGGCGCCAGCTTCGTGGTGGTCCAGCAGGCGGAGGGCTACCAGCCGCCGGTGTGGCCCCCGGTCGACGGGCAGCAGAGGCCGATGATGCACCTCGACTTCCAGGTGGGTGATCTGGAGTCCGCCGTCGAGGACGCGCTGGCGCTGGGCGCGCGCGAGGCGGACGCGCAGTTCCAGCCGAACATCCGCGTGATGATCGACCCCGCGGGCCACCCGTTCTGCCTCTGCCTCGACGAGGACTGACGCGTCAGAGCTCGCGCAGCACCTCCCGCGCGAACCGCTCCGAGCGCTCGCGCAGGCCCTCGATCCGGCGCTGCACGACGCCCGCGGGGTCCTGGCCCGCCTCGATGATGGTCGGCTTGCGCCGGACGTTGCCGGAGCAGTCGAAGCTCGTGCAGATCAGGGTGCCGATGGTGTCGCCGTTGCGCCCGGGCCCGCCGGCGCGGCGCGCGACGTACATGGACACGTCCTCCGTGGCGTAGACGTCCTCGCACCACGCGCAGACGGCCCGGCGGCGCTTCGCGGTCCCTTCCGGGGAGCGCAGCGTGACGCCGACGAGGGTCTCGCCGACGGGCACGACGACGTACGCGCGCAGGGGTGCCTTGCGGTCGATCCACCCGAGGTAGTCGAGGCGGTCCCAGCGCAGGTCGGCCAGGTCGGCGGGCAGGGTCAGCTGGGCGGCCTCGCGCTTCGAGCAGTTCACGAAGGACGCGCGGATCAGGGGTTCGGTCAGGGGGTTCATGGGTCTCGGCTCTCGTGCGGCGTGGAAGGGCACGCCTGAGCGCCGACGGCGACGTCGGTGGTGGCGCCGGGTGGCGTCAGGCGTGCTGGGCGGGCGTCCGGTCGACGCCTGAGCAGGCCTGGACGGCCGCCCCGCTTCCCCGCTGCATCGTGATGCGCTCCGATCCGATGGCCGGGGCTCGTCCCGCGGCACACGTCGGATTCGATGGTGCGCCGCGACGACGGCGGAGTCAAAGCGGTTCGAGCGCCAGGGGCAGCAGGCCGCCCGGCGCCGCGACGTCCCGCGCGATGGCGAGCGCCCGGGAGCGCTCGTCGGCGGGCGCACCGGTGTCGAGGGCGTCCGCGAGCCAGAGCCCGGCATCCTCCACGGCTCGCACGCACCGGTAGAACGTGAGCCGACCCTCGTCGGGCTGGGATCCGTAGCCGTCGAGGAGCCGACCGCGCTCGCGGTCCGTCCGGGCGCCGAACCGACCCATGCCACCCAGCAGCAGCGCGAGGTCCCGCTCGGGGGCGGCGACGACCGCGTCGTCCCAGTCGACCAGCACCGGCCCCTCCGCGCTGAGCACGACGTTGCCCAGGTGAGGGTCGCCGTGGCAGATCACGGGCACTGCCACGGGAGGATGCGCCTCCGCGAGCGCCACCGCGGCGGACACCCGGGGCCCGATCGCGCGCCAGTGCTCCGCGGCCTCGCGGCCAACGGGGTCGTCCGCGGTGGCCAGCCTGCTCTCGACCAGCGCGACCGCGTCGACCGCGCGCCGGGCGCCGTCGTCGGCGGGGAGCGTCGGGCCCGCGTCCACCGGGACCGCGTGCAGCCGGCGCAGCAGGTCGCCGACGCCCTCCCAGTCCACGCCCGAGCGGCCCGCCACCCACCCGGCGACCGACAGCCGCCGACCGTCGCGGTCGCTCCACCACGCGCCGCCGACCGTGCGGAGGTGCACGGGCATCCCCCGCAGCGCGAGCGTCGCGGGCAGGAGGATCCCCGCCGCCGACCCGCCGGAGGTCCACTTGACCGCGTAGCGGGCGCCGTCCGCGGTGACCGCCTGCCACACCTGCGCGGCGCTGTCGGACCCGCCCGCGGCGCGCAGCTCCACCACGGCCAGGCCGAAGTCGGCGCGCAGCCAGTCCACCATCGACACCGGGCCAGGCTAGATGCAACCCCACAGTTGCGACGACGAGATATCTCGTGCAACCCTGACGTTGCACGACTGACCGCTCGAGCCGGAGGAAACGACCATGACCCAGCAGCCCGCCGTCGTCGACACGGAGAGCTACACCGTCTCGCGCACGGTGCACGTCCGGGCGACCCCGGCCCGGGTGTGGGCCGCGCTCACCCGCGACGACCTGATCACCCGGTGGTTCGGCACCATGGCGTCGCTGCCCGACCTGCGGGTGGGTGGCGAGGGCACGTTCGGGTTCGAGGGCTACGGGGAGTTTCCGGTGCGGATCGAAGAGCTCGACGAGCCCGTGGTGTTCGCGTTCCGGTGGGGCACGCCCGCCGAGCCGATCCGCCCGGACAACTCCACCCTGGTCCGGTTCACGCTCGTGGCCGACGGGGACGCGACCGTGCTCAGCGTCGTCGAGTCCGGCTTCGACCTGCTGGGCCGCGACCCGTTCGAGGCGATGAGCTCGAACCGGCAGGGCTGGACCGAGGAGCTCGACGAGCTGGTCGCGTACCTCGAGGGCGCCGACCGATGACCGCGACCCTGGTCCCCGTGTTCGCCGCGCTCGCGGACGACACCCGGTGGGCGGTCCTGCAGGAGCTGGGCAGGCAGGAGCGGTCGGCGTCCGCGCTGGCCACCCGCCTCCCGGTCACCCGGCAGGCCATCGCCAAGCACCTGACCGTGCTGGCGGACGCGGGCCTGGTCGAACCCGTCCGGGTCGGTCGCGAGATCCGGTACCGGGCGCTGGGCGCCCGGCTGAGCGAGACCGCCCGGGCGCTCGAGGCGATCGGCGCCGAGTGGGACCGCCGGCTGTCCGCGATCGCGCGGATCGCCGAGTCGCTGCAGGACGTCACGCCTCCGCGGTGACCTCGCGGATCACGTGCCGGGCGTTGGCCGCCAGCGCGGGGTTGGTGTCGCGGTAGTACGGGAGCTGGACCAGCGCCTGCGCCAGCGCCCAGGCCCGCGCCCGGGTCCACGTGACGTCGTCGACCTCCAGCGCCTCCCGGAACACGGCGCGCGCCGACGGCGGCAGGAGGTTCCACGCGACGCCGAGGTCGAGCGCGGGGTCGCCGATCCCGATGCTCGCGAAGTCGATCAGGCCCGTGAGCCGGTGGTCGACGAGCAGCAGGTTGCCGGGCGCGAGGTCGCCGTGCACCCAGGACCGCTGCCCGGTCCACTCGGCGGTCGCGAGCGCGTGCTCCCAGATCGCCGTGACCGCCGCGGTGTCGATCTCGTCCGTCAGCGCCGCGATGTCGTCCCGCACCTGGGCGTCGCGGTGCGCGAGGGGCCGGGCCCTGTCGACGCCGCCCTCGAGGTCCATCGCGCGCACCGCCCGCAGCAGCGCGGCCAGGTCGCGGGCGAGCACCGCCGGCTCGTGCAGCTCGCCCAGCCGCGGGTTCTCGCCGGGCACCCAGGTGAGCACCGACCAGGTCCACGGGTACTCCGGGGTCGGCTCCCCGACCGCCACGACCCGCGGGACCGTCACCGGCAGCCGCCCGGCGACCAGCGGCAGCCAGTGCGCCTCGTGGTCGACGCCGCCGCTCGCCCAGTGGATGCGCGGCATGCGGACCACCAGGTCGTCGCCCAGCCGGAACATCGCGTTGTCGGTGCCGCTGGACGCCACGCGGGCGATCGGTCGTGCATCCCGGTGGTGGCCATCGGCGGCAGTCGACCAGGACCGGCGTCGCCGGGGCAAACCGATTGCGCCATCCTGGTCCGATGGAGCTGGAGTTCAGCGGCGAGATCATCTACTGGCGGGGGCCGTCGCCGTTCCACTACGTGCCGGTGCCCGAGGCCGAGAGCGCCAGCATCAAGGCCGTCTCGGCGATGGTCACCTACGGCTGGGGCGTCATCCCCGTGCTCGCGCGCATCGACGACACCGAGTGGGAGACGTCCCTGTTCCCCAAGGACGGCCGGTACCTGGTGCCCGTCAAGGACATGGTGCGCAAGGCCGAGTACCTCGACGTCGGCGACACCGTGACCGTCCGGCTGGTCCTGGGCGGTCCCCGCTGAAACCTGTTCGCACGCCGCGGTCCGGCGGATATCGTCGGCCGCATGCCTGCGCAGCCGCCGACCGTCTTCCCCACGGACCCCGCCGCCTGGCCGGACTTCCTGGCGACGACGGTCGACGCGTCCCTCGACGCCGCCCGGGCGCTGATCGCCCGGCTGAAGGACGGCACGCCGCGCACCACGGCCGAGGTGCTCGCCGGGTGGAACGACGCCGACATCGCGCTCGGGTCGGCGTCGGCCGTCGCGCACCTGCTCGCCGAGGTGCACCCCGACGCGGACCTGCGCCAGGCGGCCGAGGAGCGGGCGCAGGCGGCTGAGGACCTGGCCACCGAGCGGGGCCTGGACCACGAGCTCTGGCAGGTGCTGGCCGCGACCGACCCCGACGGGCTCGAGCCGGGCGCCGCGCGCGTCCGCGAGCACGTGCTGCGCGACTTCCGGCGCGCGGGCGTCGACCGCTCGCTCGAGGACCGCGACAGGCTGAGGGCGCTGGCGCAGCGGTGCACGGAGATCGGGCTCGAGTTCTCGCGCAACATCCGCGACGGCGTGCGCAGCATCCGGGTGCCGCTCGAGCAGCTGGACGGGCTCCCCGACGACTTCCGCGCGGAGCACCCCGCCGACGAGGACGGGCTGGTCACGCTGACGACCGAGTACCCGGACCTCCTGCCGGTCCGCACCTACGCGACCGACCCCGACGTCCGGCTGGCCCTGACACGCGAGCACCAGTCCCTCGGCTGGCCGGCCAACGAGCCCCTGCTGGCGGAGCTGCTGCGGCTGCGCGCCGAGCGCGCCGCGCTGCTGGGCTACCCGGACTGGCCCACCTACGACGCCGAGGTCAAGATGATCGGCTCGGGCCAGGCGATCGCCGACCTGATCGAGCGGCTCGACGCCCTCACGGCGGGTCCGGCCGCCCGCGACGTCGAGGTCATGCTCGCCCGCTACCGCCAGGACGTCCCGGACGCGGCGGCGGTCACCCCGGCCGACAACCTGTACTACGAGCAGGTCATCAAGAACGAGCAGTACGACGTCGACGCCCGCGAGGTGCGCGAGTACTTCCGGTACGACGCCGTGCTGCCCGGGGTGCTCGACGTGGTGTCGCGGCTCTTCGACATCGCGCTGGTGCCGGTCGAGGCCCCCACCTGGCACGAGGACGTCCAGGTCTACGACGTCTCCGCCGACGGCTCGCTGATCGGCCGGGTGTACCTCGACATGCACCCGCGCGCCGGCAAGTTCAACCACGCCGCGCAGTTCGGGCTGGTGCCGGGCATCGCGGGCCGGTCGCTGCCCGAGGGCGTGCTGGTCTGCAACTTCCCGACCGGGCTGATGGAGCACGACGACGTGCTGACCTTCTTCCACGAGCTGGGCCACCTGGTGCACGAGGTGCTGGGCGGCCACCAGGAGTGGGCGATGTTCACGGGCGTGGCCACCGAGTGGGACTTCGTGGAGGCCCCCAGCCAGCTGCTCGAGGAGTGGGGCTGGGACGCGGGCGTGCTGGGCTCGTTCGCTACGAACGCCGCCGGGGAGCCCATCCCGGCCGAGCTGGTGGCCGCGATGCGACGGGCGGACGGCTTCGCGCGCGGCGCCTGGACCCGCCGGCAGCTCAACTTCACGGCCCTCTCGTACGGCCTGCACGCCGACCCGCCCGCCGACCTGGCCGGGTACACCGCCGACGTCGACGCCCGCTTCGGTCCGTACACCCCGATCCCGGACACCCACCAGTACGCCGGGTTCGGCCACCTCGAGGGCTACGGGTCCGCGTACTACACGTACCTCTGGAGCCTGGTGATCGCGAAGGACCTGCGCACGGCCTTCACCGCCGGCCTCATGGACCCCGTCGTCGGCCGCCGGTACCGCGAGGCCATCCTGGCGCCGGGCGGCTCGGCCGACGCCGCCGACCTGGTCGAGGGCTTCCTCGGGCGGCCGTCGTCGTTCGAGGCCTTCGAGGCGTGGTTGGCGCAGGGCGCATGACCAGGACCGTGCAGCTGCGCCGCTACCACCTCAAGCCGCACCTGGTGGAGGACTTCCTCGCGTGGTGGCCGTCCCGCCTGGTGCCCGCCCGCGCCGCGTACGGCTTCACCGTGGAGTCCGCGTACCTCAACCGGGAGGCCGCGGAGTTCACGTGGGCCGTCAGCGCCGAGGGGGACACCGAGGAGTTCGGGCGGCTCGAGCGGGCGTGGATGGCCTCGCCCGAGCGCGCCGAGGTGTTCGAGGGCATCGACGGGTGGAACGAGTCGACGGTCATCGCGTTCGTCGAGCGGTTCGTCTGAGCGGGTCGCCCGAGCGTCAGGCGTCGTGCCGGCGCAGGCGCTCCTGCATGTCCGCGTACGAGGTGGCGGCCGGTGCCGGTCGGCCGTCGCGCACGGCGGTCGCCACCGAGACGGCGGCGTCGACCGCGGCGCGGTAGGGCAGCGAGCCCGTGCTCACGCGGCGGACGCCGAGCTCGCCCAGCTCGGTCAGGCTCAGGCCCGGCACCACCAGCACGTTCAGGGGGACCGGGATCTCCCGCGCGAGCACGCGCAGGTCGGCGGGGGCGAGGACGCCGCCGACGACGGGGACGAAGATGCCGGCGGCGCCCGCGTCGACGTAGGTGAGCGCCCGGTCGACCGTCGCGCGCACGGTGGCGTCCTGGCCGAACCAGTACGTGTCGACGCGCGCGTTGACGAACAGGTCCGGTGCCGCGTGGGCGACCGCCGCGACCTTCGCCGCGTGGCGGGCGGGCTCCACCAGCCGGCCGTCGGTGCTGTCCTCGAGGTTGATGCCGGCCACCGGCAGGTCCGCGACGAAGGCCGCGACCACCTCCGGGTCGTCGTCGTACCCGTCCTCGACGTCCGCCGAGACCGGCACGGGCAGGTGCGCCAGCCGCCGCACGAGCTCGCGGGTCGCGTCCCGGCTCGCGCGGTCGCCGTCGGGCTTTCCGGCCGCGGCGCCGACGCCGAAGCTCGTGGTGCCCACCGCCGGGAAGCCCGCGTCGACGAACGCGAGCGCCGAGCCGACGTCCCAGGCGTTGGGCAGGAGCAGCGGGCCGGACCCGTCGTGCAGCGCGCGGAACGCGGAGGCGACCATGCGCCCACTCTGCACCTGGCGTCGGACACCCGCGCCTCGGCCGATCGGCCGACCCCGCGGCCGGGCGAAGGACCGATGACCGGGGCGGCCGCCGTCGGCAGGCTCGGGGCATGACCCGACGAGCGCACGCCTGGCGCATCCCGACCGGCCTGATCGCGCTGAGCCTGGTCCCCGTGCTCGCGGGAGCCCTCCGGCTCGCGGAGCTGGGCGGCGACCCGGCGGTGACGCCGGAGAACGAGCGGTTCGTCACGATGCCGGTGCCGGTCGTGGCGCACATCGTGTGCGCGACCACCTTCCTGCTGCTCGGCGCGTTCCAGTTCCACCCCGGGCTGCGTCGACGCCGACCACGGTGGCACCGGCTCGCGGGTCGGGTGGTGGCGCCCGCGGGCATCCTCGCGGCGCTCGCGGGCCTCTGGATGGCGTCGTTCTCCGACCTGCCGCCGAGTGACGGGACGCTGCTCGAGGTGTTCCGGTGGCTCGCCGGGTCGGCGATGGTCGCGTCGCTGGTGCTCGGCGTCGCGGCCGTCCGGCGCGGGGACGTGGTCACCCACAGCGCGTGGATGACCCGCGGGTACGCCCTCGGCCTGGGCGCGGGCACGCAGGCGCTGATCTTCGCGCCCTGGACGCTGACCGTCGGCACGCCGGACGTCACCACGCGCGCCCTGCTGATGGGTGCGGGCTGGGTGGTCAACCTCGCGGTCGCCGAGTGGGTCGTCCGGCGCCGGGCCGGCCGCGGGACCCGGCTGCGCCCCGGGCTGGTGACGACCCCGGCCGGCTGACCGGCGTCGTCGCGGGCCCCGCGACCGCGCGGCGGCTATCGTCGCCGGGGCCGGACGACGACGGGAGGCGCTGTGACCGACTGGCGACCGCTGCCGTACCACCGCGAGGTCACGGCGCTCCTCGAGCGCGAGAACCCCGTGGCGATCGGCGCGCTGCGACCCACGACCGGCCCGGAGCTCGGCCAGCTGCTGCTGCGCCAGACGTACCGGGTCGAGGCGACCGCCCACCCGGAGGTCCACGCCGCCGTCCAGCGGGCCGCGGACGCGCTCGGCGTGGCCGTCCCGGTCGAGATCTACGTCGACGAGGGCGGCCCGGGCACCACCGCCGAGCTGGTGTTCGTCCCGGACCGGGCGGTGCTGGTGCTGGGCGGCGGCACGCTCAACCTGCTGGACCCGGCCGAGCTCTGCGCGGTCGCCGGGCACGAGCTCGCGCACCACGTGCTGTGGACGGCGGAGGGCGGCCGCTACCTCGCGGCGGCGCGCCTGCTCGACGCCGCCGAGTCGGACGCCCGCACGCCGTCGGAGTACCTGGAGACCGCGCGGCGGTTCCGCCTGGCCACGGAGCTGTACGCCGACCGCGGGGCCGTGCTGGCCTGCGGGTCGCTGACCACGACGGTGAGCGGGCTGGTCAAGGTGTCCACGGGGCTGGCCAGGGTGGACTCGGCGGCGTACCTGCGGCAGGCGGCGGAGGTCGACTACAGCGTGCCGAGCGCGGGGACCACGCACCCCGAGACGGTGCTGCGGGCGTGGGCGCTGCAGGAGTGGCAGGAGCGCGGGTCGGGAGCCGATCCCGCGGTGGCGGCCGCCCTGGGCCCGCAGCTCGACCTGGCCGCGCTCGACGTCCTCGGGCAGGACCGGCTCGCCGAGCTCACGCGGTCCCTGGTGTGGATGCTGGTGGCGGACGACGCCGTGCGCGGCGAGGAGGCCGCCGCGCTGGCCGAGCAGTACGGCGTGCTCGTCGGCACCCAGAGCCCCGCCCTCACGGACACCCCGGCGGACCTGCCCGCCGAGACGCGCACGTATCTCGCGGCGGTGCTGCTGGACTTCGCGACCGCCGACGAGGACGGCGGCCTCGGCGACCTCGCCGCGGTGGTCGCGCTGGCCCGCCGGGTCGGCCTGGGGCCGGACCTGCTGCGGATGGTCGCCGCCGAGCTGGACCTGGGCGAGCGGGCGACCGCACAGCTGGCGGCCGGCTGATGCGGGCCCTGGTCGACCAGTCCGTCGCCCGCGGCGGGCTGCCCGCCGACGACGTGCTCGGGCTGCTGCTCCCGATGTTCCGGACGGTCCAGAGCCTGCACGAGACCGGCCGGGTGGCGCCCCTGCGCGGCCTGGACGCGCTCGGCCAGGCGGACGACGAGCCGGTGACCGTCGACGTCGCGCTGGCCGGTCCGCCGGTGCGCAACCGCGCCGCGCTCGCGGCGGCCGAGCGCTCGAGCGCCGTCGAGGTCGAGCATGACGTGACCGTCGAGCGCGACCTGTCCGGGGCCGACGCGCCGACGCGGACGACCCCGCAGGGCACCATGCGGATCGTCGCCGGGTGGCAGCGGTGGGAGCACCTGGTGGGCCACCACGACGAGCTCACCGACATCGCGAGCCTGGGCGAGCTGCTGGTCGCGCTGCTGTGCGGGTTGGACCTGGCCGACGAGGCCGACGCCGACCTGCTCCAGCAGCGGCGGAACAACCTGTTCGCGCTCGCGCCGTCGCTGCACCCCGTGCTGGCGACCGTCGCCAGCTCGATGATCGCCCCCGACCGCCGCCGCCGGGCCCAGGACCTGGCCGACGTCGTCGCGAGGCTCGACACGTACCGGGACCAGCCCGAGGACTTCGACCTGGTGCGGGTGCTGGGCGAGCGCCCCGACCCGCGGGCGGCGGTGCTGGAGCACCTGCGCGACCGGCTGTTCGACGCGTCCCGGCGCAACCCCCTGCTGTACTTCCGGCCGACGGGCCGGACCCTCAACCTCACCGAGGCGTCGGTGCCGCTGGTGCTCGACGTCCGCCACGTCCGCGCCTCGCAGCTGTTCACGTGGGGCGGTCCGGCGTCGGCGCGGCTGGTGGACGGCAAGGCCCTCGACGTCGGCTCGCTCGTGCGGTGGGACGACGCCCCGTACGCCGCGGCGTCGCTCGACGCGATCATCTCGTCGGCGCGGCGGGACCGGGCGGAGTACGGGCACGACCAGCTGCGGCTGGTGACCGCGTTCCTGCGCTGGCACGACGTGAAGAACGACCCCGGCACGCCGATCGAGTCGCCGCTCGTGCTCGCGCCGGTGACGCTGACCAAGCAGCGCGGGGTGCGCGACGCCTACCGGCTGCAGCTGACCAGCACGGTCGCCGAGGTCAACCCGGTCCTGCGCCACCAGCTGGACGAGCTCTTCGGGCTGCGGCTGCCCGAGACGGTCGACCTCGCCGAGGGCGGGGCGGTCGAGCAGCTGCGCGCGACCATCGAGCAGCAGGCGCGCGCCACGCAGCCGGCGGTGGTGGTCGGGCTCGTGGACACGCCGCGCATCGAGCTGGTCCGGCACCGCGCGCAGGTGGCCCTGCAGGCGTACCGGCGCCGACGGCCGTCGGGCAGCCCTGCGGTCGGGCGTCGCCAGTACGCGTACTCCTACCGGCGGCCGGGATGGGCGCCGCTGGGCGTGCAGATCTTCCGGGACCGGATCGCGCGGCGGCCGATCCCGATGTCGGTCGAGCTGGGCGACGAGCCGGCGCCCCAGCACGTGGTCGAGACCTTCTCGGTGACCTCGACCGCCGACGACAACCCGTACACGTGGGACGTCGACCTGACCATGGTCACGCTGGCCAACTTCAACTACCGGACGCTCAGCCTGGTGCGCGACTACGACTCGCTGCTGGCCGAGCCGGTGCCGAACGCCGCGTTCGAGGAGCTGTTCTCCACCGCGCCCCGCGACGTCGCCCCGACGGGCGCCACGATCCCCGTGACCGACCGCTATCTCGTCGTGCCGGCGGACTCCTCCCAGGTGGCCGCCGTCGCGCAGGCCCGTTCGGGCGACAACTTCGTGATCCAGGGGCCGCCCGGGACGGGCAAGTCGCAGACGATCACCAACCTGGTCGCCGACTTCGTCGCGCACGGCAAGCGCGTGCTCTTCGTCTGCCAGAAGCGGGCCGCCCTGGACGTCGTCCACGCCCGGCTGCGGGCTCAGGGGCTCGACGAGATCTGCACGCTGGTGCACGACAGCCAGGAGGACAAGAAGGAGTTCGTGCACGGCCTGCGGGCGACGTACGAGCGGTGGCTGACCGACGCCGAGCCGCTCGAGGCGGTCGAGGCCCGGCGGACCGCGCTCATCGAGGCGACCACCGCGGCGCTGGCGGAGGTCGGGCTGTACGAGGACGCCCTGGCGTCCGACGGCGGGGGCGTCGCCGTGCAGCAGGTGCTCGACCGGCTGGTCGCGCTGCGCGGGTCCCGCTGGGGCGCCGACCTGACCCCGGTCGAGCAGGCGCTGCTGCCGGAGCCGGGCGCGTGGGTGCCGGCGCGGCCGCTGGTGGACGCGCTCGTCGGTGCGCTCGCGCGGGCGGGGGTCGAGCCCGTCCTCGCGCGCAGCCCGGTCCGGCTGGTCGACCCCGAGGTGCTCGACCAGCCGCGGGCCGACGCGGTCGTGGCGCAGCGGGCCGCCGAGGCCGTGGCGGCGTCCGACGCGGTGCTCGCGCTGCTGGTCGCGGCCGGCGGCTCGACCGACGGGCTCACGCTGGACGACGCCGACGCGGTCGGGCAGATGCACGCGGTCCTCGCCCCGCTGGTCCGGCGCTCGCTGGGGGCCGCGGTCACGCCGCGCACGCCCGAGGCCCGCCGGCTGGAGGAGGCCACGGTCGCCTGGCGCGAGGTCGAGGCGGCCGCCGACGCCGCCGACCGGGCCGCGGTCGGCTGGCGCGCGCCGCTGTCGGCACCCGACGCCGCCGCCGCGCTGGAGATCGCCCGCCGGCGCGAGGGCTCGTTCTGGAAGTTCCTCGACGGCGGCTGGCGCCGGGTGCGACGGCTGGTCGACGACGGGTTCGACGCCGCCGACCGGCAGGTCCGGCCCACGGCCACGCAGGCGCTCGAGCTGCTGGTCGCGCGGTACGACACGGCGACGCGGGCCGACGTCCTGTCGCAGCAGACGGCACGCGACTGGGGCCACGGCGACCTCGCGGTGCTGACGGACCGGATCGCGGCCGTCCGGCGGTACACCGGCGCGCTCGCGGTCTGGCGCACGCGCCTCGCGGACGAGCAGCCCGACGACGTGCTCGACCGCCTCCCGGAGCTGGTCGACGCGGTGCGCTCGGCCCTCGGCGGCCTGGTCGCGGGTGTCGACGACCTGCCGCTCGCGGCGCTGCGCGACGAGCTCCGCGGCCTGACCGGCGCGACCGGCCAGGCCCTGGTGCGGGCCGTCGCCGCCCCGCTGCGCGACCTGGCCGCCGCGCCGACGGTCCTGCGGGCGCTGCGCCGGCTCGACGCCGCGCCCGACCAGCTCGAGTACGCCGTGGTCGCCGCGTCGATGGCGGAGGCGCGGGCGCAGCTGCCCGCGCTCGGCCGGCTCGACGGCGACCGCCTGGCCGACCTGCTCGACCGCGTCGCGCACCGGGCGCCCCAGCTGCAGCGGGCCAACGCCGAGGTCGTCACGGCGCGGCTGCGCGCGAGGTTCGCCGCGGCGGTCGCGCACTCCCAGCGCAGCGTCAGCGGCATGAACCCCGAGGAGCGTGCAGACAAGGCCGCCTGGATGGCCGGCCGTCGCGAGCTGGAGCACGAGTTCGGCAAGGTCCGGGCCTACAAGTCGATCCGGCACCTGGCGTCCGCGGACCCCGGGGTGGTCGTCGCCGCGATGCGTCCGGTGTGGCTGATGAGCCCGTCGTCGCTGTCGGACACGCTGCCGCTCGAGGGCTCGTTCGACGTCGTGATCTTCGACGAGGCCAGCCAGATCCCGGTCGAGGAGGCCGTGCCGGCGCTGTTCCGCGGGGCGCAGGTGATCGTCGTGGGCGACCGCATGCAGCTGCCGCCCACCCGGTACTTCCAGGCCGGCTCCGGGGAGCTCCTCGAGGGGGGCGACGACGACGCCCCGGTCGGCTCCGTCCTCGACTCCGACAGCTTCCTCGCGGTCGGGTCCGTCCGGCTGCCGTCGACCATGCTCACCTGGCACTACCGCAGCCAGTACGAGGCGCTCATCCAGTTCAGCAACGCCGCCTTCTACGAGGGCCGGCTCACCACCATCCCGGACCGGACGCTCACGCACGTGCGGGCCCGCCCGCTGGAGCTGACGGTGGGCGACGCGCCCGACCCGGACGACGTCGTCGCGGCCGTCGACGGCCTGCTCGAGCGCAGCATCAGCGCGATGCGCGTGCTCGACGGCGTCTACGTCCAGCGCACCAACCCGCAGGAGGCCGTCTGGATCGCGCACCTGGTGCGCGAGCTGCTGGCCCGCGAGACCGGGCAGACGCTCGGGATCGTCGCGTTCTCGGAGGCGCAGCAGTCGCAGATCGAGCGTGCGCTGGACGCCCTGGCCCGTGAGGACCCGGAGTTCGACCGGCGCTACGACGCCGAGGTCGCGCGCGAGGAGGACGGCCAGGTGGTCGGGCTGTTCGTGAAGAACCTGGAGAACGTCCAGGGCGACGAGCGCGACGTGATCCTCATGAGCGTCTGCTACGCCGCCGGCCCGGACGGGCGCATGCGCATGAACTTCGGACCGATCAACAACGCGGGCGGCGAGAAGCGGCTCAACGTCATCTTCAGCCGCGCCCGCCGGCACATGGTGCTGGTCAGCAGCATCGACCACACGGCGATCACCAACGTGTACAACGACGGCGCCAGCACGCTGCGCGGCTTCCTGCACTACGCCGACGCGGTCTCCAACGGCGATGCCGCCGCCGCGGACGGGGTGCTCGCGGGCCTGCGGGAGCGCACCGGGCGCCCGGCGGTCCCGCCCCCGAGCCCGATCGTGGAGCAGATCGCCGACGCCGTGCGCGCGGCCGGTGTCGCGGTGGTCGCCGGCGTCGGGCAGTCGGCGTTCCGCTGCGATCTCGCGCTGCGCCCGCCGGGGTCACTGGTGCACACGGTCGGCGTGCTGGTCGACCAGTCGTCGCGCCTCGCGGACCTGTCCCTGGACGAGCGGCGGATCACCCAGCCGACCGCCCTGCGCTCCGGCGGCTGGCAGGTGCTGCAGGTGCTGGCCGCCGAGTGGGAGTCCGACCCCTCCGCGGTGGTGCGGCGGCTGGTGGCCGCGGTCGGCTTGCCGGACCGGCAATCCACCTTGCCCCGAGCGCAGGATGCCGCCGAGGGTGTCGACCATGACTGAGCACACCCACACCCACGCCCACACGCACGGCGCGAGCTACTGGGACGAGCACTACGCCGTCGTCGACCCGTCGTGGGGCACGCGCCCGAACGCGGTCGTCGTCGAGGCGGTCACGGCCCTGGCCACGACGCCCGGCCGCGCCCTCGACCTCGGCTGCGGCCACGGCGGCGACGCCCTCTGGCTCGCGTCGCTCGGGTGGGAGGTCACGGCCGTCGACGCCTCGTCGGTCGCGCTGGCCCGGGTGGCGCAGGCCGCCGCCGACGCCGGCCTGACCGACCGGGTCGGCGTCGCGCAGCACGACCTCCAGGTGTCGATGCCGACCGGCGCGTTCGACCTCGTGACGGCGACGTACCTGCACGGCCCGGCGGAGTTCCCGCGCAGCGAGGTCCTGCACCGCGCCGCGGGGCTGGTCGCGCCCGGCGGCCTGCTGCTGGTGGTCGAGCACGCGTCGGTCTCGCCGTGGGCCTGGAAGAAGGACGCCACCTTCCCGCCGCCCGCCGAGTCGCTCGCCTCGTTCGACCTCGGCGACGGCTGGGTCACGGAGCGCCTCGCCGCCCCGCGGCGGACGGCGACCGGACCGGCCGGCGAGGTCGCGGAGGTCACCGACAACGTGATCGCGGTCCGCCGGGAGCCCTGAGCCCCGCTCCTCTAGGGTGTTCGGCAGCCCCACCGTGCTCGAATCGATCCGATCAGGACGTCTCATGACCGCGCCGTACCAGGACCCGTCCCTTCCCGTCGCCGAGCGCGTCTCCGACCTCGTCGGGCGCATGACGCTCGAGGAGAAGGTCGGGCAGATGATGCAGCTCAACGCCAAGGACGGCGTCGAGGACCTCGTGCTCAACCTGCACGTCGGGTCGATCCTGCACACCTCGCCCGAGCGGGTGCGCCAGGCGCACGAGCTCACCGCGCGGACGCGGCTGCGGATCCCCCTGCTGATCGCGGAGGACTGCATCCACGGCCACTCCTTCTGGGAGGGCGCGACGATCTTCCCGACGCAGCTCGGCATGGCGGCCACCTGGGACGCCGACCTGCTGGAGCGGGTCGCGCGCGCCACGGCCGTCGAGGTGGCGGCGACCGGCATCCACTGGACCTTCTCGCCGGTGCTCTGCATCGCGCGCGACCTGCGCTGGGGCCGGGTCAGCGAGACGTTCGGCGAGGACCCGTTCCTCATCGGCGAGCTGTCGTCGGCCATGGTCCGCGGCTACCAGGGCGACGGACTGTCCGACCCCACCGCGATCCTCGCCACCGCCAAGCACTTCGCCGGGTACTCCGAGACGCAGGGCGGCCGCGACGCCAGCGAGGCCGACCTCAGCCGCCGCAAGCTGCGCTCGTGGTTCCTGCCGCCGTTCGAGCGCGTGGCCCGCGAGGGCTGCCGGACGTTCATGCTGGGCTACCAGTCGATGGACGGCGTGCCCATCACGATCAACGACTGGCTGCTCAACGAGGTGCTGCGCGGCGAGTGGGGCTACAGCGGCACGCTCATCACCGACTGGGACAACGTCGGCCGCATGGTCTGGGAGCAGCACATCCAGCCCGACTACGCGCACGCGTCGGCGGCCGCGGTCCGCGCCGGCAACGACATGGTCATGACCACGCCCGGGTTCTTCGAGGGCGCGCAGGAGGCCGTGCGCAGCGGGATGCTCGACGAGACCGCCCTGGATGCCGCCGTCGGGCGGATCCTCACGCTGAAGTTCGAGCTCGGCCTGTTCGAGGACGCCCGGCACCCGAGCGTCGAGCGCCAGCAGGCCGTCATCGGCTCCGCGGAGCATGTCGAGCTCAACCTCGAGGTGGCCCGCCGCTCGCTCGTGCTCCTCACCAACGACGGCGTGCTCCCGCTCGACGCGAGCACGCGCACGATCGCGGTCGTCGGCCCCAACGCCGACGACCAGCACACGCAGCTGGGCGACTGGGCCGGCGCGTCCGGCCAGGCGGACTGGCTCCCCGACGGGCACCCGCGGGAGCTGACGCAGACGGTGCTCGACGGCTTCCGGTCCCACGCGCCCGACGGGTGGACGGTCACCCACGCCCGCGGCGCGGACATCCTCACGCTCGGCGCCGACCCCGAGGGCGAGTACTTCCCCGACGGCCAGCCCCGGCCGCAGGTCGTCTTCCCGGCGCCGCCCGACGCCGACCTGATCGCCGAGGCCGTCGCTGCGGCGGAGGCGGCCGACGTCGTCGTCGCGGTCGTCGGCGACCGCATCGAGCTCGTCGGCGAGGGCCGGTCGACGGCCACGCTGGAGCTGGTCGGCGGGCAGGTCGCGCTGCTCGACGCGCTCGCCGCGACCGGCACGCCGCTGGTGGTCGTCGTGATCGCGAGCAAGCCGCACGTGCTCCCGCCGTCGGCGAGGGACGCGGCCGCGATCGTGTGGGCCGCCAACCCGGGCATGCGCGGCGGGCGCGCGATCGCCGAGCTGGTGCTCGGTCAGATCGAGCCGTCGGGCCGCCTGCCCCTCTCGTTCGCGGAGCACGTCGGTCAGCTGCCCGTCTACTACAACCAGCTCCCGGCCCAGCACGGCACGCGGTACGCGGACCTCACGCAGCGGGTGCCGTTCGCGTTCGGCGAGGGCCTCTCGTACACCACGGTGACCTACGAGGACCTGCGGGTGCTCGAGCCCGTGCTCGGCTCCGGCGACACGGTCCGGGCACAGGTCACGGTGCACAACACGGGCGACCGGCCCGCGCTCGAGACCGTCCAGGTCTACGTCCGGGACGCGGTCACCACGGTGACGTGGGCCGAGAAGGAGCTCAAGACCTACCGGCAGGTGCTCGTCGAGCCGGGCGCCCGGGTGACGGTGGGCCTCGAGCTGCCGGTCGCGGACTGCACCATCGTCGACGCCGCCGGTCACCGCATCGTCGAGCCCGGCCAGTTCGAGCTGCTGGTGGGCCCGTCGTCGCGGGACGAGGTGCTGCTCGGCGCCGGCTTCCTGGTGACGGCGTGAGGGCCGACAACGTGGCCGCCACGCGCGCGATGTACGACACCGTCGCGGTCGCCTACGGGCAGCTGGTCACGGGCCTGGACCCGGAGTCGGGCCTCGAGGGCGCGATGCTGACCGCGTTCGCCGACCGCGTGCGGGGCGCCGGACGGGTGCTCGACGCGGGGTGCGGGACCGGCCGGATGACGGACTGGCTCGGCTCGGTCGGGGTGGTCGCGGACGGCGTCGACCTGTCGCCCGGCATGATCGCGGTCGCCCGGGAGACCTACCCGACGCTCGAGTTCGCGGTGGGGTCGATGACCGCGCTCGACGTGCCGGACGCCTCGCTGGCCGGCGTGCTGGCCTGGTACTCGATCATCCACACGTCCCCGGCGGACCTGCCCGCGCTCGCGGCCGAGCTGGCCCGCGTGCTCGCGCCCGGCGGGCACCTGCTCCTCGGGTGGCACGCCGGCGACGACGCGGTCCGGCCCATGACCCACGCGTACGGGCACGACGTCTCGGCCGACGCCTACCGCCACGCCCCCGAGTCGGTCGCCGCCGCGCTGCGGGCCGCGGGGCTCGTCGTCAGCGCACAGCTGGTCCGCGAGCCGCAGCCCGACCGCGAGAAGAGCCCGCAGGCCACCCTGCTGGCACGCCGGCCCGGCTAGGCGCACCATGTCCCCCGTGAAGACCTTCGCCCTGACCGGCACCGACATCGTCGTCCCCAACGTCGTCCTGGGGCTCATGCGCATCGCCGACAAGTCCGACGACGAGATCCGCGGGCTGGTCGGCGCGGCGCGGGACGCCGGGATCACGATGGTCGACCACGCCGACATCTACGGCGGCGCCATGCACGCGTGCGAGCGCCGGTTCGCCGAGGCGATGCGGCTGACCCCGGCCGACCGTGCGGAGCTGGTCATCCAGACCAAGTGCGGGATCGTGCCGCCCGACGGCTTCGACTTCTCCTACGAGCACATCATCGAGTCGGTGGACGGCTCGCTGGCGGCGCTCGGCACCGACTACCTGGACATCCTGCTGCTGCACCGCCCGGACGCGCTGGTGGAGCCCGAGGAGGTGGCGCGGGCGTTCGACCAGCTCGAGGCCGCGGGCAAGGTGCGCGCGTTCGGCGTCTCCAACCAGACCCCCGGGCAGATCGCGCTTCTGAAGAAGTACGTGCGCCAGCCGATCGTGGCCAACCAGCTCCAGCTGTCGATCACGCACTCGTCGATCATCGCCCGCGGCGTCGCGGCGAACATGCAGGCCGAGGACCAGTCGATCGACCGCGACGGCGGCATCCTCGACTACTGCCGCCTGAACGACATCACGATCCAGGCGTGGTCCCCCTTCCAGGCCGGCTTCTTCACCGGCGTCTTCCTCGGCTCGCCGGACTACCCGGAGCTCAACGCGGTGATCGACCGGCTCGCGGACACGTACGACGTGCCGCCGATCGCCATCGCCACCGCGTGGATCACCCGCCACCCCGCGCAGATGCAGGTGGTGCTGGGGACCACGAGCCCGGACCGCGTGCAGGGCGCGGCGCAGGGGTCGGACATCCCGCTCACCCGCGCCGAGTGGTACGAGCTGTTCCGGGCCGCGGGCTACCTCGTGCCGTAGGCCATCCCGGCGAGCGCCCACTCCCGCACCGGCAGGGCGCGGGTCGCGGCGCACGTGGAGAGCAGCGGTGCCGACGACGTCTCGACGAGCGTGACCGTCACCGGACCGGCCGCCGCGCCGAGGCGCACCGACCAGCCGGCGTCGGTGCGTTCCTGGTGCAGCGGCGGGTAGGCGTCGAGGCCGTCGTCCCCCAGCTCGGCGCGGGCGAAGTGCTGCGCTGCCTGGACCGGGTGCGGGTAGGCGCTCCGGCCGCGCAGGAACCGCGGCTCCACGCGTCCGGCGAGGTAAGCGTCGACCACCGCGACCGCGTCGGCGTCGTCGACCCAGCCGTAGGCGAGGCCGTGCGGCAGCAGGACCATCGTGCCCGCGAACCGGTCGCCGCCCAGGTGCGAGCACTCCCAGGTCTCCTCCGGGTACGCGTCGGCCAGCCGCGCCGCGACCACGCGGCCCCGCACCGCGCAGCACCGGTCGTGCCGGCCGTGCGCGCAGACGGCGAAGACCGGGCGGTCCGACGGCTCCCCGGCCGACCCGTCGAGCGGGACCTCCAGAAGCTCGTCCACCTGGTCGACCCGACCCCACCGCACGGACTCCCGCCCCGGCCGGGAGTCGACCAGCGCCCACCGCGTCCCGTCCTGCGCGGCACGCCGCCCGGGCCTCCGGATGGCGAGCGGACGGATGCCCTCGCCCTCGATCCGGTGCACCAGCGCGCGGCCGAGGGCGCGGTCGAACGGCGGGTCGAGCAGGGCGTGCCGCCCCCAGCCCGCCTGGTTCTCGACGAGGAACCACCGGTCGCCGTGGGAGCCGGTGGCCACCAGCGGGTCCCGGCGCGACCGGGCGGCGTCGCTGCAGGGCACCCACGGCTCGCTCACTCCGCCGTCACCACCACGCCCTCGCGCAGCAGGCGGCGCACGACCACGAGCGCGCTGGCCAGGTCGAGCCCGGGCAGCGCCCCGACGGCGACGGGTTCCCCGGTCCGCAGCGCGTGCAGCGCGGGCGACGCCTCGACCGGGAGCGACAGCACCGTGCCGCGGGCGGTGAGCCGGACCCGGTCGCCGGCTGCCTCGAGCACGCCGCCGAGGCCCGCGCGCCAGCGGACCCGGGTGTGCTCGTCCAGCGCGGTGATCGCGCTCAGGGTCGCCAGCGGGGCGACGGGCTCCGGGCGGGTGTCCCGGGCGAACCGGGCGCGCAGCCGACGGGCGGCCGGCAGGGCGGGGTCGGCCGTCGAGGCGAGCGCGGCCACCAGGTCCGCCAGTGTCGCCTCGACGAGCGGTCGCAGCTGGTCGGGGTCGCCCACGTCGATGCCGAGGGGCAGGGACGCGCGCAGGGTCGCCGTGTCGCCGACCACGCCGAGCAGGGTGTCGACGACGTCGGCCCGCGTGTAGGCGGCCACGCCGACCGTGAGGTGGATCGAGGTGTCGCCCAGGGCGGTCGCCGAGTGGATCCACCCGCGCGGCAGGTACAGGGCGTCGCCGGGGCGCAGCACGCGGTCGATGACGGGCTCGCCGCGCCCGGCCTCCGCGACGGCCGCCCGGTGGTCCGTCCACACCTGGTCCGTGAGCGGGTCGGGGTGCACCGGCGCGTGGATGACCCAGTGCTTCTCGCCCGAGACCTGCAGGACGAACACGTCGTGGGTGTCGTAGTGCGGGGAGAACCCCTGCGACGACGGTGGCGTGACGTACGCGTTGACCTGCGCCGGGTGACCCAGCTCCTCGACCAGGCGGCGCGTGAAGTCGACCAGCGGGGGCCACACGCGGTGCAGCCCCTGCAGCACGATCGTGGCGCCCGCGGCGAACTCGGCCAGCACCTTGTCGCCGGACACCTGGTCGGCCACCTCGGCGCCCAGCCCGCCGGAGGCGGTGAACCGGGCCGGGGCCAGCACGTCGCCCTCGTGCGCCAGGCGGACGAACGGCGTGCGCAGGCCGCGTCGGCTCACCAGCTCGTCGACGGCCGCCGGGGAGAGCAGATCGGTGAAGTCGTCGTGCGCCGGGGACAGCAGGGGTGCGCGCCCCCAGTGCTCGCGAGCGAACTGCTCCTCCGCGACGTCGATGCAGCGCGAGAGCGCGGACCGGGTGGTGACCGGTCCGCGCTCCGTGAGGGTGTGCTCCGGCACTACGCGGAGCCGTCCGCCCCGCCGTCGTGCCCGCCGGCGTTCGCGCCGCCGTCGGCCGGTCCTTCGCCCGCACCGCCGTCCGCCCCGCCGTCGTGGCCGCCCGCGTTCGCGCCGCCGTCCGCCACGCCTTCCCCTGCGGGTGCCGGCTCGCTGGTGATGTCGTCGTCGTTGATGCTCATGGACACTCCCTCGTCTCCCAGCCGTGCAGCGGCGTCGCCGCCTCGGCGAGCGTATCCACGCCGCGCCGGCCGCGCCGCGTGAGCGTCAGCTCGGCTTGGTCGCCTTGCCGTTCAGCCAGAGGGTGTCGCTCTCGTCGCGATGCACGCCGTCGGTGCCGACGTGCTTGGTGCTGATGGTCGGGCCCTTGGTGATCACGTGCCAGAGGGCCATGGCGTGGCCGCGGCCGACCCCGTAGTCCTCCTGGAGCCACGTCACCACGCCCGCCGCCTTGGCGCCCGGGGCGTCGAGCCCCTTCTCGTGCGCGATCGCCACCAGCTGTCGTGGCGTGAGCCCGGTCTTGTCCTCGAGGGTGTCCAGGTACGCCTGGAACGACATGTCGGTCTCCTCTCGTCGACGGAAATCTAGCGCGGCCGCCGGCCGCCCTCGGGCGGTTGGAGCGCGAGCCAGACGACCACCGCGACCAGCGCCCACACCAGCACCGCGACCGACAGCGAGGACCCGACCAGCAGCAGCACCACCGGGACGACGACGCTCGGCACGCCGCGCACCAGCAGCCAGGCCCGGCTGGTGCCCACCAGGATCGCCGTGACCACCCCGATCGCGCAGTAGGCGGCGACCGCCGCGCACAGCAGGGCGCGGGCGTCGACCGGGAGGTCGCCGTGCGTGTGCTCGACCGCGATGCCCAGCGCCGCCGCGAGGGCCGCCAGGGCGCCCGTGAGGAGCGCATGCAGCAGCATGACGATGCGCGGGGCGACCACGTGCGGCTTGAGCTGCGGGATGCCGGCGATGCCGTGCAGCAGCCCGGCGGCCCACACGGAGGCCAGCAGCGCGAAGGCGCCGAGCGCGACGACGGCCGTGCTGCGGTCCCACTCCTCGGAGCCGGCGGCGGCGTCGATGATCTGGATGAGCCCCTCGCCCAGCACGATGATGACGAACAGGCCGAGCCGCTCCGCCAGGTGCTCCTCCTGCGTGTGCGCACCCTCGAGGACGAACGTCCGGCCGTTGCCGGGACCGCCCCGGCGCGGTGACGCCTGGGCGCGGGCGAGCTTCTCCTCCGCGTTCTGCATGGTGCGCGCCGACGACGCCGTGAGCAGCACGACCAGGTCGATGACGATGCCGGCCGCCCACAGCCAGTAGCGGGCCGGCGCCGCCACCCAGAGCGACACCAGCCACGGCACGGCCCCCAGCCCGTACTGCGCCAGGGGCCAGTCGAGGACCACCTTGCCGCGGGAGAAGACGGCGCCGGCCAGCCAGCGCAGCACCACGTACGCGACGACGAAGGCCGCGGCCCGCGCGCCGTGGATGCCCGGCACGGCGGCGGCCATCACGGCCAGGCCGATCATCGCGGTGATGAGCACCCGGGTCCGGGCGTCGTCGCCCGCGATGTTCCCGTAGACGGCGAAGCCCGCCCACGAGATCCAGAACGCGAGGTAGAGCACGGCGTACAGGCCCAGCGTCGTCGAGCCCATGTCCTCGTGCAGCAGGTGGGCCAGCTGGCCGATGCCGGCGACGACCACCAGGTCGAAGAACAGCTCCTTCCAGGAGGCGTGCCGCTCGACTGCCTCGACGGGCTCGGCCGCCGTCACGCGAGCAGGTCCCGCAGCACCGCGGCCTGGTTGTGGACGGGGTCCTGCGCGCCGTAGACCAGCGTCACCACGGGGTGCTCGGCGACGACCCGCCGCAGCTCGGCGACCGCCGGGTTGTCGGCGAGCTCGGCCCGGTATCGCCGGGCGAACTCGTCGAACGACTGCTCCTCGTGGTGGAACCACCGGCGCAGCTCGGTCGTCGGCGCGACCTCCTTGAGCCAGAGATCGACCGCGGCCCGCTCCTTGGTCAGCCCCCGCGGCCACAGCCGGTCGACCAGCACGCGCAGGCCGTCGCCGTCGGACGGCTGGTCGTAGACCCGTCGGAGCTGGACCGTCATGCCCGCCATGATGCCCCGGTTCCTAGCGGGACAGCAGCCAGTCGAGAGCGTCCTCGGCCGCGTCCAGCACCGAGACGTGCCCAGCACCGGGCCGCAGCCACAGCTCGGCCGTCGGGATCTGGTCCGCGAGCCAGCGCCCGTGCGCCGGCGGCACCACGCGGTCGTCGTCGCCGTGCAGCACGAGCACGGGCACCGCGATGTCGGCCGGGTCGAACCCCCAGGGCGCCACGTAGGCGAGATCGTCGTCGACCATCCCGCCGATGCCGCCGGCGTGCGCCTCGCCGGCGATCCGGCCCAACCAGCCCCACACGCCCTCGAGGGCCTCGTGGTCGGCGGCCGTGAACATCGACGGGTCGTACTCGCTGTCGGTCAGCTCGCGCTCGAGCGCCTCGCGCCCGGCGACGGCGGCGTGCAGCTCGGCCGTGCCGGCGCGGTTGATGCCGGCGAACCAGTCGAGGCTGTCGGCGCCGAACGGGGCGGTGCCGGAGCCCTCGACCGCGGCGAGCACCCGGTCGCCCAGCAGGGCCGCGCACGCGAGCGCGTGCGGTCCGCCGCCCGAGTGGCCGAGCACGGCGAACCGGTCGATGCCGAGCGCGTCGGCGATCGCGGCCACGTCGCCGGCGGCCGACGCCACGTCGCGCCCCGGGTGCGGGGTCGACCCGCCGTACCCGGGGCGGTCGTAGGAGACCCAGCGGACGCCCGCGCGCAGGGGCAGCAGCGGCTCGGGCGGCGTGCCCACGTTCGGGGTGCCGTGGTGCCAGACGACGGTGAGGCGCGCGTCGTCGTCCGGCACGACGTCGTACGCGCGCAGCGTCCGGCCGTCCGGCAGCTCGACCGGCGTCGGGGTGATCACCGGCCGAGCCTAGGGACGTCAGCCGACCGCGTCGATGGCCTGCTGGATCAGGGCGGTGACCTCGTCGGGGTGGCTGATCATCGCGACGTGCGAGCTCTCGATCTCGACCACCGTCGCTCCGGCGCGCGCACCCATGACCCGCTCGGCGGCGGGCGGGATGACCCGGTCGGAGGACGCGACCAGGTACCAGGCGGGGACGCTCTTCCAGGCGGGCGGGCCCGACGGCTCCCCGAGAGTCGCCAGGGCGCTGGGGCGCTGGGTCGCCGCCATGACCGCGGCGAGGTCGTCGGGAAGGTCCTGGCAGAACACCTGGTGGAAGATCTCGACCTTGAGGTAGGCGTCGACGTCGCCTTCCCCCGCGCCGAACGGTCGGAACTGCAGGACCTGCGTGAGGTCCGGCGGGGGTCCGTCGCTGCCCAGGGCGGTGGCGGCGCCGACGGCCTCGCCGTCGTCGAGGGCAAAACCCGCCACGTAGACGAGCGCCTTGACGTTGTCGGCGCCGACGGCGGCGTTGGTGATGACCGCGCCGCCGTACGAGTGGCCGACGAGGACGACCGGTCCCTCGATGGTCGACAGGACCGACCGGACGTACGCGGCGTCGGCTGCGACGCCGCGCAGCGGGTTCGCGGGGGCGAGGGTGGTGTAGCCGGCGGCGTTCAGGCGGGTGATGACACCACCCCAGCCGGAGGCATCGGCAAACGATCCGTGGATCAGGACGACGGTCGGGCTCATGGTCGGTTCCCTCCGGGCGACGGCACGTGTCCGGTCAGTGTCAGGACCGTGAGCAACTTCCGGGTAGCCGTCGGGTGCACGGTTCTGGTCCGTCCGTGCACGATCTGCCGTCAGGTGACGTATGCCGGGTGCCGGGTGGCGCGCCTACCGTGGGCGGATCCGTGACGCCCGACATGTGAGGTTTCCGGCATGAGCCTGGTCCTGCGCTCGGACGACCTGCCGCCACACGACCGGCCCGGCACGATCACCTTCTCGTCCGCCCGGTCGGCGTCGGCGGCACGGAAGGACGACGACCCCACCGTGTTCCTGGCCGTGCAGGTCTCGGGCACGACGGTGGTCGCTCAAGGCGGCCGCCGGGCCGTGCTCCGGACGGGCGACATGGCCGTCTACGACGCGACCCGTCCGTACACGGTGCTCCACACCGACAGCACCGTGCTGCACCACGTCCAGGTCCCGCGCAGCGCGCTCGCACTGCCGCAGGGCACCATCGATGCCGTGGCCTGCCTGCGTATCGGCCCCGACAACAACCCGCTCGCCGCCGTCGTCGCGCCGTATGTCGGCTCCTTGGGCAGCTCGGGTGTCCTGGACCGTCCCGAGGCAGCCGACCTGGTGGCAGGACCGAGCATCGACCTGCTCCGCGCGCTCATCTCGATGCACGTCGCCGACGGGCCCCGCGCGAGCCATCCGCTCGTGCTGCGGGTCCAGGAGTACGTCCGGACGCACCTCGCCGACCGGGACCTGTCCGCCGCCACGATCGCCGCGGCGCACCACGTCTCCGTCCGGCACCTCTACGCGTCGCTGTCGCGCGCCGGCGTCGCGCTGCAGGCCTCGATCCGGGAGCAGCGCCTCGAGCAGTGCCGACGCGACCTGCGCGACCCCCGGTCTGCCCACCTCACCGTAGGGGCGATCGGCGCCCGCTGGGGGTTCTCCGACGCGTCCCACTTCGGCCGGGTGTTCCGCGACGCCTTCGGGACGACCCCGCGCGAGTGGCGGGCCACCGGCTGACCCCCGCGCTATCGTGCGTGCACCCTGCCGACCGAAGGAGCCCCGCACCTGATGGCACCGCCCCAGGGGCTCGCGCCCTCCACCCGCACGCTGCTGTTCCTCTCGGCCGGCGTCGTCGTGCTCGCGGGGATGCACGCCGCGCGAGAGGTGCTCGCGCCGCTGTTCCTGGCGGCCGTGCTGGTGATCATCGTGCACCCGGTGCGGCACCCGCTGGAGCGCCGCGGCTGGCGTCCGGCGGCGGCCACCACGGTCGTCATCATCGTCGTCTACCTGATCCTGCTGGCGCTCATCGCGATGCTCGTGTTCGCCGGCATCCAGTTCGGCGGGCTGGTCCAGGACTACCTGACCGAGCTGCAGTCGTCGATCTCCGACGTGACCGCGTGGCTCGCGTCGATCGGCGTGGACCAGGGCTCGATCGACTCGATCCGGGACGCCCTGCAGCCCTCGCAGCTGGTGGGCGTCGCCGCGTCGCTGGGCGGGGCCGTGCTGGGCATCCTCAGCACCCTGTTCGTGGTGGTCACCTACGTGATCTTCATGGCGGTCGACGCCGCCCGGTACGACGGCGCCGACGACCGGTTCGGGGCCACGCACGGCGACGTGCTGAGCCGGGCCACCACGTTCAACATCGGCGTCCGCCGCTACTTCGTGGTCAGCGCGTCGTTCGGTGCCGTGGTCGCGATCATCGACGGGCTCGCGCTCTGGGCGCTCGGGGTGCCCGCCCCGGCCGTGTGGGCGGTCCTCGCGTTCGTCACCAACTTCATCCCGAACATCGGGTTCGTCATCGGCGTCATCCCGCCCACGCTGCTCGCCCTCGTGGTGGGCGGGTGGCCGCTGGCGCTCGCGGTGGTCGCGGTCTACAGCGCCGTCAACGTGGTGCTGCAGGTGCTCGTGCAGCCGAAGTTCGTCGCGGACGCCGTCAACATCACGCTGACCCTGAGCTTCGTGTCCGTCATCTTCTGGACGTTCGTCATCGGGCCGCTGGGCGCCATCCTCGCCGTGCCGCTCACGCTGCTGACCCGCGCGGTCCTGCTGCAGGGCGGCCCACGGAGCGCCTGGTGGGCGTGGCTCTCGGGCGAGGACCTGCCGAAGAAGCAGGTCGCGCCGCCGCCGCCGCCCGCCGGGGAGCCGGTCGCCGGCTGAGGTCCCGTGTGGGTGGCCCGTCCTAGCGTGCCGGGCATGGCCGTCATCGAGATCCCCGTGCGTGGTCGCTTCGACCTGGTCCAGAGCATCGGCTTCGGGTTCGGTCAGCGCGACGCCGGCGACGGGTCGGTGATGCGGCTGGCGTTCTGCCTCGACGGCTACGTCACCCAGGTGGGTGCGGCCGTCACGCAGCCGGCGCCCGACGTCCTGTCGTGCGAGGTGCTGGGCGACGCCGACCCGTCCCTGGTCGCGGCGCAGGTCGCGCGCGTGCTCTCGGTCGACGTCGACGCCACCGGGTACGACGAGCTCGGGGCGCGCGACCCGCTGGTCGGCGCGGCCCAGTCCCGGCGGCCGGGCCTGCGCCCGCCGCTCTTCTACTCGGCGTACGAGGCGCTGCTGTGGTCGGTGCTCTCCGCCCGCCGCCCGCAGCGCCAGATGGCGGGCGTCCGGGCCGCGCTGGCCCGGGCGCACGGGCGGGTGTTCGAGGTGGCCGGCCAACAGCTGGCCGCCGTGCCGCTGCCCGCCGACCTGCTCGGCGTCGCCGACTTCTCCGGCATCCCAGCCCCGAAGATCCCGCGCCTGCACGGCATCGCGCGCGCGGCCCTGGACGGGGCGCTCGACACCGCGACGCTCCGTGCGCTGGACCCGGCCGCGGCGGCGACCGAGCTGCAGCGGCTCGACGGCATCGGGCCGTTCTACTCCGAGCTGGTCACCGTGCGCGCGCTCGGGCACACCGACGTGCTCCCGGTGAACGAGCCGATGGTGCGGTCGGTGGTCGCCCGCGCGCTCGGCGAGGACGAGCCGCTGTCGCCGGACCGTCTGACCGAGGTGGCGGAGGCCTGGCGGCCGTGGCGGACGTGGGTCGCGGTGGCGATGCGGGCGGGCTCCGTCAGCCCGTGAGTGCGGGGAACGCGCGGCGGGCCACGAGGATCACGACGAGGCTGACCAGCACGAGGCCGGCGCCGACGTACGGCAGGGCGCCCAGACCCGGGCCCACGAGCACCAGCGCGCCGAGGGCCGCGCCGCCGCCGATGCCCACGTTCGCGGTCGAGTTCACCAGCGCGCCGATGACGTCCGGGGAGGCGCCGCGCGTGCGGATCGCCGCGGTCTGGAACACGGACGCCATCGCGCCGAAGGCACCGCACCACAACGCGGCCGCGACCAGCACCGGGATCCTCGTCGGGAACGCGAGCCCGAGGCCGAGCAGCCCGAGCCCCATGAGGGCGTGCACCACGAGCGTGCCGCGCCGCGGGTTCCGGTCCAGGGAGGCGGCGGCGTAGGCGGTGCCCAGCAGCCCGACCGCGCCGAGGCCGAGCAGCACGGGGCCGACCGCGGTCTCCGCGAGGCCCGTGGCCAGCAGGATCACCGAGACGTAGGTGTAGACGACGTACTGCGCGAGGTAGGTGAGGGTGTTCGCCGACGACACGATCCCGAGCCGGCGGCGCCGGTCGGTGCGGGTGTCGTCGGCGTGCGGGGCGTCGTCGGCGGAGACGCCGGGCAGCAGGGTGGCGACGAGCACGGTGGCCAGGGCGCAGGCGCCGGCGAGCACGAGGAACCCGTTGCGCCAGCCGATCGCGGTGCCCAGCGCCGTGGTCAGGGGGACGCCGAGCACGAGCCCGGCGGACGCCCCGGCGGTGACCAGGGCGAGCGCGCGGCCCGTGACGTGCGGCGCGACCAGGCGCGAACCGTACCCGATGCTGAGCGAGAAGAACAGCGCGTGCGCGATGCCGCCGACCGCGCGGGCGCCCGCCACGACGGCGAACGTGGGCGCGATGCCGACCAGCGCGTTGCTGGCGGTGTAGGCGGCCAGGGTGCCCAGCAGCAGCCCCTTGCGGGGGAGCCGCCGGGTGCCCAGGGTCAGGGGGATCGCCAGCGCCGCCACCATGAACGCGTAGACGGTGACCAGCAGGCCGGCGATCGACTCGGTGACCTCCAGGTCGGCGCTGATCTGCGGCAGCAGCCCGACGGGGACCAGCTCGGTGGTGATCGCGACGAACGTGGCGAGCGTGAGCGCGGCGAGCCCCCCTGCCGCGTCCCGGACGGAGCCCGGGCGCCACATGGCCTGCTCGGTCCGCGTCACGACCGCATGGTCGCACGGTCCGCCGACGCGGTCAGCGGAGCAGGTACGCCTCGATGCGGTCGAACGCGCCCACCCAGGCGTACTGCGTGAAGAAGTCGCGCATCTCCACGTTCGGGAACCCGCTCTGCTGCACGCTCATCAGCGTCCCGCCGTCGACCGCCCCGAACGTCACCTCGATGTGCGTCGTCATGGTCATGCCGTCGGGGCTGCTGCCGGACGACTCGGTGACCAGGCGGTGCGGGCGGTCGATGACCAGGAACGTCTGCGTCTCGCGGAAGAGGCTGTCGGCGTCCTTGCCCCAGACGGCGGTCTGCCGGCCGCCCACCCGCAGGTCGACGGAGATCTCGACGATGCCGGGCGTCTCGTCGAGGATCGAGAACCAGATCTTCTGCTTCTCCGCGTCGGTGTAGGCGTCGAACACCTCCTCCGGCGTGGCGGGCAGGACGCGGGTCATGCGCAGCTCGAGGGTGTCGGTGGTGCTCATGAGTCGGTGCCTTTCTGCAGGGTGAAGTAGGCCTCGAGACCGTCGAGCCGACGCTCCCAGAGCCGCTGGTAGAAGGAGATCCACGCCATGGCGTCGTCCAGTCGTTCCTCCCCGAGACGGCACTGCCGCGAGCGGCCGACCTTCTCGGTGCTGACCAGGCCGGCGTCCTCGAGGACCTGGACGTGCTTCTTCATGCCGGTGAGGGTCATCCCGTACGGCTCGGCCAGCTCCCCGATGCTCGCGGGACCCTCGCCCAGCCGCGTGAGGATGTCGCGCCGGGTCGCGTCGGCGAGCGCCGAGTAGATCCGGTCGAGAGTCTCATGCTGAACCATGCGGTTCACCATACGACACTGAACCAGATGGTGCAATGACTATCATCGACGCATGCGCGCGGTGCGAGGCAGGCTCGGGGCGATCGTCGCGCTGCTCGTCGCCGCCGGGCTCGCGCTGTCCGCGCTGGCGGGGCTGACGTGGCGCCGGTCGCTGGCCATCCCCGCCGACGGGCCGTGGCAGGTGGTGCTGCGTCACCCGGCCGGCGGCTGGAGCGCCTGCCTGGACGATGCGTCGGTCGCGACCACCGCGACGACCGACGACCTTCCGGCGTCGTACGTCACGGCGGACCTGGCGTCGGACGCGACCGTCCGGGACGTCCGGCGGGTGGCCGAGTGCCTCTCGGGCGCGATGACCGGCGGGACCATCCAGGTCGTCGCGATCAACCCGTAGCCGGCTCGGCCGAGCTCAGCCTCGCGGCGGCGTCGGCCGGTCCGCTCTGGCCCTGACCTCGGCGAGCACGGTGCCCAGCCGCTCCGCGAAGTCGGCGGGCGCACCCGGCGGCAGGTCGTCGACGGAGAACCAGGCGACCCGCTCGCTCTCGTCGCTGACCACCGGTTCCGAGCCCTCCGACGCGTAGGCGACGAACCCGACGTCCCAGTGCACGCGACAGGATCCGAAGGCGCTCGAGAGGTCGTGGCGGTGCAGGTCCGCGGGGAGCGGACCCTCGAGCCGGAGGTCGGTGATCCCCGACTCCTCGCGGGCCTCGCGCAGGGCGGCGTCGGCCAACGACGTGTCGCCCGGCTCCAGGTGCCCGCCCAGCTGCACCCAGAACTGGCCCTTGCGGTGGAAGCAGAGCAGCACCCGGGAGTGGTCCGGCGTGAGGACGAAGCAGCTGGCGGTGAGGTGCTGCGGGCCGAGCGACCGGTCGACGGCGGCGGGGCCGGACGCGTCGACGAAGGCCTGGTACTGCGCCAGCAACCCGGCCTGCGCGTCGCTGCTGGGTGTCCAGGCGTCGAGCTCGTCGGTGATCACGGGCGGCAGCGTACGGCGCCCGGGGTCGAACACCGGACGACCATCCTCTCCGCCTGACCAGGGACCGATGGTTCTCGGGTGGCCGGGCGGAGACGCCCGGGGGACACTCGCCGACGTGACGATCAACCGCGAGACGCCCGCCGAGCAACGGCTCGACCACGCCCCGCTGCGGTCGGCGGTGATCGTCAACCCGAACCGCGTCGAGGGGCTCGACGAGCTCCGGGCGCAGATCCTCGAGCAGCTGACGGCCGCCGGCTGGCCCGAGCCGGCCTGGCTGGAGACGACCGCGGAGGACCCCGGCACGGGCCAGGCGAAGCAGGCGGTGGCCGACGGCGCGGAGGTCGTGTTCGTCGCGGGCGGCGACGGGACCGTGCGCGCCTGCATCGACGGGCTCGCCGGCACCGACGCGGCGCTGGCCATCCTGCCCGGTGGCACCGGCAACCTGCTGGCCACCAACCTGGGCGTCCCCACCGACACCATCGAGGGCGTGCAGCTCGCCCTGGACCGGGGACGCCGCGCGGTCGACCTCGGCGAGGTCGAGGGCCAGACCTTCGCGGTCATGGCCGGCATGGGCCTGGACGCGGCGATGGTCGACGACGCACCCACCAAGCTCAAGGCCGTGCTCGGCTCGGTCGCGTACGTGTATTCGGCGCTGAAGCACCTGAACGACGCCGAGATGAAGGTCGAGGTGCAGGTCGACGACTACCCGGTGCTGCGGCGCCGTGCCCGGACCGTGCTCATCGGCAACGTCGGACGCCTGCAGGGCGGGGTCAACTTGCTGCCCGACGCCGAGCCCGACAACGGCCAGATGGACGTCGCCGTGCTGGCGCCCAAGAACCTCGGCCACTGGATCCAGACCGCGTTCGGCGTGCTGCGCCCGGGCCGCCACAAGGTGCCCAACATGGAGGTGCTGCGGGGGTCGCGGATCACGGTGACCAGCGACCGCCCGCAGCCCCGGCAGCTGGACGGCGACGTGATCGAGCCGTCGGCGACGCTCGAGGTCGGCGTCCGGCCGGACGCCCTGTGGGTCTGCGTCTACCAGCCGGACGAGTCGGAGGACCTGACCGAGGGCGCCCCTCAGCCCTGAGCCAGCTGCGCCACGTCGTCCCACTGCTCCCACGTGGCGATGCGCGAGGCGTAGTCGGCCTTCGCGGTGCCCAGCGGCGAGGCGCCGAAGAACACGCGCAGCGGCGGCTGCTCGGCGTCGACCACCCGCAGGATCGCGGCGGCGGACGACGTGGGGTCGCCGGGCGTCCCGATGCGCTTGGCCCGCGCTTCGGCCATCTGCGCCCGGGCCTCGTCGTAGGCGGCGATCGGCGTCGCGTGCCGGGCCGACGAGCCGCCCCAGTCGGTCGAGAACCCGCCCGGCTCGACCAGCGTCACGTGGATGCCGAACCCGGCGACCTCCTGCGCCAGCGCCTGGCTGAACCCCTCGAGCGCCCACTTGGACGCGTGGTACGCGCCGATGTTGGGGAACGCGGAGATCCCGCCGATCGACGAGACCTGGACGATGTGGCCGCTGCCCTGCGCGCGCAGGAACGGCAGGGCAGCCTGCGTCACCCAGAACGCGCCGAACAGGTTGGTCTCCATCTGGTCGCGCAGCTCGGCCTCGGACAGCTCCTCGGTGAACCCGAACTGGCCGTACCCGGCGTTGTTGACCACGACGTCGAGCCGCCCGAAGTGGTCGTGCGCCCGCGCCACGGCGGCGAAGTCGGCCGCGCGGTCGGTGACGTCGAGCGCCAGCGGCAGCAGGGTGTCGGGGAACCGGGCGGCCAGCGCGTCCAGCGAGGAGACGTCCCGGGCGGTCGCGGCCACACGGTCGCCGCGCTCCAGGGCCGCGGTCGCCCACTCGAGGCCGAACCCGCGGGACGTGCCGGTGAGGAACCAGGTCTTCTGTGTCATACCGACGACGCTAGGACTTCGAGCGCGCTCGAACGCAAGTCAGAGCTCGTCGCGCGGCACCAGCAGGACGGGGACCGGGGAGTGCCGGATGATCTTCGTCGCGTGGGTGCCCAGGAACACCCGCCGCAGGGCGCCGGCGTCGGAGGACCCGAGGATCAGCAGCTCGTTGGGCAGCCAGTCGACCGAGGTCATCGACTCCGACCAGCTGGCGCCCGACGTGACCACCAGCTCGACGTCGTCGTCCAGCGCGTCGCCGAGCCGGGCGCGCAGCGCGGCCTGCGCCTCGACCATCTGGGTGCGCCACTGCTCGGACACCTCCGACTCGATGTCGGTGCCGATCTCGGGCGGGTACATCGTCGCCGAGCGGACCCCGAACGAGCAGATGCGCAGCCGGACGTCGATCTCGCGGGTCAGGCGGGCGGCCCACCGGACCCCCGCGGCGGCGAGGTCGGACCCGCCGAACGTGCAGGTGAGGCGGCGCGCGGTGGGATCGGGGGTGCCGCGGTACGACCGCGGGGCGAGGGCGAGCGGCACGGGTGACGAGTGCAGCAGGTGGTTGGCCGTGGAGCCCACGACCACGCGGCCCTCGGGCCCGTCCGGCGACGAGCCCAGCACCAGCGCCGTGGCGTCCCGCGCCTCGGCCAGCGCCGCGAGGGCCCGGGGCGTCGACCGCTCGTGCAGGCGCACGAACTCGACGGTCAGCCCGGCGTCGCGCCCCTCGAGGAAGTCCAGCGCCGCAGCCTCCGCCTCGTCGGCGCGCCCCTGGACCCACTCCCGCATCTCGCCGTCGACCCTGGCCATGGACGGCACGGACCAGCCGGGCGGCACCACGGTCGCGACCACGAGCACGTTCGGCCCGGTGGCCTCGGGCAGCGTGCGGGCCAGCGTGACGCCGAGGTCGATCGCCCCGTGGGCGTCTCCGAAGGGGTTGGCCCCGACGACGATGGTCACCGCAGGTCCTCCTCGAGCAGGATGCCGGCCTCGACCGCGCGTTCGAGGATCGAGTGCTTGCGGCCCCAGAGGAAGTAGAAGGCCAGCACGACGCTGAGCCAGAGCAGGAACCAGGCGTACGTGTACCAGTGCAGGCCCGACAGGATGTAGACGCAGGCCGCGATGGCCAGGATCGGCGTGACCGGGTAGCCCGGGACCCGGAACCCGCGGGCCAGGTCGGGCCGGGTGCGGCGCAGGATGATCACGCCGACGGACACCACGATGAACGCGATGAGGGTGCCGATCGACACCAGGTCCCACAGGTAGTCGAGCGGGATGAACGCGGCGAGCAGGCCGACGACGACCGCGACGATCACCGTGTTGTTGACCGGCGTGTGCGTGCGGGGGTCGACCCGGGCGAAGGCCCGCGGGAGCAGGCCGTCACGGCCGATCGCGAAGAGGATGCGCGTCTGCCCGTACATCGTCACCAGGGTCACCGAGAAGATCGAGATGACCGCGCCCGCGGACAGGATCGTGCCCGGCCACGAGGCGCCGACCACGTTCTCGAGGATCTTGGCCAGCCCGGCCTCGCCCTGCTCGGGGTCGGCGAACTCCTGCCAGGGCTGCGTGCCCAGCGCGGAGACGGCGACCAGCACGTAGATGGTGGTGACGATGCCCAGGGCACCCAGGATCGCGCGCGGCATGGTCCGCTGCGGGTCCCGTACCTCGTCGCCGGCGGTCGAGACCGCGTCGAGGCCGATGAACGTGAAGAAGATCGTGCCGGCGGCCGCGGTGATGCCCGCGACGCCCTTCGGGGCGAAGTCGGCGAAGTTGTCGGCGTGGAAGCCGGTGAACGCGATGGCCACGAACATCACGAGCACGCCGAGCTTGATCACGACCATCGTCGCGTTGACCTTGGCGGACTCGGACGCGCCGCGGACCAGCAGCAGGGCGCACATCGCGACGAGGAGCAGGGCGGGCAGGTTGATGAACCCGGGGTCCGCGTCCCACGGGGCGGCCGACAGGGCGGTGGGCACCTGCCAGCCGATCAGGTTGTGCAGCAGCTGGTTGAGGTAGCCGCTCCACCCGACCGCGACGGCCGCCGTGGAGACGCCGTACTCGAGCAGCAGGCAGGCCGCGACGCCCATCGCGACCACCTCGCCGAGGGTCGCGTACGCGTAGGAGTAGGTGGACCCGGACACCGGGACGGCGGACGCCATCTCGGCGTACGACAGGGCGGACAGGCCTGCCGCGAGGCCCGCGAGCAGGAACGAGATGACCACCGCCGGGCCCGCGTCGGGCACCGCCTCGTGCATGACGAAGAAGACGCCGGTGCCCACCGTGGCGCCGACGCCGAACATCATGAGCGTGAACGTGCCGAGCGACCTCTCGAGGCCCTCGCTGGACCGCACCTGCGCCGCGGTGATGGGCTTCCTGCGCCAGAGCTGGGCCTTCAGGGACACCTGCGGAACCGTCATGGGGCGGGCCTCTCCGAGGGGGCCCACGTGCCCGGGCCGTCGCCGTGTGTCCTGGTAACGGTAGGAGCAGGACGACGAGGGAGCAATGGGACCGGCGCGCACAGCGGGCTCCCAGAAACTCGCAGGACGGCGCGCGATTTGCCTCACAAGGGCCTCTGATCATCGCTACTGTCCGCGCATGATCACATCTCTCGCCACCGAGGTGGCCACCACGACGTCCACCGCCGTCGGCCCGAGCGTCTACGTCAGCGGCCTCGTCGGCTACCTGCTCGCCGCGTTCGCACTGGTCGGCATCTTCCGCAAGGCCGACGAGCCGGTCTGGCAGGCCTTCGTCCCGATCTGGAACTCCCTCGTGCTGATCAAGGTCGCCGGCAAGCCGATGTGGTGGTTCATCCTGCTGCTGATCCCGGTCGTCGGGCTCATCTTCGGGATCATCATCCTGCACAGCCTGTCGACGTCGTTCGGTCACGGGGTGGGCTTCACCATCGGCCTGATCTTCCTCAGCATCATCTTCCTGTACATCCTCGGCTACGACTCCAAGCAGTACGTCGGAGCCGCAGGCGGCGAGCCCGTCCGGGGCTACGCCACCGCCTGACCCGCTCGTCCACGAGGCGGCCGCACCCCCCGGGGTGCGGCCGCCTTCTGCGTGGGTGACCATCGCGCATGACGACTTTCGACGCCCTCGCCGACGAGGGGTTCATCTCCCTGACCACGTTCCGCAAGACCGGGGTGGGGGTGCCGACGACGGTCTGGGTCGGCCGCGACGGCGACGCCCTGCTGGTCACCACGCCGCGGGGCAGCGGCAAGGTCAAGCGGCTCGGTCGCGACCCCCGGGTCGAGCTGACCCCCAGCAGCCGGTTCGGCAAGGTCGACGACGACGCCCCCACGGTCACCGGCGTCGCCGAGGTCCTGGACGACGACGCGGCCCGCGAGCGGTGCAACGCGGTGATGGTCGAGAAGTACGGCCTCGAGTACCGCGTGATGATGGGCATCGAGAAGCTGGGCCGCAAGGGGGACGACAACCGGGTCATCGTGCGGATCACCCCGGCGTGAGCGGCCCGGCGTAGATTGCCGGGCGTGACGCCGACCCACGCCGAGATCACCGCGGCGCTGCGGGCCGCCGGCTGCGTGTTCGCGGAGGACGAGGCGACCATCCTTCTCGACGCCGCGGGCGATCTCGACTCCCTGGTCGCGCGCCGCGTCGCCGGCGAGCCGCTGGAGGTCGTGGTCGGCTGGGCGTCGTTCTGCGGGCTGCGCATCGAGATCGACCCCGGGGTGTTCGTGCCGCGCCGCCGCACGGAGCTGCTGGTGCACGAGGCGGCACGGCTGGCCCCGCCCGGCCCGGTCGAGGTGGTCGACCTGTGCTGCGGATCCGGGGCCCTGGGTGTCGCGCTCGCCTCTCTGCTCCCGTCCGTCTCGTTGACCGCCGCCGACGTCGAGCCCGCGGCCGTCCGGTGCGCCCGCCGGAACGTGGAGACGGTCGGCGGCCGCGTGGTCGAGGGGGACCTCGACGCGCCGCTGCCCGCCGAGCTGCGCGGTCGGGTCGACCTGCTGCTGGCCAACGTGCCGTACGTGCCCACGGACGCGATCGGCACCATGCCGCCCGAGGCGCGGCTGCACGAGCCGCTTGTCACGCTCGACGGCGGGGCCGACGGCCTGGACGTGCTGCGCCGGGTGGCCACGGTGGCCCCGCGGTGGCTCAGCCCGGGGGGCCACCTCCTGGTGGAGACCAGCGAGGCCCAGGTGCCGGCGGCGTCGGCGGCGTTCGCGGCGTCCGGCCTGCTGCCGCGCGTGGTGCGCGACGAGGAGTCGGGCGGCACGGTCGTCGTCGGGACCCGGTCATGAGCGCTCCCGTCGACCAGCTCGTCGCCCTTGCCGACCCGGCCCGGGCGGAGGCCATGGCCCGCTTCTTCCAGACCGGGCCCGGGGGGTACGGCGAGGGGGATGTCTTCCTCGGCCTGACCGTGCCGCAGGTGGTCTCGGTGGCGCGGACGTGCGTCGGGCTGGACGTCGCGGAGCTGGAGTCCCTGCTCGAGGACGCGCGGCACGAGGTCCGGCTGCTCGCGCTGAAGGTCATGGCGCGGGAGTGCGCGGCGGGTCGGACCCCGGCCGACCGTCGTCGGGAGCTGCTCGACCTGTACCTGCGGCGCACCGACCGCGTAAACGGTTGGGACCTGGTCGACGCCAGCGCGCCGTACGTGCTGGGGCTCGCCGTGCTGCAGGGCGCGTCCGCCTCGGTGCTCTACCGGCTCGCCGGGTCGAGCTCGCTCTGGGAGCGCCGCATCGCGATCGTCGCGACGCTCCCGCTGGTCAAGGCCGGGTCCCTGGACGACACCTTCGCGCTGGCCGCCCTGCTCGAGGGCGACCGGCACGACCTCATCCACAAGGCCGTCGGGTGGCTGCTGCGCGAGGCCGGCAAGAAGGACGAGGCCCGGCTGCTCGCCTTTCTCGACGAGCACGCCGCGACCCTGCCCCGGACGGCCCTGCGGTACTCGCTGGAGCGGTTGTCCCCGCCCGTGCGCGCCCACTACATGGCCGCGCGCTCGAGCCAGTTGGGGTTGGTCATCAGGCCGACCACGTTGCCGAAGGGGTCGACCGCGGACGCGGTGACGAAGCCGTGACCGCGCTCGCGCGGCCCGTCCAGCACGGTCGCGCCCTTCGCCAGGAGGCGCTGCCAGGTGCCCTCGAGGTCGTCGACGTGCCAGTAGACGATCGCGCCGGACGGGCCGCCGCTCGCGGGGGCGAAGCGCCGGTCGACGATGCCGAGCTCGTCGTGGTGGTCGCCGAGGCGGAACTCGACGTAGCCGTCGCGGACGAAGTACGGCTCGAGGCCGAGCAGGTCCGTGTACCAGGTGCGGGCGGCGGCGAGGTCGTCGGCGAAGATCGAGACGTTGGCCAGGCCGCGGAACGTGCTCTGTGTCGTGGTCATGCCTCCACTCTCGCGATTGAAGTGTTCACCTTCTGAGCACTTTGTCTGCGACTCTTCTGGGGTGCGCGCGGACCGCTTGGTGGCCACCCTCCTGCTGATGCAGGCGCGCGGGCGCTTGACCGCCGCCGAGGTGGCGTCGGAGCTCGAGGTGTCGGTCGCGACCGCCCGCCGCGACCTCTCGGCGCTGTCCACGGCCGGCATCCCCGTCTACCCGCAGCCGGGGCGTGGCGGTGGCTGGTCGCTCGTCGGCGGCGCCCGCACCGACCTCACCGGCCTGACCTCCGCCGAGGCGCAGGCGCTGTTCCTGCTGATCGGGCGGGCCTCGTCCTCGTCGTCGGTCGACGCGACGTCGGCTCTGCGGAAGCTCGTCCGGGCGCTGCCCGCCACGTTTCGCGCGGACGCCGAGGCGGCGGGCCGCGCGCTCGTCGTGGACCCCGTCGGGTGGGGCGGGTCGGCGCGCGCCCGATCGCCGTGGCTCGACGAGCTCCAGGGGGCGGTCGTCCGTCGGCGGCAGGTGTCGCTGACCTACGACGGGCGGTCCCGCGGCCTCTCGACCCGGACCGTGGACCCGTGGGCGCTCGTCGACAAGGAGTCGGTCTGGTACCTCGTCGCCGGTACCCGGTCGGGCCGGCGCACCTTCCGGCTCGATCGCATCCGCTCGCTGACTGTCCTCGACGTGCCGGCCGCACGACCGGACGACCTCGACGCCGGGGAGATCTGGTCGTCCATCGTCGACGACGTCGAGCAGCGGCGGTCGCGCGTCTCCGCGACGGTCCTCGTCGACCACTTCCTGGTGTCCGGGCTGCAGGGGAGGTTCGGGCGGCACGCCACGGTCGTGGGTGCTCACGACGACGGCCGGGCGGTCGTCGAGGTCGCGTCGCACACCGCCCGGTCGGTCGCGGAGCACCTCGCGGGGTTCGGGGGTGCCGTCGAGGTGCTCGAGCCGCCGGCTGTCCGGGCCGAGCTCGCGGCCATCGGGGCGGAGCTGGTGGCCCGGAACGGGTCGGTCGGCTGAGGACTGCTCTGCCGACGGTCCCGGCTGTCCACAACCTTGCAGGTCAGGCACCGAATGTCGGCGGTCGATCGTACACTTGTTCGATAGCTGGTTCGGGTGTGCGGGTGCGGAGGGAGGTGGTCGGGGTGACGGCGGTGCTTGAGCGTCCGCAGGTCGACGACCTCGCCGTGGACGGCCCGAGGCGGACTCGTGCCGTGCCCGCCGCGTCGGTCGCTGCCTCGGACACCCCCGTGCCCGCTGGGTCCTCCGCCGCTGCAGGCTCTCCCGCCGTCGGGGGCGCATCGACCGTGTCCTCGGATGTCCTGCCCCTGCCTGCGCTGGTGTGGGCGGATTCGGGTCGGGGGGCGCGTCCAGGTGCGGCGCCCGAGCCCGTGCGCGGTGCTGGCGTTGTCGACCTGGGTGCGGTGGAGGGGTTCCCGCTGCCGGTGGACCTGGCCGCCCTGGTGGCCATGCTGGTCTCGGTGCCGGTGGCGGAGGTGTCCGGGGCGGCGCTGGTGAACGGGGTCGCGGCGTGGCAGCAGGTGATCGCCATGGCCCAAGCGGCCCAGGCGACGTTCGTGCGGGAGCTGGTCGCGCGTACGGCGATGGACCCGTTGGTGCGGGTGGCCGATGAGGTGGCGTGCGCCCTGGTGTGCACCCGCCGCCTGGCCCAGGACCTGGTGCTGCGCGCCGACGCCACCGCCGCCCACCCGGTGTTGGCCGATGCGTGGGCGACCGGGGGCATCGAGGCGCGCAAGATCGACGTGATCCTGACCGAGGCCCAGGCCGGCACGAGCCTGGGCGGCGCGGTGCGCGACGCGGTGATCCACGACGCCGTCGCGCATGCCGCAGACCTGACCGCGCCGCAGCTGGCCCGGCACGTGCGCACCATGGTCCTGGCCGCCGACCCGGACGCGGGCGACAAGCAACGGGTGGCCGCCCGCGAGCGGCGTGGGGTGTTCCTGGACCCGGCCCCCGACGCGATGGCCCGCCTCATCGCCTACCTGCCCGCCGCCGACGCCACCGCGGCGTTCACCGCGATCGACGCCCTCGCCGGCAACGCCCGGGTGGACGGCGACACCCGCACGGTGGACCAGCGGCGGGCGGACGCGTTCGCGGACATCTTCACCGCCATCCTCGACCGGCAGACCACCCCGGACGGCACCCCGCTGCCCCGCAAGCACGGGCAACGGACCGCGCTGCAGGTCACCGTCGCCGCGTCCACCCTGGCCGGGCTGGACAACAACCCCGGGTTCTTGGCCTCGTATGGGCCGATCCCGGCGCAGGTCGCCCGCGAGCTGGCCCAGGACGCCACCTGGCGGCGCATCCTGACCGACCCCACCGGGCAAGCCTGCGTCGTGGACACCCACACCTACCGACCCGGCGCCGACCTGACCCGCACTGTGCAAGCCCGCGACGTGACCTGCACCTTCCCCGGTTGCCGGCAACCCGCCACCCGCTGCGAGATCGACCACCGCACCCCCTATGACCACCACCGGTCAGACCACGAGCAGGGCCTCGAGCCGCAGACGTGCGCGGCGAACCTGCACGCGCTGTGCAAGCACCACCACCAAGCCAAGACGAAACGCTGGTGGCAGGTCACCTACGACCCGGCCACCGGGGTCTCCACCTGGACCGACCGACACGGCCTGACCTACGCCCGCCACCCCACGCCCGTCCTGGTCCCCGACCACGCCCTGCACCACCGACCACCCCCACCCCACCCCGGCAACCCACCCTTCTGACACCAACCACCCGGACACTCGGCAGCCGCAACCTCGCAGGCTTCACGCCCGGGGCAACCGGGTGTCGGTGACGGCCGCTAGCGTGCCCGGATGATCATCGAGGGAAAGTTCACGGTCAGCGGCTTCGCGGGAGTGCCGGTCGCGCAGGAGGACCCGGTGGTCACGGCGCTGGCCGTCGGCGTCGCCACGATGACCAAGCACTACGAGGGCGCCGTCCAGGGGCGGTCGACCACGCTGTTCACGTCGGCGTTCGACCCGGAGCGGGGAGTCGGCACGTACGTGGCGATGGAGTCGTTCGAGGGCAGCCTCGACGGGCGTGCCGGGTCGTTCAACTTCGTGCACGCCGCGTCGACGCGGGGGACCGACCGGTTCGACGAGCACCTGGCGATCGTCCCGTCGAGCGGCACGGGCGAGCTCGCGGGCATCGCGGGCAGAGGGGTCATGGCGATCGACGCGGACGGCACGCACTGGCTGCGGCTGGACGTCACGCTGGACGCGGGCTGATCCGGTCGGTAGACGAGCGGTGCTCGGCCTCGGCGAGGCTCGCGAAGGTGCGGAGCTGCTTGCGCATCATCACGAGGTCGCCCCAGGCCAGCAGCCACCCGCGCAGGGCGTGGACCCGGGAGCTGGGCGGGGCGACGCGAAGGACCGCCACCAGTCGGGTGTGCGCCGGGGCGGTGGTGATGACGGCGTACGTGACGGCGACGTCGCCGAACATGCGGGTGCCCACCCCGGGTGCCATGCGGACGGTCAGGTGCCGGTCGGGGACGAACGAGTCGAGCGTGAAGATGCGGGAGAACGTCTGCCCGACCTCCAGCTCCCAGCACCAGGGCAGCGGGACGCGCGGGCTGCGCCGGCCGCGGTTGTCGATCCAGTCGTAGCTGTAGGGCGCGACCCGGAACTGGCAGAGCCACCGGTACACGACGTCGGCCGGCGCGGCGGCGTCGACGCCTCGCAGCAGGCGGCCGGCGGGTGCGGGCATCAGCAGGTCGCAGGGGTACTCCCGCCGCTGCTCGGCCGCCGTCACGCCCCAGACCGCCGTGATGCCCATGCGCCCTCCGTCGTCGAAGGGTCACGCTAGGCGCGCACGAGTCGTGCCCGCCTCCGGCTCTCAGCGGGCGCTCAGCGCGGGCGTCAGGAGGGGATCGCGCGGACGGTGTTGTTGCGGGCGTCGTGGGTGAGCTCGACGAGCCCGAGCGCCTCGAGCAGCGGGGGCAGGTACATGCCGAACCGACCGCGGTACCCCTTGCGCAGCCCGTACCAGCCGCCGACGGGGTTGCTCTCGTCGCGACCCCAGGCCTCGACGCTCCCGGCGGCGGCGGGCTTCTGCTCGTCCGCCGCACCGAGCGGCACCCAGTCGCCCTGCGCGAGCAGCCAGGCGTGCAGGTCGTCGATCGCGCTCAGGTGGTACTTCAAGGTGGTCGACCCCACCTGGCAGACGAGGGCGGGCGGGTCGGCGGACTCGTCCCGGTACATCGTGTAGGCCGACGAGCCGGGCGCCGTCGTCAGCTGCCACGGGTCGTCCTTGGTGCCGGTACCGGCCATCAGCCTCTCCCTCGAGCGTCGGGGCGGAACGTCAGCACCCACTATCGACCGCTCGCGGGCCCCGCGACAGTGCCTCCCGCTACGCTCGCCAGCGGTGTCGACGGAGGGCGTGCGATGACGGTGCAGGTGGCGATGGGTCTGGCGAGCGTGGCGGCGGACGAGCCCTGGTACGTGGTGGTCGCGACGCTGGGCCCGCTGGTGGCGGCCATCGGCGCGATCGGTGCGTTGATCATCGGCATCCTCACGGTCCGCCAGCGCACCGGCGCCGACGCACGGTCGCAGTGGTGGGCCCGTGTGCAGTGGGCCGTGGACCTGGCGTTCGACCCGGACGACACCAAGCGCTCGGTGGGGCTGGACGCCCTCGCGCTGCTGGCGTCGTCACCGCTGGCGAGCGCCGACGACGACGCGTTCCTGGCGGGCCTCTCGCTCGACGTGCTCCGCACCGTGGAGGACCGGGGCGCCGGTGACGAGGCCGACTTCGTCGCGGTCGGCGCGGAGGCGCCGGTCCGTCCGTCGGCCACCCGGCCGGTGGTCGAGGTGAGCCGGTCGGAGGTGGCGGCCGCGCGGTTGCGCGTGGTGACGGACCGCGGCCGCGGGCTGGTGACGCCCGCGTGGATCGCCCGGCTGGCCGCGACGGCTCTTCCGCACGGCTGACGCCGACCGAGTGAACGTCCGAACGGGAAAACACTTACTGACCTGTCAGGGTTGACACGAGTCACCTGACCTGTACCTTTTGTCCTGGCCGGCAACAAAAAGTCCGGTTGCACGGCGCCAACGACGGTGCCTCCTCGCGCGCGAGGGTCCGTCTTGCGACGTGCCCTGTGCGGAGAAAGGTCCGTCCCTCATGCTCCTTCGTACGCGTCAGCAGGCTCCGAACCACCGCAGGCGGGCGACCGCGGCGGTCGTCGCGGCCCTGAGCCTCGCGCTCGTGCCGCTCCTCGCGGCCCCGGCCCAGGCGGCCGCACCGGCCGTCGACCTCGGCCCCAACGTGATCGTCTTCGACCCCAGCCAGCCGATCGCGGAGATCCAGGCGAAGGTCGACGCGATCGCCGCACAGCAGGTCCCCGCGCAGTTCGGCGACGGACGGTACGCCCTGCTCTTCAAGCCGGGCACGTACGGCACCGCCGAGCAGCCCCTGCGGTTCCAGGTCGGCTACTTCACCGAGGTGGCGGGCCTCGGGCAGAACCCCGGCGACGTCGTCATCAACGGCGCCATCGAGGTCTACAACCAGTGCTTCCCGACGGCGCCCGGCGCCCCGACGGACTGCACCGCGCTGGTCAACTTCTGGCGGTCGCTGTCCAACCTGAGCATCCACTACCAGGTGGGCAACGCCGACGGCTGCCGCGGCTCGGCCAACTTCTGGGCCGTCTCGCAGGCCGCACCGATGCGCCGCGTGAGCGTCACGGGCGCCAACGTCAGCCTGATGGACTACTGCACCGCCGGACCGCAGTATGCGTCGGGCGGGTTCATCGCCGACTCCGCCCTGCCCTTCGTGGTCAGTGGCAGCCAGCAGCAGTTCCTGGTGCGCAACGGCTCGGTGGCCGGCTGGAGCAACAGCGTCTGGAACCAGGTCTTCGCCGGGGTCCAGGGCGCTCCCGCCACGGACTTCGGGGTCGCGCCGGGCACCAACAAGTACACGACGCTGGACACCACCCCCGCCTCGCGGGAGAAGCCGTACCTCTACGTCGACGCCGCGGGGAAGTACAACGTCTTCGTCCCTTCGGCCCGGACGAACACCGTCGGCACCACGTGGGCCACGGGCAGCACGCCCGGACGGTCGCTGCCGCTGAGCAGCTTCTTCGTCGCCAAGCCCGGTGACAGCGCGTCGAAGATCAACACGGCGCTGGCGCTCGGCAAGAACGTGCTGTTCACGCCCGGCGTCTACCACGTCAACAAGACGCTCAACGTGCTGTGGCCCAACGCGGTCGTGCTGGGCCTCGGCCTGGCGACGATCGTGCCGGACAACGGCGTGGTCGCGATGCAGACGCTCGACGTCCCCGGCATCGACATCGCCGGCCTGATGTTCGACGCCGGCCCGACGAACTCGCCGGCGCTGCTGCAGCTGGGCACCAAGATCTCGGCGCTCGACGCCAAGCTCAAGAAGCCCCTACTGAGCAGCGCGAGCAACCCGACCGCGGTGCAGGACGTGTTCTTCCGCATCGGCGGCGAGCACGTGGGCAAGGCCACCCAGAGCCTGGTGGTCAACACCAACCAGACGATCATCGACCACACGTGGGCCTGGCGTGCCGACCACGGCACGGGCGTCGGCTGGACCATCAACACGGCCGACACGGGCGTGCTGGTGAACGGCAACGACGTCACCGCGACGGGCCTGTTCTCCGAGCACTACCAGAAGTACAACGTCGTCTGGAACGGCGAGCGCGGCAAGACGATCATGTTCCAGAACGAGCTGCCGTACGACGCGCCCGACCAGGCGTCCTGGCAGCACGACGGGGTCGACGGCTGGGCCGCCTACAAGGTGGGCGACAAGGTCAAGACCCACGAGGCCTGGGGCATGGGCAGCTACATCTACACCAACGTGAACCCGACCCTGCACGCCTCCCGGGCGTACGAGGTGCCGGTCACGCCGGGCGTGCGGCTGCACGACATCCTGACGGTCTCGCTCAACGCGGCGGGCACCATCGACCACGTGGTCAACGACACGGGCGACCCCGTGACGCCGACCATCCAGGGTCCGAGCGTGGTGCAGGAGTACCCCGCACCGTGAGCTGACGCGTGACGACGACGGGCCCGACCCAGCGGTCGGGCCCGTCGTCGTTCAGGCGAGGACGGCTCGACCGGCGCGGCGCAGCGCCCGGCCGACCTCGGCCGGCTCGACGCCGGCGCCCGTGGCCATGGCGCCGTCCCGCAGCATGACGAGCTGGACCGCGACGGAGCGCGGCTCAGGCAAGCCCAGCTCGACGACCAGGGCCTCAGCCACGTCGCGGAGCCACTCGCGGTGCCGCTCGGCCACGGCCCGGACCGGGTGCGTGACGTCGGGGTACTCGGCTGCGGCGTTGAGGAACGGGCACCCGCGGAACCCGGCCCCGCACACCTGGTCCGCCAGCTGGTCCGCGTAGGCCGCCAGGACCGCCCGCGGGTCGCCGTCGTGCTCGACGCGCCAGGTGGCGACGGCGTGCCGCTCGGCCGCAGCGACCGTCTCGAGGTAGGCCTCGACCAGGTGGTCCTTCGTCGGGAAGTGCCGGTAGAACGTCACCTTCGACACCCCGGCGTCGGCCATCACGGCGTCGGCGCTGACCGCGCGGATCCCCTCGCGGTAGAACCGCGGCGCGGCCGCGTCGAGGATCCGGCGCGCGACGTCCGACTGCCCACCGTCGCGCGTCGGGCGACCCACCACGGGCGCACCGGGACGCGGCACGTCGGCCAGGGTCACCACGTCCGGGCCGCCCTCGCCGCGCGCAGCGACCGCCAGGCGCCCGTCGACCACAGGGCCCAGAGCACCAGGAGCGGCTGACCGACCAGGCGGACGGCGCGCGCCGTGTCGGACTCGAGCCCGAAGGCGTCGGTCCGGGTGACCAGCTGCGAGATGTTGCCGGGGAAGATCGCCACGAAGAAGCCGGCGGCGAGCCACCCGACGGCCGCCCGCCGCCGCCCGGGTGCCGCCAGCAGCGCGGCGCCCAGCGCGATCTCGACCACGCCGGACGCGAGCACCACGGCGTCCGGGTCGGCCGGGAACCACGTGGGCACCTGCGCCTGGAACTCCTCGCGCGCGACCGTCAGGTGCGTGGTGCCGGCGAGCGCGAGGACCGCGCCGAGCCCCAGGCGCCCGACCGTCCGGCGCACGCCGCTGCCCCGGCTGGGCGGGTCCGCGACGACCTCGCCGCGGAGCACCGCCGCGAGCGCGCGGGCCGAGCCGGCGGCGCTCACGCCGCGGCGTCCGTGGTGGTGGTCAGCCGCACGGCGATGTTGCCCCGCGTGGCGTTGGAGTACGGGCACACCTCGTGCGCGCGGGCCACGAGGCGCTCGGCCGTGGCCTGGTCGAGCCCGGCGACCTCGGTGTGCAGCGCCGCCTCGATGGTGTAGCCGCCCGCACCGTCGGCCACCAGGCCGATCTCCGCGACGACCGCGGAGTCGGAGAGCACCGTCTTCTCGGCCGCCGCCACCGACTTGAGGGCCGAGTGGAAGCAGGACGCCCAGCCCGCGGCGAAGAGCTGCTCCGGGTTGGTGCCGTCGCCGCGGCCGCCGAGCGCGGTGGGCACCGCGAGCGTGAGGTCGAGGGTCCCGTCGTCGCTGACCGCCCGTCCCCCGGCGCGGCCCTCCCCGGTCGCGGTGGCGATGGCGGTGTACAGCGCGGCCATGGAGGCATCCTTTGGTAGACGAACTAGTACACCTACCATAGCCGCTCAGTCGTCGGGCAGCGCCAGTCCGAAGATCCGGCGCTGGGGCGCCTTGAGGGTGTCGGCACCGGGCTCGGGCGCAGGGAAGCCGCCCGGCCGAGGCGGTCCGACCCAGAGCCGCCACACGCCGTCGTCGTCCCGGTACACCTGCCCCGTGGTCTCGAGGTGCGCACGGCCGGCGGCGCGGACCTGCGCGCGCACCGACTCCTCGTGCGACGGGGGCACGAACCCGACGGTGTGGTTGCGGCACACGACCACGACGTGCTCGCCGCCCTCGGTCTCGAACGTCACCTCGACGGGCGCGGGCAGCCGGCGGCGCTCCGTGGCCGTGAGGGCGGCCGTGAAGGCGGTCTGCAGCGCGACGGCCTCACCGGCGACGAAGCCGTCGCCGACGTCGGCCGGCACCCCGTCGCGGTGCCCGAACAGGTTCACGGGTCCAGCGTCCCACGCGCGGTGTCGAAAGAGGCCGGCGCCGTTCGACGACCTGGTGAGGGCCCGGCCCCGGCACTAGCGTCGAGGCGGCACCGACAACGAAGGAGCTCGTCATGAAGGTCCTGGTCATGATCAAGGGTGACGGCGCGGACGAGGACAAGGTCGCGCCCACCGAAGAGATGTTCCGCGTGATGAACGCCTACAACGAGCAGCTGGTGAACGCCGGGATCATGCTCGCCGGCGAGGGGCTGCAGCCGAGCAAGGCGGGCGCGAAGGTGGTCTGGGAGGCGACCGGGGAGACCTCGGTGGTCGACGGCCCGTTCGCGGAGGCCAAGGAGATCATCGCCGGCTACTGGATCTGGCAGGTGAGCTCGCTCGACGAGGCGCTCGAGTGGGCCAAGCGCTGCCCGTCCACGCCGGGCCTGCGCTCGGTGCTCGAGATCCGCCCGTTCTTCGAGATGGAGGACTTCGCCCAGGTGGTCTCGCCGGAGGTGCTCGAGAAGGAGCAGGCGATCGTGGACCGCCTCAAGGCGCAGCAGGTCTGACGCGGGAGCGGGGCGATGGCCGACGCGCGACGGACCGTCGAGGTCGTCTGGCGCATCGAGTCGCCGCGGCTCATCGCCTCGCTCACCCGCCTGGTCCGTGACGTCGGCCTGGCCGAGGAGCTCGCGCAGGACGCGTTTGTGGCGGCCCTCGAGCAGTGGCCGACCACGGGCGTCCCGGACAACCCCGGCGCGTGGCTCATGGTGACCGCGCGGCACCGGGCGATCGACCTGGTGCGGCGCGAGCAGAACCGGGGGGCCAAGTACGCGGTGCTGGCCCAGGGGCTCGCCGACGAGGCCCCGGCCGACCGCATCGTCGACGAGCCCATCGGCGACGACCTGCTCGCGCTGGTGTTCCTCACCTGCCACCCGGTCCTGCCGCGCGAGGCCCGGATCGCGCTGACCCTGCGGCTGTTCGGCGGGCTGACCACCGACGAGATCGCGCGCGCGTACCTGGTGCCCTCGCCGACGATCGGGCAGCGGATCTCGCGCGCCAAGCGCACGCTCGCGGAGGCGCAGGTCCCGTTCGAGGTCCCGCAGGCCGACCAGCTGCCGGCGCGGGTGGACTCGGTGCTCGAGGTGATCTACCTCGTCTTCACCGAGGGGCACTCGGCGACGACCGGTCCCACGTGGGTCCGCCGCGACCTGGCCGACGAGGCGATGCGCCTGGGCCGCGTCCTCGCCGGGCTGCTGCCGCGCGAGCCCGAGGTCCACGGCCTGGTCGCGCTGATGGAGCTGCAGGCCTCCCGGTTCGACGCGCGCGGCGACGGGGTGCTGCTCCAGGACCAGGACCGCACGCGGTGGGACAGCGCGCTGATCGGGCACGGGCTCGGGGCGCTGGACCGGGCGACCTCGCTGGGCCGGCCGCTCGGGCAGTACACCGTGCAGGCGGCCATCGCGGCGTGCCACACGCGGGCCCGGTCGTTCGAGGACACGGACTGGGAGGCGGTCGTCTCGCTCTACGACGCGCTCGCGCAGCTGGCCCCGTCGCCGGTGGTCGAGCTCAACCGGGCGGTCGCGGTGCTGCACGCCGACGGGCCGCAGGCGGCGCTCGACGCGCTCGACGCCGTGCGCGGGGATCCCCGCCTGGCGCGGTACCACCTGTACGGGGCCGTGCGCGCGGACGTCCTGCTGCGGCTCGGGCGTCGCGACGAGGCGGCGGACGAGCTCGAACGGGCCGCGTCCCTGGCCCCGACGCAGCGGGAGCGGAACCTGCTCATGGCCCGGGCGGCCTCGGCGGCGGAGGATGCCGTCCGGTGAGGTGCCCGTCGTCGGGCAGGATGACGCCATGCTCGAGTCGTTCACCCTGACCGGCCGCCACGTGCGGCTCGAACCGCTCGCCCTGGCGCACGTCGACGGGCTGGCCGCGGCCGCGGCCGAGGAGCGCGGGAGCTACGGGTACACGTGGGTGCCCGACGGCCTCGACGAGACCCGGACGTACGTCGAGGGCGCGCTCGCGCACGCGGCGGGGGGTCGCGCGGTGCCGTTCGCGGTGCGGCGGGTGTCCGACGGCGCGATCGTCGGCAGCACGCGGTTCCTCGACCTCGAGGTGTTCCAGGACCCGGCGCCGTGGCCGCCGGGCATCGGGTCCGGCGGTGCGCCGACCGACGCGAACCCGCCCTCCGTCGCCGAGATCGGGAGCACCTGGTACGCCGCGTCGGCGCAGCGGACCGCGGTCAACACCGAGACCAAGCTGCTGCTGCTCACGCACGCGTTCGAGACGTGGCGCACCCTGCGCGTGACGCTCAAGACGGACGCGCGCAACGCGGCGTCGCGCAAGGCGATCGAGCGGGTCGGCGCGCGGTTCGAGGGCGTCCGGCGCGTCCACACGGTCGCGACCGACGGCGGCCTGCGCGACACGGCCTACTTCTCGATCGTCGCCGCGGAGTGGTTCACGGTGCGGGCGGCCCTGGTGGAGCGGCTGCGCTGAGGGCGGCGTCGCGGCTGCGCGTCAGGAACGAGCGCTCGGCGTCGATGGAGGTCAGCGCCAGCGCGGCGTCGTAGGCCTCGACCGCCTCGGCCGACCGGTCCAGGCGCCTCAGCAGGTCCGCGCGCACCGCGTGGAACAGGTAGAAGCGCTCGAGGGGTAGCCCGTCCACCAGCGCGAGGCCTGCGGCGGGTCCGTCAAGCTCCGCGACGGCGACCGCGCGGTTCAGCGCGACGACCGGGCTCGGCGCGATCGACCCGAGCTGGTCGTAGAGCAGCACGATCTGCCGCCAGTCGGTGCCCGCCGGCTCGCTGTGCACCGCCTGCATCGCGGCCTGCAGCTGGTACGGCCCGAGGTGGTCCCGGCGCAGGCAGCGGCGGACCAGCTCCCGACCCTCGTCCAGCTCGGCGACGTCCCAGCGCGAGCGGTCCTGGTCGCGCAGCAGGACGAGGTCGCCGGTGGACGACACCCGCGCGTCCCGCCGGGCGTCGGTGAGGAGCATGAGGGCGAGCAGGCCCAGCGCCTCGGGCTCGTCGGGCATGAGCTCGACCAGCAAGCGGCCCAGCCGGATGGCCTCGGCGCACAGGTCCTGCCGCGTGAGGGCCGCGGAGCCGGTGGTGAACACGAGGTAGACCACGGCGAGCACCGCGCGCAGCCGGTCGGGCAGGTCGGCGTCGCGCGGGACCCGGTAGGGGATGCGGGCGTCGCGGATCTTGCCCTTGGCCCGCACCAGCCGCTGCGCCATCGTCGGCTCGGGCACCAGGAAGGCCCGGGCGATCTCCTCGGTGGTCAGGCCGCCCAGCAGCCGCAGCGTGAGCGCCACCTGCGCCTCGACCGACAAGGCCGGGTGGCAGCAGGTGAACACGAGCCGGAGGCGGTCGTCGCGCACGGGCCCCACCTCCACCGGGTCGTCGCGCTCGTGCAGCAGCGCGGCCTGGGCGTGCCGGTCGTCGCGGGACGCCTCCCGGCGCAGCCGGTCGATGGCCCTGCGCCGGGCCGTCGTGATGATCCAGCCCGCCGGGCTCGGGGGCAGCCCTTCGCCCGGCCAGTGCTGGAGCGCGGCGACGAACGCGTCCTGCACCGCCTCCTCGGCGACGTCGAGGTCGCCGAAGGAGCGGGTCAGGACGGCGACGGCGCGGCCGTGCTCGGCGCGGAACACCCGCGCGACGTCGTCGGCACCGACAGCCGTCACTGGTACCGGAAGGGCCGCACCTCGATGGGCAGCGTCGTGGCGACGGCCAGCTTGCCGCCCCAGTCCAGCGCCGCGTCCAGGTCGTCGACGTCGACGATGGTGAAGCCGCCCAGGTGCTCCTTGGCCTCGACGAACGGACCGTCCGTCGGGATGACCTCGCCGTCCTTCGCCCGGAGCACCGTGGCCGTGCTCGGGTCGTGCAGGCCGCCCGCGTACACCCAGATGCCGGCGTCCTTCATGGCCTGGTCGACCTCGCCGACGGCCTTGATGATCGGGTCCAGGAACTCCGCGTCCGGCATCGGGCCGGCAGGCTCCATCACGCTCAGCAGGTAGTGGCTCATCACGTCCTCCTCGGGCTGCGCCGGCCCTGCGCCGGCTGCTCACCCTCTGTACGAACGGTGAGCAGCCGGATCGACAGCTACCGGGGAACGTAGTCGAACGTGTCCGGGTTCGGGCCCGTCCGCTCGTCGCGGTTCAGGCCGGAGATGTCCGCCAGGTCGACGTCACTGAGCTCGAAGTCGAAGAGCGCGAAGTTCTCCTCGATGCGGCTGCGGGTCACCGACTTGGGGAACACGATGTCGCCGCGCTGCAGGTGCCACCGCAGCGTGACCTGCGCGGGGGTCCTGCCCAGCGACTCCGCGATCCGCACGATCGTCGGGTCGTCGAGCACCTTGCCCTGCGCGATGGGGCTCCACGCCTCGGTCGCGATGCCGTGCTCGGCGTCGAACGCGCGGACCTCCTCCTGCGTGAGGTAGGGGTGCACCTCGACCTGGTTCACGGCGGGCGTGATCGTGGTCTCGGCGTTGAGGCGGCGCAGGTGGTGGGGCTGGAAGTTGGAGACGCCGATCGCCTTGGCGCGGCCGGACCGGTAGAAGTCCTCCATGGCCTTCCAGGTCTCGACGAAGTTGCTGACGGTCGGCAGCGGCCAGTGGATCAGGAACAGGTCGACGTGCTCGAGACCGAGCGTGTCGAGCGTCCGGTCGAAGGCCGCCGCCGCCACCTCGGGGTCGTGCGAGTCGTTGTTCAGCTTGCTGGTGACGAAGACCTCGTCGCGCGGGAGGCCGGACGCGGCGACGGCCTCGCCGACGCCCTTCTCGTTCCGGTACATCTGCGCGGTGTCGATGTGGCGGTAGCCCACCTCGAAGGCCTGCAGGACCGCGTCCTTGGTCTTGGCGGGGTCGATCTGGAAGACGCCGAATCCCAGCTGGGGGATCTGCACGCCGTTGTTCAGGGTGACGTTCGGGACGGTGCTCATGCCTCCATTCGACCCTCTCGGCGCGGCGGCTGCCTCTTGACGGGGGGAGACGTGCGTGACACCGTGCCAACTAACTAGTTGGTTGTCCGTGGCGAGGAGCCCCCGATGTACGCAGTCCCCGACCAGACCGGCCGCACGTTCGTCGTCACCGGCGCCAACAGCGGCACCGGGCGGGAGGCCGCCGAGCGCCTGGCCGCCGCCGGAGCCCACGTCGTGCTCGCGGTCCGCAACGCCGAGAAGGGCGACAAGGCCCTCGCGGAGATCCTGGCCGCGCACCCCGACGCCTCGGCGGAGGTGCGGATCGTCGACCTGGCCTCGCTGGCGTCGGTGCAGGCGTTCGCCGACGCCCTGGGCCGCGACCTGCCGCACCTCGACGCCCTGCTCAACAACGCCGGCGTGATGGCGCCGCCCACCCGGTTCGAGACCGAGGACGGGTTCGAGCTGCAGATGGGCAGCAACTACCTGGGCCCGTTCGCCCTGACCAACCGCTTGCTGCCGCTGCTGCTGGAGTCGCCGACCCCGCGGGTCACCACGATGAGCAGCGGCATGGCGAACGTCGGCCGCATCCGGATCGACGACCTGCAGTGGACCCGTCGGCGCTACAGCCCCACGCGCTCCTACGCGCAGTCCAAGCTGGCCGACCTGCTGCTGGCCCGGCACCTGTCCCGGGTCTCGGCGCAGCGCGGCTGGCCCCTGATGAGCAACGCCGCCCACCCCGGGTTCACGCGGACCAACCTGCAGACCGCGGGCGCCTCCCTGGGCCGCGAGACGACCCACCGCTCGCCCATCGGCCGCCTGCCGTTCGTCCCGTCGCAGCTGCCGCCCGAGGGGGCCGAGCCCATGCTCTTCGCGGCGACCGACCCGCTGGCGGCCGAGGGCGGCTACTACGGGCCGTCCGGCCGGTTCGGCATGGTCGGGCCCACCGGGCCCGCAAGCCTCAACCGCCGGATGCGCGACGACGACACCGCGGCGCGCCTGTGGGCCGTGGCACAAGACCTCACGGGCACGGCGCTGCCCGCGTGATGGCCGCCGACACCCCGCGCCGGATCCTGGACGCCGCCGCCGACGAGTTCGCCGAGCGCGGGCTGGCCGGCGCGCGCGTCGACCGGATCGCCGAGCGCGCCGGGGCGAACAAGCAGCGGATCTACGCCTACTTCGGCAGCAAGGACCAGCTGTTCGACCGGGTGATCGAGGACCGCATCGAGCAGCTGCTGGACGCCGTGCCGTTCGACGCCGTGGACCTGCCCGGCTACGCCGCCCGGCTGCTCGACTTCAACCTGGCGCACCCCGAGCTGGTCCGGCTGCTGATGTGGCACAACCTGGAGCGGCCCGGTGTGCTCGCACGGCTCCCGCAGTCGGTGGAGTCGACCGGCAAGAAGGTCGCGGCCCTGCGCGCGCAGCGCGGCGACGACGACTGGCCCGCGGACCGGCTGCTGGGGCAGGTGCTGGGCCTGGTGCACGGCGTGGCGCTCACCGGATGGGCCGACCCGGACCACGTGCGGGCCGACCTGCACCGGGCGGTCAGCCGGCTGGTCGGCTGACCTCCTCGACGAGCGCGCGCAGCCGCTCGGGCTGCACGCCGTCCTCCTTCGCGATGGACCGGCGGATCACGGGGGCCATCGGGCGCAGCGCCCCGCGCACCACCACGTCGGCGACCAGGCGCAGAGTCGTGCCGCCCGGCCGTGCGGCGAGCGTGTAGGTGTAGACGGCGGTGACGGGGCCGGAGCGGGAGAGCAGCGCCAGGGCCCGCGGGGGGTCGAGCACCTCGACGACGGCGGTGCGGTCGGCGCCGCGGACGGTGAACGTCACGACCGCGCCCGGCTCGAGCGGGCCGCGCATCGTGGTGACGCCGGGCATCCACCGGTGCGCCAGCGACCAGTCGGTGAGCGCGCGCCAGACGGCGTCCTGTGGTGCCGCGACGGTCGTCGTCGTGTCGATCGCGAGTGCCATGCGAACGACGCTAGCCGCTCCCTGGCGTCGCGCCTTGGACGGAATTGACCACCGGGGCGAACCCGGGCTCCGTCGGCTCCGACCCGTACACCGCACGGTAGGCGGCCACGTAGGCGGCGGGTGTCGTGCCGGTGTGCCGACGGAAGTGCCGGATCAGGTGCGCCTGGTCGTACCAGCCCCGGTCGGCGGCCACCTGGCCCCAGCCGACCGGCCGCCCGGTGTCCAGCGACGCCAGCAGGTCCCGCATCCGGACCACGCGCGCGAACGTGCCGGGCGGCAGCCCGACCACCCGCCGGAACGCCCGGTCGAGGTGGCCGTGCGACAGCCCGACCTCGCGCGCGACGGCCGCGACGGGCCGGCCCGGGTCCTCGACGAGGGCCGCGACGGCAGCCTCCACCGCCGCGGTGCACCGAGGCAGCGCGGGCTCGCGCAGCGCCGCAGAGTCCTGCAGGGCCCGCTCCACCGCCGCGAGCATCGCCGAGGGCTGGTCGAGGTCCAGGAGCTCCCGGCGCACCGCGGTGAAGGGCGCCCACGCCTCCGCGCCCACCACGCGGCCCCGCACGGCCCGCGGGTCGACGCCGAAGGCGGTGGCGCAGCCGACGGGCGTCGCGACGACCCCGACCGCCCACGTCTCGCCCAGCGGCCGGTTGAGCATCGGCCGGTCGTCCGGGCCGAGCAGGAACCCTGTGCGAGCCAGGTGGATGTCGCCGGAGCCGTTCCGCGCGACCTGCACGATGGGCGGCCCGAGCACGAGGCCGAGCACCGCGGAGCCGGTCGGGGCGATGCGCTCGGCGGGCGCCCGGAGCCGGCCGCGGGCGTACCAGATGCTCGCCACGTACCGACCCAGCGGGCCGGGCGGCTCGCGAGTGACGTAGGTGAAGTCGTCGGCCACCCCCTGAGCGTCGCAGGTCGGGGCCGGCTGTCGGAGGTCGGTGGAAAGGTCGTGCTCCCGAGGCCGCTCTCGTGGCAGCCTTCCCCTGACCCCGACCCCGCAAGGAGCGCTCGGCATGTCCCATCCCCTCGCTTCCCGCGTCACCGGCCCCGTGCTGACCCCGGACGACGAGGGGTTCGCCGACGAGGTCGCCGCCCACAACAGAGCCGTGACCCACACCCCGGACGTGGCGGTCGGGGCCTCGAGCACGCAGGACGTCGTCGAGACCGTGCGGTGGGCCGCCGAGCAGGGCGTGCCCGTCGCGGTGCTGGCGACGGGCCACGGCTCGGTGACCCCGGTGACGTCCGGCGTCCTGCTCACCACCGACCGGCTGGGCGGGGTCACGGTCGACCCGGCCACGCGGGTCGCGACGATCGGCGCCGGGTCCGCGTGGACCGACGTGGTGCCGGTGGCCGATGCCGTCGGGCTCGCGGCGATCGCGGGCTCGTCCCCCCACGTCGGCGTGGTGGGCTATCTCCTCGGCGGGGGTATCGGCCCGTTCGTCCGCAGCCACGGGATCAGCTCCGACCGGATCGAGTCGGTCACCGTCGTCACCGGTGCGGGCGAGGTTCTGGAGGCGTCGGCGGACCAGCACCCGGACCTGTTCTGGGCGCTGCGCGGCGGCAAGACCGGCCTCGGCGTGGTGACGCAGGTGCGGCTGGGGCTGGTCGCGATGCCCGAGCTCTACGCGGGCGCGCTGTTCTTCGACACCGAGCACATCGAGGCGGCCCTGCGCGGCTGGCTCGCGTGGACCGCGGAGGCGGACCCGGAGACGACGACGAGCGCGGCGATCGTCCGCTTCCCGCCGATCGACGCCGTGCCCCCGTTCCTGCGCGGCCGGACCGTGCTGGTGCTCCGCGTGGCCCGTCCCGGGGACGCGACGACCGGCGAGCGGGTGGCGGCACCCCTGCGCGCGCTCGCGCCGACGGTGGCCGACACGGTCGGGGTGCTGCCCGTGGCGCGGGCGGCGGAGATCCACAACGACCCCACCGACCCGGCGCCCAGCTGGGTGCGGGGCACGATGCTGAGCGGCGCCGACGACGACCTGGCCACGGCGCTGCTCGAGGTCGTCGGGCCCGGGGTGCAGCAGCCCTTCGTCGCCGCGGAGGTGCGGCACGTCGCCAGGCCGGACGGCGTGGACGGCTCGGCGGTCTCGGGCCGCGGGGCGGCCTTCACGCTCAGCGTGGTCGGCCTCGACCCGTCGCAGTTCGCCACGACCATGCCCGCCGCGGCCGACCGGATCGCCCAGGCGGTCCGCCCCTGGACCGCGGCGGAGCTCAACCCGAACTTCGCCGGCACCGGCGCGGCGGTGTGGGACCAGGCGACCGCCGAGCGCCTCGACCGGGTGCGGCGGGCCTACGACCCGGCGGGCGTGCTCGGTTGAGCCGTCTGGGGAGGAGTGGTGAAAGGTGCGCCGTTCGCGCCCGCCGGACCGCCGGGTGATGGCACGCTCGCGGGGGTGATCGTGCAGGTCGCGGCGCTGGTGCCGCACGACGAGAGGACAGCATGAGGTTCGCGGGTGGACGCACGGGGGCTCGACGCCGCTGGGCGGGGGGCGGGCTCGCCCTGCTGGTGGCGGCCGCTGGCCTGACGGCGTGCTCGGCGGAGCCGCCGGGCCCGGAGGGCGCCACCAAGGCGCTGGCGGCGGCGCTCACGTCCGGGGACTTCTCGCACGCGCCGTTCGCGGGCGGCCAGGACGACGTGGACGCGGCGACCGCGCTGCGCACCGCGGCGTACGAGGGCCTCGCGCCGTGGGAGCCGAAGGTCACCGTGGTGTCCACGACGGTGGACGAGAAGGACGAGGACCTGGCCACGGCGACCCTCGGGTTCACGTGGGACGTCGACGAGAGCGACGCGGACTGGACGTACGAGACGCACGCCCGGCTCACCCGCGACGACGACGACGTCTGGCACGTCGCCTGGGCGCCCACCCTGCTGGCGCCCGACCTCACCCAGGCCGAGGTCCTCTCCGTCACCCGCACGCGCGCAGAGCGGGCCAACGTGCTCGGCGCGAACGGCGCCGTGATCGTGGAGCCGCGGACCGTGCACCGGCTGGGGATCGACAAGACGCGGATCGCGGCGGCGGACCAGGACGCGGCCGCGCGGGCGTTGGCCGCGGCCCTGGGTCTCGACGTGGAGGCGTACGCGGCGAAGGTGGCGGCCGCGGGCGAGAAGGCGTTCGTCGAGGCGATCACCGTCCGCGACGGCGACCCCGGCTACGACCTCGCGACGCTCGCGGCGATGCCCGGGGTCCACGACGTCGTCGGCACCCTGCCCCTGGCCCCGAGCCGCCGGTTCGCCCGGCCCATCCTCGGGGCGGTCGGCGAGGCGACGGCGGAGATCGTGGAGAAGTCCGACGGCGCGGTGGCGGCCGGCGACCTGGCCGGCCTGTCGGGCCTGCAGCGGCAGTACGACGCGCAGCTGCGCGGGCTGCCGGGGCTGACCATCAGCGCCTCGCAGGCCGACGGCACGGCGCCGCGCCAGCTCTACGACGTCCAGCCGACGCCCGGCACGCCGCTGCTCACGACGCTCGACGTCGGGCTGCAGAACGCCGCGGAGGACGTGCTCGCGGGGGTCGGGCCGGCCAGCGCGATCGTGGCGATCCGCCCGTCGACCGGTGACGTCCTCGCCGCGGCGAGCGGCGCCGGCGGCGAGGGCATGTCCACCGCCACGCTCGGCCAGTTCGCGCCAGGGTCCACGTTCAAGGTGGTCAGCGCGCTCGCGCTGCTGCGGTCCGGGCTGACGCCGGACAGCGCCGTGACGTGCCCGGCCACCGTGTCGGTCGACGGCCGCAGCTTCACCAACTTCCCCGAGTACCCCACCGACAAGCTGGGCACCATCCCCCTGCGCACGGCCTTCGCCAACTCGTGCAACACGGCCTTCATCTCGGCGCGCGACTCGGCGGACCAGGACGCGCTGATCGACGCGGCCGGCTCGCTCGGCCTCGACTCGCACGCGGCGCTCGGCTTCCCCGCGTTCCTGGGCGACGTGCCCGGCGACTCGGACGGCACGGACCACGCCGCGTCGATGATCGGTCAGGGCCGGGTCCTGGCCTCCCCGCTCGGCATGGCGACGGTCGCCGCGTCGGTCGCGCACGGGTCGACCGTGGTGCCGCGGCTGGTGCTCCCGGCCGAGGGTGCGGCGACGCCCGAGCCGTCGGCGGACGAGACCAGCGCCGCCCCCACCGAGACCACCCGACCGGCCGTGCCGTTGACCGCGGCCGAGGCCGCGACGCTGCACGACCTCATGCGCGGCGTGGTCACCGAGGGCGGCGCGGCGTTCCTGCAGGACGTCCCCGGGGAGCCGGTGGCGGCCAAGACCGGCACGGCCCAGTTCGGGGACGCCGGCAACCTGCAGAACCACGTGTGGATGATCGCCGTCCAGGGTGACCTCGCCGTGGCCGTGTTCGTCGACGTGGGCGACTACGGCTCGACCACCGCCGGGCCGCTGCTCGAGCAGTTCCTCCGGGCGGCCCAGGGGTAAAGGCCACGACCGCGGGCACGGTGGTCGACACAATGAGCCCGTGTTCCTCACCCTGACCTCCACGGCCGACTCCGCGAGCGATCTGGGCTTCCTGCTGCACAAGCACCCCGACCGCGTGCAGACGTTCGACCTGTCCGTCGGCCGGGCGCACGTCTTCTACCCCGAGTCGGACGACCGGAGGTGCACGGTCGCGCTGCTGCTCGAGGTCGACCCGGTCGAGCTGGTGCGCGGCGGCCGGTTCGGGAACGGACAGGCCCTCGCGGCCTACGTCAACGACCGGGGGTACGCGGCGAGCTCGCTGCTGGCCGTGGCGCTCGGGCGGGTGTTCCGGTCCGCGATGGCGGGCACGTGCGCCACACGGCCGGACCTGGTCGGGGTCCCGCTGCCGCTGGAGGTCCGCGTGCCGGCGGTGCCCGACGACGGGGACCCGGAGCTGGTCGGGCGGCTGTTCGAGCCGCTCGGGTGGACGGTGGCCGTGGGGGTCGCGCCGCTGGACCCGCAGGTGTCGGCGTGGGGGGACGCGCCGTACGCCGACGTGCGGCTGACCGGGACGTTCACCGTCGCCGACGCCCTGCGGCACCTGTATGTGCTGCTCCCCGCGCTCGACGGCGGCAAGCACTACTGGGTGGGTCCGGACGAGGTGGACAAGCTGGTGCGCAGCGCCGGCGACTGGCTGGGCGAGCACCCGGAGCGGGACTGGATCCTGCGCCGGTCGCTGGCTCACCGGCGCGAGTACGTGGCCGACGCGGTGGAGCGGCTGGGCGTGGTGGCGGAGACCGAGATCGAGTCGGCTGTTCCGCCGCTCGCCGCGACCCGGCGGGAGGTGGTGCTCGCGGAGCTGCGGGCGGCGCGGGCCGCGTCGGTGGTGGACCTCGGGTGCGGGGAGGGCGCGCTGCTGCGGGAGCTGCTGGCCGACCCGGCGTTCACGCGGGTGGTCGGTGCCGACGTGTCGCACCGCGCGCTGCGGAAGGCGGCCGAGCGGCTGGGGCTGGACCGGATGCCTGACACCGTGCGCGCCCGGCTGACGCTCGTGCAGTCGTCGGTGACGTACCGGGACGCGCGACTGGCGGGGGCGGACGCCGTGGTGCTCATGGAGGTGGTCGAGCACGTCGACCTCGACCGGCTGCCGGCGCTGGAGCGGACCGTGTTCGGCGAGGCGCGCCCGCGGACGGTCATCGTCACCACGCCGAACGAGGAGTTCAACGTGCGGTACCCGACCCTGCTCGCGGGGACCATGCGGCACGCCGACCACCGGTTCGAGTGGACCCGGGCGCAGGGCGAGGCGTGGGCCGCCGGGGTCTGCGCGGCGTATGGCTACACGGTCCGTACGGGAGCGGTCGGCGACGTCGACCCCGAGGTCGGGCCGCCGACGCAGCTGCTCGTCTTCACGCGGGGAGCGGCCGCATGAGCGCGCTGGAGATCCCGGAGCTGGCGCTGGTCGCGCTGGTCGGGGCGTCGGGCTCGGGGAAGTCGACGTTCGCGGCCGAGCGCTTCGGACGCTACGAGGTCGTGTCCAGCGACGTCTGCCGGGGGATGGTGTCCGACGACGAGACCGACCAGGACGCCACCAAGGACGCCTTCGAGGTGTTGTCGTTCGTCGTCGGCAAGCGCCTGGACCGCGGCCGGCTGACGGTGGTCGACGCGACGAACGCGCAGCGCGACGCGCGCAAGCACGTGGTCGAGCTGGCCCGCGCGCACGACGTGCTGCCGGTCGCCATCGTGCTGGACCTGCCCGAGGAGGTCTGCCTCGAACGCAACCGCGGACGGGGTGCGCGGGAGCTGCCGCAGCGCGTGGTGACGCGGCAGCGCGACCTGGTCCGGCGGGCGGTGGGCGGCCTGGCGCGCGAGGGGTTCCGGCAGGTGCACGTGCTGCGCACGCCTGAGGAGGTCGAGCAGGCGACGATCGTCCGCACGCGGCTGCACAACGACCTGCGCACCGAGCACGGGCCGTTCGACGTCATCGGAGACGTGCACGGCTGCCGGTCGGAGCTGGAGACGCTGCTCGACAAGCTCGGGTACGTGCTCGTCCGGGACGACGAGGGTCGACCGGTCGACGCCTCGCACCCGGAGGGGCGCACGGTCGTGTTCCTCGGCGACCTGGTGGACCGCGGGCCGGACACGCCCGGCGTCCTGCGGCTGGCCATGGGGATGACCGCGGCGGGCCACGCGCTCGCGGTTCCCGGCAACCACGAGCACAAGCTGGTCCGTGCGCTGGACGGTCGGAAGGTCACGGTCAGCCACGGGCTCGAGACGTCGCTCGAGCAGCTGGCCGCGGAGGGCCCGGCGTTCTCGGCGCAGGTCCGGGCCTGGGCCGACGCGCTGGTGTCGCACCTGGTGCTCGACGACGGGCGGCTGGTCGTCGCGCACGCCGGGCTCACGGAGGCGTACCACGGGCGCACGTCGGGTCGGGTGCGCAGCTTCGCGCTGTACGGGGACACCACCGGGGAGACCGACGAGTTCGGCCTGCCGGTGCGCTACCCGTGGGCCGACGAGTACCGCGGCCGCGCGATGGTGCTCTACGGGCACACCCCGACGCCGGTCCCGCAGTGGGTCAACCGCACGATGTGCCTGGACACCGGGGTGGTGTTCGGCGGTCACCTGACCGCCCTGCGCTACCCGAGCAAGGAGCTCGTGCAGGTGCCGGCCGAGCGGGTCTGGTACGAGCCTGCGAAGCCGTTCCTCGTCCCGGCGGCGACGCGGCCCGACGACGTGCTGGACATCGAGGACGTGCTCGGTCGGCGGTCGGTGGAGACGCGGCACCACGGGCGGGTCACGATCGAAGAGGAGAACGCAGTCGCCGCGCTCGAGGTGATGAGCCGGTTCGCGCTGCATCCGCGCTGGGTCCCGTACCTGCCGCCGACGATGGCGCCCGTCGCGACGTCGCCGCTGCCCGGGGTCCTGGAGCACCCGTCGGAGGCGTTCTCGGCGTTCGCGGCGAGCGGCGTCACGCGAGTGATCTGCGAGGAGAAGCACATGGGGTCGCGGGCGACCGTGCTCGTGTGCCGGGACGGCTTCCGCTGGTTCGGTGCGCCGGACGGCGAGACCGGGGCGGTGTGGACGCGGACCGGGCGGGCCTTCTTCGACCGGCCGCTGACAGAGGTCTTCCTCTCGGGCGTCCGCGCCGCAGTGACCGCCGCCGGGCTCTGGGACGAGCTCGCCACCGACTGGCTGCTGCTGGACGGCGAGCTGCTGCCGTGGTCGCTCAAGGCCGGGCCGCTGCTGCGCGAGCAGTACGCGGCGACCGGCGCGGCCGCGCGCGCGATGCTGCCGGCGGCGGTGTCGACGCTGGTCGCCGCGGAGTCGAGAGGCCTCGACGTCGGGGACCTGCTGGACCGGACCAGGCGGCGGGCCGTGGACGCGGACGCCTTCGTCGAGGCCTACCGCCGCTACGTCTGGCCGACCGACGGGCTCGACGGCGTCCAGCTCGCGCCCTTCCAGGTGCTCGCCGCGGAGGGCGCCACGTTCCACGACCGCGACCACGGCTGGCACCTGGCCGCGATCGACCGGCTGGTCGACGCGGATCCGGTGCTGTTCCGGCGGACGGGGCGCCTCGAGCTCGATGTCCGCGAGCCGCAGGCGGGGATCGACTGGTGGGAGGAGCTCACCGCGGCCGGCGGCGAGGGCATGGTGGTCAAGCCGTTCGCCAACCTGGTGCACGGCCGGCGCGGGCTGGTGCAGGCCGGGCTCAAGGTCCGCGGCCGCGAGTACCTGCGGATCATCTACGGGCCGGAGTACACCCAGCACCTGGACCGGCTGAAGGTCCGGTCGCTGGGCCGCAAGCGCGGGCTGGCGCTACGCGAGTACGCGCTCGGCCTGGAGTCGCTGGACCGGCTGGCCGCGGGTGAGCCGCTGTGGCGCGTGCACGAGCCGGTGTTCGCGGTGCTCGCGCTCGAGTCGGAGCCGGTGGACCCGCGGCTGTGAGAGCGTCGGACGCATGACCGACGAGGACACCCGCACGCAGTACGAGCGCATGGTCGCCGGCGACTGGTACGAGGCCGACGCCGAGATCGGGGCTCTGACCGCCGCCGCGCAGGCCCGGGCCGAGCGGTTCGCGCAGGCGGTGCGCGAGGGCGACGACGACGCCGTCGACCGGCTCCGCGAGCTGCTCGGCTCGCTGGGCGAGGGCTCGTGGATCCGACCGCCCCTGTACGTGGACCTCGGGGTGCACCTGCACCTCGGCGCGCGGTCGTTCGTGAACTTCGGGCTGGTGGCGCTCGACGTCGCGCACATCCAGATCGGCGACGACACCAAGATCGGCCCGAACGTCCAGCTGCTGACCCCGATCCACCCGGTGGACCCGGAGCCGCGGCGGGCCAAGCTCGAGGCCGCCCGGCCGATCACCATCGGCGACAACGTCTGGCTCGGCGGCGGCGTCATCGTGTGCCCCGGCGTGACCATCGGCGACAACACGGTGGTCGGTGCCGGCTCGGTGGTCACCAAGGACCTGCCCGCCAACGTCGTCGCGGTGGGCAACCCCGCGCGCGTGATCAAGGAGATCTGATGACCGAGCGCGCCGTCGGCGTCATGCTCCCCCGGGACCTGCCCGCCGACCGGTTCCGGACGTACGCGCAGCGGGCCGAGGCGCTCGGGTTCGACGAGCTCTGGGTGGTCGAGGACTGCTTCTTCCGCGGGGGCGTCGCGCAGGCCGCCGCCGCGCTCGCGATGACCGAGCGCCTCCGGGTGGGCATCGGCATCCTGCCGGCCGCGGTGCGCAACGCGGCGTTCACCGCGATGGAGGCGGGGACGCTGGCGGAGCTGTTCCCGGGGCGGGTCGACGTCGGGATCGGGCACGGGATGCCGGGCTGGATGCGGCAGGTCGGCGCCTGGCCGCAGAGCCCGCTGACCATGCTCGAGGAGCACCTCGAGGCGGTGCGCGCGGTGCTGGCCGGCTCGCGGACCAGCACCGACGGGCGCTACGTGACGCTCGACGGCGTGCAGCTCGAGTCCGTGCCGCCGACCACGCGCGTCCTGGCGGGCGTCCGCGGGCCGAAGTCGCTCGCGCTCGCGGGACGGTCGGCGGACGGCACGGTCCTGGCCGAGCCGGTCACGCCCGAGTACGTCGCCGAGGCCCTGCGCCACATCGCGCCGACCCGCGAGCACCGGATCGTGGCCTACTGCGTCGCGGCGGTCGACGACGACGCCTCGGCGGCGCGGGACGTCGTCCGGCCAGCCCTCGAGTGGATCGGCGAGCCGGACTGGGACGTGCACATCGCGCCGCTGCCGTTCGCCGACGAGTTCCGCGCCCTGCGCGCCTCCGCGCCCAGCCGCGCCGACTTCGCGGCGGCGCTGCCCGACGAGTGGGTCGACCAGCTCGCGGTGGTGGGGACCGCGGCCGGGGCGAGGACGCGGATCGGGCAGCTGCACGACGCCGGCGTCACCACGACGGTCCTCATCCCGGTCGGCCCGGACCCGCTCGCGGCGCTGGAGGCCCTCGCGCGGGTGCTGTAGTCGTGTAAAGAACTCTTGACATGGTGTCTGGTTCGTCTTACCTTCGCCATGTCAGCAATTCTTTACACCGGAGGCTCCGATGAGCGGCGAGACCGAGACCCGCATCATGCAGGCGATCGTGCAGCGCGCCTACGGGTCGCCCGAGACCGTGCTCGACCACCGGACCGTGCCCCGGCGGGCCCCGCGGGCCGGCGAGGTCGAGATCCGGGTGCACGCGTCGTCCCTCAACTTCGCCGACGTCGCCACCGTGACCGGCCGACCGTCGCTGATCCGGGCCGTGACGGGGCTCCGCGCGCCGAAGCGCCCGGTGCCCGGCAAGGACGTGGCCGGCACGGTGGTCGCCGTGGGCGCCGGGGTGACCGACCTCGAGCCGGGCGTCGACGTGTTCGCCGAGGCCGTGACCGGCGCCTGGGCGCAGTACGTGTGCGTGCCCGCGTCGGTCGTCGCCCGCGCGCCGGCGAACCTGGGCTTCGCGGAGTCGGCCACCCTGCCGCTCGCGGGCGGGACGGCGCTGGACTGCCTCGCGGGCGTCCGGCCCGGGCAGGCGGTGCTGGTCAACGGGGCGTCGGGCGGCGTCGGCACGTTCGCGGTGCAGATCGCCAAGGCGCTCGGCGCGGAGGTCACGGGCGTGTGCAGCGGGCGGAACGTCGAGCTGGTGCGAGGCCTCGGCGCGGACCACGTCCTCGACTACGACCGCTCGGACTTCACCACCGGCGCGCACCGCTACGACCTGGTGGTCGACCTCGTCGGCAACCGGTCGCTGGCCGCGTGCCGCCGCGCGCTGACGCCGCACGGCACCCTCGCGCTGTCGTCCGGCGGCGGCGGAGCGGTGATCGGCCCGATGGGTCGCCTCGCGCGGGCCGTGGTCGTGAACCTGGTCGTCGGCCAGCACCTGCGTCCCGTCACGGCCACCCGCAGCCGCGCCAAGCTCGAGCGGCTGCGGGAGCTCGCCGAGGCGGGGCTGGTCACGCCGGCCGTCGAGCGCACCTACCCTCTGAGCGACGCACCCGAGGCCCTCCGGCGCCTGGTGGCCGAGCACGCCCGCGGCAAGACCGTCCTCACCGTCGCCTAGGAGCACCGATGTCGTACGAGGAACGCAACGTCTGGGTCTTCGCCGTGGTCGCCGTGCTCGCGTACGGGGCGTACGTCGCGGTGATCCTCAGCCGCGCCCGCGACACCCCGCTGACCGAGGTGGCCTACGTCGCGCCGCTGCTCTGGTCGATCGGTCTGGCGATCGTCGCATCCATCGTCGGCAGCATCCTCGTCTCCCTGGCCAACCGTCGCGACGGCCACGTCAAGGACCAGCGCGACCGGGAGATCAACCGGCTGGGCGAGTACACGGGCCAGTCGTTCGTCGTCATCGGGGCGCTCGCGGCCATGGCGCTGGCCATGCTCGAGGTGGACTGGTTCTGGATCGCCAACGTCATCTACCTCTGCTTCGTCCTGTCGGCGATCCTCGGCTCCGTCACCAAGCTCGCGGCCTACCGCCGGGACTTCTCCGCATGGTGAAGCCCACCGCGGTCACCAACTCCATCCGCACCCTCCGGTTCGCGCACGGCGAGATGACCCAGGCCGAGCTCGCGGCGCGCATCGGCGTCACGCGCCAGACCGTCATCGCGATCGAGCAGGGCCGCTACTCGCCCTCGCTCGAGATGGCGTTCCAGATCGCCCGCGTCTTCGGCGTCCCGCTGGACGACGTCTTCCAGTACCCGGGCTGACCCGCCCGGATCCCCCGCACGCCAGTCGAAGGGCACAGCCATGCGCACTGCACGCCTCGCCGGTCTGCTCTACCTCGTCGTCGCCGTCCTCGGCGGGTTCGCCGAGCTGTTCGCCCGGGCCACGGTCCGGGGTGCCGACGACGTCGCCGCGGCCCTCCGGGAGCACGCCGGGCTGATGAAGGTCGCGTTCGCCGCCGACCTCGTCGCGTTCACGTGCTTCGCGCTCGTCGGCATCGCGCTCTATGCCCTGTTCCGGGAGGTCGACCGCACCGCGGCGGTCGCGATGCTCACCCTCAACGCGATCAGCGTGGCCATCCAGTGCCTCAACATGGTCAACCAGGCCGGCGCGCTGCTCGCGGCACAGCGGGGGTCCGACGAGCTCGCGGTGCTGTTCCTCGACCTGCACGGGGTGGGATACCTGATCGCGCAGATCTTCTTCGGCGCGTGGCTGGTCCCGCTGGGCTACCTCGTCGTGCGGTCGGGATGGGTGCCGCGGGGGTTCGGGTACGCGCTGGTCGTCGGCGGGCTCGGGTACCTGGCGGGGTTCGCGGTCGAGCTCGTCGCACCGGCGGCGGACGCGGCCTCGACCGCCCTCGGCATGGTGGGCGGGCTGTCGGAGATCGCGTTCCTGCTCTGGCTGCTGGCGACGGGTGCGCCGAGGTTGGACCGCAGCGTGGTGCTTGTGCCCTAGTTTGGCGATGTGTCCGACGCCACGGTCAGTCTGCTCGTCCTCGCGGGCTGCGTCGGGCTGTTCATCTGGAACCGGCTGAGCGTCAGCGTGGTCGCGCTGCTCACGGCGCTGGCCCTGTACTTCACCGGCCTGGTCACCGCGGCCGAGGCCGTCGGCGGGTTCGGGGACCCGGTCGTGGTGTTCATCGCCTCGCTGTTCGTCCTGAGCGAGGGCCTCGAGTCCTCGGGGGTCACCGCGTGGGCCGGGCAGCAGCTCATCGCCCGGGCGGGGACGGGCCGCGGCCGGTTGCTCGTGGCGCTCATGGGCCTGTCGGCGGTCATGGCCGCGCTCGTCACGCCCAACGGCGCCGCCGCCGCGCTGATCCCGATCGTGGTCGTGGCCGCCCGGCGCTCGCGGCAGTCGACGTCGCAGATGCTCATCCCCCTGGCGTTCGCGGCGAGCGCGGGCGCGCTGCTGGTGCTGAGCGGCAGCACGGTCAACGTCATCGTCTCGGACGCGCTCGACCAGGCGACCGGGGAGCGGTTCGGCTTCTTCGAGTTCGGGCTGATGGGCGTCCCGCTCGTGCTCGCCACCATCGGGGTCGCGCTCGTGGCGGGTCGCCGGCTGCTGCCCGACCGGTCGCCGACGTCGTTGCCCGCCGACTACTCCGCGCACATCGACACGCTGGTCGACCACTACAGCCTGGACGCCGGCTTCTTCCGGCTCACGGTCGACGCCGGCTCGGACGTGGTCGGGCTGCGGCGCGACCAGGTGTCCGTCCCCGACCGGGTGGTGCTCATCGGGGTGCAGCGCGCCGACGGCCTGCCCGCCGACGAGGCCGACGTGCTGCGCGTGGGCGACGTGGTCGTCGTGTCCGGGGACAGCGTCGGCATCGCCAACCTGGTCGAGGACCACGCGCTCACGGTCGCGACGACGCCGCTCACCCGGAGCACGCGCGAGGCGCTCCTCGGCCGCGAGGTCGGGGTGGGGGAGGTCGTCGTGCGCCCGCGCTCGCGCCTGATCGGCGAGGTGGTGTTCGCGGGGGTGGTGCGCGGCGGCGTGACCATCCTGGGCGTGCGCCGCCTGGGCAAGGACCGCGGCGGGGACCACCTCAGCCTCGCCGAGGGCGACTCGCTGCTGGTGCACGGTCCCTGGCCGGTGGTCGAGGCGCTCGAGGCCGACGACGACGTGCTCATCGTCGACAACCCCGAGCTGGTGCGCCGGCAGACGGTCGCCCTGGGGCCCAAGGCGTGGCGCGCGATCGTCGTGCTGGTGGCCACGGTCGCGCTGCTGGCCAGCGGGGTGGTGCCGCCGGCGATCGCGGGGCTGGTCGGCGCGGCGGCGATGGTGATCACCGGCGTCGTCGGCGTCGCGCACGCGTACCGCGCGGTCTCCTGGGAGACCGTCGTGCTGGTGGGCGGGCTGATCCCGCTGTCCACCGCGATCGCCTCCAGCGGTGCCGCGGACCTCGTCGCCGGCTGGGTGCTGCAGGTGATCGGCGACGGCGGCCCGCGGGTGGTCCTCGCGGCGCTCTTCGTGCTCACGCTGCTGCTGGGCCAGGTGGTGAGCAACACCGCCACGGTGCTGATCGTCGCCCCCATCGCCGTCGCCATCGCCGGCGAGTCGGGCGTCGCGCTGGCCCCGGTGCTCATGCTGGTCGCGGTGGCCGGCGCCGCCTCGTTCCTCACGCCGATCGCGACGCCCGCGAACATGATGGTGATGGGGCCGGGCGGCTACACGTTCTCGGACTACTGGAAGCTCGGCCTCGCGACCACGCTGGCGTGGTTCGCGGTCGCCGTCCTGCTGATCCCTGTCATCTGGCCCACGTGAGGAGTACGACGATGCCGTTCGACCCGATCCCGTCCCGCGCCCTGTTCGAGGAGGTCTCGGTCCGGGTGGACGCGCTCGGTGCGGGGGCCGGCCGTGCCCTCGGGCTGGCGGTGACCGCCACCGGTGACGTGCCGTCGGGCATCCCGCTCGACCGGGCAGCGCTCACCGAGTGGGGCTTCCGCGGCTCCGCCGGCGAGGTCCTCATCCTGCCGCGGGAGGGCGGCGCGGTGATCGCGACCGGCGTCGGCGACGACCCGTCCGAGGCCGCGCTGCGCGACGCGGCGGCGGCGTTCGCCCGGGCGGCCGGCCGCGACGACGTGCTGACCACCGACCTGGCCACCGCCGGTGCGTCGGTGGAGGCCTCTGCCCAGGCCGTCGTCGAGGGGATCCTGCTCGGCCGGTACCGGTACGACGCCCTGAAGACCGACCCGGGGACCGTGCCGGTGCGCGAGATCGTGCTGCTGGTGGACGACGCGTCGGCCGACGACGCCCGGCTCGGGGCCCAGCGCGGGTACGTGCTCGCGCGGGCGGCATCCCTCTCCCGGGACCTGGCCAGCACCCCGGCCGGCCACCTGACCGCGCCCGACCTGGCCGACATCGCGGTCTGGCTGGCCGGCGAGCACGGCCTCGACATCGAGGTGTTCGACGAGGAGGCGCTGGTCGAGATGGGCTGCGGCGGCCTGCTCGGCGTCAACGCCGGGTCCGTGGTCGAGCCGCGCATGATCGTGATCCGGTACACGCCGGCGGGCGAGCCGACCGGCCACCTCGGCTTCGTCGGCAAGGGCATCACCTACGACTCGGGCGGCATCAGCCTCAAGCCGTCCAACGCCATGCACGCGGCCATGAAGATGGACATGAGCGGCGCGGGCGCGGTGCTGGCGGCGATGACGGCGCTCGCGGACCTCGAGGTGCCGGTCGCGGTGAGCGCCTACCTGGCGTGCACGGACAACATGCCGTCGGGCTCGGCCACCAAGCTGGGCGACGTGCTCACGTCGCGCAGCGGCCGCACGATCGAGGTGGTCAACACCGACGCCGAGGGCCGCCTGGTCATGGCCGACGCGATCGCGCTGGCGCGCGAGGACGGCGTGGACGCGATCGTCGACATCGCGACGCTCACGGGTGCCGCGCTGGCCGCCCTGGGCATGCTGACGGCGGCGGTCATCGGCAACGACGACGGCATGCTCGACCTGATCGAGGCCGCCGCCGAGAAGACCGACGAGCAGGTCTGGCGCCTGCCGCTCGACCGCCGGTACCGCAAGCAGCTCGAGTCCGAGGTCGCCGACATCAAGAACCTGGGCGGCGAGTACGCCGGGGCCATCACCGCGGCGCTCTTCCTCGCCGAGTGGGTGGGGGAGACCCCGTGGGCGCACCTCGACATCGCCGGCACGATGCGGTCCGACACCGACGACGCCTGGCGGACCAAGGGCGCCACCGGCTTCGGCGCCCGGCTGCTGGTGGAGGTCGCGTCGACGTTCGCCCCGGCCCGGTGACGACCCCGTGACCGAGCGGCGCGCGCTCGGCGAGTCGATCGCCGGGGCCGTCGTCCTCGGCACGCTCGCCGTGGTGTGGGGCATCGCGGCGCAGTCGCGCGTGCTGCTGTTCGACGGCGCGTTCATCCTGCTCGGCATCGTGCTCTCCGCCCTGTCGCTCATGGCGTCGCGCGCCGCGGCGGAGCGGCCGACCGCGCGGTTCCCGTTCGGCAAGGCGGCCGTCACGCCCCTGGCCATCGCGGTCCAGGGCGTGGCGCTGCTGGGCACCCTGGTCTACGCGGCAGCCGATGCCGTCGCGATCATCGCGGCCGGTGGGTCCGACGTCGCGCCCGGCACGGTGGTGGCGTACGGGCTCCTCACGATGGCCTGCAGCTACGGGCTGAGCCGCTGGCTGACCCACCGCGCCCCGTCGTCCGAGCTCGTGGCCGCCGAGGTGGCCCAGTGGCGGGCGGGCGCGCTGCTCAGCCTGGTGTTCGCCGTCGGTGCGGGCCTGGCCGTCGCGCTCGCGTCGGTCGACGACCTGGTCAGGTACGTCGACCCGGTGCTCGTGCTGGTCGCCTGCGCGGTGCTGCTGCCGATCCCCCTGCGGCTGCTGCGGGGCGCCGGTCTCGAGCTGCTGGAGGCGGCGCCGCCCCCGGCCGTGCAGAGCACGCTCGACGACGCCGTCGCGTCGGTGCGAGCCGAGTTCGGGCTCGACGAGCCGTTCGTCCGCTCGACCAAGCTGGGCAGCCGGCTCTACGTGGAGGTCGACTTCGTGGTGCCGCCCGGGGAGTGGGACGTGACCGGCGAGGACCGCGTCCGACGGGCGCTCATCGGGCACCTGGACCCGCTGGGGTACGAGCTGTGGGCCAACGTCGAGCTCACCACGGACCCGGAGCTGGCCCGATGACGACCGAGGTGGCCGAGCGCCCGTCCCTGCTGAGGCGGGCGGTGAAGCCCGTCGTCATGCTCGTCATCGGGTTCTTCGCCTGGCAGGTGGGCACGGCGCTGGTCGGGGCCGTGGACTGGGCCGCGGTGCTCGACGCGTTCGGGCACCTGACCTGGTGGATGGCGCTCCCGCTGCTCGCGGCGCTCCTGCTGCGCCAGCTGTGCAACGCCGTCCCGCTGCGCCGCTACGTGCTGGGCCTCGGGGTGGGGCGCTCGATGGCGAACGACCTCACCGCCAACCTCGTCGCGACGGCCGCGCCGCCGCCCGCCGACATCGTCCTGCGCGTCGCGATGTTCCGGTCCTGGGGGCTCGACCCCGTGATGGGCATGGCGGGCGTCACGCTCAACACCGTCAAGTTCTACGCGGTCCGGTTCCTCGCGCCGGTGCTCGGCCTCCTGCTCGTCGCGTCCCAGGGCGTCGAGCGGCGGCAGTGGGTGGTCGCGCTGCTGTGCGGGCTCGTCGCGGCCGTGATGCTCGGGTCGCTGCTGCTGCTCGTGCGCGGCGACCACCTGGCGATCTGGCTCGGGCGGACCGCGGGCCGCGTCGTGCGACGGTTCCGGCCGTCCGTCGACCCGGCCGCGTGGGCCGACGCCCTGGTCGAGATCCGCGCGCGGTCCGCCGACTCGCTGCGCACCGGGTTGGCCACCTCGATGCTGGCGCTGGTCGCCATGGTGCTGGCCGACGCGCTGATCCTGCTGCTGGCCCTGCGGTTCACCGGGGTCGACGCCGGGGCGCTGTCGGTGGTGGACATCGTCGGCGGCTTCCTGCTGGTGTACCCGCTGACCCTGCTGCCGCTGTTCGGGTTCGGGGTGCTCGACGCCCTCCTGCTCGGCGCGTGGGTCACCGCGGCGGGCGTGCTGTACGAGCCGGATCGTGGCCGGGCTGCTGGTCTGGCGCGTGGTGACGATCTTCGGGACGCTCGCGCTCGGGCTGGTGACGCTGGGGTGGTGGCGCTGGCGGTACCGGGCGGCGTGACCTCGCGCCCCCGATGCCACGGAGATACCGTGCGAGGAAGGGCCCGACGAGGGGAGACGCCATGTCCGCGTTGCTCGGATCTCTGCGGGAGGACGAGCTCCTCCTGGTCCGCGAGACCGAACCCGAGAGCATGGACGGGCTGGACGAGGACGCCCTGCTCGAGCTGCACACGCGGGTCCGGCGAGCGCGGACCAAGTACACCAAGCTGTACCGCCGCCAGGCCGCCGCCCGCGTGGCGGACGTCGGTGGGCGCGGCAAGGCCCGCCCGCAGAACCGTCGCAACGCCGACAAGGCCGAGGTCTTCGAGGAGGCGCTCGCGCGCGTGAGCAAGCGCGTCGACGTCGTCGCCCGCAAGGCCGCCGCGGAGCTGAAGGCCGAGCGCCTGGCAGCCGCCCGCGCCGGCTCGTCCGGCCCGGCGAGCGCCCCCGCCCGGCATTCCGTGTCGGGCACGTCGCAGGACGTCCCTCGCGGCAAGACCACCGGCGGGGTGAAGCGCGACGCCTCGTCGCAGGCCCAGGGCGCTCGTCGTCAGGCGAAGCGGGACAGCCGCTGACGTCGAGGACGGCTAGTTCAGGTAGATCGACGCGCCCGGCCCGAGCGGGATGCCCAGCAGGTACCAGACCACCAGCAGCGCGCTCCAGGTGATGAGCAGCACCACGGTGTACGGGAGCATCAGCGAGATGACCGACCCCACGCCGACCTTCTTGCGGTAGCGCTCGGCGAAGATCACGATCAGCGCGAAGTACGGCATGAGCGGCGTGGCCACGTTCACGGGGGAGTCGCCGACGCGGTAGGCAGCCATGGCCAGGTCCGGGGAGATGCCGAGCTGGATGAACAGCGGCACGAACACGGGCGCGAAGATGGCCCACTTGGGCACCACGCCGCCGATGAAGATGTCGATCACGGCGGTCATGGCGATGAGCCCGAGGATGAGCCAGACGGTGCTGAGGTTGGCGGCCTCGAGGGCGTCGGCCATGTTCACCGCGGCGATGGTGCCCAGGTTCGAGTAGTTGAAGTACGCGATGAACTGGCTGATCACGAGCAGCAGGAAGATCAGCCCGGAGAGCCCCGAGATGGTCTTCACCATGGGGTTGATGACGTCCATCGAGCCCTTGACCGTGCCGGCGCCCCGCCCGTAGCAGAGCCCCATCACGAAGAAGTACACGAGGATCAGGAAGATGATCGAGTTCAGCAGCGGGGAGTCCTCGATCAGGCTGCCGGTCTCGGGGTTGCGCAGCAGGGCGTTCGGCGGGAGCGACAGGGCGAGCACGACGACCGTGGTGCCGAGGAAGCCCCAGAACGCCCAGCGCAGGCCGTTCTTCTCGGCGTCGCTGAGCTCGCCCGACGGCGCCTCGTCGGCCGTCTCCGGCCCCTGCGACGGGTGGTAGGTACCCAGCCGCGGCTCGACGAACTTCTCCGTGAGGAACGTGACCACCACGGTGACCAGCAGCGTCGAGACGATGCCGAAGTACAGGTTGCCGGTGATCGAGACGTGCTGCGCGGGGTCGGCGATCGCCTCGTTGGTGATCTCCGCCAGCATCCCGTCGACCGGCGTGATCAGCATGTTCACCGCGAACCCGCCGCCGACGCCGGCGAACGCGGCGGCGAGGCCGGCCAGCGGGTGCCTGCCGAGCGAGAGGAACACGGCGGCGGCCAGCGGGATGAGGACGAGGTAGCCGGCGTCGGTCGCGATGGAGGACAGGACGCCCAGCAGCACGATGATGAACGTGATGGCGCGCGGCGGGGTGACCTTGACCAGCCGCTTGATGAACGAGGCGATCAGGCCGACCTCCTCGGCCATGCCCACGCCGATCATGGCGACGACGATGACGCCGACCACGCCGAAGTTGTTGAAGTTGGCCACCGGCGAGGTGAACACGAACCGCAGCCCGTCGGCGTCGAGGAGGCTCTGCGCCGCGACCGTGACGGTGACGGGCTCCGCGGCCCCGATCTGCGCCTGCTCGAACGTGACGGTGCTGCCGGCGGCTTGGAAGATCGCCGAGAGCACCATGATGAACGCGATGAGGATCAGGAAGATGATCACCGGGTGGGGCACCTTGTTGCCCACCCGCTCGATCCCGTCCAGCACCCGCTGGAGGGGGGACGGCTTGTCGACGACCTCGGCAGAACTCATGCGCGCTCCTCGGCTCGAACCGCTACGAGGCTGACGCTAGCGAACAGCCCGACATCTCGGGCGGCTCCGTGATGGGATGGCGGCATGAAGCAGCCCGACTACGCACCCGGCAAGTCCGCATGGCTCCGCGACCTCGGCCCCACCGGCCTGCGCGTCTCGGCGGTCTGTCTCGGCGGCAGCCCGCTCGGCGGCATGCCCGCGCTGTACGGCCGTGACGTCGCCGCCGACGAGGGCGTCGCCACCGTGCTCGCCGCGCTCGACAGCCCGATCCGGTTCATCGACACCTCCAACGGCTACTCGGACGGCGAGAGCGAGCGACGCATCGGCGCGGCGCTGAAGGAGGCCGGCGGGGTTCCCGAGGGCGTCGTCATCGCGACCAAGGTCGACCCCTCGGGCCGCGACTACTCCGCCGACCGGGTGCGCGCGTCCGTCGCCGAGAGCCGCGAGCGGCTCGGCATCGACCACCTGCCGCTGGTGCACCTGCACGACCCCGAGTCGTTCGACTTCGCGGAGATGTCCGCCCCAGGCGGTCCGGTCGAGGCGTTGGTGCAGCTGCGCGAGCAGGGCGAAGTCGGGGCGATCGGGCTGGCCGGCGGCCGCGTGCAGGAGATCGCGAAGTACCTCGACCTGGGCGTGTTCGACGTCCTGCTGGTACACAACCGCTGGACCCTGGTGGACCGGAGCGCCGGCGCGCTGCTGGACGAGGCGGAGCGGCAGGGGATGGGCATCCTCAACGCGGCGGTGTACGGCGGCGGCATCCTCGCGTTCCAGTCCGGGGGGCCGACGACCTACGGCTACCGCCCGGCGCCGCCCGAGACCCTGGCTGCGGTCGAGGCGATGCGCGCGGTGTGCGCGGACTTCCACACCGACCTCGGCACCGCCGCGCTGCAGTTCTCCCTGCGCGACCCCCGGATCGCGTCGACGATCGTCGGCATGAGCCGGCCCGGGCGTGTCGCGCGCACCCTCGACCTGGCCTCCGAGCCGCTCCCGGACGCCCTCTGGCCGGCGCTGGAGGCGCTGCTCCCGCCGCCGCACGCCTGGCTGGACGCCGACTGAGGCCCGGGGCGGGATAGCGTCGCCACATGAGTCACGTGGTGGTCACTGGTGGGAGCGGGAAGCTCGGTCGTGCGGTCGTGGAGCACCTGGCGGAGCACGGGTACGACGTGGTCAACGTCGACACGGCCCTGCCGCCGGCCGGTCAGCGGGCGGTGTTCAGCCGCGTCGACCTGACCGACCTGGGCCAGGTGACCGAGGCGCTGACCGGCATCGACGACCGGTACGACGGCGTGGACGCGGTGGTGCACCTCGCCGCGATCCCGGCGCCGGGCCTGCGCCCCAGCGGGGCCACGTTCGCCAACAACGTCGTCGCCACCCACCACGTGTTCAGCGCCGCGCGGCGGGCCGGCATCAAGAACGTCGTGTGGGCGTCGAGCGAGACGGTGCTCGGCCTGCCGTTCGAGACGCCCCCGCCGTACGTGCCGGTGGACGAGGAGTACGCGGTGCGCCCCGAGAGCACCTACTCCCTGGGCAAGGCGGTCGAGGAGGAGATGGCCCGGCACTTCACGCGGTGGGACCCCGAGCTCAAGCTGATCGGCCTGCGGTTCTCCAACGTCATGGACGTCGCCGACTACGCCGCGTTCCCGTCGTTCGCGGACGACCCGCGCAGCCGGATCTGGAACCTCTGGGGCTACATCGACGCCCGCGACGGGGCCCTGGCCGTCCGGCTGGCGCTGGAGAGCGACCTCACCGGGTTCGAGGCGTTCATCATCGCGTCGCCCGACACCGTGCTGCAGACGCCATCGGCGGACCTGGTGGCGCAGTACTTCCCCGACGTCCCCGTGCAGCGGCCGATCGAGGGTCGCGAGACGCTGCTGTCCATCGACAAGGCGCGTCGCCTGCTCGGCTACGACCCTCAGCACTCCTGGACCACGGAAGTGTGAACCTGCGGGTGAACCCACCCGCGCGCCATCTGCCCGACACATTCGCTTGCTTGGCTCCTCCTGCGACCACCTCACCCGGCGCCGGCGGTATCACCGGGGTGCGCGCGCGCCCCTTCGGGGCACAGACCCACCTCGACGACGCGGCCGCGATGCCGCGCGGCCCCAGGGGAGCCACCGATGAGCACCGCCGCACCCTTCGCCTTCCTGGTCCACCCGCGCGCCCGGATCGCCGAGGACCTGGCGCGCGTGTGGCGTCCGCTCGGCCGCGTGCCCGAGGGCCTGGTCGACGCGGCGGTCCGCCGGCTCCCCCTCCCGCCGTACGCGATGTCGCGCGTGACGCTGGACGAGGCGCCGGTCGGGCACGTGGTGCTCGTGCCGTTCGGCGCCCGGCACCTCCTGTCCGAGCCCCACGAGGGCCGCGCGCGGGTGAGCCGGGCGATCGACCTCGCCGCGCGCCTGGGCGCGGGGGTCGTCGGGCTCGGGGCGCTCACGGCGACCGTCACGGCCGGCGGCGCGACGCTGCGCGGGCGGACCGACATCGGCGTCACCAACGGGAACGCGTACACGGCGGCGATCGTCGAGGACCAGCTGCTCGACCTGCTGGCGGGCGCGCCCGAGCGCCGCGTGGCGGTGGTCGGCGCGACCGGGTCGGTGGGCACCACGCTGGTCCGGCTGCTCGCCCGCGCGGGGTCGGTGGACTCGCTGCTGCTGGTGGCCCGCGGGACCGCGCGGCTCGAGGCGCTCGCCGCGGAGGTGGGCGGACGCGTGCCGACGACCACGTCGACGGACATCCACGACGTGCGCGGCTGCGACGCCGTGGTGCTCCTGACGGCGTCCAGCGACGCGCTGCTGGGCGCCGAGCACCTGGCCCCGGGCGCCCTGGTGCTGGACGCCACCCAGCCCCGCAACACCTCGCCGGACCTCGCGGTGGCCCGGCCGGACGTGACGGTGGTGGACGGCGGGGTCGTCGCCGTTCCGGGCATGGACCTGCGCGGCGGTCAGATCGGGCTGCCGCGCGGCCTGGCGTACGCGTGCTTCGCGGAGACCTTCCTGCTCGGCCTGGCCGGCCACCGGGGGCACTTCTCGACCGGCGTGCCCACGCTCGACCACGTCGAGCACGTGCGCGGCCTGGCACAGCGGTTCGCGCAGCACGGCTTCGCGGCCGCGGCACCCACCAGCTTCGGGCGACCGCTCGAGCTCCCGGCGGCGGTCCGATGAGGCGCGTCGTCCTGCTCGGCGGCGGGTACGTCACCCTGCACGCGTACGGCGCCATGGTGCGGCGCCTGCGCGGAGAGCTGCACCGCGGCGACGTCGAGATCGTCGTGCTCAGCGCCGACACCGTGCACAGCTTCCACGGGTTCACCGGCGAGGTGGTGGCGGGCCTGCTGCCGCTGGAGCTGACCCAGACGCCGCTGACCGAGGCCATGCCGCGCGCCCGCGTGGTCCACGCACGGGTCACCCGCGTCGACCTGGCGACGCGGCACGTCGAGTTCACGTCGAGCGACGGCGTCGAGGACCGCCTCGCCTACGACGCGCTGGTGGTCGGCACCGGCGGCCGGGAGCCGCTCGACGGGCTGGCCGGGGAGGCGCTCACCCTGCGCGGCCCGGGCGACCTGTCCGAGCTGCTGCAGCACGTGCGCGTGGTGGACGGGCCCGTGGTGGTCGTCGGCGGCGGGCTCGCGGGGGTCGAGCTGGCAGCGGCGCTCGCGGCCCGCACCGCGGACGTCGTGCTGGTCCAGTCGGGCGACCGCGTGGTGCCCGCCCTGCACGACGAGCAGCCGCGGCTGGCTGCCCGCTGCGTGGCCGAGCTCGCGCGCCTCGGCGTCGACGTCCGCACCGGGCTGCGGGTGGTCGCGGCCGACGACACGTCCGTGACGCTCTCGGACGGCTCGGTCGTCGGCACGCGCGTGGTCCTGGCGACGACGGGTCAGCGACCGGTCGCCCTGCCGGGCCTGGAGACGCTCCCGCGCGACCGGGGCGGTCGCCTGGTGACCACGCGCGAGCTGCTCGTGGCGCCCGACGTCTGGTCCGCCGGCGACGCGGCGTCGGTCGCGCACCCGCGCACGGGCGTGCCGGTCACGGCCAACGCGCTGTGGGCGATCAAGGCCGGCGACCACGTCGGCCGCAACGTGGCCCGCGCCCTGACGGGCCGTCCGGGCCGGCGCTTCCGCTACCTCGGGCTGGGCCAGGCGGCCTCGTTCGGCGTCGGCCGGGGCGTCGCGGACCTGTACGGGCTGCCGCTCACCGGGTGGGTCGCGTGGCTCCTGCGGATCGGGTTCTTCCTGCGGTTCATGCCGTCGCGGTCGCGCGCGGCGCGCGTCCCGGCGGAGCTCGTGCGACGCTCCCGGGCCGCCGCGGCCGTGCCGCCGAGGGTCGCCGCGCGCCGCTGATCCCGGGCGGAGCACCCACACCGCCCCCTCCCGTGCGAGTCTGGGCGGATCCCGCGCGGTGCGGGCGGGGCGGAGGTGGCATGGCCGAGACGGACGGGTCGACGTTCCTGGCCCACGACGAGCCGGTCGACCTGGACAACTGCGCCCGCGAGCCCATCCACGTCCCGGGCAGCATCCAGCCGCGGGGCGTCCTGCTCGCCGTGACGGAGCCGGACCTCGTCGTGCGGCACACGTCGGACAACGTCGGCGCCGTGCTCGGGCACGCGGTCGACCAGGTGCTCGGCCGCACGCTCGCCGACGTGCTGGGGCCCCAGGGCGCCGACGTCCTCGAGCAGCACGTGCGGACCTGGGGCAACCTGCGCGCGCGCAACCCGATCCTCGTCACGGCGGCCACGCCGGACGGCGACCTCGAGCTCGACGCGGTGCTGCACCGCATCGCCACCGGCGACGACACGCTGCTGATCGTCGAGCTGGAGCTGGCGTCGGGCCCCCGGCCGTTCTCGTTCCCGAACACGTACCAGGCGGTGCGCGGCGCGGTCGAGCAGCTCAACCACACGCACGAGCTGGCGCAGCTGTACGACATCACCGCGCGCGAGGTGCGGGCGCTGACCGGGTTCGACCGCGTGATGATCTACCGCTTCGACGCCGAGTACAACGGCGAGGTCGTCGCGGAGGCCATGCGCAGCGACCTCAACCCGTTCCTCGGGCTGCACTACCCGTCGACCGACATCCCGCCGCAGGCCAGGGCCCTGTACGAGAAGAACTGGGTCCGGCTCATCTCGGACGTGCACTACACGCCGTCGCGTCTGGTCCCCGGGCTCGACGAGCGGTCCGGCCTGCCGCTCGACCTCACGCACTCGATCCTGCGCAGCGTGTCCCCGATCCACCTCGAGTACCTGGGCAACATGGGCGTCGCGGCCTCGATGTCGATCTCGCTGCTGCGCGACGGTCGGCTGTGGGGACTCGTCGCGTGCCACCACTACTCGGGCCCGCACGAGCCCCCGTACGGCGTGCGGGCCGCGGCCGAGTTCCTCGGGTCGACCCTGTCGCTGCGCCTGGTCGCGCGGGTGGAGGAGGACGAGCTCGAGGACCGGATCCGTGCCGCGCAGACGCAGGCCCGGCTGCTCGTGGCCAGCCGCAACGAGGACCGCGCGCTGGCCACCGCCCTGGTGACCGGTCCGGCCCTCCTGGACCTGGTGCCGGCGCAGGGGGCGGTGGTGTCGTCCGACGGCGTGGTGGACTCGGTCGGGCAGGTCCCCGACGACCCCACCGCGCTGCTGGCCTGGGTGGCGGAGCAGACGGCCGACGTGATCGTGCGCGGTGCGCTGGCGTCCGAGGAGCCGGTGTTGGCGGCGGTGCTCCCGGACGTGGCCGGGCTGCTCGCGCTGCGCCTGCCGGACGGCCAGGCGCTCGTGTGGCTGCGGCACGAGGCCGTGCACAACGTCGACTGGGGCGGCGACCCGCACAACAAGGCGATCGCCCGGCGCGAGGGCGACGGCGTCCGCCTCAGCCCCCGCAAGTCGTTCGCGCTCTGGCGCGAGACCGTGCGCGGGCAGAGCGAGCCGTGGACGGACCGGGAGGTGCGCTCGGCCGAGGAGCTCCGCGGCCAGCTGCTCGAGGTGCTGATCGAGCGCAGCCGGCTGCAGGTCCGGGCGGCCGAGACGGTGCAGCGCAGCCTGCTGCCCGCGTCGCTGCCGGACCCCGACGGCTGGTCGGTCGACGCGCGCTACGCGCCCGCCGCGGGCGGCCGGGTGGGCGGCGACTGGTACGACGCCCTGGTGCTGCCGGACGGGCGGCTGGCCGTCGTCGTGGGCGACGTGGCCGGTCACGGGCTGTCCGCCGCGGCCGCCATGGGCCAGATCCGCAACGCGCTGCGCGCGTACCTGCTGCGCGGCGACTCGCCGGCGGTGACCCTGGCCGCGCTCGACCACGTCGTCCGGTGGACCATGCCGGACGAGATGGCGACCGTGGTGGTGGCGATCGCGGACCTCGCGACCGGCGAGGTGACCCTCTCCGCCGCCGGTCACCCGCGCCCGCTGCACCTGCGGACCGACGGGGCCGCCGTGCTGCTGGACCTCCCCGTCGCCCGGCCGCTCGGGGTGGGGTCGGGTGCGGCGCCGACGAGCACCCTGCAGCTGGAGCCCGGCGCCGCCCTCGTGCTCTACAGCGACGGCGTGGTCGACTCGCGCCAGACGTCTCTGCGCGACGGGTTGCGCCGGCTGGAGCGGCTGGTCGACCGCACTGAGCACCCGGACCGGGCGGTCGACCTCGACCAGGTGCTGCGCGAGAGCCGCGACCTCGCCTCGATCGACGACTGCACGCTGCTGCTCCTGCGCCGCGACGCCTGACCTTGCGGGTCGGGTACCGTCCAGAGGTGAGCCTCCGACGCACCCTGGCCCGCGCCTACTGGCGCCTGAGCCGTTGGAACCTGCAGACGGAGCGTGTGCCCGCCGACGGGGCCGGCCTGCTCATCGGCGCCCCGCACACGTCGAACTGGGACTTCATCCTCATGCTCGCCATCGCGGGCGAGGCGGACCTGTCCGTCCGCTGGCTGGGCAAGCAGCAGCTGTTCCGGGGTCCGGCCGGGCCGGTCATGCGCGCGCTCGGCGGCATCCCCGTCGACCGCCGCGACCCCGCCGGCCTCGTCGACGAGCTCGTCGCCCGCATCCAGGGCGGTGACCGGTTCTACCTCGTCGTGACCCCGGAGGGCACCCGCAGCGGCGCCGGCTGGAAGTCGGGCTTCTACCGGATCGCGCGCGCGACCGACCTGCCGGTGACGCTCGGCTACGTCGACCGCACCACCATGACGACCGGTCTCGGCCCGACCCTGCGGCTGACCGGCGACGTGGCCGCCGACATGGACCGCGTCCGCGCCTTCTACGCCGACAAGGCCGGGTTCGCGCCGTACCGCCGGACCGAGCCGCGCCTGCGCGAGGAGACGCCCGAGGCGGAGCGCCCCGCCGCCTGACCGGGCGGGTGTGGGACGTCCTCGCTACGGTCGGGACGATCCCGTTCCCCACCCGCGGAGGTCCGCATGGACGAGTTCGACTGGTCGATCCTGAGCGTCCCGACGCCCCGCGCCGTGGTGCGGGGCCAGCTCGAGTTCTCGTGGTGGGAGCTCGGGCGTCGGCTCGAGACCGTCACGCAGGACGAGTTCCTCTGGGAGCCCGCACCGGGGGCCCTGAGCGTGCGCCGCAGGACGGAGTCGACCGCGCCGCGGGCCTTCGGGTCGGGCGAGTGGGTGGTGGAGTGGCCCGACGGGCCCGACCACCCGGGGCCGCGGACCGTCGCCTGGCTGGTCGCCCACCTGACCGAGGTGCTGACGGAGCGGTACGACTGGACGTTCGGCGACCACCGGGCGCGTCGGCCGGACCTCGTGTACTCGGGCGAGGTCGGGCCGGCGGTCGACGGGCTGACCCGGGCGGCCGACCTGTGGCGGGCCGGCATCGCGAGCATGTCCGACGACGACATCTTCACCGTCGGCCTCAGCCAGGCCACCGAGATCGACCAGCAGTCGCCGTTCGCCCACCTCGTGGCGCACATCAACCGCGAGATCATCCACCACGGGTCGGAGATCTTCACGCTCACCGACCTCTACCGCGTCGCAGGAGGCGCTCATGTCTGAGAACCTCGTGGCCCGCGCCACGGTCGAGATCCCGTCACCCGCCGCCGACGTCTGGGGTGTGCTGGTCGACCCGACCGCCACGTGGATGGTCGGCGCGCGCGTGACCAGCACGTACGTCGTCGGCGATCCCATCACGTTCGACGGCGTGTGGGACGGCAAGCCCTTCCAGGACCACGGCGAGATCGTCGAGGTCGACCCCCCGCGGCTGCTGCGCTACACGCACTACTCGCCGCTCAGCGGGCAGCCCGACGTCCCCGAGAACTACCACCACCTGACCTTCACGCTGGTGGAGCGCGACGGCTCGACCACCGTGACGCTCGAGCAGGACGGCAACGGCTCGCAGGACGAGGTCGACCACGCGACGGGGCTCTGGGAGCAGGTGCTGGGCGCCCTGCGGGCTGCGGCGGCTCCGGATGCGGACCCGGCCGACGCGTCATAACGTCGAGGAGTTGCCAACCCGAGAGGAGTGATTCTGATGGGTCTCGACGACAAGATCGGCAACGCTGCCGAGGAAGCCAAGGGCAAGGTCAAGGAAGCGGCCGGCAAGGTTTCCGACGACGAGCGTCTCGAAGCAGAGGGCAAGGCGGATCAGGCCAGCGCGAACGTGAAGCAGGCTGGCGAGAACATCAAGGACGCGTTCAAGTGAGCTGAGCTCACGCGATCCGACCTGCTCGGCAAGACCGGTGAGGGCCCCCACCATGACGGTGGGGGCCCTTGCTGTGCACTCGACCGCAACATCTCTTTCGCAATAACTCTTGCGCAATGACTGTTGCGAGTTCTACGGTGGTTGCATGAGCACCGACGACCGAACCCTTCGCAGCGACCCGGAGCGCATCCGCGCCCTGGCCCACCCGCTGCGGCTCGCGCTGCTCGAGTTCCTCGACGACGTCGGCGAGGCCACGGCCACCCAGTGCGCCAAGCACACCGGCGAGTCGGTGGCCAACTGCTCGTTCCACCTGCGGCTGCTGGCGCGCTACGGGTTCATCGAGCCCGCCGAGCAGCGCGGCCGCGAGCGCCCCTGGCGGCCGAGCGCCGACCGCACCCAGTTCGTGCCCGACGAGTCCGTGCCCGGCTCGGTCCGCGCGGTCGTCGAGCTCGCCGAGGTGACGGTCCAGCAGGAGGCCCAGAGCTTCATCGGCTTCCTGCGCGAGCGGGCCGACCGGTCCGACGAGCTGGCCGGCACCCCGCTGCCCGCCTCGATGACCAAGGACACCTACTGGGCCACGCCCGACGAGACGGACGAGCTGCTCCGGGCGATCGGCGCCCTCCTGCAGCCCTATGTCGACCGGTCCCGGGACGCCGCCGCGCGCCCGGCCGGCGCCCGCCTCATGCGGTGGTTCGCCACGAGCCACCCCGATCTCCACGTCGATCCCACCCCGGGTCCCACCGGACCCGCCGCCCCCGAGGAGGCGTGACATGGTCGCGCTGACGTACGACGTGCGCACCGTGCGCATCCCTGTCCCCCGGCTGGCGCTCCGCACCCCGCGCCCCCGCCGGACCCCCGCACCCGTGGTCGTCGCCGAGCACTGGGAGCGCGTCGAGCGCCGGGCCGACGAGCGGCGTCGCGACGCCCAGCGGACCGCCGCGCTCGCCCTGCACTCCTGACCTGCAGCACCGGGCCGGCGGTCGTAGCCTCGGGCCAGGAGGCTGGTCCGATGCGTGCGACAACCCTGGTCCCCGTGCTGGTCGACCGCCCGGCGGTGCCCTACGTGGGCATCAGCCGGACGGTCACACCGGCCACCTTCGCGCTGGTCGCGGACCGGTTCGCCGAGCTGTTCGCCTGGCTCGCCGAGCACAGCCTCACGCCGGCCGGCCCTCCGTTCTTCCGGTACGACGTCATCGACCGGGACCGCAGCATGGTGGTCGAGGCCGGGATGCCGCTGGCGGAGGAGGTCCAGGGGGCCGACGGCGAGGTCGTCCCCGGGGTGCTGCCCGCCGGCCGCTACGTGGTGACCAGCCACGTGGGGCCGCCGGACGAGCTCGTGCAGGTCACTGCCGACCTGCTCGCCTGGGCCGAGGCCGAGGGGCTGCGGTTCGACCGGTGGGACACCCCGCTGGGCGACGCCTGGGGCTGCCGGCTCGAGCTGCAGCTGTCGGACCCGCGCGTCGAGCCGGACATGACGCGGTGGGAGACGCAGCTGGTGTTCCGGCTGGCGGACGACGACGGCGCGGCCGGCTGAGCCATCCGGCAGGGCGTCGGCACCGAACCCTGTCCGTCCCCCTTCCCGACGGATGACGGATCCGATGTCCCAGGTACTGCTGTCGATGCCCCCGGCGCGGCGCGCCGTCGACCGGCGCGCGCCCACGCGGTGGGGCACACTGGCCCGCGTGGAGCGAGGAGCGGGAGAGGCCGACGCGCCCCGATCCGCCGAGGCCCTGCTCAGCGAGGTCGCGGGCGGCGACGACTCCGCCTTCGCGACCCTCTACGACCTGCTCGGCCGCGGCGTCTTCGGCACCTGCCTCGGCGTCCTGCGGGATCCGGACCACGCCGCCGAGGTGGCGCAGGAGGTGTGGGTCGAGGTCTGGCGCACCGCCGCCCGGTTCGACGCCGGCCGCGGCTCCGCCCGCACCTGGACCCTGACGCTGGCGCACCGACGCGCGATCGACCGCGTCCGCGCCGTGCAGGCCCAGCGCGATCGCGACCAGCGCGTGCTGGACCAGAGCGCCGAGCGCGAGTTCGACGTGGTCGCCGACGAGGTCGAGTCGGCTCTCGAGCAGGTCCGCGTCCGCGACTGCCTGGGCACCCTGACGCCTACGCAAAAGCAGGCGGTGGTCCTCGCGTACTACGGCGGCCGGACCTACCGTGAGGTGGCCGACGAGCTCGCCGCGCCCCTGCCCACCGTCAAGACGCGGATCCGGGACGGCCTGATCCGCCTGCGCGACTGCTTGGGGGTGACCGCATGAGCACCTCGTTCCCCGACGACGACGCCCGCTCCCTCCTGGGCGCGTACACGCTGGACGCCGTCGACCCCGACGAGCGCGCCGCGGTCGAGCGCCTCGTGGCGAGCGACCCGGAGGCCGCCGCCGAGCTCGCGCAGCTGTCCGCCGTCGCGGCCGCGCTCGGCGACGCCGTCGCCGGCGACCCCCCGGCCGCCCTGCGCGCGTCGGTCCTCGCGGCGATCTCCGGCACCCCACAGGTGGGCACCCTCGACGACGCCCCGGCCGCGGCGGTGCCCGCCGCCGGGACGTCCTCGCCGGTGGTGCACCTGGCCGACCGCCGACGACCGGCGCGCACGCGCTGGCTCGCCGTCGCCGCGGCCGTCGTCATCGGCGCCGCCGTGCCCACCGCGCTGGCCCTCCAGCAGGCCCAGCGCGCGCACCAGGCCGAGCAGCAGCAGCAGGCGCTGGCGGACCTGCTCACGGACCCGTCGGCGGTCGTCGTGCACGGGGACGTGACCGGCGGCGGCGTCGCGACCGCGATCCTCACCGACGACGCCGCCCTGTTCAGCGCGTCCGGCCTGCCCGACCCCGGCGACGACCGCGTCTACCAGCTCTGGGTGGTGACCGGCGACCAGGCAGCCTCCGCCGGTGTCCTCGCCGACAGCTCCGGGTCCGTCCGCCAGCTCACCGAGGACTTCTCGGCCGGCGCGGCGCTCGCGGTCACCGTCGAACCGGCCGGCGGCTCGCAGCAGCCGACCACCACGCCGGTGGTCGTCCTCTCCGCCGCCTGACCCGGGGCGGCGCAGGCAAGTCACCGCCGCGTCAGGGGGCCGGGGCGGGTCCACGCCGCGCCGAGCCTTGTCGAGTCCGCGCCGCGCCCGGTGGCCCCGGGCGGGTCCACGCCGCGCCGAGCCTTGTCGAGTCCGCGCCGCGCCCGGTGGCCCCGAGTCGCCCTCGACCGCCGTGCGCCGCGGCCACTCCGATCGCCCGGTCGACCCGCGGGTCCGCGAGGTCGTGAGTTGGCGACGAAGTCGTCAGTTGCAAGTCACGACCTCGTCGCGAACTCACGATCTCGTCGCGAACTCACGATCTCGTCGCGAGCGGACGACCTCGTCGTGACCTGGCGAGCCCGCCGCCCCCGGACGCAGCGGAGCCCCCTCGCCGTACCCTGCGAGGGGGCTCCGCGCCTCGGCGGCCGTCAGGGGTGGCCGCGAGCGCAGACGGACCGGCCGCCGGAGCGACCGGGCCGCCGGGTCGTCACATCGTCGGCATGAGCACCGTGTCGATGAGGTAGACGGTCGCGTTGGCCGTGTGGACGCCGCCGCAGATCACCTTGGCGCCGTTGACCATGAGGTCGTCGCCGGAGCCGGTGACCTCGACGGTGCCGCCCTGGACGGTGGTCTGCGTGCCGTCGATCATGTCGGGCGACAGCTGCCCGGGCACCACGTGGTACGTGAGGATCGACGACAGCGTGGCCGAGTCGGTCTTGAGGGCCTCGATGGTGGCGGGGTCGATCTTGGCGAAGGCGTCGTCGACGGGCGCGAAGACCGTGAACTCGCTGCCGTCCAGGGTGTCGACCAGGTTGACGTCGGGGTTCAGCTTGCCGGAGACCGCCGCGACGAGCGTGGTGAGCAGCGGGTTGTTCGACGCGGCCACGGCGACCGGGTCGGTCGACATGCCGGTGACCGAGCCGGGGCCGTCCGGGACCGCGGCGGCGTAGTCGGCACAGCCGGGCCCGACGAGGTCGGAGGCCGGGTCGGCCGTCATCGCGTCGTCCGTGGCCATGTCGGACGTGGTCGGCATCGGCGTCTCCATGGCGGCCGACGAGTCGGAGCCCGCCGTGTCGTCGTTCGAGCCCGAGCTGCAGGCCGTGAGGGCGAGGCCGGTCACGCCGGCGAGCAGGACGGCGGCGATGCGGGTGCGGTTCGTGGTGCGCATGGTGACTCTCCCTTGACAGTTCCGGTCATCTCTCGCGGGTGGTTCGGGACCGTCGGGGGGCCGGATGGGTGGGATCGCCGACGAGTTCCGGACGAGTCCCGGACCCGCGCATGACCCATCCATGGGGGTCACCGCCCCGAACCTGCGCCATGGACCTGCTCACGCTCGCGCTCATCGGGCTCGTCGGTGGCCTCATCACCGGCATCTCGCCGTGCATCCTGCCCGTGCTGCCCGTCGTGTTCTTCGCGGGCGGCGTGCAGGGGGCCCGGCCGGCCATCAAGGTGGCAGCGACCACCAAGGGCGCCGCCGGCTCGGTGGGAGCGATGGCCCAGCCGTCCTTCCTGTCGGGTCCGACGACGTGGAGACCTGACGGCGGCGGCGTCGCGACGCTGGAGGCGCCGACGCCGGCGACGAAGGCCCGCGACCGGGCCTCCGCCCGCCGCCCGTACCTGGTCATCGCCGGCCTGGTCACCAGCTTCACGCTGGTCACGCTGGTGGGGACCGTGCTGCTCAACCTGCTCGGGCTGCCGCAGGACCTGCTGCGCTGGGCGGGCATCGCGGTCCTCGCGCTGCTGGGCGTCGGGCTGCTGGTGCCGAAGTTCGAGGAGGTGCTGGAGCGCCCGTTCCAGCGGCTGACCCCGAAGCGCGCGCCGGGCGCGGCCCGCGGCGGCTTCGTGCTGGGCCTCGGGCTCGGCGCCGTGTACGTGCCGTGCGCGGGACCGGTGCTCGCCGCCATCACCGTGGCCGGCGCCACCGGGACGGTCGGCCTGAGCACCGTCGTGCTCACGGTGAGCTTCGCGCTCGGCGCCGCGATCCCGCTGCTCGTGCTCGCGCTCGCCGGCCGCAAGGTCGCCGAGCGGATCGCCGCGTTCCGCACCCACCAGCGCGGCATCCGGGCGGCGGGCGGCGCGCTGATGATCGCGCTGGCCCTCGCGCTGGCGTTCAACCTCACGGACGCCATCCAGCGGGCGTTGCCGGGCTACACCGACGCCCTGCAGTCGAAGGTCGCCGCCAACGAGACGGTCCAGCGCCAGCTCGACCTGGGCGGCCTGGTCACCGACGAGAACCGGCAGCTGGCGGACTGCACCAACAACTCGGCGACGCTCGAGGACTGCGGCCCGGCACCGGCCATCCGCGGCATCGACACGTGGTTCAACACCCCCGACGGCGCGCCGGTCGACCTCGCGGACCTCAAGGGCAAGGTCGTGCTGCTCGACTTCTGGGCCTACTCCTGCATCAACTGCCAGCGCTCGGTCCCGCACGTCACGGCGTGGGACGAGGCCTACCGGGACGACGGCCTGGTGGTGATCGGCGTGCACACGCCCGAGTACGCGTTCGAGCGCGAGACCCGGAACGTGCAGGACGGGGCGCAGCGGCTGGGGATCACGTACCCCGTGGCGCAGGACAACTCGTACGCCACGTGGACCGCGTACCGGAACCGCTTCTGGCCGGCGCACTACCTGATCGACGCCGACGGCCGGATCCGCCAGGTCTCCCAGGGGGAGGGCGGCTACGCCCAGACCGAGACGCTGATCAGGAAGCTCCTCACGACTGCCGACCCGGGCGTCGCGCTCCCCGCGCGGACGCAGGTGGACGACACCACGCCGCAGGGTGACGTGACGCCCGAGACGTTCCTCTCGGTGGGCAAGCGCACCAACGTCGCCGGCGACTACCGGGAGGGGGAGGCGTCGTACGTCCTGCCCAGCACGCAGGCACCCGACACGGTCGCGTTCGGCGGGACCTGGACCACCGACTACCAGGGCGCCACGGCCGGCCCTGACGCGGCCCTGCGCCTGACGTACCACGCGAAGGTGGTGCAGGCGGTCATGGGCGGCTCGGGCACGGTCACGGCGACGGTTCGCGACGAGGACGGCACGGTCGTCGACCGCGTCGACCTCACGGTCGGCGGCGCGCCGAAGGCGTATCCGCTGGTCGGCGGCTCGTCGGCGGCGGTGGGGACCGTCGAGCTCACGGTGTCGCCCGGCGTGCAGGTGTTCTCGTTCACGTTCGGGTAGCAGGCGCGGGAGCACCGGGCGACCCGCCAGATACGGCCGACCGGGTGAAATGGACGAATGTCCGATTTTCGGGCCGTTGACACGCTTCCACGGCCTCTCATGTTGCTCTAATGTCTGACTTGTCAGCGAAAACGGCAAACCCTCCGCAAGGAGGGGACGCAAAGCCACGGGACCTACAGGGTCAGCCGGGCTACCGAACAGACAGGACAGTGTCATGGACCAGCGCGGATATTCAGTCGACCCGTCCGAGACCTCCAACCTCACCCCGGCTTTCCCGGTCCCGCGCGTTCAGGCGTGGGCGGGGCTCGCGGCTCGTCGCAGCGCGATCGAGCTGGTGCCGGCGCAGCGCGAGCACGCGGCGGCCTGAGAACCACACCGACGCACGCCAGAGCCCCTCGGACCACGCGGTCCGGGGGGCTTCTGTGTTGCTGCAGGTCAGCGCGACGCGGCCGTCGGAGTTTTGCTGCGGATCGCACTGTTTGTCCGCTAGCCTCCAAGAAGCAGGCCTGCCAGTCGGGGTCGGCCGCTGTCGAGAGAAGGTCGCATGAACAGCTTTGCGCAGTGGTTCTGGCTGCTGATCTGGTGGTTCTTGTTCTTCGCCTACCTCGTCATCCTTTTCCAGATCCTCGGGGATCTCTTCCGCGACCGCGAGCTCAGCGGCTGGTGGAAGGCCCTCTGGATCATCGCGCTGATCGCGGTGCCGTTCTTGACGGCGCTGATCTACGTGATCGCCCGCGGCCGGGGGATGTCGGAACGGCAGATGGCAGCGGTACAGCAGGCCAAGTCGGACACCGACTCCTACATCCGGGAAGTCGCGGCGGGCAAGTCGCCGGCGGAGCACATCGCCGACGCCAAGGCGCTGCTGGATGCAGGGACGATCGACCAGGCCGAGTTCGCCCAGCTCAAGGCCAAGGCGCTCGCCTGACCTGAGCTCGACACTCCGGGCCGGTGCCGCTCAGGTGCCGGCCCGGAGGCGTGCCTAGAGCTCGCCGGTCTTCTGCAGGTACCGCATGGCCACCCAGCCGATCGGGATGCGCAGCCAGTAGGTGGCGACCCGGAAGAGCACGGCGATCGACGTCGCGATACCGGGGTTGATCCCCGTGATGCTGGTGAGCGTGCCGGCGAGCGCGAGCTCGATGGTCCCCATGCCGCCGGGCGTCGGCACCAGGGCGCCGGCGGTGTTCCCCGCGAGGTAGACGAGCGCCACCTGGATGAGCGTGGCGTCCTGCCCGAACGCGGCGAGGCTGGCGTCGAACGCGAAGATGAAGCCCAGCGTCATCAGCAGGTTGCCGCCGATGGCCAGCGCGAGGCGCCACGGCTGGCCGAGCACCTCGATCAGGCGCGGCCAGGTCTGGCGCAGCGTCGGCATGGTCTTGGCGAGCACCCACTGGCGCACCCGGGGGACCAGCAGACCGGAGGCGACCAGCGCCGCCAGGATGCCGATGACGAGCAGGACGACCGGCGAGATGGGCAGCGGAGACTCGGTGTCGCCGGACACGATGGTGAGCACCAGCAGCAGCCCGAGGGTCACCACGAACTGGCTCACCTGGACCAGCGCGACCGTCGCGGCGGAGAGAGTCGTCGACACCCCGCGCTTCTGCAGCATCCGCAGGTTCAGCGCCGCGGGCCCGATGCCGGCCGGCGCCGCGAGCCCGACGAACGTGGCCGCGGTCTGCACCAGGGTCGCGCGCCAGAGCGGCAGCTTGACCGGCGAGAAGGCGACGAACGCGAGCGCGGCGCCGACGAGGGTCGCGAGTCCGAGCGCGAAGGCGACCACCGTCCAGCGCCAGTCGCCGGCGGCGAGCGCCGAGGTGATCTCCTCGACGTTGATGCTGGTGATGACGAAGACGACGGCGACGATCGGCACCACGATCGTCAGCACGGTGCGCGCGCCGAACCGGACCAGCTGCTGCGGCTCGACGTCGGCCTCGGGCAGCCGGTCGACCAGGGCCGACCGCAGCTCGGCGAGCACCTTCTTGTCGGCGCGCATCTCGTTGCGGGTCAGCCGCGGCAGGGTGATCGTCTGCAGCAGCGGGCCGATCTCGGCGATGTGCGCGTCGGGCAGCACGGCGACCGCGGACTCGAGCGCGCGCCGCGCCCCGACCCGCAGGGCGAGCAGCGCGACCAGCTGCGTGACGTCCATGCGGCGGGCCAGCTCCGACGACGCGACGTCGCCCTGCTCCCAGCTGGTCAGCCAGACGACCGGGCGGCCGACGACCGTCTCGACCAGCAGCACGTCGCTGGTCAGCGACCGGTGGGCGATGCCGGCGTCGTGCGCGAGCTGCAGCTGCGCCCAGATCTCGCGCAGCACCTCGTCGGTCAGCGCCTCGGGGGCCAGGTCGCCCAGGGGCACCGCGTGGCCCGGACGCTCCTGCACCAGCAGCATCGAGTCGTCGGCCTCCGCGATGCTCAGCAGCTTGGGCGTGCGCACGCCGGCCGCGCGGGCGGCGTAGGCCAGCAGGGCGGACCGCTCGGCCGCCTGGCGCAGCGAGACCACGGAGCGGCCCTCGATGCCGCGCATGCGCAGCGACCGCCACAGCCGCGAGAGCATGCCGACCACCTGCCGGTCGCCGTCGATGACGACGAGGTCGAGCTCGACGTGGTCGTCCGTGGTCAGCTCGTACACGCGGTGGTCGGTCGAGCGGGTGAGCGCGCGCGCTGCTGAGTCGCCGTCCAGCGGGGACTCCCCGGTCGTCTCGTCGGCCACCCGGCTGAGCCGGACCGGCTCGAAGCCCGCGCGTCGCACGCCGGCGACCAGGGTGGCGCCGTACGCGCGCTCCGACTGCACGCCGGACAGGTACCGGACGCCCAGCCCGGCGACGCGCCCGACCAGGAACGAGACGACGAGGCCCGGCAGCGAGACCCCGGCCGTGATGAGCAGGACGCCGATGGCCACCCAGAGCAGGTTCCACGACCACTGGACCGTCCGGCGCCGGCCGCGGGGGCCCACCACGGTGAGCAGGCCGACCAGCAGGGCCACGTAGGCGGGCAGCGTGACCACCCACTCGCCGCCGGACCGGATCGACATGCCGACCACGAGCTCGTCGGAGCCGAACGTCTCGATCGCCCAGAGCACGACCGCGTTGAGCAGCAGCGCCGCGAGGCCCGCACCGAGGCCGTCCAAGATCTGGCGCCCGAGCCGGCGGAACGCGAGCTCGGTGACCACGGCGAGCGGGACCGCGAGGATGACGAACCCCTCGAGCACCCGGACGGGCACGAACAGGATGCGCTGCAGCAGGCTGGCGAACCCCTGCACGTCCTCCGCGACGCCGGTCGTGGTGTTGTGCGCGTAGGTCGCCAGCACCAGCACCAGGGCGATGCCGAGGGCGGAGAGCACGGTGCCCAGCAGGTCGCTCGGGTGGTGCACGCGGACCGTGGGGACGTCGTCGATGTCGACGACCTTCTCCTCGACCACCGGGGTCGGCGTCGTCGGCTCCGCGGGCGCGACGTCGTCCGCGGGCGCGGCGGCGCCAGCCGCCGCGCGACTGGCGGGTGTCGCGGACATAGGGGCGAGTCTAGGCAGCCGGACCGGACCTGACCGGACCGGCGGGCCGGGGATGCTGTCGGTCTCGTCACGGCGGCCGTGACCTGCTCGGACGGCTGTGCGCGCGTCCGTGCCTTGTGTCCGGATCGTCCACTAGCGTGACGCTCGAGGGGGTCCCCCCTCGACCGCCCTTCGTCGTGGAGGCCCCGATGTCCGACGACCTGACCGCCGAGGTCTCCACCGCGCTCCGCCGCATCTGGTGGCTGCCGGTCCTGCGTGGTGTGGTGCTGCTGATCCTCGGTCTGTTCATGCTCGTGCAGCCGTTGGGCACCGTGAAGGCGCTCGTCTGGGTGTTCGGGATCTTCGCCATCCTGGACGGCGTCATCGCCATCGGGCAGTGGCTGGGCAACCGCAAGGAGCCCGGCGCGGGCTGGTGGCTGATCTCCGGCCTTGTCGGCATCGCGTTCGGCGTCATCGCCGTCGTCTGGACCGGCCCCACGGCGCAGGTGATCTTCTACCTGATCGCCCTCTGGGTCCTCGTGCTCGGCATCCTCGCGGTGATCGCCTCGGTGGTGCTCTACCGCTCGCGGGACATCGGCTGGTACTGGGTGCTGACGTTCGGCCTGATCTCGTTCCTGTTCGGGCTGCTGCTGATCATGAACCCGCAGACGTCGGTGAGCATCATCGTCGTGCTGCTGGGCCTGTTCGCGTTCGTCGGCGGCGTCGTGCTCATCGTGAGCGGCTTCGCGACGAAGCAGCTGGCCAAGCAGCTGGACGCCGGGTCGGCGACGATCTAGTTGAGGCCCAGCGCCGCGATCCACGCGGCCGGCACCAGCGCGTAGCCGACGAACACCACCATGTCCATGATCGTGTGCGCCACGACGAGCGGCATGACCCGGCGTCGGCGCCGGTAGTACTCGGCGAACAGCAGGCCCATGATCGCGTTGCCCACGAACGCGCCCCAGCCCTGGTACAGGTGGTAGCTGCCGCGCAGCAGCGCGCTGGCCACGACGATCGCCGGCGCGCTCCAGCGGAGCTCGCGCAGCCGCTCCATGAGGTAGCCGACGACGATGACCTCCTCCAGCAGCGCGTTCTGCAGCGCCGCGAGGACCAGCACGGGGATGGTCCACCACGCCGCGTTGAGGGCCGACGCCTGCACCTGGACCGCCAGGCCGAGCGCCCGCGCGACCGCGTACAGCCCGAGCCCGGGGATCCCGATGAGTGCCGCGAGCCCGACCCCGACGCCGAGGTCCCGCCACGGCCGCGTGACGTCGAGCCCGATGCGCCGGACCGCCGACCTCCCGTTGGCCGACAGCAGGTAGAGCGCGAGCGCGACCGGCACCAGCGCGAACCCGATCTGCAGCAGCTGGTAGGTGAGGTCCAGCCACGGGCGCGGTGACCGGCTCGGGTTGAGGGTGGTCGACTGGTCGGCCAGGGGGGGTCCGGCGGTGAGCCGGTCGATGATGTTGACCACCGCGTACAGCCCGGACCGGCCCAGCGACAGGCCGAGCACGATCCAGATCTCGGTGGTGAGCCGGCGCCGGTAGGCCCGCTCGCTCGGCGGCGGAGCGCCCGCTGCCCGCGCCACGGGGGACGGCTCGGTGGGGTCCGTGGTGACGACGTCGCCGCGCGCGGGACCGTGCGGGCTCGCGTCGTCGGGGGTCGGCGCAGTCATGAGGCGAAGCGTAGGACCGAACCCTGGACGTCACCTGGACGCCCGCTGAAGGGGCTTGTGGTCGGCTCGTCGACAAACTACTTTGTGGAGCAAACCGGAAGGAAGCGACATGACCACCGAACGTCCGGGCGAGCCGGACCCCGCGCTGCCGGACGCCGACCCCGCGCCGCGGGTCGCGGACGCCGACTCGGCGCCGGGGCTCGCGGACGCGCTCGCGATCATCGAGGCGCAGCGGGCGCGGGCCGCGGACGTGCGCCCGTCGAGCGCGCTGCTCTTCGGGATCTGGGGCCTCGTGTGGCTGGTGGGCTACGGCGCGATGTGGTGGACGGCTCGCGACGACAGCACGCCCTCGGTGGCCGCGGCGGTCGTCGCGATCGGGGGCGGGCTGCTCGCGCTCCTGGTGACGATCGTGCACATCGCCCGCCGGACGCGCGGGATCGTCGGCGGCAGCGCGCGCCAGGGCGCGATGTTCGGCTGGGCGTGGGCGATCGGGTTCGTGGCGCAGAGCATGATCGTCGGCGGCCTGGGGCAGGCCGGGGCGTCGGGCGAGGTCATCGCGCTGGCGGCCAACGCGATCGCTGCGCTGGTGGTCGGCCTGCTGTACCTGGCCGGCGGGATCCTCTGGCGGGCCACCGGCATGTACGTGCTCGGCGGCTGGATCGCGCTGGTCGGCGCGTCGGCCGCGCTCGCGGGCCTGCCCGGGTCGTACCTGGTCATGGCGCTGGCGGGCGGCGGCGGCATGCTGGCGATGGGCGCGGTCGAGGCGGCGCGGGCCCGTGGCTGACGTCGAGCTGGACCCGGTCATCCACGCGCAGGCGCGGCTGCGCGTGGTCGCGACGCTGGCGTCGCTGGGCGCGCACGACCGCATCGCGTTCCCGCGCCTGCAGAAGCTGCTCGACATGACGGCAGGGAACCTGTCGACCCACCTGCGCCGACTGGAGGAGGCGGAGTACGTGACGATCACCAAGACGCACGAGGGCCGGACGCCGGCCACCTACGTGGAGCTCACGCTCACGGGGCGGTCGGCGTTCGAGCGGTACACCCGGTCGGTGCGCGCACTGCTGGACGGTGCGTCGTGACCGCGGTCGTGGAGCTGGTCGGGGTGACCCGCACGTTCGGGGCCGTGACCGCCCTGGACGACGTGTCGCTGACGGTCGGCGAGGGCGAGCTCGTCGGGCTGCTCGGGCCGAACGGTGCCGGCAAGACCACGCTGCTCAGCCTGGTCAGCGGGCTGCGCGCGCAGGACTCGGGCGAGGTCCGGCTGTTCGGCGGCGACCCGCGGCGGGCGTCGTCACGGATCGGGCTGGGCACCACGCCGCAGGAGACCGGCCTGCCGCCGACGCTGACGGTCGGTGAGGTGGTGGACCTCGTCGCGAAGCACTACCCGGCGCCCATGACGCGGGGCGAGGTGCTCGCCCGGTTCGGGCTCGAGGACCTGGTCGCGCGGCAGACGGGCGGGCTGTCCGGCGGGCAGAAGCGGCGGCTGGCCGTCGCCCTCGCGCTGGTGGGCCGGCCGCGCCTGGTGCTGCTGGACGAGCCGACCACGGGGCTCGACGTCGAGGCGCGGCACATCCTCTGGCAGGCGCTGCGCGACTATCACGCCGACGGCGCGACCGTGCTGCTGACCAGCCACTACCTCGAGGAGATCGAGGCGCTCGCCGAGCGGGTGGTGGTGATCGGCGGGGGCCGCGTGCTGGCCGACGACAGCCTCGCGTCGGTGCTCGGCCTGGTGGCGCTGCGGCGCGTGATCCTGTCGCTGCCCGCGGGCGCGGGGGTCGACCTCGCGCGGCTGCCCGGCGCCCAGAGCGCGCAGCAGGGTCCCGACGGCCGGTGGACGGTGCTGGCGTCGGACGCCGACCGGCTGGTCCGCGCGCTCGTCGTCGAGGACGTCCCGTTCCACGACCTGGAGCTGCGCGGCGCCTCGCTGGAGGAGGCCTTCCTGGCCCTGACCCACGAGTCCCACGAGTCCCCCGACGAGAAGGTCGTCCGATGAGCACCGTCCTGACACCCCGGCCGTTCTGGGCGCTCGCCGTCGTGCACGCCCGGTTCCAGTTCCTGGAGACGATCCGGATCCCCATCGCGGTGATCGGCAACCTGCTGTTCCCGTCGCTGGCGCTGCTGTTCTTCGTGATCCCCCAGCGCACGGTCGCCGACGACCCGCTCTACTCCACGGCCGCGATCGCGCAGCTCGGGGTGTTCGCCGTGATGTCGACGTGCCTGTTCTCGTTCGGCGTCGGCGTCAGCGAGGACCGCGCCCTGCCGTTCGACCCGTTCCTGCGCACGCTGCCCGCCGGTGCCGGGCCGCGCCTGGTCGGCCGGGTGCTCAACGGCGTCCTGTGGTCGTACCTCGCGCTGGTCCCGCTGGTGCTGCTCGGGGCCGTCGCGACCGCCGCGACCGTCACGCCGTCGCAGGCGCTCGCGGCGATCGTCATGGTGCCCGCGGTGGCGGTGCCGTTCCTGCTGCTCGGGCTCGCTATCGGGTACCGGCTCAGCTCCAAGGCCGCGATCGCGGTGGTACAGGCGACCCTGTTCCCGCTCGCGTTCGCCGGCGGGCTGTTCCTGCCGCCCGAGGCGTTCCCCGCGTGGCTCGACGCCCTCAGCAAGGTGCTGCCGTCCCGGGCCGCCCGTGACCTGGCGGTGCAGGCGGTCACCGGTGCGCCCGCGTACCCGCTCGCGCTGGTGGTGATCCTGGCGTGGACGGTGGTGTTCGCGGCCCTCGCCGTGACGGCGTACCGCCGCGACGAGGGCCGCCGGTTCCACTGACGGGCGTCAGGCGAACCGGCGCAGTCGCAGCGAGTTGCCCACGACGAGCACCGACGAGAACGCCATGGCCGCGCCCGCGATCATCGGGTTGAGCAGGCCGAGCGCGGCCAGCGGGATCGCGGCGACGTTGTAGGCGAACGCCCAGAACAGGTTCTGCTTGATCACCCGCAGCGTCCGGCGGGACAGCCGGATCGCGTCGCCGGCCGAGCGCAGGTCGCCGCGCACGAGCGTGATGTCCGCGGCCTCGATGGCCACGTCGGTGCCGGTGCCCATGGCGAGGCCGAGGTCGGCGGTGGCCAGGGCGGCGGCGTCGTTGACCCCGTCGCCCACCATCGCGACGCGCGCGCCCTCGGCCTGCAGGCGCGCGACGACCGCGACCTTGTCGGCGGGCAGCACGTGGGCGATCACGTCCTCCTCGGCGATGCCGACCGACCGGGCCGCCGCGCGTGCCGCACCCTGGTTGTCGCCGGTGAGCAGGACGGGCCGCAGCCCGAGCGCCCGGAGCTCCTCGACCGCCTGCGCGGAGGACGCCTTCACCGGGTCGCGCAGCACCAGGATGCCGCGGGGCGAGCCGTCCCACGCCACCATGACCGCGGTGGCGCCGTCGGCCTCGGCGGCGTCGAACGGCTGCTGGAACGCGCCCGGGTCGACGCCCTGGTCGCGCAGCCAGGCCGGGCGCCCGACGAGCACGCGCCGGCCCAGGCCCACGCCGGAGTGAGCGGTGCGGACGACGCCCGAGACGCCGTGACCGGCCTCGGCGCGGAAGTCGAGCACCTGGTCGGCGCCGATGACGACGCCGTCGCCACCGGTCGGGCCGTCCGTCGTGCCGGCCGCCGCCGCGACGGCCCGGCCGATCGGGTGCTCTGCCAGCTGCTCGACCGCGGCGGCGTAGCGCAGCACGTCCGGTCCGCCGACCACCTCGACGAGCGCCATCCGGCCCTCGGTCACCGTGCCGGTCTTGTCCAGCACGACGGTGTCGACGGTCCGCGTCTGCTCGAGGACCTCGGGGCCCTTGATGAGGATGCCCAGCTGCGCGCCGCGGCCGGTGCCGACCAGCAGCGCGGTCGGGGTCGCCAGCCCGAGGGCGCAGGGGCACGCGATGATCAGGACGGCGACGGCCGCGGTGAACGCGGCCTGGACCCCGGACCCACTGAGCAGCCACGCCGCGAGGGTGCCGGCGGCGAGCACGAGGACGACGGGCACGAAGACGGCGGAGATGCGGTCGGCCAGCCGCTGCACGGGGGCCTTGCCGGTCTGGGCGGTGGCGACGAGGCGGCCGATCTGCGCCAGCCGCGTCTCGGAGCCCACCCGGGTCGCCCGCACGACGAGCGCGCCCGAGGTGTTGATGGTCGCGCCGGTGACCTCGTCCCCGGGGCCGACGTCCACGGGCACGGGCTCGCCGGTGAGCAGCGAGGTGTCGAGCGCGGAGGTGCCGCGGACCACGACGCCGTCGGTGGCCACCTTCTCGCCGGGGCGCACCGCGAACTCGTCGCCGACGACCAGGCGGTCGACGGGGACGCGGTGCTCGGTGCCGTCGACCAGGAGCGCGACGTCCTTGGCCCCGAGGTCGAGCAGCGCGCGCAGGGCGTCACCGGCGCGGCGGCGGGAGCGGTGCTCCGCGTACCGGCCGGCCAGCAGGAACGTCGTGACGACGGCCGCGACCTCGAAGTACAGCTCGGGGACGGCCATGCCCTGCTCGGCGCGGGGCCACAGCGACGGCGTCATGGTGATCCCGAGCTCGCCCGCGCCGCCGAGCAGGAGCGCCCAGAGCGACCAGCCCGTCGCCGCGATGATGCCGATCGACACCAGCGTGTCCATGGTCGAGGCGCCGTGCCGGGCCGCGCGGAAGGCGGCCCGGTGGAACGGCCAGGCCGCCCAGGTGGCCACGGGCAGGGCGAGGGCGGCGACCACCCACTGCCAGCCGACGAACTGCAGGGCCGGGATCATCGAGAGCAGCAGGACCGGGACGCTCAGCACGGCCGCGACCCGCAGGCGTGCGCGCAGCTCGGTGCCGCGGGCGTCGGTGGGGGCCGACGTGTCCTCGTCGGCGTCCATGGAGTGCCCCGGGGCCATGGAGTGGCCGGAGAGGGCGTGCTCGAACGGGTCCATGTCGTGGTGCATGAACTCGGCGGACGCCCCTCGGTGCTCGGGCGGCGCCGGCTCGTGGACCACCGGACGCTCGGCCCCGACCACCCGGGCGTCGTAGCCGGCGGAGCGGACCGCGGCCACGAGCGCCTCGGTGTCGGCGGGCTGCCCGTCGGTCATGGTGACGCGGGCCGACTCGAGCGGCAGGTTCACGGTGGCCTCGACGCCCGGCAGCCGGTTGAGCTTCTTCTCCACGCGCGCGACGCACGACGCGCAGGTCATGCCCTCGATCGCGAGATCGACCGTGTCCTTCACAGCAAGGACCTCCGCGGCGTGATCGCGTAGCCGGCCTCGACGACGGCCTCGGCGACCGAGGCGTCGGACAGGGGGGCGTCGGAGACGACCGACACCGTCGACGACCCGCCGACCGTGAGCTGGACGGCGACGTCCTGCACGCCGGGCAGCGCGGAGAGCTCGGAGGTGACCGCGGCGACGCAGTGCCCGCAGGTCATGCCGTCGACGCCGAATGTGGTGGTGATGGTGCTCATGAGGGGTTCTCCTTCAGCTGCGGACGAGGCGGGCGATGGCGTCGGCGGCTTCCTTGACCTTGGCCGCGCCCTCCTCGGGGGACTGGCGGGCGGCGTCGACGACGCAGTGGGCGAGGTGGTCCTCGACCAGCCCGATGCTCACGGCCTGCAGCGCCTTGGTGACGGCCGCGACCTGGGTGAGGATGTCGATGCAGTACACGTCCTCGTCGACCATGCGGGCGATGCCGCGCACCTGGCCCTCGACGCGGCGCAGGCGCTTGAGGTAGTCGTCCTTGGCGTCGGTGTAGCCGTGCATGGGGTCCTCTTCCGTCGGCGAGCGGGTGCTTCTCTCGCAACACCATACCCCCAGGGGGTATTCCGTGCGACGGCGGGGGGCACAATCGACCCCATGCGGGTCTCGGCGAAGGCGGACTATGCGGTGCGGGCGTGCGCCGAGCTGGCGGCGTCCGCGCACGGCGACCCCGTGCGGGCCGACGACCTGGCGGTCGGGCAGCAGCTTCCCGTCGCGTTCCTCGAGCGGATCCTGGGCGACCTGCGCCGCGGCGGGGTGGTCGCCAGCATCCGCGGGCGCTCGGGCGGCTACCGGCTGGCGCGGCCGGCCGACGAGATCACGCTGGCGGACATCATCCGGGCCGTCGACGGACCCCTGGTCACCGTGCGCGACGAGCGACCGACCGCGCTCGAGTACGCCGGTTCGGCGCAGGCGCTGCTCGAGGTCTGGGTGGCGCTGCGGGTGAGCGTGCGCGACGTGCTCGACCAGGTGACGCTCGCCGGACTGGTCTCGGGCGAGCTGCCCCCGCACGTGCACCAGCTGGGCGCGCGCGAGGACGCCTGGGTCAACCCGTAGGCGAGACCCAGGCAGGCCCAGTCCGGCCCAGTCCGGCTCAGTCCGTCGGAGCCGTGGCCTGGGCGGCGGCGCGGACGGCGGCCGGGAGGGCCGAGACGATCCGGTCGAGCGCGGCGTCGTCGTGCGCGGCCGAGACGAACCAGGCCTCGAACGGCGACGGCGGCGCGTACACCCCGGAGTCGAGCAGCGAGTGGAAGAACGGCGCGTACCGCCAGGACTCCGTGGCCTTGACGGCGTCGTAGTTCCGGGCGCCCTCCGCGGCGGCGTCGGCACCGAAGAAGGTGCTGAACAGGTTGCCGGCCCACTGGATCGCGTGCGGCAGGCCCTCGGCGGAGAGCGCGGCGCCCAGTTCCGCCCGCAGGTGCGCGGAGACGGCGTCGACCGTCGCGTACACGTCCAGGTCGGCCAGGCGCAGCGTCGCCAGGCCGGCGGCCGTGGCCACCGGGTTCCCGGACAGCGTGCCCGCCTGGTAGACGGGCCCGACGGGAGCCAGCAGCGCCATGACGTCGCGGCGACCGCCGACCGCGGCGACCGGCAGGCCGCCGCCGATGACCTTGCCGAACGTGTAGATGTCCGCCGCCCAGCCCTCGCGCAGCCCCTCGAGCCCCCACCAGCCGGAGTACCCGACCCGGAAGCCCGTGAGCACCTCGTCCTGGATGAGCAGCGCGCCGTGCTCGAGCGTCAGGCGGCGCAGCGCGGCGTTGAAGCCGGGCAGCGGCGGGACCACGCCCATGTTGGCCGGGGCGGCCTCGGTGATGACGGCGGCGATGCGGTCGCCGTGCGCGGCGAACGCGGCCTCGATGGCCTCGACGTCGTTGTAGGGGACCACGATCGTCTCGGCCGCGACGGCCGCGGAGACGCCGGCGGAGTCGGGCAGGCCGAGCGTCGCGACGCCCGAGCCGGCCGAGGCCAGCAGCGCGTCGACGTGACCGTGGTAGCAGCCGGCGAACTTCACGACGAGGTCGCGGCCGGTGGACGCGCGCGCCAGGCGCAGCGCGGTCATGGTCGCCTCGGTGCCGGTGGAGACCAGGCGCACGTTCTCGGCGGCGGGGACGCGCGAGCGGATCTCGTCGACCAGGTCGACCTCACCGATCGTCGGGGCGCCGAAGCTCAGGCCGCGCCCGGCGGCCTCGCGGACCGCGGCGACCACCTCGGGGTGCGCGTGGCCCAGCAGCGCGGGACCCCACGAGCCCACCAGGTCGACGTACTCGGTGCCGTCGACGTCGGTGACGTACGCACCACGGGCGGACGCGAGGAACCGGGGCGTGCCGCCGACGTTGCCGTACGCGCGGACGGGCGAGTTGACGCCGCCGGGGATGACGGCCTGCGCGTGCGCGAAGGCGCTGGCGCTCGCGGTGCTCGCCGAGGTGGTGACGCTCATCGGATCTCCTCTGCCAGCCAACCGGCCAGCTCAGTCGCAGAGTACGTGAGGACGTGATCGGCACCGGCGCGCCGGATGCTGAGCACGGACTCGAGGATCGCCCGTCTGCGCTCGATCCAGCCCCGCGCGGCGGCGGCCTCGATCATCGCGTACTCACCCGACACCTGGTAAGCCGCGACCGGGACCGTGGACATCGCGGCCACGTCGGCCAGGATGTCGAGGTAGGCCAGGGCCGGCTTGACCATGACGATGTCCGCACCCTCGGCCAGGTCGATCTCGACCTCGCGCACGGCCTCGCGGCGGTTCGCGGGGTCCATCTGGTAGGTCCGCCGGTCGCCCTCGAGCTGCGACTCGACCGCGTCGCGGAACGGGCCGTAGAACGCGGACGCGTACTTGGCGGCGTAGGCCAGCACGGCGACGTCGTCGCGACCCGCGTCGTCCAGCGCGTCCCGCACGTACCCGACCTGGCCGTCCATCATGCCGCTGAGCCCGACCACGTGGGCGCCGGCCTGCGCCTGGGCGAGGGCCATCTCGGCGTACCGGACCAGGGTCGCGTCGTTGTCGACCGCCCCGGACGGCGTGAGCACGCCGCAGTGCCCGTGGTCGGTGAACTCGTCGAGGCACAGGTCCGCCTGCACGACGAGCGCGTCGCCCACCTCGGCGACCGTGTCCGCGATCGCGAGGTTGAGGATGCCCTTCGGGTCGGTGGCCTGCGAGCCGACCGCGTCCCGCACGGTGGGGATGGCGAAGAGCATCACGCCGCCGAGCCCGGCGCCGGCCGCCTCGGCCACCGCCTTCCTCAGCGAGTCGCGCGTGTGCTGGAGGACGCCCGGCATCGAGGTGATCTCGCGCGGCTCGGTCAGCCCCTCCTTGACGAACACCGGCAGCACCAGCTGCGCGGCGGTCAGGCGGGTCTCCGCGGTCAGGCGGCGCAGCGCGGGGGTGGCGCGCAGGCGGCGAGGACGGATCCTCATCAGAGCTCCTCGGGGCTGGGGATCGGGCCAGGGAGCACCGTACTGACCGCGCGGGTCAGGGCGTCGACCATGCCGGTCATCGTCTGCTCGGTCGCCACGCCCGCCAGCGGCAGCCCCAGGCGGGCGGCCTCCGCGGCGGTCGACGGGCCGATGCCGATCATCAGCGTGCTGGCGGGCGGCGGCCCGAGCCGGGCGGCGAGCTCGCGCACGGTGCTGGCCGACGTGAGCAGGGCGGCGTGGATGGTGCCCTCGGTCCAGTCGCGCCGGACGTCGTCGGGCGGCGGCGCGGCGGGCACCGTGCGGTAGGCGACGACGTCGGTCACCTCCCACCCGCGCTCGTGCAGGCCGTCGCTGATCGTGGCGGCGGCCAGGTCGCCGCGCGGGAACAGCACGCGGGCGGGGGCCGAGGGCGCGGGCCAGGCCTCGACCAGGGCGCGCGAGCTGGACTGGCCGCGCGGGACCAGGTCGGGCTCGACCCCGACCTCGCGGAGGGCCCGCGCGGTGCCCGGTCCGACGGCAGCCACGCGCACGTGCCCGTCGGACAGCAGCTGCGGCAGGCTGCCCGCGCTCTCCTGCGCGCGGTCGGCCAGCACCGGCACCGCGGCGGGGCTGGTGACCACGAGCCACGAGTACCAGCCCGACTCCAGCGCGAGCAGGGCGTCGTCGAGCTCGGTGGGGTCCTCGGGCGGGACGGTCTCGATGAGTGGCACGACGACGGCCTCGGCGCCCGCCGCGGCCAGCGCGACCTCGGCCGGGCTCCGCCCCGCTGCCGGCCGCGGGACCAGGACGCGCCAGCCCGCCAGCGGCGTGGCGGTCATCGGACGGCCCCCAGCGCGGCGAGGTCGGCGGCGCCCGCGTCGATCAGGGTCTCGGCCAGCGTGATGCCGAGGCGGCGGGCGTCGTCGGCGCTGTCGGTGCCCAGGGGCGTGCTGACGCCGCGGCGCAGGGTCGCGCCGCCGTCGGGCCGGGCGACCACCGCGTCGAGCCGCAGGCTCCGGCCGTCGTCCGCGAGGTGCGCCCAGGCCCCGATGGGCGCGGCGCAGCCCGCCTCGAGGCGCCCCAGCAGCGCGCGCTCGGCCAGCACCGCCAGGCGCGTGGGCCGGTGGTCGAGCCGGCGCAGGGCCAGCGCGAGGGGCGTGCCGGGCTCGAGGTCGGCACGGACCTCGACGGCGAGGGCGCCCTGGCCCGCCGCGGGGGCCATGACGTCCGGCGCGAACGCCTCGGTCATGGCGTCGAGCCGCCCGAGCCGGGCCAGCCCCGCGCGGGCGAGCACCACGGCGTCGAGGTCGCCGGGCCCGATGCCCGAGCCGGCCACGCGCCCGAGCCGGGTGTCGACGTTGCCGCGGATGTCGACGACGACGAGGTCGGGGCGCGCGGCGAGCACCTGCGCGGCGCGGCGCGGCGAGCCCGTGCCCACGACCGCGCCTGCGGGCAGGAGGTCGAGCGTCAGCCCGTCGCGCGCGCACAGGGCGTCGGCAGGGTCCTCGCGCGGCGGCACGGCGCCGAGCACCAGCCCGTCCGGGTCGCCCGTCGGGAGGTCCTTGAGGGAGTGCACCGCGACGTCGCAGCGGCCGTCCAGCAGGGCGTCGCGCAGCGCGGTCACGAACACGCCGGTGCCGCCCAGGCTCTGCAGCGAGCCCGTCAGGCGGTCGCCGTCGGTGCGCACGTGGACGGTCTCGAGGGTGAGGTCGCCGCACCCGAGGTCGGCGAGGGCGTCGACCACGTGACCGGTCTGGGTGAGCGCGAGCGCGCTCGCGCGGGTCCCTACCCGCACGTGCTGAGGCATGCGCCCAGTCTCCCCCTCCGTCGCGGGGATGTCGAAGCGCGGGAATGACCGTGACGCGGTCGTGACAGCTTGTCAGAAAATGCGACCGGAAAATGTGACGCGCGACATTCTTGCGCGGCATGACGACGCGTTGTCAGAAAATGTGCGGGGAAATGCTCAGAGCACCGAGCGGGCGGCCGCGCGAGCGTCGGGGACCACCGACGCGAGCCCGTTGCCGGCCACCCACGCCCCGCAGACCGCGACCCCGTCGAGCGCCTCGACCGCGGTGCGGACCTCGCGGACGACGGCCTGGTGCGCGGCACTGGGACGCGGGAGCGCCTGCGTCCACCGGACCACGGCGTGACCGAGCAGCCCGCCTGCCTCCAGCGGCACCGCCAGCAGGGTCGACGCGTCCCGGAGCGCGACGTCGACGTCGGCCGGCGTCTCCGCGCCCGCGCGACCGTAGGAGAGCCGGACCACGTGCCGGCCGGGCCCGGCGGCGCGGGCGAGCCACGCCCACTTGGCGGTCGCGTGCGTGAGCGCCTTGGCGGCCACGTCGGTGGCGTCGCGCGCGACGAGCACGCCGGTGCCGCGGGGAGCGGCGTCGAGCTCCGGCGCGTCGAGCACGAGGGTGACCAGCGTGACCTGGGCGCCGGGGTCGGGCTCGCCGGCGGCGATGCCGAGCAGGCCAACCGCCGCCGGGGTCGCCAGCACGAGCCGCGCGGCGCGCTCCCCGGCCACGTCCCACCCGTCGGTGGTCCGGCGCGCGTCGGTGACCGCGACGCCCGTGCGGACCTCGCCGCCGCACGACTCGACGTCCGCGACGAGGGCGTCGACCAGCACGTGCAGGCCGCCGTCGAGCCCCTGCACGGCCGAGCCCGCCGGGGCCGAGGCGCGCAGCCGGCGCACGGCCCGGGCCAGAGAGCCGCGCGTCGTCAGCCCGGGCGCGACGGCGTCGACCGCGAGATCGTCGGGGTCCGCCGCGTGCACGCCGCCGACGATCGGCCGGACCAGGCGGTCGAGCACGCGAGCGCCCATGCGCCGGCGGACCAGCTCGCCCAACGAGTCCGCGGGGGTCGAGGGGAGCACCAGGTCCAGGCTCGCGCGCGCGGCACCGACCAGCCCGAGGGTCCGTCGGACGTCGGCCGCCCACGGGTGCGCGGGGATGCCGAGCAGCCCGGTGCGCGGCAGGGGCCCGTCGCCGTGCGGGAGGTGCACCCAGGAGCCGTGCGGCTCGGGCGTGCGGACGCGGTCGGCGAGCCCGAGCTCGTCCAGCAGGGCCGCCACCGTGCCGCCGCGCGTGGCGAACGACTCCGCGCCGGCGTCCAGGCGCAGCCCGGCGACCGTGTGCGCGCGGACCGCTCCGCCGGGCGCGTCCCGCTGCTCGAGGACGAGCGTGCGCAGGCCCTCGTGCGCGAGCTCACGGGCCGCGACCAGGCCCGCGATCCCGCCGCCGACGACGATCGCGTCCCAGGTCATCAGATGGCGTGGACCAGCTCGGCCACGCGCGTCAGCACGGTCGGGTCGGTCTCGGGCGGGACGCCGTGCCCCAGGTTCACCACGTGCCCGGGGGCCACCGAGCCGCGCGCCACGACGTCGCGGACGTGCGCCTCGAGCACCGGCCACGGGGCGGCCAGCAGGGCCGGGTCGATGTTGCCCTGCAGCGGCGTGGTGCCGCCGAGCCGGCGGTTGGCCTCGTCGAGCGGCAGCCGGTAGTCGACGCCGATGACGTCGGCGCCCACGTCGCGCATCGCCCCGAGCAGCTCGCTGGTGCCCGTGCCGAAGTGCACCTTGCGCACGTCGAGGTCGGCGACGTGGCCCAGCGCGCGGGCCGATGCCGGGGCGACGTGCGCGGTGTAGTCGGCGAGGCCGAGCGAGCCGGCCCAGGAGTCGAACAGCTGCGTCGCGCTCGCGCCCGCCAGCACCTGCGCCCGCAGGAATGCACCCGTGACGTCGGCCGCCCACTCGGTGAGCGCCGCCCAGGTGGCCGGGTCGGCGTGCATCAGGGTGCGGGCGGCAAGGTGGTCGCGCGACGGGCCGCCCTCGACCAGGTAGGCGGCGAGCGTGAAGGGGGCGCCGGCGAAGCCGATGAGGGGCGTCCCGCCCAGGGCGTCGGCCGTGAGCGCGACGCCGTCCGAGACGGGCTGCAGGGCCTCGGCCGTCAGCGGGCCGAGGTCGCGGAGCCGGGCGACGTCGTCGGCGGTCCGCACCGCGGAGCCCATGACCGGGCCGACGCCGGGCGTGATCTCCACGTCGACGCCGGCCAGCTTGAGGGGCACGACGATGTCGGAGAAGAAGATCGCGGCGTCCACGTCGTGCCGCCGCACGGGCTGCAGGGTGATCTCGCTGGCCAGCGCCGGGTCGAGGCAGGCGTCGAGCATGGCCGTCCCGGCCCGGGCCGCGCGGTACTCGGGCAGCGACCGGCCGGCCTGCCGCATGAACCACACGGGCCGCCGCTGCGGCTGCTCGCCGGAATAGGCACGCACCAGAGAAGAATTCTTCGTGCGGCCGTCGACGAGCGGGTGGGCGGAAGGAAGGTTCACGTGCTCGATTGTGCCGGACAATTGTCGAGATGATTAACTCGGGGACGTGGTGCTGCTGTCCCTCGCCGCCAGCCACCACGACCTCGACCTCGACGTGCTCGAACGTCTCTCCTCGGACGTGCAGGCCGTCGCGTCCGAGCTCGTGGGCTCGGTCGCGTCCGTGTCCGGTGCCGTCGTCCTGGCGACGTGCAACCGGTTCGAGCTGTACCTCGAGGTCGACGACGCCGCGCACACCCCGCAGGCCCGCGCCGCGGCGGCCGACGCCGTGGCCGGCCGCTCGGGCTACACCGCCGCGCAGGTGGGCACCCACCTGCGCGTCCGAGCCGGGACCGACGCCGCCGAGCACCTGTTCTCCGTCGCCAGCGGCCTCGACTCGATGGTCGTCGGTGAGCGCGAGATCGCCGGGCAGGTGCGGCGCGCGCTGACCACCGCCCGCCGCGACCGCACGACGACGTCCGGCCTCGAGTCGCTGTTCCAGGCGGCGTCCCGCGTCTCGCGCCAGGTGGAGAGCCGCACGGGCCTCGGGGCGACCGGCCGGTCGGTGGTGGGCGTCGCGCTCGACATCGCCGAGCAGCACCTGCCCGACTGGTCCTCCGTGCGGTGCGTGCTCATCGGCACCGGCTCCTACGCGGGCGCCTCGCTGGCCGCCCTCAAGGCCCGCGGCGCCGCCGACATCCGGGTCTTCTCCGCGTCCGGCCGGGCCGGCGCGTTCGCCGCGGCCCGCGGGGTGCGGTCGCTGCCGGCGTCCGCCGACCTGGCCGCCGAGGTGTCCGACGTGGACCTGGTCATCGCCTGCAGCGGGGCCGCGGGTGCCGTGCTGGGGGTCGACGCCCTGGCGGAGGCCCGGGCGGCGTCCTCGCACGAGCTCACCGTGGTGGACCTCGCGCTGCGGCACGACGTCGACCCCGGCGTCCGCGCCCTGCCCGGCGTGCGGCTGGTCAGCCTGCACACGGTCAGCGAGCACGCCCCCGCCGAGCACGCCGCCGTCCGGGCCGCGCACGACGTGGTCACCGCCGCCGCCGAGGCCTACGAGGCCGACCGCCGCGTCCGCGACTGGAACCCCGCGGTCGTCGCCGAGCGCACCCGCGTGCTGGGCGGTCTGGAGTCCGGGCTCAGCGCGCTGAGCGAGCGGGACGAGCGGGCCGAGCGCGCGTTGCGCCGTCGGACGCGGGCCGCGCTGCACGGACCGACGGTGCGCGCCCGCGAGGCGGCCCGCCTCGGTGACGCGGCGACGTACGCCGAGGCGCTGGCCGAGCTGGCGTCGATCCCGGTCCCGGCCCTGGTCGCGGACGCGCGCTGACCCCTGCGCCGGGAGGCCGGCCGCGAGGTCGGAGCGTGCCGGGCCTGGACGGGGGGGAGGGCCAGGCCCGGCACGCGTCCCGCGAGGGTCACATCGCCGTCGGCGTGACCCTGGATCGGGAACCCTCGGGTGGGGTGCTCAGGAGCGCACCGCCTGCTGCCGGGGGGCAGCGGGCCCGGGGGCCCAGGTGTGGGGGACCACCTGGTTGGTCTGGATGTCCGTGAGCTCGGCGGCGTACACGATGCCCTCGTACACGCCGGCCTCGACGCGGTTGAGGTGCAGGCGCTCGGCGCGCTCGATGTCGTCGCCCAGGTGAGATATGCGGGCGACGACATAGCGCTGCGCGTCCTGCCACTGGTCGACCACCCGGACGTGGAGCCCGTTCCAGCGGGCCGTCAGGTCGAGCTCGAACAGCTCGGTGACGTCCTCGCGGGCCACGCGGCGGTACCAGCGGCCCGACGGCGACTGGTGGAAGCCGGTCTCCGCGAGCGGGGGGTTGGCCAGTGCGAGGACGACCGTGTGGCCGCCGTCCACCACGTCGGCCTCGAGGTAGGCGCCGTGCCACTTGGCCACGGGCCCGACGCAGCGCGACAGGGACGCCAGGGCCGGGCGGGGGGCGCCCAGCTGCGTGACCGTCCAGCCGGCCCCGACGTCGCCGTAGCGCGCCAGGAGCGTGGACGTGCCGTTGTCGTAGATCCGGACCAGCTCGGCGCCCGGAGGGATGCGGGAGTGGCGCAGCCACCACAGCGGGAGGATGTAGCCAGGGACGTCGCGGTACTGCAGCTGCGGCGAGGACTCGAAGCGGAGCACGTCGATCGACCGGTCGTACGGGCTGAACGGCGACCCCTCGTACCCGAGACCGTGCACCTCGAACAGCTGCGCCGGTGTCGTCGCGAAGGCGACGTCCTCGGCGCGTACCACGTAACCCGCCAGGCGGTCATGTCCCGCGGTGAGGTGAGCGCGGGTGAGCGCTGGCGTGATCGCCTTCTGCATGAGCGTCACGATGGGCATCCTTGCCGGAAATGGGGTGAACCGGATGATTCAGACCGGTCGGTGCACGATTGTGCAGCCCTTATAGGGCGCGTGTCCAGAAGCGCTCACTCATCCGTGTGAACGTGCAGGTCAGGCACCCTGAGAGCGGTACCGTCGAATCGCTTCGGCTTCTGCCCGGCACTCGGCAGAAGGTGGTGAATCGGCGCCGCGCGTTCACCCGTTCGGCGCAGTTGCGATGGACAATCCCGAGCGGTCGGTGTAGCTCGACGCTCAGGCGTCCAGATAGCCCACGAGGGTGTCCGCCAGGCCCGTGTACGACGCCGGCGTGAGGGCCGCCAGCCGCGCCGCGACGTCGTCGGGAAGCCCGAGGCCGCCGATGAACTCGCGCATGTCGGCGGCCGTCAGGCGGCGTCCGCGGGTGAGCTCCTTGAGCCGCTCGTACGGGTTCTCCATGCCGGTGACGCCGGCCACCGAGGCGGCGCGCATGGCGGACTGGACGGGCTCGCCGAGCACCTCCCAGTTCTCATCGAGCTCGCGCGCGAGCAGGCCCGTGTCCACCGACAGCGCGCGCAGCCCGCGGGCCACGTTGTCGATGGCGAGCAGCGAGTGCCCGAACGCGGGGCCGATGTTTCGCTGCGTGGTGGAGTCCGTCAGGTCGCGCTGCAGGCGGCTGGTCACCAGGGTGCTCGCCAGCGTGTCCAGCAGGGCGCTCGACAGCTCGAGGTTGGCCTCGGCGTTCTCGAACCGGATCGGGTTGACCTTGTGCGGCATGGTCGAGCTGCCCGTCGCGCCGGCCACCGGGATCTGGATGAAGACGCCGCGCGAGATGTAGGTCCACACGTCGGTGGCCAGGTTGTGCAGCACGCGGTTGAACCGGGCGACGTCGGCGTAGAGCTCGGCCTGCCAGTCGTGCGACTCGATCTGCGTGGTCAGGGGGTTCCAGGTCAGGCCGAGGTGCTCGACGAACGCCTTGCTGACCGCCGGCCAGTCCGCGCCGGGGACGGCCACGACGTGCGCGCCGTACGTGCCGGTCGCGCCGTTGAGCTTGCCCAGGTACTCGTCGCCGGCGATCCGCGTGAGCTGGCGCCGGAGCCGGTGCGCGAGGACCGCGAGCTCCTTGCCGAGCGTCGTCGGGGTGGCGGGCTGCCCGTGCGTGAGGGCGAGCATCGGCTGGTCGCGGAGCTCGTGCGCCAGGGCGGCGACCTGGTCGACGAGCGCGCCCGCGGCCGGTGCCCACACGTCCTGCACCGCGCCGCGGACCATGAGCGCGTACGACAGGTTGTTGATGTCCTCGCTCGTGCACGCGAAGTGCACCAGCTCGCCGACGTCCCGCAGCGCCGACCCCTCGGGCGCGGCCGCGAGCCGGCTCTTGAGGAAGTACTCGACCGCCTTGACGTCGTGCACGGTGGTCTTCTCGATCGCGGCGAGCTCGGCGACCTCGTCCGGGCCGAACGTCGCGACGACGTCGCGCAGGTACGCCTCGTCGGCGGCCGTCAGGGTCGGCGCGCCGGGGACCACCCGGTGCTGCGCCAGGTGGATCAGCCACTCGACCTCGACGTGCACCCGCTCGCGGTTGAGGGCCGCCTCGCTCAGGTGGTCGACCAGCGGCGCCACCGCGGCGCGGTAGCGGCCGTCGAGCGGACCGAGGGCGATGGGCGGCGTGACGTCTGCGAGCCGGACGCGGGAGGACATGGCGTCATCATCCCAGAGCGCGCGGGCCGTGATCGGCGGCGTCCGCGTTCGGCTGGCGTGAAGACTTCGTTGCGCTCAGCGCAACCAACCCTTCACGCGAGGAGTCGAGCGGTGCGGGGCACGCTCGATCAGAGGGCGAGGATTCCACGCGACAGCGGTGTTGGCGTGCTGGGAGCCTGCGTCGACGGGGAAGCTGCGGAGGTGGGCATGGATCGCGAGGAGGCGCTCTTTCGCGCTGCCGTCGCGGAGCTCGCCGCCATCGTCGGAGTCGAGGTCCCGGCGCGAGCCTTCGACGACGAGCACGAGCGCTGGCCGATCTACGAGAAGTCCTGGAACCGACCCGAGGCGTGGCCGGCGTTGCTGCGGCTCGTAGGCCTCGAGCCGGTGCCGGGGCTCGGCGTGACCATCGCGCTGCAGATGGTCGAGGTGGTCGACGACGCCGACCAGGACCGGTGGGTCCGGGCCGTGCCGCCTGAGGATCAGGGCTTCCCGCGATGGAGGGCACGCGAGGTCAGGATCGCGCGGACCATGGCGGGCGAGGGTGCCGTCCCCGCCGAGGTCGACGTCGAGCAGTGGTCGGACTGGCTCCAGCGTCGGGTGTCCGAAGAGTCGTCGCGGCTCGGTGTCCTGGACGCGCTGGCGGTCGAGGGCCGGACGAGGAGGGTGCGGGCGGTGGCGGCTCAGCGGGCAGCGCAAGCACGAAAGCGGATCCCCTGACGCGCTCGAACGTCGGCGATGGGCTGCTCGGGTTCGTGCGTCAGTAGCCTGTCCGGACCGGCGGGAGTCGCCGGTCCCCGACGACGAGGAGCACGGTGGCGACGCAGGCACGGCGGCCGAGCGCGGCGCTGCTGGTCGGTGCGTTCGTCGTCGTCGCGGTCCTGGGGGCGGCGCTCGCGGGCCCGTTCCGGCCGCGGCTGCGCGGCGGTCCCGCCGGTGCGTTCGAGGTGCCCACGTTCACGGCCGGGAACAACTCGTCGACGCCGCTGCCGGCCAGCACGGACGCGGCCAACCAGCTTCCACCGGGCGCCGAGAAGTGGTTCTACCTGCTGATCCTGCTGGTCATCGGCGCGATCCTGCTGGTCGGCGTCTGGGTCCTGGGCAACTGGATCCACCGGTTCCGCGAGCGGCGGGCGCCGGTCGAGACCGACGACGCGGAGCCCGACGTCGAGCTGACCGGGGACGTGCAGGACGGCGCCACTCCCGCGCTGCGCGAGGGTGTCCGGCGGGCGGCGCAGGTGCTCGACGACGAGGTGCCGCCCGGCGACGCGGTCATCGCGGCCTGGGTGGCGCTCGAGGAGGCCGCAGGGCGCAGCGGGCTGGTGCGGGACCGCGCCGAGACGGCGACCGAGTTCACGGTCGAGGTCCTCGACGCGACACGCGCCGACCCCGGGGCCACCCGGCACCTGCTCGAGCTCTACCTCGCCGCGCGGTACTCGCAGCACGCGCTGACCCGCGAGGACGTCGTCGAGGCCCGGCAGAGCCTCGCGGCCATCGCGGACGACCTCGCGCGCCGGGGGGACGACGCATGAGGCGCTGGGAGTGGCGACCCCTCGTCGGCTTCGCGGTCGGCGTGGCCGGCGGCTGGGCCTTCGGGCTCTCCGTCCCCTCGGCCCTGCTGGTCGGCCTGCTCGGCGTCGCGGGCGTCCTGCTGCTCACGCGGCTCGACGGCACGCCGGACCCGGGCTGGGACCGCGAGCGCTACGACCGGCGGCACGGCGCGCGCGGCGAGGTGCAGGACCTGGCGTGGGCGATGGTGGCGCGCGACGGCCGGGTCGGCGAGCGCGTGCTCCGGCGGCTCAAGGAGGTCGCCCGGCACCGGCTGGCGCGCCACGGGCTCACGCTGGAGGAGGCCGAGGACCTCGTCGGCCCCCGTGCCTACCGCACCCTGACCCGCGCGAGGTCCCCCCTGCCGACCCTTGCCGACGTGCGGCACACGCTCGACGTGCTCGACAGCCTCGGACCGAGGCGCACCACCCCGACCGACGACCAGCCCGACGACGAACCTGGGAGCCTGCAGCCATGAATTCCACCCTGACGGTCGCGGAGGTCGAGGACCGCGGCCGCGCGGTCCTCGACGAGGTCGCGACGCTGGTCGTCGGCATGCACGAGCCCCTCAAGGTGGCGCTCGCCGCCATCCTGGGCGGCGGGCACGTGCTCTTCGAGGACGTGCCGGGCCTGGGCAAGACGCTGGCGGCGCGCAGCTTGGCGACGGCCTTGGGGCTGACGTTCCGGCGCGTGCAGTGCACGCCCGACCTGCTGCCGTCCGACATCACCGGGTCCAGCGTGTTCGACCCCGCCACGGCGAGCTTCGCGTTCCGGCCGGGACCGGTGTTCGCCGGGCTGCTGCTGGCCGACGAGATCAACCGCACGGCGCCCAAGACGCAGTCGGCGCTGCTCGAGGCGATGGCCGAGCGGCAGGTGACGGTCGACGGCACCACGTACCCGCTGCCCGACCCGTTCCACGTCGTCGCGACGTCCAACCCCGTGGAGTACGAGGGCACGTACCCGCTGCCGGAGGCGCAGCTGGACCGGTTCATGGTCCGCGTCGCCGTCGGGTACCCGGAGCGCGACGCGGAGGTCGACGTGCTCTCGCGGCGGCTGGCGCGGCGGCAGGAGATGGGCTCGGTGCGGACCGTGGTCGACGCCGCGACGCTGCGCGCGATGCAGGCCGGGGTCGAGGCGGTCACGGTCGACGGCGACATCCTGCGGTACTGCGTGGACCTCGCGGCGGCGACCAGGGCGCACGACTCGGTCGAGGTCGGCGCCTCGCCGCGCGGGTCGCAGGCGCTCGTGCTCGTCGCGCGCTCGATGGCCGTGCTCTCGGGCCGGGACTTCGTCACGCCGGAGGACGTCAAGGCCGTCGCGGTGCCGGCGCTCGCGCACCGGCTCTCCCTCACGCCGCAGGCGTGGGCGACCGGCGCGGCGCCGCAGGGCGTGGTCACGGACGTGCTCAAGCGCGTGGCGGGACCGACGACGGCGCGCCGGGGATGACCTGGGTCCGCGCCCGGGCGACCCTCGCCGGGGTCGTCGCCGGCCTCGCGATCGTGGTCGTCGGCGCGCTCGTCGGGCGCCCGGACGTCGCGGTGCTCGGGGCCGCCCCGCTGGTGGCGGGCGTCCGAGACTGGCGGCGCCGGCCCGACGCGGCACCGACCGTGCGGCTCGAGGCGTCGACCGCCCCGGTCCTGCCCGGGACCCTGCACGCCGACGTGGTCGTGGGGTCGCCCGGGACCGCGCTGGTCGGTGTGCGGCGCCGGACCCGCGAGGTGGCCGAGGCGTGGGTGGTCGTCGACGGCACGCGCACCCTCCCGCTCGTCGTGCACACCGTGCGCACGGGGCCGCAGCAGGTGGCGTCGGTGGACGTGCAGGGGGTCGGGCCGGGCGCCGCGAGCGTGTCCGAGCCGACCGCCCCGTCCGCCCGCTCCGCCCTGGTGCTCCCCGGCGCCCGGCCGCTCGACGCCCTCCCCCTGCCTCCCCGGCTGCGCGGGCTCACCGGCGCGCACGAGTCGCGCCGGCCCGGCGAGGGTGGCGGGCTGCGCGACGTGCACCCCTACGCGCCCGGCGACCGGCTGCGGCGGATCGACTGGCGCGTCACCGCCCGCCGGGCCCCCGACCTGCACGAGCTCTACGTCCGGCGGGAGCACGCCCTGGCCGAGGCGGTCGTCGTGCTGGTGGTCGACTCGCGCGACGACGTCGGCCCCGACCCCATGACGTGGCGCGGCTCGATCCCGCCGCGCGCGCAGGACCCCACGTCGCTGGACCTGGCCCGGCAGGCGGCGACCTCGGTCGCGCAGGGGTTCCTCGGGATGGGCGACCGCGTCGGGCTCGACGACCTCGGCGCGGTCCGGCGGCCGCTGTCGCCGGGCGGCGGGCGCCGGCAGCTGGACCGGATCCGGCACGCCCTCGCGCTGACCCGGCCCGAGGGCGACCCGCTGCGCCGGCTGCGCGCGCCGCAGGTCCCGTCGGGCGCGCTCGTCGTCCTCTTCTCGACGTTCCTCGACGACGAGGCCGCGCTGGTGGCGTCGGTCTGGCGGCGCGCGGGCCACCGCGTGGTCGCGGTCGACGTGCTGCCCACGCTGCGCGAGCGGCTGATGGGCGACCGCGAGAAGCTCGCGATGCGGCTGATCCGGATGGCCCGCGAGGACCGGCTGGCGGAGCTGGCCGACCTCGACGTCGAGCTGGTGACCTGGCGCGAGGCGCCGGACATCGGGCTCGCGTCGCTGGCGCGCCGGGCGCAGCGGCGGGCGGGGGCGTCGCGATGAGCCCCGACCCGGAGGTCACCCTCGACCTGCGCCGGCCGGTGCCCGCCTGGGCCGTGCGGGGCGCGCTCGCCGTGCTCGCCGCCGGCACGCTCGCCGTCGCGTTCGCGGCCCCCGGCCCGCGCGCCCACTGGCTGCTGGTCGGCGGGTTCGTCGCCCTGGTGACCGCGACCGTCCTGCGGCCCGGCCTCGGGACGGCCGCGCTCGTCGTGCTGGCGGCGGCGACCCGGCTGGTCGTGGGCGACGCTCCCGCGCTGGGCGTGCTGATGGCCCTGGTCCTCCTCGTGCACCTGACCCTGTGGTGCTCGGCGGTCGCGGCGCGGACCTCCTGGCGGACGCGGGTGGAGCTCGCCGTGCTGGTCCGCGGGCTGCGCGAGGTCGCGCTGGTGCAGGTCGGGGCGCAGGTGCTGGCCGTCGCCGCGACCCTGCTGGTCGGCGTGCGGCTGGGCGACGGCGACCTCTGGCGGGCGCTCGCGCTCGTGGCGGCCGTCGTCGCGACCGCCGCCCTGCTGCCGCGCGCCGCGCGCTGACGTCCGTCAGTCCAGCACGCGCGCCAGCACGTCCGCCATGTGCCGGTGCCCGACCGTCTCGTACCCGACGACGACGACCGCCGGCGCGAGCATCACGAGGAGCAGGCACACGCCGAACCCCGCGCCGAGGCCGGCGATCACGACCGCGGCCCCGAGAGCGACCACGGCGCCGGCCACGAGCACGAGGTGGAACGGGTCGACGCCGCCCACCAGGTAGGCGTAGATCGCGAAGTAGGCGACGAGCGTGATCAGCACCGGGATCGCGACGGTCAGCACGGCGTCGACGACGCCGATCGTCGCCTCGCCCCCCGCGACGAACGCCGCCACGTGCAGGCCCGCCCCCAGGGCCGCGATCGACGCGAAGATCACGATGCCGCCGTACCCCCACACCCAGGCGCGGCGCCGGTGCCGCTGCAGGATCTCCCCCAGCGGCACGGCGAAGTAGCTCCACCAGATGCCGAACGTCAGGCCGGTCCCCGCCACCACGACCAGCACCGCCTCGACGCTCCACCCGACGCGACCCACCACCGCCGCGACCGTCGCGATGGTGCCGAGGATGACCTCGCCCAGCGTGATGATGACGAAGAGCCCGTAGCGCTCGGCGATGTGGTGCGCGTGCCAGGGCGGGAAGCGCCCGACCCGGGCGGAGAGCACGGGGGCGCCGAGCTCGAGCACGTAGAGGACGACCAGGAGGGGCAGCAGCTGCCCGATCGTCAGGTGCAGCAGCAGGACCGCGGTCCAGCCCAGCTGCGCCACCGCGATCGCCGCCGCGAACGTGAGGACGAACCGACGGTGCTGCGGGTCCTGCACGGCCGCCCGCAGCAGCTGCGCCACCACCGCCACCCGCATGACGATGTAGCCGGCGACCAGCACCCCGTTGTCCAGGGGTGCGCCGTTGTCGATCGACGCGAACACCGGCGGCACGCCGAGGGCGACCACCAGGACGCCGACCATCTGGACCATGGTCATGAGCCGGCAGAACCAGTCGTCGGTGTCGAAGGCCGAGGCGAACCACGAGAAGTTGACCCAGGCCCAGCACACCGCGAAGGTCACGAACGCGAACCCGACGATCGCGCTGCCGAAGTGGCCGTGGGCCATGAGGTGGGCCGCCTGGTCGGCGGCCTGGGCGAACGCGGCGACGAACGTGAGGTCGAACAGCAGCTCGAGGGTGGTCGCGGTCCGGCGCGGCTCGTCGGGGTCCCGGCCGGTCATCGGCCGCAGGTGGTGCTGCCGGTCGGCGAGACTCATGCGGTCAGGCTAGGTGGCGCCCCGGCGCGCGAGGAAGGGTGCGAGCCGCCCACAGCCCCGGTCGTCCACAGATGAGCGGACCGCCCCGCCGCACTCTCCGTAGCGTGCCCGCCATGCAGATCGAGCAGGGGTTGCCGGAGGTGCTGCGGGCGCTGGACGAGGTGGCGGACGCGCACCGGCTGCTGCGCGGCGCCGCGTCCGTCGAGTGGCGGTCGGGCGCGGCCGAGCGGTTCCGCGCCGCGATCGAGGAGGCCGAGGGGCGGGTCCGGGAGGCGCGGGCGGCGATCGAGCGGGCGGCGCAGCCGGCGGCGGGGGCCGACGCCGACGCGCCGCCGGTGCTCGCCGGGTGGTCGTGAGCGCGGCCGACCCGGGCGGCGGGTTCCGGGTGGCCGGGGGACCCGGCCCGACCGTCGTCGACCTCGAGGAGCTCGCCTTCGCGGTGCGCCGGCTCACGGATGCGGCCGACCGGCTCGACGCGGCGTCGTGGTCGCTCACGCGCGCGGCGCAGGCCTGCGAGGGGCTGAGCCCGGCGGCGCTCGAGGCGCGGCACTCGCTGGTGGCCGCGCGCGACGGGCCGGGTTCGCCATGGCGAGCCGCCGACCTGCTGCGCCGGCTGGCCGTCGCCCTGCGCCGCGTGGTCGAGGTGTACGCGCAGGCCGAGTCGTCGGCGCACCGGCTGCTGCGGGTCGAGGTCGCGACCGGTGCAGGGCGGGCCGGCGAGACGCCCGGCGTCGCCGTGCTGCTCGGGGTCGGTGCGGTCGCGCTCGGGCTGGCGGCGGTCGGCATGGTCGCGGCGGGCAGCGTGGGACGGTCCGTGCTGCTCCGCCGGCCGGACCCCGTGCTCGTCGCCGCCCGGCCGGCGCTGGTCCGGCTCACCGCCGACGGACGTGCCGAGCTGGCGATGCTCGGCGTCGGCGCGTTCGTCCGGTCGCTGCATCCGGGCCGCCAGCTGCCGACGCTCCGACCCGTGCCCGGCGGGGCCGCGACCCTGTTCGGACCGGCTCCGGCGGCCGGACCGACGGCGCTGCTGGTCCGCGCCCACCCGCCGCAGCTGCCGGCGCCGCGCACCACCGCCGGGGTGCTCGCCAACGTCGCGCGCAGCTACTCCACGGGCGCCGGCCTCCCCGGCACGCCGCAGGGCATCGTCTCCGTGCAACGGCTCACGCACCCGGACGGCTCGCGCGCGTGGGTGATCGAGATCCCCGGCACCGAGAGCTGGCGGCCGAACGCGACCACGCCGATGGACCTCACCACCGACGGGCGCCTGCTGGCGGGGCTGCCGGACGACCTGACTGGCGCCGTGCTCGAGGCCATGCGGCTGTCCGGCATCGGCGCCGACGAGCCCGTGATGCTCGCTGGGCACAGCCAGGGCGGGATGGTCGCGATGTCCGTCGCCGCGGCGGCGGGCGGCACCTACGCGATCCGGGCGGTCGCGACCGCGGGCACGCCCGACATCCCGGGACCTGTGCCGGCAGGGGTCGAGGTGCGGCACTACCGGCACGGCGAGGACGTGGTGCCGCAGCTGGACGGGGTGCCCGACGCCACGGGTGCGCACGTCACCGTCGTCACCCGTGAGCTGGCGGCCGCCGGCCAGGGCTTCCCGAGCCCGGTGGAGGCCCACTCCGTGGCCCGCTACGTGGAGACGGCGCGGCTGGCCGACGGCGAGCTGGCGGGCAGCCCGGGCCTGCGGTCCTTCGACGCCGCCGCGGAGTCCGTGCTCGGGCCGCCGGGCACCACCGCCGTGACGCGGCAGTTCCAGGTGACGCGGGACGCCGTGCTCGCCGCGACTCAGCCTCCGCGGCTCCGGCCCAGTCTCGTCAGTAGCTGATCTCGGTGGACGTCGACCGCTGCGTGCGGCTGCCCGGGATGAGCACAGAGAGGACCAGGCTGATGATCGAGACGATGATCGCGCCCCAGCAGGCGGTGCCGAAGTTGTCGATCCGCAGGCCCCAGCTGGTCGCCTCGGTGATCCACGCCGTGAGCATGAGCATCAGGGCGTTCACGATGATCGTGAACAGGCCGAGCGTGAGGATGTACAGGGGGATGGACAGGAACGCGACGATCGGCTTGACCACCGCGTTCACCACGCCGAACACCAGCGCGATGAGCAGGATGATCGCGAGCTGCTGCCAGCCCGTGTCGGCGCCGACGATCTCGAGGCCGGGCAGGATCAACGTGGCGAGCCAGAGGGCGACGCCGTTGATGAGGACGCGGACGAGGAAGGCCATGCGCCGATCCTGCCACCGGAGGCGGAGCGCGCGGGGGACCGGCCGGGCGGTGGCATGCTGACCCCGTGACTCGAGTCCCCCTCCGCAAGGCGCTCGCCGACCTGCCGCCGTACGTCCCCGGGGCTCGCGTCCCCGTCGGCGCGGCCGCGTTCAAGCTGTCCTCCAACGAGAACCCGTACCCGCCTCTGCCCTCGGTGGTGCTGGCCATCTCGGACGCCGCCGAGGACGTCAACCGGTACCCCGACATGTACGCGACGGAGCTGACCGCGGCCATCGCGGCCTCGCTCGGGGTGGCCCCCGAGAACGTCGTCACCGGCTGCGGGTCGGTCGCCGTGCTGGGGCACGTGCTCACGGCCGTGTGCGAGCCCGGCGACGAGGTGGTCCTGCCGTGGCGGTCGTTCGAGGCCTACCCGATCGCGGTGACGCTGGCGGGGGCCGTCGGCGTGCAGGTGCCGGTCGGCGACGACGGGCGGCTCGACCTCGAGGCCATGGCGGCCGCCGTGACGCCGCGGACCAAGGTCGTGCTGGTGTGCACCCCGAACAACCCGACGGGACCGGCGGTGCACGCCGACGAGCTGGCGTCGTTCCTCGAGGCGGTGCCCAAGGACGTCCTCGTGGTGCTCGACGAGGCCTACGTGGAGTTCGTGCGCGACCCGCAGGTGGCCGACGGGCTCGCGGTGTTCGCCGACCACCCCAACGTCGTGCTGCTGCGCACGTTCTCCAAGGCCTTCGGCCTGGCCGGCCTGCGCGTGGGCTACGCCGTGGCACGGCCGCGCCTGGCCGGGGGGATCCGGGCGGCGTCGACGCCGTTCGGGGTCTCGCACGTAGGCCAGCTGGCCGCGCTGGCGTCGCTGCGCGCGACGGCCGAGCTGCTGACCAGGGTGGACGCCATCGTCGCCGAACGCACCCGCCTGCTCGGGGGCCTGCGGGCGCAGGGCTGGACCGTGCCGGACAGCCAGGCGAACTTCGTGTGGCTCGCGCTCGGCGACCACGCCTCGGCCTTCGCCGAGCGGACCGGGCGGGCGGGCGTGCTCGTGCGGCCGTTCGCCGGGGACGGGGTCCGGATCAGCGTGGGCGAGCCCGAGGCGACGGATCTGCTGCTCGAGGTCGCGGCGGAGTGGCTGGCTCGCTGAGCCTCGCGTGGCGGGTGTAGACAGTCCACAAGGGCGTGCGTCGAGGCTTGTCGGGGTCCTTCGCGCGCTACCTACGGTGCCGTAGCCTACGCTGACGTAGGTTCGAGCTCCTGGGCTCCGCCACCGACCCGGAGCGGCTCCCCGCCGCTGCACCGCGAAGGAGAACCGCGTGGTCCCGAACGGCCCCCTGACCGACGACGGTCTCGTGCAGCTGCTGACCCCCACCGGGCAGCGCACGGCCCACCCCGACTACGACCCCCGCATCGCCCACCTCGACGCCGACGCCCTGCGCGGGCTGTACCGCGACATGGTGCTGGTCCGCCGGTTCGACAACGAGGCGACGTCGCTCCAGCGGCAGGGCGAGCTGGCCCTCTTCGCGCAGAGCCTGGGCCAGGAGGCCGCGCAGATCGGCTCCGGCCGCGCGCTGGCCGCGCAGGACCAGGTGTTCCCCAGCTACCGCGAGCACGGCGTCGCGCACACGCGGGGCGTCGACCTGGCCGAGGTGCTGCGCCTGTTCCGGGGCGTCGACCACGGGGGCTGGGACCCGCTCGCGCACGGGTTCCACCTGTACACGCTGGTCATCGGCTCGCACACGCTGCACGCCACGGGCTACGCGATGGGCCTGCAGCGGGACGGCGCCGTCGGGTCGGGCGACCCGTCGCGCGACGCGGCCGTCGTCACGTACTTCGGCGACGGGTCGACCTCGCAGGGCGACGTCAACGAGGCGCTCGTCTTCGCGGCGGTGAACAACGCGCCGGTCGTGTTCTTCTGCCAGAACAACCAGTGGGCCATCTCCGAGCCCACCAGCAGGCAGTCCCGCGTGCCGCTGGCCGACCGCGGCCCGGGCTTCGGCATCCCGAGCGTGCGCGTGGACGGCAACGACGTGCTGGCCACCTATGCGGTCACGGCCGAGGCGCTGGAGCGCGCGCGGTCGGGCGGCGGGCCCACGTTCGTCGAGGCGTTCACGTTCCGCATGGGCGCGCACACCACCTCCGACGACCCGAGCCGGTACCGCTCGGCCGCCGAGGAGGAGTACTGGCGCCAGCGCGACCCGATCGACCGCCTCCGCCTGCACCTCGAGGAGCGCGGCGAGCTGTCGCAGGCGTTCCTCGACCAGCTCGCGGCCGAGGGCGACGCCCTGGGCGAGCGGATCCGCACGACGGTCCGCGGCATGGGTCGCCCGTCGGCGGCGTCGATGTTCGAGCACGTCTACGCGACGCCGCACTCCGTCGTCGAGTCCGAGCGCACCTGGTTCGAGGCCTACGAGGCGTCGTTCCTGGACGGGGAGGCCAGCCACCGATGAGCACCATCACGTTCGCCAAGGCGATCAACCTCGGCCTGCGCAAGGCCCTCGAGCAGAGCCCCAAGGTGCTGCTCATGGGCGAGGACATCGGCGCGCTCGGCGGGGTGTTCCGCGTGACCGACGGGCTGCAGAAGGACTTCGGCCAGGAGCGCGTCGTCGACACGCCGCTCGCGGAGTCGGGCATCGTCGGCACCGCGATCGGCCTGGCGCTGCGCGGGTACCGGCCGGTGTGCGAGATCCAGTTCGACGGGTTCATCTTCCCGGCGTTCGACCAGATCACCACGCAGCTGGCCAAGATGCACTACCGGTCGAAGGGCCGGCTCACCCTGCCCGTCGTCATCCGCGTCCCGTACGGCGGCGGCATCGGCGCGGTCGAGCACCACAGCGAGTCGCCCGAGGCCCTGTTCGCGCACACGGCCGGCCTGCGGGTGATCAGCCCGTCGTCGCCCGCCGAGGCGTTCGCCATGATCCAGCAGGCCATCGCGTCGCCGGACCCCGTCCTGTTCTTCGAGCCCAAGGGCCGGTACTGGGAGAAGGGCGAGGTGGACGTCGACGCCGCGATCGATGCCCCGCACCCCGCGCTCGACACCGCGAAGGTGCTCCGTGCGGGCACCGACATCACGCTCGTCGCGTACGGGCCGACCGTGCAGACGGCGCTCAAGGCCGCCGAGACCGCCGCCACCGAGGGCACGAGCATCGAGGTCGTCGACCTGCGCACCCTGAGCCCCCTGGACACCGAGACGGTCGCGGCCTCGGTGCGCCGCACGGGCCGCTGCGTCGTCGTGCACGAGGCCCCGGTGCTCTACGGCACCGGCGCCGAGGTGGCCGCGCGCATCACCGAGGAGTGCTTCTTCCACCTCGAGGCGCCGGTGCTGCGCGTCGGTGGGTTCCACACGCCGTACCCCGTGGCCAAGATCGAGCACGACTACCTGCCCGGGCTCGACCGCGTCCTCGACGCCGTCGACCGCTCGCTGGCCTTCTGAGGAGACGACAGTGCCGACGTTCCAGCAGTTCCCGCTCCCCGACGCGGGAGAGGGCCTGACCGAGGCCGAGATCGTCGCGTGGCACGTCGCCGTCGGTGACACGGTCGAGGTGAACCAGACGATCGTCGAGATCGAGACGGCGAAGTCCCTGGTGGACCTGCCGAGCCCGTGGTCCGGCGTCGTCACGCGGATCATGGTCGAGCCGGGCCAGACCGTGGACGTCGGGACGCCGATCATCGAGGTCGACACGGACCCCGCCGGCGAGGCGCCGGCCCCTCCTGTCGCACCGGTCGCGCAGGCCGGGGGCGCCATCGAGCACGGGCACCGCGGCGGAGGCAACCGGCACGCGGGCGTCGAGCCCGGGGGTTCCGACGAGATCGAGGCCGCCCGGGCGGGTCGCGCCGGCGACGGCGCGTCGTTGACGGTCCGCTTCCCGCCGCAGGCCGTGAGCGAGACCAAGGCC